>CALWHT010000014.1 GCA_944380515.1 uncultured Roseburia sp.
CGGAATTATTGTTCAACAAACACAGGAAAGAACCATTAATTTTAGCTATAGACTCGGATATATATGTGTGTTACCATATAGTGACAAATGTCAATCGAAATACATAGGAAAATTTGACAAAATGTAGGGAATTTTTGACAAACAGAAAATGCGGGTGGCCTTTATGATAAATTTAAGTGTGATATACAAATATTCTGTGGAAAAGAAAAAGAGGAAAAATGATTACTATAAAGGGAATTAATAAAGCTAAGATGTCTGTATGGAACTCTAGTTTAATTACTTCACGTGAATGGAAAGGTAGAATATTATGAAAAAAAGAAGAGTAATAGTCTTAGGCGTTAGTATGTTGGCGTGATCTTTGATGGTATTTTAGGCTCTGATTTCGAATGCTATGGTAAAAATTGAGAGGGCTTGAGACTGAGGCGGGTGGGGGAAATGATAGAAGGGGCCTGAGAAGCTATATAAAATATGGCTTAAAGATTCTAAGAAGCATTTTTATTTAGAAGGAGGGAAGTGTGAAACAAGGGCGTAGCGGATAAAGAAAAGCCAAAGGACAACACAAATAAGCCATCTTTCGGTGGCTTCAAAAAAGTGATATTGATCCCCCCTGGTCAGGTAGCCGAAACAGCCTCATCTTTGATGATATATCCTCTCTGTTTCAGCAGATTAAGTGCCTGCGAAGTGGTCAGCACTTTTGACTCCTTCAAAGGATGCTGCTTAAGAAAGCCTTCCGGAGTATATGGCTTTAAATCTGTGAGTATGTGCCAGATAGCGGTCAGGAGCATACGACAGATGGCGATGATGGCTTTCTTATGCCCCCGGCGTGTTTTTATACGCCGGTAACGGGTAGTAAACTCAGGATGTTTCTTTGATTTGATCAAAGCATTTGCAATCTGTACCAAAACCGGTTTAAAATAAGAACCGGCACGGGAAATCCTGGTTGATTTGATTTTATGATTGCTTTGATCATTACGGGGACAGCATCCAGCCCATGAAACGAGGTTTTTAGCTGTGGGGAAAACAGACATATCGCCTCCGATTTCAGAAAGGACCTGGATTGCAGTCATGGGGTTCTTATCGAACCCTGGTATGGTTCGTATAAGAGTGAGGGCATCTTCATATTTATCACTGAGACGAAAGATTTCCCGTTCTATTTCTGCTTTGTGTTTTCCTAATTCGTCGATGTGGTTGAGACACTGTCTGAGTTTCACTGCCTGTTCGGGCGAGATGGCACCATCGACAGCAGCTTGTATTTCTTCAACAGGAGTTTTACATCTGCGGTCAACAAAAGGAGCCACATCAAAAGATTCCCCTGGGTGTTGCAGGATCTGTTCTGTAATGGAACGGGAAGATTTACCAAATATATCAGAAAACACTTCATCCAGCTTGAAATTGGAGACAGTAAGACAGTTATGCGCACGATTCTTCTCACTGGTGATCATACAGGTGAGTTTGAAACGGTATCTTACCAGATCTCTTAACTGACGGATATCAGCAGGAGGGATAAAGGAAGGCTGGACCATACCACACATATAGAGGTCACAGATCCATCTGGCATCTTTGCGGTCAGTCTTATTGCCTTTCTGGGGCTTGGTATATTTGGGATTGGAAAGGGTAACCCAGATGTTATTCTTTTCCAGGACATTGAAAACGGGGATCCAATACTTGCCGGTAGATTCCATGCAGACGTCGTTGCAGTTGTATTTTGCAAGCCAGTCACACAGCTCCTTCAAACCTTTGGAAAAGGAAGAGAAGCGGGCCTGCCTGTATTCGGTACGGCGTTTGGAATCGGTAATGCCAATGCAGGCATAGATCCAGGTTTTGTGGACATCAAGGCCACAACAATTGAGTTTAAGGATTTTAAAGGGCAAAACAGATAACCTCCTGAAAAAATAGTTATAAGACAGACAGTGACTGGTCATCCGGCAAAATCGAGACGACTTTGGAAGAGATAAGTGTACGGGCTAAGGAAATGCGCCAATCATTGATGCCTAAACGGATGACCGACAACAGATAAAAATGCGGGGTCGCCGCTATACAGCCCCGCCACTCACCTCGACGTGTTCTGTAGTGTGTCGGTCTTATAAGACAAATATATCAGCAGGAAGAAAAAGTAGAAAGCGAAAGTTGGCCAATGCGTTTCATGACGCATTGGTGCCTTTCGCAGAAAGGCGGACTATAAGGATGGGCGAATTGATTTTGTGCGGCGGGCCGTTGGCGGCAATGCCCTATTATATCGAGGAGGTTTCGCTGAATGTCTATTCCCTGGAAGAATTAAGCTATTATGTGGAGCAGAATCTTTATCTGCTCGGGCCGGATTTTATGCAGGAGGAGCTGTGCGACTGGGTGGAGAAGGAGCTTGGCCTCTCCGATACGGCGGAAAAACTGCGGGAAATCCGGCAAAGCGGTGGGACGCTCAGTGAGTTTGTCCTCTGCCTGCTCTTATCCTGCGGCTATTGCAGCTCGGATTCGCTGCGGAAGATTCGTCGGACACTCCAGGAGATGGAGCAGAAATCGGAGTTTGAGTGCGGGAAAATCCGCGCCGACCGTTATCTGGAGCATCATAAGTATATCCGCAGCATTTATGAGTACCGGAAACTGCTGGAGGATGCAAAGGAGGAGGAGCCCGCGTTGACAGGGGCTGTATGGCACAATCTCGGCACCGCGTATGCGCGTCTGTTTTTGTTTGATAAGGCAGCGGAGTGTTACGGCCGCGCATATGAGAGAAACCGGAACCGGGAGTCGCTTGTGCAGTGCCTGACGGCATATCGCCTGGGAGGGGATGAGCGGGGATTTCAGAGAAAGGCTTCCGCCAGTTTTGTCAGCGAGGACGAAGCCGGGGAGCTTTGTGAAGCGCTCAAATCGGCAGGGGAGACAAAGGAAAGCCGGGAGTTTGGGCAATGGATTGCGGAACGTGCCAAAGGGGAGACGGGTCTGCAGCAAATGGGAGATTTGCTTGAGGAATGGAAATGTGAGTACCGAAAGAATTGTGATATGTAAAAAGGAAGAAAAATATGCGGTTATTTGACAGGCTGAAACGGAATAAGAAATTTGAAAAATTATTTGAGGAGCTGGATTCTGCAGTTTTAAAGGAAAAGGATTTGGAGGATACCGAAAAGGTAGAGCAGTATGTGATTGAGCGGCTTGAGCAGGTCATAGATCTCACGCGGGAAATTGAGGATGAGAAGGCGGAATACCGGGCGGTGACCGCTTATCTGAATGATATTCAAAAGCTTGAGAATCTTTCAGAGGAGGAGCGAAAAAAGATTGAGGAGACGGCGGCAAATGTTGTCCAGTTGAATTCGGCGCGGAACGGGTTTTTAAATTCGGCGCGGAGGCTTACGGACGCGCAGTTTGCGCAGATGGAGCAGGAGGAAAAGGATATGCCGGCCGTGATCCGGCGTCTTGCCTCCAATGAGCTGTACCAGGAAACCATCAAAAAGGACATGAAGTATCTGGAGCGGGAAAAGTCAAGATGGCTTTTGCATCGCGAATATCTCTCCCATCAGCAGAAGGGGCTGAAGAACCTTTTATATATTCTGATTGGGATTGCCGCTGTCGTGGCGGTGGTGCTGCTGTTCTTACAGTTTGGTTTCGGTCTGGATGTTTACTATGCGTGGATGACGCTGATATTTGTGACGGCAATTGCCATCTGCGCCGATTATCTGAAAATGCTGCGGAATGACACCGAGATTCTGATGGCGGAGAAAAGCGCAAATAAGGCGATCACACTTCTGAATAAAGTGAAAATCAAGTATGTCAATGTGACAAATGCCGTTGATTACGCATGTGAAAAATATCATGTCAGGAAAGCTGAGGATTTGAACCGCCTCTGGGAGTATTATATGGATGCGGTGAAGGAAAGGGAAAAATATCAGCGTACCAACGAGGATTTGGAGTATTTTAACGGCAGGCTTATCCGGGCGCTGGAGCAGTACCGCCTTTATGACGCACGCGTATGGGTGACGCAGGCGGCGGCGCTGATTGATAACAAAGAGATGGTGGAAATCCAGCATAATCTGGTAAACAGGCGGCAGAAGCTCAGGGACCGTATTGAGTATAATGTGGCTGCAATGAAGGAGCTAAAGCAGGAAGCGGAACGGATGGTGGATAAGGTTGGAGGCATGAAGCCCCAGATTGAGGAAATTTTACAGTCTATGAATCGTTTGAGCGAAGTCTTGTACGATTAAAGCCAAAAAAACGGCACAGCCAAAGGCGCGCCGTTTTTTGTTGCGTTATCTGTTGCTTTTGCCGCTCTGCTTTCCGCAGCCGGGGTCAAATTCCGGGTTGCACATATAGAAGTTTTTGCTGTCAAGGTCATCCTGGATGAGACGGAGGCCTTCACCGAACCGCTGGAAATGGACAATTTCACGCTGACGCAAAAACCGGATGGGATCGCTTACCTCCGGATCCTTTACCAGGCGCAGGATATTGTCGTAGGTGGTGCGGGCTTTCTGTTCTGCGGCCATATCCTCAAATAAATCGGTAATGGCATCGCCCTTGGACTGGAATTCGCAGGCGTTAAACGGAATACCGCCGGCCGCCTGAGGCCAGATGCCTGCGGTATGGTCTACGTAATACGGAGCAAAGCCGGCAGCTTCGAGTTCTTCCGCACTTAAGCCTTTGGTGAGCTGGCGCACGATGGTCGCGACCATTTCGAGATGTGCCAATTCCTCCGTTCCTATATCCGTCAAAACCCCAGCCACCTTGCGGTTTGGCATACTGTAACGTTGGGACAGATAGCGCATGGAAGCCCCCATTTCGCCGTCCGGCCCGCCGTATTGGCTCATAATGATTTGCGCGATTTTGGCGTTCGGCCTTGTGATATTTACCGGGTATTGCAGTCGTTTTTCATAATTCCACATTAACAGTTCCCTCCTTCCCAGGGCCAGGGTGAAGATGCCCATTGCCAGTAATTATCCGGGTTTGCGGTGTCGATGGTGAGCGGTCCGTACTTCTCCGCGTAAGCGCGCATGGCAGTGCGTCTTAAATCTGCGTAATGGTTGAAATATTTCATGGCTTCCTCGTCACAGGGATGTGTGTCAAGATATTCCGTGATTTCCACGACCGCAAAGCTTACCATATCAATCCAGTGCAGAAGCTGTGCCTGGTTCATTTGACTGATCATCATCTGCACATACCTCCTCTTATCGCTAAAAATGGTTTATCAAGTTCCGGGAAGATGGTGCCGGCTTCCAGGGCACGGTCCGGTTCATAAACAGTCGAAAAGTTCTGCCACGGGACGTATGCCATACCCACAACATATTCGTTATCAAAGCAGGCACTGCGGGCTGCGGGCTCCGAAGAAGCACATCCGCAGGGGCGTTGCATATTGCCCGTCATATTATAATTTCTCATGTTCGATCCTTTCTGAAATTTTGGTCTCATCATAGATTATGTTCTAATTTCGCTTTCTGTGCATAAACATAGAAGGAAAGAAGGCATTTTTATGCCGCATATTTCATGCTGCATGAAAAATGTAGTGTGAAACTTGAGTTTCCGCAAACTGCACTAAAAAAATAGATATGTCTACCCAAAGTACCAATCTGCCGATTTTTTGAGATTTTCAGAATGGCAGTGTTGAGAATAGAGGCACTTTAATAAGCCCCGCCGGAACCGGGCTTTGGGAGACCTGTTCTTTTATCTGTTTAAGCGGTCAGCTTAAGGCAGAGTTGATGGTATGCCGGACGCTTTGTTCGGAACCAGAGTCTGACGCCTTCTTTTGCATACGACAGTATGCCGGAGATGCCTTTCGCCAGCCGGTAATAGCTGAAATGTACTTTTTGTTTGATAGGGTTTGCTTTTTGTATAATTGCCATCTTCAGGACACTGGTTTCTGATTTCATGGAGATATAAGCCAGAAACGCCATGCACAGAGTGATATAAAAATTTAAGGCATTGATTGCAGCAAGTTTTCGTACGCGGAAGTTTTCAAACTGAAACATCTGCTTTTTGGAGCGGAAATATTCTTCGATGCGCCATCTGGAAAAGTAGGTCTTTGCGACATTTACAACATCTTCTTTGCAGCATATCTGCTTATTAGTTGCAATCATCATGGGATGTTCGGTAATGCCATAAACCAGCACCAGATAGATGTCCTTTTTTGAAGCAGTGATCTGTACTTTGACATGGGAAAGGTAAGCATCGTGCTTTTGGCCTTTGTAAATAAGGGGCGTTTTGATTTTCCCTTTCCGCTGATTCCTGAGCTGGGTGGCAGGAACCCATTTGCCGTGGAAGAAAAGCTTTCTTTTCGCAGTAAGCCGGATGACATAGTCCTGTTTCAATTCATCGAGTTTCAGGAACATTTTGTTGTCATCATAACCTCTGTCCATGACAAAGGTTGCTTTTTTAAAGAGAGCTGCCCCACGCTCCATAGCCGAAAAAGTAATATCGTTTATCGAGGTAAAATGCTTTTCTTTGGAAGAATGGATTTCCGAGAAAAAGCTGACGGGATGGTTGTTTTTGGTAAGGACACAGGCTTCTGTCACATGATAGCCTTTTTCATAAACGGTTTTAGATGCAGTACTTTTAGAACCATCCCTGACAAGTCCGAGAGACTCAAATTTCATGCCATCCGGTTTCGTAATATCGCTGTCATCGATATGGATAACAGGCTGATCAGGCACCCATTTGCGGATATGAAATAAATAAGAGCGCAGGGCATTGGGATCTGTCCCCTTGTTTAAATGTCTGGTAAGACGTTCGACGGAATTGACTTTCTTTGTCTGCTCATGGAGCTGATCGACGATGTCGGTAAGGAGGCAGCTGTTTGATGCAAGGATGCCATAAGTCATGTCAGCGGAAAACTTTTTATCCGGTTTGGAAAGCTTTCTGGAAATTTTATTTGAAAAAGATAAAATTTCCCGTTTCATTTGATAGGTAAATGATGTAAAATTAACCACAGGGAATCCTCCTTCTTTTTTGTTTAGTAAGGTTTTTGTTGGACAGCTTAATTTTACATCAAAAAGGAACAGGATTCCTTATATTTTTGGCATTTATTGAAAGTTGTGGATAACAGGATACAGCAGATTTGCCTGGTGGGGATAATTCTGCGGAAACTCAAGAGTGTGAAAATATTGACAAACTGTGTCGGTTTTGATACAATGATTTTAATTTAACGCGTTAAAGTTTAAAAAAATTTTATAAAGTTTATTTTCTATAAAGAAAATAGGAGGAGTTCAAATGGATAATAATACAAATGTGAACGATAAAGGTGGATTTGGATGGGGATTGCTGGGATGCTGCATTCCTCTTGTCGGCTTGATTTTGTTTTTGGTATGGAGAGAAAATAAGCCGAATTCTGCAAAGGCTGCCGGAATCGGTGCAATTGTAGGTGTTGTAATATCAGTAATTTCCTATATTCTTATGATGGTACTCGGACTGGGAACATACGCAGCTTTGATGTAGGTTTATGGGAAGGTTTTTGAGAATTCTTTTTGGGTGTCATGCAAGACCGGATCGCTCCTTTTTCTTTCGGGGAAAGCAGTTCCCGATTTGTGCGCGATGTACGGGGGAATTGGTCGGAATTCTTCTTGGGATTCCCTTGGTACTGATGTTTGGAGTTCCGCGCTTTTCACTGGTACTGCTGATGATGGTACCAATGATATTTGATGGATTTCTCCAGCTTCTGACGCCGTATGAAAGCGGCAATTTAAGAAGACTTTTCACCGGTATTTTGTTCGGAATCGCATTTACGTTCTTTTTGGTTTATTTCCATCGCACCTGTGTGTGGACTGCGGGAAGCCTTTTAAAATTATTTGTGGACGAACCGGAAAAGATTGACCGGGCGATGCGGGCATTTACCTGACAACTGCATATGATAAGAATATTTTGAAGGAGGCATGAAGCATGCCTTCTTTTCTTGTCTTTTCCCCTTTGTTTTACGATGGCGAATCCGGGGAAAAATTGTAACAGTTCAGCCCGCGCCATTCGCAAAGCCGCGCCAGAGGCGCTTTTCCGCTGCTGCGCAGCTATTTTTGCTCATTATCGGGCGCTCAGCTCATAAGCTGCACTGTTACAAAAAATTTGTCAAAAAATTTGACCGGCATTGACTTTGCCGCGTTCTGGTATTAGTATGGAACTGCTAAAGTGAGAATCATTATCAACAAGAGAGGACAGTCTATGACATTGAATGAGTTACCGGTAGGAAAAGAGGCAGTCATTACGAAAGTGGGCGGGGAAGGCGCGCTGCGCTGCCGGCTTTTAGATATGGGATTGATTCCCGGAACGGGAGTTGTGATCCGTAAAGTGGCTCCGATGGGAGATCCGATAGAAATCAGGCTTCGCGGGTATGAACTTACCATCCGCATGGAGGACGCGGCAAAAATCGAAGTGGAAGCGGAGGGTACGGCGTCATGATATTTGCGTTGGCAGGAAACCAGAATTGCGGGAAAACAACCCTGTTCAATCAGCTCACCGGCTCAAATCAGCACGTAGGGAACTTTCCCGGGGTCACGGTGGATCAGAAAATCGGTGAGATACGTTCCGTCAGGGACTGTTCCGTGGTGGATTTGCCGGGGATTTACTCGATTCGCCCGTATACCAATGAGGAAATCGTCACGAGAGATTTCCTGTTATACCAAAAACCTGACGGCATTATCAATATTGTTGATGCCACCAACATCGAGCGTAATCTGTATCTGACCCTTCAGCTTCTTGAGATGCATATCCCGATGGTGCTTGCACTCAATATGATGGATGAGGTGCGCGGAAACGGCGGCTCCATAGATTATAAAAAAATGTCCGCAGAGCTTGGAATACCTGTGATCCCAATCAGTGCGGCGAAGGATGAGGGAATTGAGGACTTAATCAAGGCCATTGTGGAAACCGCCAAAAAAAGAGAATATCCCAAAGTTACGGATTTTTGCGAGCAGGGGCCGGTACACCGGTGTATCCACGCCGTATCGCATCAGGTAGAGGACCATGCGTTAAAAATCGGAATGTCGCCTCGTTTTGCCGCCACAAAGATTGTGGAAAATGATACATCCGTTATCGAGCGTCTGGAATTATCCGACAATGAGCTGGAAATGATGGAGCACAGCATTTCCGAGATGGAGAAGGACCGGGGACTGGATCGGAATGCCGCGCTGGCGGATATGCGCTATCAGTTTATTGAAAAGGTATGCAGCAGGACGGTCAAAAAGTGCCAGGAGAGCCGGGAGCATATAAGGAGCGTGAAGATTGACAGCGTGCTCACAAATAAATATCTTGCAATCCCGATGTTTCTGGCAATTATGTTTGCAATCTTCTGGCTGACCTTCGGCGTCATCGGTGCTGCGCTCAGCGACTTGCTTGCGCTTGGAATCGATGCGTTTACGGCGCTTTGCGACAGAGGGCTTACGGCCTACGGCATCAATCCGGTTGTTCACAGCCTTGTGATTGACGGAATTTTTGCGGGGGTGGGAAGTGTTTTGAGCTTTCTGCCGATTATTGTGGTACTCTTTTTCTTTCTGTCGATTTTGGAGGATTCCGGATATATGGCGCGTGTGGCGTTTGTCATGGACAGACCGCTGCGGAAAATCGGGCTGTCGGGCCGAAGCTTTGTGCCGATGCTGATCGGATTTGGCTGCACCGTGCCGGCGGTCATGGCGACGCGGACGCTTTCCTCTGAGCGTGACCGGAAAATGACGATTATGCTCACGCCTTATCTGAGCTGTTCCGCGAAGATACCGATTTATTCGGTATTTGCGGCTGCATTTTTTCCGGGCAGGGAGGTGGTTGTGATGATTTTGCTTTATGTGACCGGAATTGCCGTCGGAATTATTTCCGCGCTCGTGCTTAACCACACGGCATTCCGCGGCAAACCGATTCCCTTTGTGATGGAGCTTCCAAATTACCGGTTCCCTTCCATGAAAAGTGTGGGACGGCTGATGTGGGATAAGGCCAGAGACTTTATTGAGCGTGCCTTTACTGTCATTTTTGTCGCTACGATCATCATATGGTTTTTGCAGACCTTTGATGCCAGATTTAATGTTGTGGCAGACAGTGCCGACAGCCTTTTGGCGTTAATCGGACAGTGGATTGCACCGGTGTTCGGGCCGCTCGGCTTTTCGGACTGGCGCGTATCGACAGCGCTGATTACCGGGTTTTCCGCAAAGGAGGCGGTAGTAAGTACCCTGAGCGTGCTGACCGGAACGGCTGCCGCGAACTTAAGCGCTGTGCTGAGCAGTATGTTTTCGGGGGTGTCGGCGGCAAGCTTTTTGGTGTTTACGCTGCTTTATACACCCTGCGTGGCAGCGGTTGCAGCGGTGCGGCGCGAGATGGGCAGCGGAGTGAAAGCGGCAGGAGTCGTCGTGCTGCAATGTGCCGTTGCGTGGGTTGCTGCATTTCTGGTGTATCAGATAGGAGGTTTTTTATTTTAGATGGGTATAGGAGATATAATCGTAATCGGGCTTTTGCTGGTTTGGCTGGCAGCCGCCCTGCGCGTCATGGCAAAGGCGAAAAGGGGCGGGAAACACACCGGCTGCGACTGCGAAGAATGCAGCTGCAGCCTCTGCGACCGCAGCTTTTCTGGTTGTAATTGCAAGACATATGTAGGGAAGAAGGGCTGAAAATATCCTTCTTTCTTTTTTATTTTTCGGAGAGGTAAAATATTGTAAAAAAAGTAAATATGCCGTAAAATAATAACGAATATTTGCGAAAATAAAGACAAGAAAGATAAAGGAAGGCCGGCGGCCTTCGAAGGGAGGAAATGATGAAACGGAGATTTATCGCTGGATTTATATGCGCTGCAATGCCGGCTGTTTTGCTGACAGCGTGCGGCAGCGGACAAAACGGTGCTGCGGCGGGAGAATCGGTGGGACCGGAAGCGACGGAGTCGACGGAAGCAGCAGGAACGGATAACGGAAAGGTTGCGCTTACCGTGTGGGGCGCCGAGGAGGATCAGGCGCTTCTTGCCCAAATCGTGGAAAGTTTTCAGGAGGAATGTGCCGGACAGGCGGACTTTGAGATTACGATTGCGGCCGAGAGTGAGTCGACCTGCAAGGACACGCTGCTGGGGGATATTGGAAATGCTCCGGATGTATTCACATTTGTGGATGACCAGCTCATGGCGATGGTTGCTGCTGGTGTGCTTGCCCCTGTTCCGGATGCGGACACGGTAAAGGCGGAGAATTCGGAAGGTGCAGTGGAGGCGGCTTCTGTGGGAGATACGCTTTACGCATATCCGATGACTGCGGATAACGGGTATTTTATGTATTACAATAAAGAATACTTTTCGGAGGAAGATGTCGCTACACTGGACGGGATGCTCGCGATTGCTGCGGAGAACGGCAAGAAGGTTGCGATGGACTGGTCTTCCGGCTGGTATCTGTATTCCTTTTTTGGAAACACGGGACTGACCGTGGGACTCAACGATGACGGAATTTCCAACTACTGTACCTGGAATGCAACGGACGGTGACATCAAGGGTGTAGATGTTGCACAGGCAATGCTTGACATTGCGGCAAATCCGGGTTTTGGTAATATGGTAGACGCGGATTTTGTGGCGGGAGCTGCAGATGGAAGCGTGATTGCCGGTATCAGCGGAGTATGGGATTCATCTGCGATACAGCAGGCATGGGGCAGCAACTACGGAGCGGTCAAGCTTCCGACCTACACCTGTGCGGGACAGCAGATACAGATGGCATCCTTTGCAGGTTATAAAATGGTCGGAGCCAATGCGTATTCGGAGAATGTCGATTGGGCGCTAAAGCTTGCCCAGTGGATTACAAATGAGCAGAATCAGACGCTGCGTTTCCAGGAGCGGGGACAGGGACCGTCCAATATCAACGCGGCGGACACTGATGAGGTGAAAAATGATCAGGCGATTCAGGCGCTGTTGCAGCAGTCTGAATTTGCAAGCTTGCAGCGTATCGGTGGGGAATACTGGACTCCGGTGCAGGAGTTCGGTCTGACGATGGCGGCAGGAAATCCGGAAGGACAGGGACTTCAGGAGCTATTGGATACAATGGTGGAGGAAGTTACGTTTTCCAACGCACAGTAAGTCAGGGTAAAGGAGTGAGACCATGAAGAAAAAAAGACAGGGAAGTATCCGTAACGCAATTATGATTCCGGTCATTGCGCTTGGCATTGTGTCAATTGTTTCCAATTTTGTCGCCATTCAGAATATACGCAACGTCAACAACAATGCAACAGTCATCACGGACAATTATATGGCGAGCATTTCCGATCTGAATACGATTCAGACGGGAGTGCAGAATGTCCACAAGATGGGACTTTCGCACATTATTGCGACGGATTATGATACGAAAATTACGATGGTGGAGAGCATCAAGGCGGAGGAGGAAGTGCTGGAACAGAACCTTTCCGCCTACGAGGCAAACATAACGGACGAGAGCAGTTCAATTTATCAGGATATGTGGACAAATTATGAGGCGTTTCGGGCGGCGGTAAGGAGTCTTGTTGCTTACAGCGCAAACAGCGACAGCGTAGCTGCATATGCCTGCGCGAACGGGGACGTGGCAACGTACGGGAACGCCATTGAGCAGAATATCAAGGATCTTAATGCAATTATTTCGGCAGATACCGAGGCGGCCCGCGGACAGCTTGCCGCCGTATATCAAAGCTCCCTGATGGGGAATATCGTTACGATTGTGCTTGGCGTGCTCGTGGTTATCATTGCGCTTTACAGCGTGACAAGGAGAGTCATTAAGCCGGTGAAGGCGGCGGAAAAAGAACTGACGGAGATTATCACCGGAATTGACAATCGAAACGGAGATTTGACCAGGCGTATTAAGGTTATTTCCAATGACGAGATTGCCGCGCTTGCCGGAGGTATCAATACTTTTATGGAAAAGTTGCAGCATATTTTCGGTATTATCAGCAGTAACTCCAACCGTATGGACGAGGTAGTAGGCGAAGTGCTTGAGAGCGTGCGCACCTCCAATGACAGTGCTTCCGACCTTTCAGCCCTGACCGAGGAATTGTCGGCCACAATGGAGGAGGTTGCGAGCAACGCGTCCGTGATTAATGACAGGACAAATTCCGTCAACAGCGAGGTAGCTTCGATTGCGGATAAATCAGGAGAAATCAACCGTTACTCCAAGGAGATGAAGGAGCGTGCGGATCAGATGGAAAATGCGGCCCGTGTGAACCGGGAAACGACAGGGGAGAAGGTCAACGAGATTTTAAGCGTTTTGAATCAGGCAATTGAGGACAGCAAGAGCGTGGATCAGGTCAATACGCTTACCAACGAGATTTTAAGTATCTCGGGCCAGACGAACCTGCTGGCACTCAATGCTTCCATTGAGGCGGCGAGAGCGGGAGAAGCAGGAAAGGGCTTTGCCGTGGTCGCGGAGGAAATCGGACAGCTTGCAGGTTCCACTCGTGAGACGGCAAACCGGATTCAGGACATCAACGCCGTTGTGACCGGGGCGGTACACAATCTGGCGGAGCATGCAAACAGCCTTGTCACATATATGAACGATGTCATCCTGCCGGAATTTGAAAACTTTGTCACGGCGGGGGGACAGTATAAAGATGACGCCACCTATATTGAAAACGTGATGGACGAATTTGCGGTCAAAACGGATCAGCTTAAGGATGTGATGGGCGAAATTGCGGGATCCATTCAGACAATTACCTCCGCCATTGACGAGGGCGTCAACGGAGTCACGGGAGCGGCCCAGAGTACACAGGTGCTTGTCGGAGATATGGACAATATCTCGAAGCGGATGGATGAAAACCATGAAATTGCCGGAGAATTAAAGAAGGAGGCCGCTGTATTTACGAAGCTCTAAGGTGTATGGCGGCTTGCCAGAAGAGGGAAATTAGTATATAATAGCCCTTGGTTTTACGAAAAAACGAGCTGTTATAGAGGAGAATAGGCAATGAGCAGAGTAAGAACAAGATTTGCGCCGAGCCCAACCGGAAGAATGCATGTGGGAAATCTGCGCTCCGCATTATATGAGTTTTTGATCGCAAAGCATGCGGGCGGAGATTTTATGCTCCGCATTGAGGATACGGATCAGGAGCGTTTTGTGGAAGGCGCGGTTGAAATCATATATCATACGCTGGATGCGGCGGGGCTCGTACATGACGAGGGGCCGGATAAGGACGGCGGCTTCGGACCCTATGTGCAGAGCGAACGCATGAAGACCGGCATTTACATGAAATATGCCAAAGAGCTGGTGGACAAGGGAGAGGCATATTACTGCTTCTGCGATAAGGAGCGCCTGGAATCCCTTAGGACAGAGATTGTCGAGGGCAAGGAAATCATGATGTATGACAAGCACTGTCTGTCCTTAAGCAAGGAGGAGATAGAGGCAAACCTTGCCGCGGGCAAACCGTTTGTTATCCGTCAGAACATTCCGAACGAGGGAACAACCACCTTTCACGATGAGCTTTACGGCGATATTACCGTGGAAAACGCGGAGTTGGACGATATGATCTTAATCAAATCCGACGGTTATCCGACCTACAATTTTGCGAATGTGGTGGATGACCATACCATGGGGATCACCCATGTGGTAAGAGGAAATGAATACCTTTCCTCCGCACCGAAATACCAGAGACTTTACGATGCGTTCGGCTGGGAATCGCCCGTTTATATCCATCTTCCGCTGATTACGGATGAAAATCACAAAAAGCTTTCCAAACGGAGCGGCCATTCCTCCTTTGAGGATTTGCTCGAGCAGGGCTTTTTGAGCGAGGCGGTTGTCAACTATATTGCGCTGCTTGGCTGGAGCCCGGAGGAGAATCGTGAGATTTTCAGTCTGGATGAGCTTATTCGGGAATTTGACTACCACAGGATCAGCAAATCCCCGGCAGTGTTTGATTACACCAAGCTGAAATGGATGAACGGCGAATATATCAAAGCCATGGATTTTGAGAAGTTCTATGAGCTGGCGGAGCCGTACCTGAAAAAGGTCATCACAAAGGATCTGGACCTTCGGAAAATCGCGGCAATGGTGAAGACGCGAATCGAGGTTTTCCCGGATATCGAGGGGCATATTGATTTCTTTGAAAAGCTGCCGGAATACGATGCGGCGATGTACACCCACAAGAAGATGAAGACGAATGGTGAGACCTCCTTAGAGGTACTGCGGGAGGTACTGCCGATACTCGAGGCACAGGAGGATTTCAGCAACGATGCCCTGTATGCGGCACTGCTTTCCTATGTTGAGAAAAAAGGTGTGAAAAACGGTTATGTCATGTGGCCGATCCGCACCGCGGTTTCCGGCAAGCAGATGACGCCGGGCGGCGCTACGGAGCTGATGGAGGTGCTTGGAAAAGAAGAATCCATCGCGCGTATCCGGGCGGGAATCGCATTACTTGAGCAATCAGGTTCTTCTAATTGAGGTAATCTATGAGTTTTAATTCATCACAGCATCGGGCGATCCGTCATGGGGACGGCCCGATGCTTGTCCTTGCCGGACCGGGCTCCGGAAAAACCCTTGTCATTACAGAAAGAACAAAATATCTGATCAAAGAGCGTAAGGTCCACCCTTCCAATATCCTTGTGGTCACTTTTACAAAGGCGGCTGCCGCGGAGATGAAGAAACGCTTTGAAAAAAGCATGGGCAGCGGCTGTGCAGTGACCTTCGGCACATTCCATGCAGTCTATTTTACCATTTTAAAGCACGCCTATCATTACAGTGCCCAGAACATCATCCGCGAGGAGCAGCGCTACCAGTGCATGCGGGAAATCATTGCGCGGGAGCATTTGGATTATGAGGACGAGGCAGAGTTTATCGCGGCTCTTTTGGGGGAAATCGGCACGGTGAAAAATTCCGGCATTGCCATCGAAAATTATTATTCAAAAAACTGCGCGGAACATACATTTCGGACGGTTTTCGGGAAATATCAGGAATTTCTGCGCCGAAACAGGCTGATCGACTTTGACGACATGCTCGTGTATACGCGGGAGCTGTTTGAGCAGAGGAAGGATATTTTATCCGCATGGCAGGAAAAATATCAATATATTCTGGTAGATGAGTTTCAGGACATCAATAAAATCCAGTACGATGTGGTAAAGCTGCTTGCCGGAAAGCGGAAGAATCTGTTTATTGTCGGCGATGACGACCAGTCTATCTATCGTTTCCGCGGGGCAAAGCCGGAGATTATGCTGCATTTTAAAGAAGATTTCCCCGAGGCGGAGACCGTGCTTTTAGATGTCAATTACCGCTCCTGCAAAAACATAGTGGCCGCTGCCGGAAATCTCATCAGCCATAACAGAGAGCGTTTTCCCAAAAAGATTGCGGCGGCGGACAGAGGAGATACTCCGGTGGAGTGGAAGCTGTTTGAGAGCCAGCGGGAGGAAAATGCCAGAATTATCTGGGACATTCAGGAGGCGGTGGAGCGCGGGGCGCGTTATGAGGATTTTGCCGTTTTGTTCCGCACGAACAGCCAGCCGAGGCTTTTGATGGAGCAGCTTATGGAGTACAATATTCCGTTTTCCACCAGGGAGCATGTCCCGAATCTGTATGAACACTGGCTTGCAAAGGATATTTTTGCCTATCTGCGTATTGCGATGGGAAGCCGGGAGCGGCGTGACTTTTTGCAGATTATGAACCGTCCAAAGCGTTACATCAGCCGTGAGTCCTTGGACGAGGAGACGGTGGCGTTTGATGTATGGGAATGGTACTATGAGGAGCAGCCCTGGGTGGCGAAGCGAATCCAAAAGCTGGAGGGTGATATTAAGATGCTAAAGCACCTCAGTCCCTACGCGGCGGTCAATTATATCCGGAAGGCCATAGGCTACGACGAATTCTGCGCCGAGTATGCGGATTACCGGCGAATGAAGGCGGAGGAGCTTTATGATGTGCTGGATGAGCTGCAGGAAAGCGCCAGGGGATATCGTGACTACGACACCTGGTTTGGGCATATCGAAGATTATACAAGAGGGCTAAAGGAGCTTTACCGCCCGGAGAACCGGAATCCCGAGAGTGTGTCGCTGGCGACGCTGCACAGCGCGAAGGGTCTGGAATATGAGACGGTTTATATCATTGATGTCAACGAGGGCGTGATGCCCTATAAAAAAGCGGTTTTGGAGCCTGAGATTGAGGAGGAGCGCCGGATGTTTTACGTCGGGATGACAAGGGCGAAAAAAAATCTGCATCTTTTTTCGGTCAAAAGCATGAACCACAAAGATGCAGAAATTTCCCGTTTTATCCCGGAAGCCCAAAAGGCCAGGACGCCGGAAGCTTAACCTATTCGTCCGACATATCGTCAAACTCCTGTTCGTCCAGCCATTCATCAAAACGCTCGGAGACGGCCTCGAACTCATCATCGTCCGTGATATTATCCAGCGAAGGATTGCCCTCGGCATCCTCGTGGTAGCGGTAGATGAAGACCTCGCCTTCCTCGTTCGCCTTCCCCTGCTCGTCCAGCGGGAGAAGTGCGATATAATCCTGTTCTCCGGCCGTAAAGATGGTCAGGATTTCACATTCGACCTGGCTGCCGTCGTCCAGGTCGAGGGTCACCATGATATCGTCGTCAAGATTCTGGTTGTTATCGCCCATACTGTTACCTCTCTTTTTTCTGTATTTTGTCCTGAAATCAAAGCTATCATATCATAATTATCTCCCGGTGAACAGAGGAAAAAACTATACAAAACAATAAATTAACGTTATAATGAGAATGAGGCGCAAAACGCAGAGAGCATAAGAGAAAAGCAACTGCACGCAGAAAAAGGAAAAGGTGGATGACAGCATGGATTACGTGGTAAAAGAGGGAAATTACGAAAAACTGGGAGTGCAGCATACAGATGATGCGGTGACATTTACCTTTGAGGGAGAAAAGGAGGATGTCTGCAGCATTCTTTTTTATGACAAACATCAGACTGTAACGACGCGGCTTACCGTGCCGGCGGATTATTGCAGGGGTTCCATCCGGTCGGTGACCGTGCAGGGAATTTCCTGGAAGAATTTAAGATATAATTTTGAAATCAACGGAAAGGTCATCACGGATACCTACGCTGAGCGTATTATAGGGAGAGAGCGGTGGAATGACAGAGGACGCGCGAAAAACGGCTACACCGTCTGCGGAGGCTGTATACCGGGGGAGTTTGACTGGCAGAAGGACCGCCAGCCGGAGGTGCCGCGGAGCAGGATGGTGATGTATAAGCTTCATGTGCGGGGATTTTCCATGGATGAGGAGCCCGGAAGCGGGCTTTCGCGGAGGGAAAAAGGGACGTTCTTCGCCCTGGCCGAAAAAATACCTTATCTTAAGGAATTGGGCGTGACGACATTGGAACTGATGCCTGCCTATGAATTTGAGGAGCTGGTATTGCCCGCGCAGCCGGTCATACCGGAATATCTGAAGTGGGAGAGCAAAGAGGAGGATCTGATTAAGCCAAAGGATCAGGAGGCGCCGGAGCGTGTCAATTATTGGGGCTATGTTCCGGGCAATTATTTTGCGCCGAAGGCATCCTACAGCAGCAGCCCGGATGCGTCAGGCGAGTTTAAAGAGCTGGTTCGAAAGCTCCATGAAAACGGGATGGAGTGTGTGATGGAGTTTTTCTTCGATGATCGGATGAACCAGAATGTGATACTTGACGTGCTGCGCTTTTGGGTACGGGAGTACCATGTGGACGGTTTTCATCTGCTTGGCGGGTCTGTTCCGGTCACGGCTGCCGCGCAGGATTTACTGCTGAGCCGTACAAAGCTGTTTTATACGGGCTTTGATCCGATGCTTCTGGAGACGAAGCGGAAATATCCGCATCTGTTTCTGTACAGCGATGAATATCTTTATCCCGCGCGTATGGTACTGAACCACATGGGCGGCAAGCTTTCGGAATTTCTCTGTCAGCAGCGCAAACAGCACAGCGTCCAGGGCTTTGTCAACTATATCGCAAATCATAACGGTTTTACCCTCGCCGATTTGTTCAGCTATTGTGAAAAGCACAACGAGGACAACGGGGAGGATAACTGTGACGGGAATAACTGGAATTTCAGCAGCAACTGCGGCGCGGAAGGGAGAACGCGCAAAAAATATGTGGGTCAGATGCGCAGAAAACAGATGAAGAATGCGCTTGCCATGGTATTTCTTGCACAGGGCGTACCGCTGATCCAGGCCGGAGATGAGTTTGGAAATTCCCAGAACGGCAATAATAACGCCTATTGTCAGGATAACCGGATTGGCTGGCTGAACTGGAAGACGGGGGAGCGTTTTGAATGGCTCAGAGAATTTGTGCGCAACCTTGCGGCGTTCCGGAGAAATCATCCGATGATTGCGTCGGATGAGCCTATGAGACAGAGTGACTACCGTAGAAAGGGGCTGCCGGATTTGTCCTATCACGGGGAAAATGCATGGCTGCCTTCCGTTTCGGCGGACCGGCAGGCGGTCGGACTGCTTTACTGCGGAGCTTACGGCCTGCGTGAGGACGGAAGCGAGGATGACTGCATCTATGTGGCATATAATTTCCACAGCGGACTTTCCCATCTCGCACTTCCGAAGCTGCCGGGGAAGAAAAAATGGTATCTGATTATGAACACGGCGCAGGAGGAGGCGTTTCTTCGGGAGGAGGACTGCCTTGCGGATCAGCAGCTGTTTGCGGCGGAGGGACAGTCTGTCTGCATTTTGCTTGGAAAATAGAAAGAGGGATTTGGAAGATGAAAGCCTGGAAGCATCTTTGCACAATTATGCATCATAAAAAGCTTGTACGTGCCGGCTGCTTTAAAGTGGGACTTTACAAACAGGGGCTGCTGCATGATTTGTCAAAATATTCACCCACGGAATTTCTGGTGGGCTGCAAATATTATCAGGGAAATATGAGCCCGAACAACGCGGAGCGGGAGGATAAGGGCTATTCGTCCGCCTGGCTGCATCATAAGGGCAGAAATAAGCACCATATGGAATACTGGATTGATTACGCGCCGGAAAAGGGAGCCGGCGGTGCCGGACATAAGGGCATCTGCGGCATGAAAATGCCGATACGCTATGTGGCGGAGATGTACATTGACCGTGTGGCGGCCTCCAAAAACTATCAGAAGGAGCAATACCGGGATGACAGTGCGTTAAAATATTACATGAAGGGCAGAGCGTACCATATTCTGCACGAGGATACGCGCGCGCTGTTAGAGTTGCTGCTGATTATGCTTGCCGTCCGGGGTGAGGACGAAGTCAACGCATTTTTAAAATATGAGCTTTTAAAGGGAAAAGTCCCTTATGAAAAAGAGTATCTGGAGCAAAAAAAGGAGGAACTGGAAAAGGAAATGCCCTCCGCGGAAAAATAAATGGGGAAAAGCACGGAGAACCTGGCCCAGACATAGAATGTATCAATAAAGCTTTTAAGGTGCGTTTTGAAAACATTCTTATCTCCATTTACTCCTGAGCAGGAAAACGACTGCCTGAAAAAAATAAAAAAAGGTGACCTTGAAGCAAAAAATGAGCTGACGCTGCGCAATATGCGGTTGGTTGCGCATGTTGCGAAGAAATATCAGAATGCCGGGGAAGATATGGAGGATTTGATATCCATAGGGACGATCGGATTGATTAAGGCGATTGCGACATATAAAGAGGATTACGGAAGCAGGCTTGCCACTTATGCGGCGAGGTGCATTGACAATGAGCTTCTGATGTATTTCCGCTCGAAAAAAAAGGTGTCGCGCGAGGTGTCGCTCTACGAGCCGATCGGCACCGACAAAGAGGGGAACCAGATTCATCTGCTCGACGTAGTGGAGACAGAAGAGCCCGACGTGGTAGAGCAGATGGAGCAGGAGAGACAGATAGAGAAGGTACTTAAGCTGGTACCGAAAGTATTAAACGAGAGGGAGCTGTTTATCATTGTAAACCGTTACGGGCTTTATGGAAATAAGCCGATGACCCAGCGGGAAATATCGGCCGATATCGGAATTTCCCGCTCCTATGTGTCGAGGATTGAAAAGAAAGCACTGGAAAAACTTCGGAAACATTTTGCGGAATAAGGATTTGCTTTTTAAGACACTTGTGATATAATAAGGCGACGGTGTTTGTCGCCGCCCCCAGAGGGCAGAGCGCCCGTCTGTTTTCAGATTTGTTCATCTAAGAATCATACGCAGCATTTCTGCTGCAGGCAATTCCCAAAATACAATAAGACATAGGAATAAAAAGGAGAACTGCGTTGTATAGTATTGTATCGACAGCGATTATACGCGGCATCCGGAGTATCCCGATTTCAGTGGAGGCGGACGTGAGCGACGGCCTGCCGATGTTTGAAATGGTAGGTTTTTTAGCCTCCGAGGTCAAGGAATCCAGGGAACGGGTGCGCACGGCACTCAAAAACTCCGGTTTTGTACTTCCTCCCAAGCGAATTACGGTGAATTTCACGCCGGCAAATATTCGAAAATCGGGCTCGGGTTTTGACCTTCCGATTGCGCTTGCGGTGCTTGCTTCATTAGGACACATAAAAGACGGCGGATTAAAGGGAGTTTTTCTGATTGGAGAAGTAGGGTTAAACGGCAGATTGCAGCCGGTGGACGGCGTTCTTCCGATGATTGCCGAGGCGAAGGAGAGAGGAATCGGAAAATGCATTGTTCCTGCGGAAAACGGGCGGGAGGCAGCGCTTGTTTCCGGGATGGAGGTCTATGCGGCGGGCACAATCCGGGAGGCGGTAGATATCTTAAACGGTACCGGAAAAATCCATTCGAAAGTACCATATTATATAGAAGAAACAGACAGAAAAACGGTGGACTTTTCGGATATCGGAGGTCAGAAAGCGGTGAAGCGTGCATGTGAGGTGGCGGTTTCGGGGATGCATAACCTGCTGCTTATCGGACCGCCCGGTGCGGGCAAAACCATGCTTGCCGGAAGAATTCCTACGATACTGCCGGCCCCGGATAAGACGGAGCAGATGGAAATATCCAAAATTTACAGCGTCAGCGGACTTTTGGGCAGGCACGGCGGCTGGATGCGTGAACGGCCTTTCCGTGCACCGCATCACACCGCGACGCCGCAGGCGCTTGCGGGCGGCGGAGGGGTACCAAAGCCCGGAGAGATATCGCTCGCGCACAGAGGCGTTCTGTTTTTGGACGAACTGCCTGAATTTCGGAAGGAAACGCTGGAAATTTTAAGAGAACCCATGGAGGAGAAAAAAATCAGCCTTGCAAGGCTTGGGGGAAGCTGTGAATACCCGGCGGATTTTATGCTGGTGGCGGCGATGAATCCGTGCAAATGCGGGTACTATCCGGATGTGCAGAAGTGTACCTGCTCGCGGGCGGCGATTGAAAAATACATCGGAAAAATCAGCAGACCCCTGTTAGACCGCATTGACATCTGCGCGGAACTTCCGCAGCTCGGTTTCGGGGAACTGAAGAAAAACGGGGAGGAGGAGACCTCCGCGCAGATCCGGGCAAGAGTGCAGCGGGCCCGCGCCATTCAGAGGGAGCGGTATCGGAACGAAACCTTCTGCTGCAACAGCCAGATTCCGGCAGTACGGATTTCGGAATTTTGCAGCCTTGATTCCCAGCAGGAGGAATATATGGAGCACATGTATGAGACGCTGAACCTGACGGCGCGTTCCTATCATAAGATATTGAAGGTGGCAAGGACAATCGCGGATATGGAGCAGAGTGAAGGGATAGAGCTGCGTCATCTCAATGAGGCGGTCTGTTACCGGAGCATTGACAAAAAATTCTGGGAGGGCGGAGGATGAATTATGCGTATTGGCTTTCCAACATCCCGGGAATCGGCATAAGAAGCAGAAATTGCCTTATTGCCGCCGCGGGGACGGCTGAGGAGGTCTATCGGCTGACAAAACGGCAGCTCCTTGCCATTTGCGGTATCGGGGAACGTCAGGCGTGTCAGATCGCGGAAAGCAAAAACAGGGACTATGAAAAAGCGTTTGAGTCCCTCAAAAAACGGGGGATTGGTTTTATCTCCCGGGAGGAGCGGGAATTTCCGGATAGGCTGCGGGAGATTCCGGACGCTCCCTACAGCCTTTATTTCCTGGGAGAGCTGCCCGGACGGGAGGACATGCAAAAAAAACTTGTAGCAATCGTCGGAGCGCGCAGGTGTTCCGCTTACGGACATGCGGTGGCGGAAAAGCTCGGACGTGAGCTTGCCGCAGCGGGGGCGGGAGTCGTCAGCGGCATGGCGCAGGGCATAGATGCAAGCGGTCATCGGGGCGCCTTGCAGGGAGGCGGAAAGACCTTTGCGGTGCTTGGCAGCGGCGTCGATGTCTGCTATCCGGCATTTTCGCGTGAGCTTTATGGGGAAATCGCAGAGCACGGCGGTGTCATTTCCGAGTATCCGCCGGGAACGCAGCCGAAGCCCGGGCTGTTTCCGGCCAGAAACCGGATTATTTCCGGGCTTTCCGATGTCGTGGTGGTTGTGGAAGCGCGGGCGAGAAGCGGTTCCCTGATCACGGCGGATTACGCACTTGAGCAGGGAAAGGATATTTATGCGGTTCCGGGACGTCTGTACGATGCCCTCAGTGAAGGCTGCAACCGGCTGATCGGGCAGGGGGCAGGAATGATTTTTGATGTCGGAGAATTCCTGGATGAGTTGAAAATATGCCAAATGAAGCATCACGGAACAGAAAATTTTAAGAAATTATTACTTGAAAAAGATGAAAACCTGGTGTATAGTTGTCTAAGTTTACGGCCTAAAAGCTTAGAACAGGTTTTGGATGAGACGGGACTGGCAGTGCCGGATGCGGCTGATATTCTGGCACGGCTCATACGGAAAAAATATATTGCGGAAACGGCCAGAAATTATTATATCAGGCAGATTTGAAGGCTTTATCATAAAGGAGATGGATGAATGGCGAAGTACCTTGTAATCGTGGAATCACCGGCAAAAGTAAAAACAATCAAAAAATTTCTTGGAAAAAATTATGAGGTGGCGGCTTCCAATGGCCATGTCAGGGATTTGCCCAAAAGTCAGATGGGTATTGACGTGGAGCACGACTTTGAGCCCAAATACATTACCATTCGCGGCAAGGGAGATATTCTGGCAAAGTTGCGGAAGGAAGTAAAAAAGGCGGATAAGGTATATCTTGCAACGGACCCCGACCGCGAGGGTGAAGCGATTTCCTGGCATTTAAGCCAGGCGCTTAAGCTGGATGAAAAGAATACGCAGCGCATCAGCTTTAACGAAATCACCCAGAATGCCGTAAAGGCTTCCTTAAAGGAACCGAGGAAGATTGACATGAATCTGGTGGATGCCCAGCAGACCAGGAGAATTTTGGACCGCATGGTGGGCTATGAAATCAGCCCTCTCCTTTGGGCGAAGGTCAAGAGGGGATTGAGCGCCGGGAGAGTGCAGTCCGTGGCGTTGCGCATCATCTGTGACCGGGAGGAAGAGATCGCGGCCTTTATCCCCGAGGAATATTGGACGCTGGATGCCAGGCTTTCGGTAAAGGGACAGAAAAAGCCGCTGCCCGCAAAGTTCCACGGCGACGAGAACGGGAAAATCGCGATTTCCAATAAAGTGGAGGCGGACCGCATTATGGCGGAAATCCGCGGAGAGGAGTTTCGTGTACTGGAGGTAAAAAAGGGGGAGCGTGTAAAAAAAGCGCCGCTTCCTTTTACGACCAGTACCTTGCAGCAGGAGGCGTCCAAGGCGCTTAATTTCCCGATTTCCAAAACGATGCGCATTGCGCAGCAGCTTTATGAGGGCGTGGATATTAAGGGCCAGGGAACCGTCGGACTGATTACCTATCTGAGAACGGACTCCGTCCGTATTTCCGAGGAAGCAGACGCACAGGCGAGAGAATATATCGGCGGAGCCTATGGGGAGAATTATGTGGCGAAACAGACGACAGCCAAAAAGGGCGGAGCAAAAATTCAGGATGCACATGAGGCCATCCGCCCATCGGATATCAACCGGACGCCGGTCATGGTAAAGGAATCGCTTTCCAGGGATCAGTTCCGTCTGTATCAGCTTATCTGGAAGCGCTTTGCGGCCAGCAGGATGTCGGGGGCTGTTTATGAGACCACGAATGTAAAAATCGGCGCCGGAAAGTACCGTTTTACAGTGTCGGCCTCCAAGGTGGCATTTGATGGTTTTCTGTCCGTCTACAGCAGTGAGGAGGATGAGAAGGAAAAGGAGGGCGTGCTGCCCTGCTCCATTGATGAAAATACAGAGCTCAGCTTAAAAGAGTTCGATGAAAAGCAGCATTTTACTCAGCCTCCGGCGCATTATACCGAGGCGTCCCTGGTAAAAACGCTCGAGGAACTTGGGATTGGACGGCCCAGTACTTATTCGCCCACCATTACAACACTGCTTGGAAGACGCTATATCGTAAAGGAGGCGAAAAACCTCTATGTGACAGAACTTGGGGAGGTTGTCAACCAAATTATGAAGGAATCCTTTCCGAGCATTGTGGACGAACACTTTACGGCAAATATGGAATCTCTCTTAGACAGCGTGGAGGAAGGAAAGGTAAACTGGAAGACCGTAGTGCGCAATTTTTATCCTGATTTGGATGCGGCGGTGAAGGCGGCGCAGAAGGATTTGGAAAAGGTAAAAATCGAGGATGAGGTGTCTGACGTTATCTGTGATGTTTGCGGAAGGAATATGGTAGTCAAGTACGGGCCGCATGGGAAATTCCTTGCATGTCCCGGCTTCCCGGAATGCCGCAACACAAAGCCGTATCTGGAGAAAATCGGCGTTTCCTGCCCCAAATGCGGGAAAGAGATTGTCCTGCGCAAGACGAAAAAGGGCAGAAAGTATTACGGCTGTGAAAATAATCCGGAATGTGATTTTATGAGCTGGTCAAGGCCGGTGGCAAAAAAATGCCCTCAGTGCGGCGGATATATGGTTATTAAGGGAAATAAGCTTGTCTGCGCCGATGAGCAGTGCGGTTATGTTGAGGAACGCAAGAACACGGAAAAAGAATCCGAATAATGAAATAATTTATAAAACTTGCGCCAGAATATTGAATTTTCAGAATTGAAGTGCTAAAATATAAGACATCATAAGGAGAAGAACGGTTAGGTAGGAGGCACATGTATGAGTGTTCAGTTACTGGACAAAACAAGAAAAATAAACAAATTACTTCATAATAACAATTCGTCCAAGGTTGTGTTCAATGACATCTGTGATGTCTTAAAAGAGATTTTAAGCTCCAATATACTTGTTATCAGCAAAAAAGGAAAGGTGCTGGGAACCGGTCTGAGTGAGGGAGTGGAGGAAATCAGGGAACTGATTGTGGACGAAGTGGGAGGATTTATCGATCCGCTGTTAAATGAACGGTTGCTCGGTATTCTTTCCACAAAAGAGAACGTTAATCTGGAGACTCTTGGATTTGTGGATGATGTCAAAAAGTATACGGCAATCATTACTCCGATTGATATCGCGGGAGAACGGCTTGGCACACTTTTTGTTTATCGCGAGAACGATCAGTATGATATAGATGACATCATTTTAAGCGAGTACGGGACAACCGTGGTGGGGCTGGAGATGATGCGTTCTGTCAATGAGGAGAATGCAGAGGAGACCAGAAAGGTGCAGATTGTGAAATCGGCAATCAGTACGCTTTCTTTTTCCGAGCTGGAAGCGATTACACATATTTTTGATGAGATGGACGGAAAGGAAGGCATCCTTGTTGCCAGCAAGATTGCCGACCGTGTCGGGATTACGCGCTCAGTGATTGTCAATGCACTGCGTAAATTTGAGAGCGCCGGTGTTATTGAGTCACGTTCTTCAGGGATGAAGGGAACCTATATCAAAGTATTAAATGATGTGGTGTTTGATGAACTGGATAAAATTAAAAAACAAAATCAAAAAAAATAGCATAATGTCTGACAGAAAAGGAATTACGGATAATAAGGCCGTGATTCCTTTTTTCGATATGGGAAATAAGTACCGATTGAACCGCAGATATAGTGTTTGAACTGACAAAAATGTACAAGATGTGTACAAAAATCCGAAAAAACACTTGTGTTTTTCGGGATATATTTTATAATAAAATAAGGTTACTGTAGAATAATGGCGTTTGGAAGGAGAGATCGAATGATTACCACGAATGCATTTAATTATATTAATGTACTCGATAAAGCCGCTGACGCGAGCTGGCTGAGGGAAAATGCAATTACGAATAATATCGCGAATATTGATACGCCGGGTTATAAGAGGCAGGATGTTGATTTCGAGAGTGTGCTGGAAAAGGAACTCGGGTCTTCGCGCTATACCAGCTTAGATAAGCAGATCAGAGAGCTGAACACGGATTTGAGCGGGCTTAATGTATCGACCTACACGGATTCTGCCAATTACTCTTACCGTTTGGACGGAAATAATGTGGATGAGAATACAGAGGCTGCCGAACTTGCATCTGAGACACTTCGGTATCAGTTCCTGACGGATGCGATTTCGGGCGGATTTACGAGGATACAGACTGTATTGAAATAAGGAGGTTTTTTATGGGATTATTTCAGGCGTTTGACATCAGTGCAAGCGGAATGACCGCAGAGCGGTTTCGAATGGATATTATCGCGCAGAACATTGCAAATGTGAATACGACGAGGACAGAGGATGGTACGCCGTACCGCAGGAAAATTGTGACATTTGCGGAAAAGACGCTGACGCCCTTTTCACAGTATTATGAGACGGCACGTGCCAGAGCTGTGGGCAACGGTGTAAAGGTAACCTCCGTGTCGGAGGATACCGAGACGGATTTCAGGATGGAATATGATCCTTCCCACCCGGACGCGGACGAGAACGGATATGTTTATTATCCCAATGTCAATACTGTGACCGAGATGACGAACCTGATTGATACGACAAGAGCGTACGAGGCAAATACGACAGCGTTTGAAGCCACCAAATCAATGGCGCAGGCGGCATTAAACATCGGACAATAACGGGAGGTAGCATATGGATATTACGTCATTTACAGGCATTACATCGGAATATATCAATGCGTTTGCCGAAAACAACCGGCTGGTGGATGTGTCGGATCAGAGCTTTCAGTCGGTGCTTGATTCCGCAATGAATATGCTCAATGAGACAAATCAGCTTCAGGCAGACGCGAGCGCAGCGACGATGGAATTTGTGCTTGGGAAGGCGGACAATCCGCATGATATGCAGATTGCGGGAGAGAAAGCACTGACGGCGCTGCAATATACCACGGCTGTAAGGGATAAGCTGTTGGAAGCATATAAGGAAATTATGAATATGCAAATCTAATGAATGGAGTCAAATAAGATGCCGGAACAATTGCAAAAGATAGGAAATCAGATACTGGAATGGTGGAAAAAGTTTAATACAAAACAGAAAGCACTGTTAATCAGTATAGCAGCTACGATTATTTTAGCGCTGGCGATTCTTGCGTTTGTTGTCAGCAGACCGACGATGGTGACGTTGATCCAGTGCGCCACGACAGCACAGTCGGGAGAGGTAAAAAGCCTTCTGGATGACGAGGGTATTGCGTATGAGCTTTCTCAGGACGGACTGACTTTTTCCGTGGATGCCAAGGATGAGGCGACGGCCTCCATTCTGCTCGGAGAAAATGATATTCCTACGGAAGGGTTTGACATATCAAATGTATTTGACGGCGGTTTCAGCTCCACGGAGGCGGATAAGACAAAACGCTATAAGCTGTATTTGGAGGAGCATTTCGCGGAGCAGCTGGAAACGCTCTCGAACGTGGAGGCTGCTTCCGTAACGCTTGATATTCCGAATGACGACGGGACGATTCTGGCACGTGACGAAGATTCCTATGCGGCGGTTATTTTGTCGCTGAAGGAAGAAATGGACGAGGATCAGGCGGCAGGAATCGCAAAATACATAGCGACGCAGCTCGGTAATGACGATACCAATAACGTTCTCATACTGGACTCTAACTCCAATGTCCTGTTTTCCGGCGGAGAATCCGATACCGCGGTCGGAACGGCAAACAGCCAGCTTTCCGTAAAGGCAAAGGCGGAAAGTCAGATAAAGAGCAAGGTCAAGGATGTGATGGTAGGATCCTCTCTGTTCGATCATGTAGAGGTGGCGCCGGAGCTTGTGATGGATTTTGACCAGTCCAGCGAGGCCGTGCATGAGTATTATGCGCCGGACGGCCAGACAAACGGTATGATTGGAAGTATCAGCGAATATGAGTCGAATGCCGTTGGAGGAACCGCTGCTACGCCGGGAACGGATGCCAATGACGATACGACCTATGTGATAGAGGATGACAATTATACGGAGAGCACGGTCACGGACACGACGACGAATTACCAGAACAACGAGCGGATTACACAGCGCACGTCAAACGGGGGAACCGTAAATTACGATGATTCGTCGATTTCTGTGGTCGCGACCAGTTATGTGATTTACAGTGAGGATGCTCTGCGGGCATCCGGCGCTCTGGATAATATGACCTTTGAAGAGTACATTGCAGCGAACAGTACGCCGACCAG
Organism: uncultured Roseburia sp.; assembly: GCA_944380515.1. Lineage (GTDB taxonomy): Bacteria > Bacillota > Clostridia > Lachnospirales > Lachnospiraceae > Roseburia. The sequence continues at coordinate 29,268 of CALWHT010000014.1, forward strand.
AACGACGGTAGATCAGGAATATTATACGATGATAGCCAATGCAACCGGCCTGACGGAGGATAATATCACAATCATTGCGCAGGAGGAACCGATCTTTCAGTATTCTTCAAGCGGAAGAAGCGTTTCGGATTATGTGCAGATTGCACTTGTGGTGTTAATCCTTGCACTTTTGGGTTATGTGGTGTTCCGCAGTACCAGAAGGGACAAGGCAGCCAATATGGAGCCGGAGCTTTCTGTGGAGAGCCTGCTCGAGTCCACGAAGGAGTCTCAGGAGGAGATGGCGGATATCGGTTATAATGAAAAATCAGAGACAAGGATTCTGATTGAAAAATTCGTGGAAGAAAATCCGGAAGCGGCAGCGTCATTATTGCGCAACTGGTTAAATGAGGAGTGGGAATAGTTTATGGCGACTACAGATGAACTGAGTGGAGTGCGAAAAGCGGCGATTTTGCTGATTGCGCTTGGACCGGAGAGGTCTGCGGAGATATTTAAGCATCTGAAAGAGGAAGAAATTGAGGAATTGACGCTGGAAATTGCGAATACAAGGAGTGTGTCCCCGCAGGTAAAAGAAGATGTGCTGAATGAATTTTATCAGATTTGCCTGGCCCAGAAATATATTGCGGAGGGCGGTATCGGTTATGCGAAGGAGCTTCTGGATAAGGCGCTTGGCACCGAGAAAGCTCAGGAGGTTATCACAAAGCTTACGGCTTCGCTTCAGGTTCGTCCGTTCGAGTTTGTGAGAAAGACCGACCCGAGCCAGCTTTTGAACTTTATACAGGATGAACACCCGCAGACAATCGCAATGATTTTATCTTATCTGACATCGTCGCAGGCGGCACTGGTCATTGGAGCGCTGCCGCCGGAAAAGCAGGCGGATGTCGCAAAACGTATCGCTATGATGGACCGGACATCGCCGGATGTTATCAAAGAGGTGGAGCGTGTGCTTGAACGTAAGCTTTCATCGCTGGTCAATCAGGATTACACGATTGTCGGCGGTGTGGATGCAATCGTAAATATTTTAAATACCGTAGACCGCTCTACGGAAAAGCATATTATGGAATCTCTCGAAATCGAGGAACCGGAGCTTGCAGACGAAATCCGCAAGAAGATGTTTGTATTCGAGGATATTTTGCTGCTTGACGACAGGGCAATCCAGAGGGTGCTGCGTGATGTGGATAATGCGGATCTCGGCGTTGCATTAAAGGGTGCCAATGAGGAAGTACAGAACGTTATCTTTAAAAATATGTCAAAGCGTCTTTCTGCGATGATAAAAGAAGATATGGAATTTATGGGGCCTGTCCGCATGAAGGATGTGGAGGAAGCTCAGCAGAAAATTGTAAGTGTGATACGTAAGCTGGAGGATTCGGGAGAAATCGTTATTTCCAGAGGCGGAGGTGACGAGATCGTTGTCTAATCTATACAAACAGTGGTTTGTTCATACGGAAAATCAAAATACAAGGGTTATCAACTCTGACGCTCTGATAGGAGAGTATTTTGGCAAAGGCGCGCAGAGAGGACCGAAAATTATCGGTACGGAAAGCCCTGCGGAAGGAGCGGCGGAGCAGGAAGCTATCGCTGCTCAGACGGAGCAGGGCGAAAAAACGGTAACCGCCGCATATGAAGAAGCGGAAAAAATTCTGGCAGAGGCCAGGGAGCATGCCGATCGTCTGATCGCAGAAGCGCAGTCGAAGGCAGAGCAAATCCGCGAGGAAGCAAAGCAGCAGGGAATAGAGGAAGGTCAGACATGGCTTGAACAGGAGGCCGCGGACAGAAAGGAACAGCTTGAAGAGGAATACCGCGGCAGAGAAGAACAGCAAAAAGCTTCCTATCAGGAAAAGCAGAAACATATGGAGAGCGACCTGGTGGATGTGATCCTGGAAGTCTTTAACAAAGTTTTCCATATACAGTTTGACAATAAAAAAGAAATCTTGCTGCATCTGATTGACAATGCAATTTTAAATATTGAAGGGGAAAAGCAATTCCGTATTAAGGTAGCAGAGAGCAACGTGCAGTTTCTGGAGAATCATAAAGACGACATTCTTGACCGTGTCGGACACGACATAGAGCTGGAATTTGTGTCGGATACCACAATGGACGGAAACAACTGCGTCATCGAGACGGATTCCGGTGTGTTTGACTGCAGTCTGGGCGTACAGCTTGAGAATCTGATTAAGGATATCCGGTCATTGAGTTTGCAGGGATAAGAGAGTGTAAAAGATTAATATGGCACATACATTTGACAAATATCTCCAGCTTGCCGAGCGGACCTATTTTAACCGTCTCGGCAAGGTGGTAAAGATTGTCGGTCTTACGATTGAATCTGTGGGACCGGATGCAAAACTGAATGATTTATGCCGCATTGTCATAGACAGGGATAAGGGAAGTTCCGTGATGGCGGAGGTTGTCGGGTTCCGTGATAAAAGGCTGCTTTTGATGCCGTTTGACAATGTTGAGGGAATCGGGGTCGGCTGCGTTGTGGAAAATACGAACCACCCGCTTTCCGTTCCGGTGGGTGACGGACTATTGGGACATACCTTGGACGGAATCGGGAGACCGACGGACGTTGCCGAATTGAAACTGAAGTATGAATATCCGGTGGAAGCTCAGCCGCCGGATCCGATGTCCCGTAAGATTATTGACGAGGTGCTTCCGCTCGGTGTTAAGGCGGTGGACGGTTTGATTACCGTCGGAAAAGGACAGCGAATCGGTATTTTTGCCGGTTCCGGTGTTGGAAAAAGCACACTGCTCGGTATGTTTGCCAGAAATACGAAGGCGGATGTAAACGTTATCGCGCTGATTGGCGAGCGGGGCAGGGAGGTTCGGGAATTTGTAGAGAGAGACCTCGGCGAGGAAGGAATGAAGCGCTCGGTGGTGGTGGTAGCCACTTCGGATAAGCCGGCGCTGATTCGAAATAAAGCCGCAAAAACGGCGACCGCCATCGCGGAGTATTTCCGCGACCAGGGGAAGGACGTACTGCTGATGATGGATTCACTGACACGTTTTTCCATGGCGCAGCGGGAGATTGGGCTTGCCTCCGGGGAGCCGCCCGTGACAAGGGGCTACCCGCCCAGCGTTTATTCGGAGATGCCGAAGCTTCTGGAGCGTGCGGGAACCTCACAGCGGGGTTCCATAACCGGTCTGTACACGGTATTGGTGGACGGCGATGATTTCAACGAGCCGATTACCGATACGGCGCGAAGCATTCTGGATGGTCATATTATGCTGTCGAGAAAGCTTGGGCATAAAAATCACTATCCGGCAATAGATATTTTACAGAGTATTTCCCGTGTCATGAGCTCTATCGCCACAAGCGAGCATAAGGAGTACGCAGGGAAGCTGAAGAATGTTCTGGCGACCTACACAGAGGCGGAGGATTTGATTAATATCGGAGCCTACAAGAAAGGAACGAACCGCGAAATCGACTATGCAATTCAGAAAATCGATGCGGTAAATGAATTTCTTATGCAAAAAACCGATGAGAAGTTTGACTTTGACGAGGAAATTGAGCTGCTGCGGAAGCTGTTTGAAAATTAGGGGGGCTAATGTAAAAAATAAGCTCGATAGCTTATTTTTTACATGGCTATTTGTGCCGGAGCGTCACAAATATGCCCTGATGGCAGATGCAAATTTGAAATTTGCATCGCCTATCGCGTAAAACGCTCTGGAATGAGGAGTAATATGGCTAAGTTCAGATATCGGATGCAGAATATCCTTGATATCAAGGAAAAAATGGAAAATCAGGCAAAGACAGCATATGGGCTTGCAAATGCAAAGCTGGCATCGGAACAGGCAAAGCTGCGTGAAATCATGCTGCGTAGAGCGAGGTATGAGGCGCAGGCCCGAGAACTCGTAAAGGGAAGCCTGCGGGTACGCGATATAAGAGAATGCCGGCGGGCGATTGATATTATAAAAAGTCAGCAGAGAAGCCAGATGATGAATGTCCATGCGGCGGAGAAAAATGTGGAGTTTGCAAGAGAGAGACTTAATGAGGCCATGATTGAGCGCAAAACACATGAAAAGCTCAAGGAAAGGGCTTTTGAAGAATTTAAGCAGGAACTGCAGCGGACGGAAGCAAAAGAGATTGACGAGCTGGTCAGTTATAATTATCACGATAACGGACAGGAGACATAAGGAAGAAATACGGACAGGAGGAAACTATGGCAGAGGAAAAGGAAGCGATTGATAGAAAAGCGGCGAGGAAGGAAGAGAAAGCAAGGCGTAAGGCGGAAAAAAAGCAGATGAGAGCTGAGCTTGCGGGCTCGGATGACCTGGACGGGGATGAGGGCTCGGGCAGTAAAATCGCTGTTTTTTTTGTTTCGTTGATCATAGTCATTGTCTGGCTTGCCATTATAGCGCTTCTCATAAAATGGGATGTGGGAGGCTTTGGCTCGGAAGTTTTGGCTCCTGTGTTAAAGGATGTGCCGTATCTGAATCGGATTCTGCCGGATGACGCGGTAGAGGAGCTTTCAACGGAGGACAGCGAATACGCTTACAGTTCAATGGCGGACGCCGTCGAGCGCATCAAGGAGCTTGAAGTGCAGCTTGCGGAGGCGCAGAACTCTTCGAATGAGAATGCGGACTATATTGCCCAGCTTGAAGCGCAGTCGGAGGAGCTGCAGCGCTACAGAGAGGAAGAGGCGGAGTTTGAGGCAGAAAAACAGAGCTTCTATGAGGACGTCGTATTTTCGGATGTGGCGCCGGACATTGAGGAATATCAGCAATATTATGAAAGTATCGACCCTGCAAATGCAGAGGTATTGTATCAACAGGTAGTATCACAGACACTCCAGGAGGAAGAAATTACAGATTATGTCAATACCTATTCTTCCATGAAGCCGAAAGAGGCGGCAGCAATTTTTGATACGATGACCGATAACCTGGAGCTGGTTGCGGAGATACTGGAAGGTATGGACGCAGAGTCCAGAGGTGCTATTCTGGGCCAAATGAACACCGACACCGCTGCGAGGGTGACGGAAATCATGGAGCCTTCTGAATAGATATCAGACGGTGGCAGAGCCGTGAAGAAAGGAGGGAGAGAGATGGGAAATGCCAGTGTTTTCGGAATTGGGAACATGCAGGCGGTCGGAAACGGACAGATTATCCTTTCCGGTCAGATGCAGGAGGATATCCAGATTCAGTTTTCAGAAGTGATAAACCAGATGGCGTCGCAGGCTGGAAACGCTTCCTATACACAGGAGCGGGAGGCCGGTGGAGAAATGCCGGATGACGGTACGGTCACGCAAACCTCTCGGGACAGCTATGAGAAATACCAATACCGGGAGAATACTGTCAGGGAAGCGCCAGACGACGAGACACGTGTGGATGCAAAACAGCTTGACGAGTTGCTGGAATCATACGTCAAAGACGTTGTGGAAGTTTTGAAGGAAACGCTTGGAGTTACGGACGAGCAGATTGTTCAGGCAATGGAACTGCTTGGAATTTCGGCGGTTGACCTGGTAAATCCGCAGCAGCTTGCGGTGCTGACGGGAGAACTGGTGGGATGTGAAAACCCGGCGGAGCTTTTGTGCAACGCAGAGTTCCTTGCGGTGCTTGGAGAGGTGAAAACGCTCAGCAACGAGCTCCTGCAGGAGCTTGGGATGACGGCGGAGGAATTAGTGCAGTCATACACGGCCATGGGCGAAACGTCAGACGTCCAGATGGAAATACCGGCGCAGGAACAGACCGGTGAGGCGGTGCAGATTTCACAGTCCAAAGATACTGTGGAACAGCAGAATCAGACTGGGCAGCAGGCAGTGGAGGATGCAGCTGTTTTGGTGGCCCGGGAAGATACAGGAGCGTCTTCCGTTTCCGCGGAGACAGAGCAGAAAAGGACGATGAGTACCAATGAGCAGTCTTTGGCGGAGGAGCCGGTGGTGCAGCAGACCGGTGAGCAGGAAGCATGGAAAGAGACGGCTTCCGGCAGCGGACAGCAGACGGACGCACAGAGCCAGGGAAACAATCCGAATCATGCAGCAGTGCTGGAACAGGGACATACGGATGCGGTGGAAATCCCCGTACCGGAAACCTCAGCAAAGCCGGTAAGTCAGTTGGATACCTTTGATATGATCCGGCAGATTACGGAATTTACGAAGGTCACTGTGAAGGCGGCTCAGACGACAATGGAAATGCAGTTAAATCCGGAGCATCTCGGGAAACTTTATATTGAAGTGACCACAAAAGAGGGCAATGTTTCCGCACATATCCTGACCCAGAATGAACTGGTGAAAGAAGCGCTCGAAGCACAGCTGGTAGAACTGAGACAGAGTCTGAATCAGGCGGGCGTCAAGGTGGATGCCGTGGAGGTGTCTGTCGGAAGCCATGAGTTCGAAAAGAACTTAGAGCAGAACGCGAAACAGGAGGAACATCAGGGCGAGGAGCAGGAAAAAGCGTCCGGAGCCGGAAGACTCAGGAGAATCAGCCGAAATGAGCTGGATGAATTGACCGGCGTAATGTCGGAGGAGGAATCCCTTGTAGCGCAGATGATGGCTGAGCAGGGAAATTCCGTGGATTTTACCGCTTAAAAAAGATGAGAGAAAGGAGAAACGTATGGCAATCATAGCAGCAGTAGAGGATGGAAAGTTGGTAGACAGCTCCTCAACTACGACAAGCAGTAAGACAGAGAACAGCAATGATCTTGGCTACGACCAGTTTTTACAGCTCTTATGTGCGGAAATGCAGTATCAGGATCCATTGGAGCCGACAAGCAATACCGAATATGTGGCGCAGCTTGCAACCTTTTCACAGATGGAAGCAACGCTTGCAATGCAAAACACCATTGAGAGCAGCAATGCCAATGCACTGGTTGGGCAGTATGTCATTATTAAGACAACTTCATCAACCGGGAACACGACGGCAACCGCAGGCTTTGTAGATTACATACAAAAGGAAAACGGGGAGCAGAAGGTAAGTGTCAACGGTACATTGTATTCCCTTTCCGATGTGTATCAGGTTGCGGATCCCGAATATATAGAGGCGACGACTCTTGCGGATGCTTTTGTGGACGCAGTGGCGGCGGTTCCGGGAGCAAGCGTGATTACGTTGGCCGATAAGTCGGATGTCAAAAATTTAAAGACTTACTATGACAGCCTTAATTCATATCAGAAGTCTTATATTGATAACGATACCCTGACCAAATATAATGAGCTGATTAAGAAGATGGAAGAGCTGGCAGGGGAGTCCTGGTATGAGGATGCAACCGAAGTACCCGGTGACGGAACGGATGTCGACAAACCCGAGGATGGAACGGACGGCGACGGGACGGAAGATACACAGATAGGCTGAGGACAGAAGGAGAGATACATATGAACAAAATCGGGAACCAGTTTACTTCCATAGAGCAGGTAACTGACCGGTATCTGAATCGAAACAGCACGGATGCGATAAATTCGAACGGTGTCTCTTTTGAGGAAATATTAAAACAGAAACAGGACGTTACTGAAAGCCAGGGACTTAAGTTTTCAAAACATGCGGCAATGCGCTTGACGGACAGGAATATCAGTCTTTCCGCGGAGCAGAGTGAGCGCTTGGAAACGGGAGTGCTTAGGGCGGGCGAAAAAGGAATTGAAGAATCACTTGTAATTGTGGATTCGCTGGCATTTATCGTGAATGTTCCGAATAAAACGGTCGTTACGGCATTGGACCAGAGTGAGTCCGGAAATAACATTTTTACCAATATTGATGGTGCTGTCATTATGTAGCCGGACCTTTCAGGAGGCGAAAATTCCCTGACTGACAGAGGGGAATGCGGCACCAAAGGAGTTTCAGGAGGTCATTTCATTATGATGAGATCAATGTATTCTGCTGTGTCTGGTCTTAAGACACATCAGACAAAAATGGACGTTATCGGTAACAATATCGCAAACGTCAACACCGTAGCTTTTAAGTCATCCTCGGTTGTATTTCAGGATGTATTATATCAGTTGTCAAGCAATGCATCGGGAGCAAATGCAACGACCGGCGTCGGCGGCGTCAACGCGAAGCAGATTGGTCTCGGTGTAACCACCGGTGCGACAAACTTAAGCATAACTACCTCGGGAGCTGCCGAGACAACGGGAAATCCGTTTGACATCCGTCTTTCCGACCAGTCTACGACAAACTTCTTTATCGTAAATAACGGTTCTGAGAATCTGTTTACAAGGTCGGGCTCTTTTTATGTGGACGGCGCGGGCAACCTGTGTATGACGTCCACCGGATATACCGTTATGGGCTGGCAGGCGGATCCGGACACGGGAGAGATTCGGAAAGATACCGTGACGGCGCTGCGTGTCATGCAGTCGTCAAACCTCACATCCGCTGCTGAGGCGACGACGCGCGCAAATGTTTCCGGTGTACTGGATAAGAACGATTCCGATGTTATGAGCGACACCGGGTTAATCAAAACACTGACCTTTTACGATAACCTGGGCTATTCCTATACGGCGCGTTTTGCCATTAAAGCCACCGGAACGGACGGCTCCTACACTGTAGAATTGCAGAGCATCCTAAACAGCGACGGCACAACCTTCTACGACCCGGAGACAAGCAATATACCGCTTGACGATGTATTCGGTATTGAGACGCAGGATGCGACGCTTGGAACCTACGATGAGGTACAGAGCGGCTTTTATTACGACACTGCAAGTGGAAACTACTATGTCGGCAGCGATAATACCGGCACGCAGATTACCTGGGATCCAGGACAGGGAATGTTTACGGATGTGGGCGGCGGAACCTATACGTTAAAGCAGGTATTCGGCATTTCCGACGCAATGGTAGAGAAAATCGCCGACGGCGAGGCGACGCCGAATCTTACAAACGGTGTTCTTACGATTACCGGTGACGTGGTGGATTATTCCCTGCAGTTCAGTACCTCGGACGGTACGTTTATCGGAATCGGCGGCAGAGGTTCTGCCAATATGACCAGCACTGTGAGCTTAAATATGAGCAGCCTCGGCAATAACCCGACGCAGTTTGAGGATATCGTAATTGATTTTTCCACGCTGATCGATTCCAACAACGGTGGTAAGTCGACGGCGGTTATGGAGACAGGGGATGTTTCCGACGGCACGACCGGAAAGGGCAAAAAACTTGGAGCTCTGATTGGTTTGTCGATTGACAATAACGGTGTCATTACCGGTACTTATGACAACGGAAATACGGAGACGCTGGGACAGATTGCGGTGGCACAGTTTGCAAATGCCTCCGGTCTGGAAAAGGTCGGCGACAACTGTTACAAGACGACCTTAAACTCCGGAGAATTTGACGGAATCGGCGTTGAGATTTCTGCCGATGGAAGTTCGATGTCATCCGGGGAGCTGGAGATGTCCAATGTGGATTTGTCAACGGAGTTTACACAGATGATTATCACTCAGCGTGGATTCCAGGCAAATTCGCGTGTTATTACCACATCGGATACCCTGCTGGAGGAGCTGGTAAATCTGAAGCGTTAACAGATTTTGGTAACGTAAAAACCGGGTAAAATTTAAAAGACGGGCGGGAATTATATTCACATATTTTTGGGTGTGTGGTATAATACCGCCGAACCCGATTGACGAAAAATTTTACGGTGAGGGAGGAACGTTTTATGATTGAAGTTACGAGGCTGAACGGCACGACGGTTCTCATCAATGCAGAGTTGATTGAGATGGTGGAAGAGACGCCGGACACGGTTATTTCCCTTACAACAGGCAGGAAATTAATTGTAAAAGAAAGTAGACAAGAAGTCAAAAGTTTAGTAAAATCATACAAAAGGGACATTGTGAAGGCCGCGTGGACGGAAAAATAATTCCCACGGAAGGGATTTTACAAATAGAAAAAATCAGGGATGGTAGGTGAATAAATTGGATATAGCTTCTTTGGTCGGAATGATAGCCGGCGCTATCGTGTTTGTTTATGGGGTTTATTCCAGTGCCGGTTTCGGCGGATTGTACAACATGTATGATTATCCTTCAATTATTATTACAATTGGAGGTTCCCTCACAGGTACGATTGCCTCTTTTAAAATGAAGGAATTCGTCACAGCCATGAAGAGCTTTCGGCTGGCATTTAAAGAGGAGGTGCAGGATCCGGGGGCGGTCATTGCAAATATTATAGGACTCTCCAATACGGCAAGAAAGGAAGGCCTGCTTGCGCTGGAGGAGGCAGCAAACGGAATCGAAGATGATTTCCTCAAAAAAGGAATCATGCTTGTGGTGGACGGTACGGATCCGGAGTTGGTCCGCGGCATTATGGAGACGGATTTGTCCTGCATAGAAAGCAGACATAAAAAAACAATTGCCGTGTGGGAAAAATGGGCGGAGCTTGGTCCTGCCTGGGGTATGATTGGAACCCTGATCGGTCTGATACTGATGCTGAATGACATGAATGACCCTTCTACGATCGGACCGGCAATGGCAGTTGCGTTGGTAACGACGCTGTATGGGTCTCTGATTGCAAACTGGCTGTGCAGTCCGATTGCAAACAAGCTGAAGGTGAACAATGATACAGAGATGATGATGAAGGAAATTACGGTGGAGGGGATTCTGTCGATTCAGGCAGGAGAGAATCCGCGTGTCATAGAGGAAAAGCTGAAATCATTCCTTGCACCCTCCGTGCGTAACAGTGAGGCGCCGGAGAGTGAAGGCGGAGGTGAAGAATAGTGGCAAGAAAGAGGCAGCCGGATGAGCCGAAGGGCGGAGCGGCGTGGATGAACACCTTTGCGGATTTGATGAATCTGCTGCTGTGTTTCTTCGTGTTGCTGTTTTCCATGTCAACGGTGGATGCCGAGAAGTTTGAAAAAATTGTGGCATCATTTCAGAGTACATTCAGTATTCTTCCGAGCGGAGGAGCTTCGATTGGCGAGGGTGAACTGGTTTCTTCCGGTGTAAGTCAGTTGGAGATGCTTGATTCCTATTATAAGGAACAGGCAAATTCACAGTCACAGGAGGAATCCGAAGAGGAGCAGGATGTCGTGGAAGCTTATCAGGAACAGGCGCTGGCGGAATCGGAAGAGATGATGGAGAATATCGAGGACGCGGTTGCGCGCTACGGTATTCAGGATGAGGTGGAGCTTGACTTTAACGGACAGTATGTCATGCTGAATATGAGCGGAGCATTGCTGTTTGATTCCGCGCAGGCGGAAATCCGTCAGGAGGCGTACCCTCTGATTGACAAAATAGGCAAGCTGTTGGAACCATACAGTGATAATATCATAGAAGTGGAAGGGCATACTGATAATGTGCCGATACATTCGCAGAGGTATGAGGATAATGATGTGCTTTCCTTTTACCGCGCGCGGGCAGTTGCGGATTATCTGCGTGAGATTACGTCTTTGGATCCGGCGAACATTAAGGCCTCGGGAAGGGGAGAATATGTGCCGGCTGCAGATAATACAACCGAGGAAGGACGGGCGAGAAACAGGCGCGTCGTCATAAAAATATATAATTCTTATAGTTCATATTCGGAGTGAACGGGAAGGTAGACTTATGAAAAAAAATCTGATTTCAGTAATAATTCTGGCATTGGTTCTGGCAAATCTTATTTTGAGCGCGATTCTTGTTTTCACGATAATCCCACAGACAACGAAGTCAAACGAATTGATTGACCAGGTATGTGCGGCGATTAATCTGGAATTACAGAGCGGAGACGGCACGGCAACACCGGAGGTTCCGATTGAGGATATCGAAACCTACGCAATCGAGGACAGCTTTACGGTAAATCTGAAAAACGGCGATGACGGGCAGACGCATTATGCTGTGTTTTCTGTAAGCTTGTCTTTGAACACCAAAAGCGACGGCTATGAGACGTACGGCGGTTCGGAGGGACTTTCCGCTAAGGAGACCATTATCCAGAGCCAGATTAATACCATTGTGAACAGCTATACGCTGGAAGAATTCAGTGCGAACGGTTATCAGAATGTAAAAGACGATATTTTAACGTCGCTGCAGGATATGTTTGGAGGCTCGGACTTCATCGTTGGTGTGAACTTCTCAAGTGTGCAGACACAATAGTACTCGAATAAGGTGGTGAGAAAGAATGGGTGAAGTCTTATCTCAAAATGAGATAGATAACTTGCTTAAGGCGTTAAGCAGCGGCGAACTCGACGTAGATGAAATAAAAGATAAGGATGAAAAACAGGTTAAGAACTATGATTTTGCCCGTCCTGCAAAGTTTTCCAAGGAGCACTTGCGCACACTTGAAATTATATTTGAGCATTACGGGAGGCTTTTATCGACAAATCTTCCGGTTTATTTGAGAAAGAATGTTCAGATTGAGGTGATGAATTCCGAGGCTGTGACCTATTCGGAGTTTACGAATGCCCTCTCAAATCCGGTACTGCTCGGTATTGTGAATTTTGCTCCGCTGAAAGGAAATATTATCATAGAAATTGCGGAAAATCTCGGCTATGCCATTGTAGACAGAATGCTTGGAGGCAAGGGCCTGCCATTAGAAAAGGCAAGAGATTTTTCGGAGATTGAGCTTTTGATTCTGGAACGTATTTTTAATGTGGCGGTGAATCTTTTAGAGGAGCCGTGGGAGAGCGTATGCAAGGTGGAGCCGCGGCTTGAACGCATTGAAACCAACTCCCAGTACGCGCAGATTATTTCTCCGACGGAGATGATCGCGCTTGTGACATTAAATATCAAGATTGGTGAAGTGGAAGGGCTTTTGAATGTCTGTCTGCCTTATATTACGCTGGAGAGCGTAATGGATAAGCTGAATACGAAGTATTGGTATTCCAGCCTTCAGGAGAAAGACGAACAGCAGTATACAGACAAAATGCAGGCACTGATTTCCAGAGCGCCGATACCGATCAAAGCGGTGTTGGGGAACAGCACCATTTCAGTCAATGATTTTCTCGGCTTACAGAGAGGTGATGTCATCCGGCTGGATACCAGGACGGACGGGGAACTCAGTATTTATGTTGGAAATATGAAGAAATTTACTGCTCTGCCGGGAGCTTCCGGTGATAACTATGCAGTAAGAATTACATCAGTGATTAGGGAGGAGCAGTAAGATGGATGGAACGATGTCGCAAGAAGAAATCAATGCTTTACTGAACAATCCTGCAGGTATTGATGCGAATTCAGACAATGAAACATTAACAGAAGCGGAAAAGGATGCGATTGGAGAAATATCCAATATCAGCATGGGAACAGCGGCAACCACATTGTTTTCCCTGGTAAACCGGAAGGTGGAGATTTCCACACCGGTGGTTTCATTTGCGAATTGGAGCGATATATGCGATGCGTATGAAAAGCCCTGTGTATTTATCCGGATTGCGTATACGGTAGGTTTGGACGGAAGCAATATTCTTGTATTAAAAGAGCATGACGTTAAAGTAATTACCGACCTTATGATGGGCGGTGACGGCACAAATACGGATGTTGAGCTTGGTGAGCTTCATTTGAGTGCAATCAGCGAGGCAATGAACCAGATGATGGGATCGGCGGCGACGTCCCTGTCCTCGATGCTCAACAAGGTGATTGATATCAGCCCGCCGGTAGCGGATTTAATTGATTTACAGCAGACCATTGACGAGAGCCAGATAGACGAATTCCTTGCCGGAGAGTTTGTAAAGATTTCTTTTAAAATGGAAATCGGCGACATTGTCAACAGTGAGATTATGCAGTTGTATCCGATTTCTTTTGCGAAGGAAATGTGTGCAAACATTACCAAAAACATGGAAGAAGATACCAATCAGACTGCTGGCGCCAGTCAAAGTACAACCCAGCAGGCACAGCCTGCGCCGCAGCCGTCACCGATGCCGCAGATGCAGACGAATCAGCAGATGGCAGGACAGCCGATGATGGAACAGCCAATGATGAATCAGGCGATGGCGGGACAGCCGATGATGGGTCAACCAATGAGGGGGCAGGATATGTCACAAATGTATGGACAACAGGTAAATGTACAACCGGCACAATTTCAGGCTTTTGCCGGAAATGTTCCCGTAAATTACGGACCGGAAAATATCGATTTAATTATGGATGTGCCGCTTGAGGTTACCGTGGAGCTTGGCAGAACTTCAAAATCGATCAAAGAAATACTTGATTTTGCACCGGGAACCATTATAGAATTAAGCCGTATCGCCGGAGAGCCGATAGATGTACTGGTAAACGGTAAATTCGTAGCCAAGGGAGAAGTTGTTGTGCTGGAAGAAAATTACGGCATACGAATTACTGAAATTATAAAATAAGCAAACAAAAACATGATGAGTAGGAGAGAGAATTATGGCAAAGGTAATGATTTGTGATGATGCTGCTTTTATGAGGATGATGATTAAGGACATTCTGACCAAAAACGGTTATGAGATTGCGGCAGAGGCAGAAAACGGAGCGGTTGCGGTAGAAAAGTATCCGGAAGCGAAACCGGACTTGGTGCTGATGGATATTACTATGCCGGACATGGACGGAATCCAGGCGCTTAAGAAGATTCGGGAGATTGATCCTTCCGCGAATGTCATTATGTGTTCCGCAATGGGACAGCAGGCAATGGTAATCGAGGCAATTCAGTCCGGTGCAAAGGATTTCATCGTAAAGCCGTTCCAGGCAGAGCGAGTGCTTGAAGCAGTAAAAAAAGTAGTTGGTTAATATGATTTTATTAAGCACTTCTTTTCAGAGCCTGATACAACTGGTAGGTGTGCTCATAATATTTCTGTTTGTTCTGATTATTACTTATTTCACGGCAAAGTGGGTGGGCGGTTTTCAGAAAGCACAGATGTCGCGTGGGAATCTTTCGGTTGTTGAGACAGTACGTATTGCAAATAACAAATATATACAGATTGTGAAAGTGGGAGATGTATACCTGGTGATTGCGGTGGGCAAGGATGAGGTTACAAAGCTGGCGGAACTGTCAGAGGATCAGTTATCTTATCTGCAGTCGGAGGATTCCGGGAGAACGCAGGAGAGCTTTCAGGACATTTTGAATAAGTTGAAAGAACATTTTCCGAAAAAACAGGATTGAATTATGACAAAATTAAAAAAAGTATATTGTGCGCTGTCATTTGCGCTCGCGCTTGCGGTATTTGCATTTGTCCTGTTTGGCTGGAACGGGAAAACGGAGGTTTATGCTGCTTCCATGGATCCCGACAGCATTACTTCCTTCGATAATACGGACGGAGGGGGGACGGATGCGGCAAATGACGGCACGGGCGGATTGTCAATTACCGTAAACGGTGATGAAGCCGCAGTGTCTACTCCGGTTCTTGCACTGCTGTTGCTTACCATTTTATCATTGGCGCCGTCCATCTTGATCATGCTGACCTCCTATACCAGGATTGTGATTGTGCTGCACTTTCTGCGGACGGCAATCGGAACGCAGACGGCGCCGCCGAATCAGGTACTGATTGGACTGGCGTTGTTTTTGACATTTTTTATCATGTGGCCCACGTTCCAGGAAATCAATGAAAATGCGATCAGACCTCTGGATAACGGAGATATTACAATGGAAGAGGCGTTTGAGGCGGCAGAGGTTCCCATTCGTCAGTTTATGTACGGACAGGTGCAGCGTAAGGATGTCAGTCTGTTCATCGATATAGCAGGTGACAGCTATGATATTGATAATGATGCTCTTGCCGAGGAATATGCGGAATCGGGAGAAAGCGCATATGACGCCGTTCCGATGACGATTCTGGTACCTGCCTTTGTAATAGGCGAGCTGAGGCAGGCATTTATTATGGGATTTTTGATCTATATCCCGTTTATTGTAATTGATATGGTAGTGGCATCCGTGCTGATGTCTATGGGTATGATGATGCTGCCGCCGACGACGATTTCGCTGCCTTTTAAGATTTTGCTGTTTATTTTGGCAGACGGATGGAATCTTGTGATAGGAAGCGTTGTGAAAACATTCTATTGACGGAAGAATGAAAGAGGTGTTGTAAGATGACAGAAGGTCAGGTGCTTGATGTCGCAAGAGAAGCAATTTATACCATCATTATCTGTTCTGCCCCAATGTTGATCATTTCATTGGTGGTGGGACTGATTATCAGTATTTTCCAGACAGTTACATCGATTCAGGAACAGACGCTGACGTTTGTTCCGAAGATTATTGCCGTGTTTGTGGGCATGATGATTTTCGGCTCATGGATTTTAAAAAATCTGACGGAGTTTGTAACTACACTGTGGTCGAACTTTAGTGTTTATCTTGGTTAGGGCGCTCTATGCTGGAATATACATTTTCATTGGCTAATTTTGAAATACTGATATTAATAGTGGTCCGCATATCCTGTTTTGTGTCGGTTGCGCCTTTTTTTGGCACAAGCAACACACCTGCACGGGTAAAAATCGGCTTGTCTGTATTGGTATCTCTTTTGATTTATGGCATAGTGGATAAGACGGCAATTGAATATACCGGTGTTATGGGATATGCAGTCATAGTTTTAAAAGAGGGAATTACAGGGTTGCTGATAGGATTTGCTGCAAACATATGTAATTCCATTATTTTATTTGCGGGAAATATTATTGATATGGATATCGGTCTGTCGATGGCGACGGAGTTTGATCCCACAATGAACAGTCAGGTTACGATTACCGGTAATTTATACAACTATTTTATATTGCTTCTGCTGGTAGTAACGGATATGCATCATGTTATCTTAAGAGCAGTGGTGGATTCCTTTACGGTTATCTCGGTAAACGGACAGATTTTTGACTGGAATTCTCTGGCAGGCTCGATGGTAACTTTCATGACCGATTTGTTTGTCATTGCTTTCCGCATATTTCTTCCCATTTTTGCCTGTATGATGATTTTGAACTGCATCCTGGGAATTATGGCGAAGGTAGCGCCGCAGATGAATATGTTTGCGGTGGGAATGCAGATGAAGGTTCTGCTTGGAATCGTGATATTGTTTTTGACCGTAACGCTGCTGCCTGGAATTGCAGATTTTATTTTTACGGAAATGCGCAGAATGATGGTTTCGGTAATAGAGGGAATGTATTGATTTGGAATGGGAAAAAGGACTGATTCTCAGATATGACCTGCAGCGGTTCGCAAAGGACGGGCCGGGCGGGGAAAAGACTGAGCCTGCGACGGAGAAAAAGTTAAGAGAGGCGAGAGAGGACGGAAAGGTCGTTAAGAGCCGGGAGCTTACATCGGCCTTTGATTTGCTGGTATTATTTCTCATACTCAAAATTTTCATTTCGTCGGTTGGCAACGGCTTCATCGGGGTATATAATTATGTATATAAGCTGATGCCGGATTTTGTCAGGGCAAACGCGATTGAATGCTCCGTACAGGAGGTAACATCATTTTTACAGAATGTCTATATAGAAATGCTGGTGATTGCGGCTCCCTTTTTTGCTTTTGGCGTCGCGATTACGCTCGTCATCAGCATTATACAGGTTGGCTGGAAGGTGACCTTAAAGCCATTAAAGCCCAGGGGCGATAAATTTAATCCGATTAACGGGTTTAAGCGGATTTTATCCAAAGACTCCGTATTTGAGCTGATAAAATCCATTTTCAAAATATTTATCATTATTTACGTTGCTTATACGTCCGTTAAGGACGAAGCAGACAATATTTTCGTTTTATATGACATCCCGCTCAATCAGGCGCTTGCGCTCTGCGGGGACGTCATTATCAATGCAGGTTTGAAAATCAGCCTTGTATACCTCGTGGTTGGTCTTGCGGATTTTGTTTATCAAAAGCGCCGCTTTAATGAAGACATGAAGATGACTAAGCAGGAGGTCAAGGATGAATATAAAAATACCGAGGGAAATCCGGAAATCAAAGGACGTCAGAGGCAGCGCATGAGAGAGGCGTCCAGAAAGCGCATGATGCAGGATGTCCCAAAGGCAGATGTGGTAATTACAAACCCCACCCATCTGGCAGTGGCAATCCGATATGATGCCGAGGTATCAAGGGCGCCGGTTGTAGTGGCAAAGGGAGAGGATTATCTGGCACAGAAAATCCGTGAACTTGCAAAAGAAAATCACATCGAAATCGTAGAAAATAAACCGCTGGCAAGGATGCTGTATGCGAATGTCGATATTGGTGCGGAAATACCTCCCGAGCTGTATCAGGCGGTGGCGGAAATACTGGCTATGGTTTATAATGCGAAGAATAGATAGAAGTACCAAGGAGGATAGGGCATGAAAAAAACGGACATAGGTGTTGCACTGTATTTGCTGGCCGCAATCATCTTTTTTATAGTGCCAATCAGTCCCACCTTACTCGATGTCATGCTGGCTCTCAATATTTCCATTGCGATGATCGTGCTGTTTAATACATTGTTTGTCAAAGAAGTGCTGGACATGTCTTTTTTCCCGACACTCCTGCTGTTTACGACCATTTTCAGAATCGCGCTGAATGTTTCATCTACCAGGTTAATTCTTACGACCGGAGATCCGGGTAACGTTGTAGAAACGTTCGGCGGATTTGTCGGCGGAGGCGACCTGATTGTCGGTGCGATCGTATTTATTATTTTGATTCTTATCCAGTTTATCGTTATCAATAAAGGTTCCGAGCGTGTTGCAGAGGTAACGGCGAGATTTACGCTCGACGCTATGCCAGGTAAACAGATGGCAATCGACGCTGATCTGAATACCGGAACCATCACCGAGAAAGAGGCGAGAGAGCGCAGAAATAAGATTCAGGAGGAATCCGCATTCTTCGGCTCCATGGACGGTGCCACGAAGTATGTTAAGGGAGATGCCATTGCGGGCCTTATTATTACGCTGATTAACCTTATCGGCGGAACCATTATGGGCGTGATGCGCGGCGGTATGGGATTTCAGGAGGCCCTGGAGCATTACGGCGTTTTGACAATCGGTGACGGACTCTGTTCGCAGATACCGTCTCTGCTGATTTCTCTGGCAACCGGTATTCTGGTGACCAAGGCCTCCAAGGAGGCGGACTTTTCCAATATCCTGGTCAGCCAGCTGTTCGGTATTCCGAAGGTGCTCTACATTGTCGGCGCCACCATCGCACTGTTGGGAATTCTGACTCCGTTAAACACGGTTTTGTTTGTTGCAATGGGACTTGTGTTTGTGGTGGTCGGAAAGCAGGTTGAGAAGAATATCGGCATTGAGAGCATTGAGGAAGAAGTCAATACGGCGGAGAGCGAGGCGGAGGAAATCAGAAAGCCTGAGAATGTGGTTTCTCTGCTTCAGGTAGACCCGATTGAGCTGGAATTCGGCTATGGTATCATCCCCCTTGCCGATGTCAATCAGGGCGGAGATCTTCTCGACCGTGTGGTTATGATACGAAGACAGATTGCGCTTGAGCTTGGTACCATAGTGCCGATTATCCGTCTGCGTGACAATATCCAGTTAAATCCGAATCAGTATATCATTAAAATCAAGGGGATTCAGGTGACGGAGGGAGAAATCCTGTTTGACCATTACATGGCGATGAATCCAGGCTATGTCGAGGAGGAGATTACCGGTATCCCGACATTTGAACCGTCCTTCCATCTTCCGGCGATCTGGATTACGGAGAGCCAGAGAGAGCGGGCGGAAAGCCTCGGTTATACGGTGGTTGACCCGCCGTCCATTATCGCGACTCATTTGACGGAGGTGATCCGCTCCCATATCGCGGAGCTGCTCACAAGGCAGGATGTTCAGAATCTCGTCAACAATTTAAAAGAGAGCAACCCTGTTTTGGTGGACGAACTGATTCCGAAAATGCTCGGACTCGGAGAGGTACAGAAGGTACTCCAGAATCTTTTGCGGGAGGGTATTTCCATTCGGGATTTGCTTACGATTTTTGAGACGCTGGCAGACCATGCGTCGGCGACCAGGGATACGGATGTGCTGACCGAGTATGTGCGTCAGAGCTTAAAACGGGCGATTTCCGGCAAGTACTTCCCGTCCAATGAGACAACCAGCGTGATTACGCTGGATCCGAAGGCGGAGCAGGAAATCATGAGTTCGGTGAAACAGACGGAGCAGGGTGCATATCTGACGCTGGATCCGGAAAAGACAAAAGGGCTTATGAAGTCGCTTGAGACAGAGGTTGCAAAGCTGGAGAATATGGGTAAGAGCGCAATCGTAATTACTTCTCCGATTGTAAGAATGTACTTTAAAAAATTGACGGAAGAATACTTCAAGGATTTGATCGTCGTTTCCTATAACGAGGTCGAGTCTAATGTAGAATTACAATCAGTAGGGATGGTGACAGTGTAAATGACCATAAATAAGTATCAGGGCAAAACAAAGGAAGAGGCAATAGAGAAGGCAAAGCAGGAGCTGGGACCGGGTGCTGTCGTCATGAATGTAAAAGAGATAAAGCCGAAGGGAATGTTTAAGGCATTTAAACAGTCTGTGTTTGAGGTGACAGCTGCGGTCGAAGAAAAGGAACCGTATATGGAACAGCGAAAACCGGTCGCACAGCAGCTTCGTGCACCGGAGTCGATTAACCTTGCCGCAGATGAGAAAATAGAGCCTATAAAATACCAGGAAAAGAAAGAGACGGTGAATCCGCTGAGAACTGTGAATAGCGATAATGGAAAAGAAGATTTGGAAAAACGGCTCGAGAATCTTTCCAATATTCTCGAAAAACAACTGTCTGCCGAGGTGAGCCGCAAAAAAGAAGAGGAGCCCAAACAGCCGGCGGTAAACCCGGAGGGGCTGCAGTTTATAAAGATGCTTTACCGCACGCTGTTGGACAATGACGTGAACGAAAAGTATGTCAACCAGATTCTGGACGAGGCGGAAAAAATCATGCACAATGGAAGCAGCGTAGATTATATCCTTTCGAATGTCTACCAGAAAATGATTTTAAAGCTGGGGCAGCCGTCACCGATCGACGTTTCGGGGAAAAAACCCAGGGTTATCTTTTTTATCGGACCAACGGGCGTCGGAAAGACGACGACGATTGCGAAAATCGCGTCCAAGTACAAGCTTGAAATGGGCATGAAGGTAGTCTTTCTGACGGCGGATACCTACCGGATCGCAGCGACAGAGCAGCTGCGCGTTTATGCCAATATTCTGGATGCTCCGATGAGCATTATCTATTCCCCGGAGGAATTAAACGACGCGGTTGCCCGCGTGAGCGAATATGATCTGATTTTTATCGACACTGCGGGATTCTCCCACAGAAACGAGGAACAGTGCACCGATATGAAAAAGATGATTGCGGGCCTGGATAAGGCATATGAAAAAGAAGTGCATCTTGTAGTCAGCGCAACCACAAAATATAAGGATCTGCTGGAAATTATGGACGTTTATAAGGAGATTGCGGATTACAAAATTATTTTTACAAAGCTGGATGAGACGATTGCCTACGGAAATATATTTAACATTAAGATGTATTCCGGGGCGTCCCTTTCCTATATGACAAACGGGCAGAACGTTCCCGATGATATTGAGGAATTCAATACGCAGAAAATCGTAAAACAACTGCTGGGAGGCAGATAATGGTATGGACCAGGCGGAAAAGCTTAGAAATGTAATTAAACTGAATAATCAGAGGCAGGAGCTGAACGCCAGGGTAATTACCGTGACAAGTGGAAAAGGAGGGGTTGGCAAATCCAGCCTGACAGTAAACCTTGCAGTGCAGTTGCGTAAAATGGGAAAGAAGGTTCTCATATTTGATGCGGATTTCGGGCTTGCCAATGTGGAAGTGATGTTCGGCGCAATTCCGAAGTATCATCTGGGAGACCTGATTTTCCATGGGAAGAGCATTCAGGAAATCATTACGGAAGGACCGATGGGCATTGAGTTTATTTCGGGGGGATCCGGAGTTGTGGGAATGAATCACCTCACAAACGACCAGCTTTTTTACTTTATTCGTTGCCTCAAGGAGCTGGATGCGTATGCGGATGTCATTTTTATTGATACGGGAGCCGGGATTTCCGATCAGGTGCTTGAATTCGTGCTTGCCAGTCCGGAGGTGCTTCTTGTAACAACACCGGAGCCGAGTTCCCTGACAGATTCCTACTCGCTGTTAAAAACACTCTACCGCAATCCGAGATTCCGACGGGACACAACGGAGATTAAAGTTGTATCCAACCGTGTGTCATCTCCTGATGAGGGAAAAAATGTATACGACAAGCTGAATTCCGTCGTGGAGCAGTTCCTGCACGGAAGAATAGAGTATCTTGGTATGATTCCGCAGGACGGAATGCTTGAAAAAGCGGTGCGCCAGCAGAAGACGGTTTCCATGAACATGCCGGGGGCAAAATCGGCGCGGGCATTTGAGGTGATGGCGGCAAACCTGATAAACCATGAACAGAATCGGCCCAGACTGCGTTGGGGAATTTCACAGATGTTTTCCGGTTTTTTAAACCATAAATACTAAGAGGTGAAAACACATGAATATTTCAGAGGTCATTCATTTGGGGGATAAAGTTGATATCAGAGTACTTCAGAAGGTAGAGCAGACGAGGGACACGGACGAAGCGGTCACCGTTTATAAGAGCCAGGTGCTGGACATCAGGGAGAACGGTAATCTGGAGCTTTCCATGCCCACTACGAGGGGCAGGCTGGAACTGCTTATGCTTGGCATCAGGTATGAACTGGTTTTCTATTCGGGCGGAAGTCTTTATCGGGCTGTCGGGGTGGTGAAGGAGCGCTATAAGACAGATAATTTATATATGGTCGAGATTGAATTAAAATCCCAGCCCGAAAAGTTTCAGCGGAGAGAATATTACCGTCTGCCGTGTCTGCTGGATTTCCGTTACTTTCCCGTTACAGAGGAGCAGGCAGCCCTTGAGGATATGGACGATATTTTTGATGCCCTGCGCGAGGAAGGCATTTTGGAAAAACCGCTGCTTGGCAGCATTCTGGATTTGAGCGGCGGCGGGCTTCGCTTTCAGGTCAGTCAGGAGCTTGAGCCGGATACGCATCTGCTGGCGGAACTGAATCTGAGAAGCCAGACGATGAATCGCCAGCTTTATGTCATAGTAAGCGTGATCAGCAGCAAGCGCGTGGAACGTTTGCCCGATATCCGCTACGAGATCCGAGGCAAGTTTGTTATGAAGGATGACCGTATCCGTGAGCAGATTATTCGCTATATTTTTGAAGAAGAACGCAGAACACGTCATTATAAAGCGAGTGAGAGGGTAGAAATATGAAGAAAAATATTTTGGTAGTTGATGACTCTGCACTCATGAGAAGGGTTATTTGTGATATTATTAATTCGGACGAAACATTTCAGGCAACCGATGTATGCCGTGACGGGCTTGAGGCATATGAGAGGCTGAAAACGACAAAATACGACGGCGTTGTGCTTGATGTGAATATGCCGAGGATGGATGGTCTGGAGCTGCTTGACAGGCTGCAGAAGGAAAAAATTAAGGCGACGGTCATTATGGTGAGCACCACCACCACGAAGGATGCGGAGGTTACGATACTTGCGATGGAGCGAGGGGCCGTGGACTTTGTGGAGAAGCCGACTAATATCATCGAGGCGAAGGGAGAGGACTTCAAGAAGAGATTGCTGGGAGTCCTGTCCGCTGTCTTAAGAACCTCCCGGTTTTCCTATGCCGGCAGGACGGCGGCAGCTTCGGAGAAAGTCGTGATCCGTAAAAATGCAGAAACGATTAAAAGCGGCAATAAGCTGGTGGCTCTCGCCTGTTCGACGGGGGGACCGAAGGCGCTTCAGAGTGTCATCCCGTATCTTCCGAAAAACCTCAACGCACCGATGGTTCTGGTACAGCATATGCCTGCCGGTTTTACCAAATCCATGGCAGACAGGTTAAACGAGGTCAGTCAGATACAGGTAAAGGAAGCGGAGGACGGAGATGTGCTCAAAAAGGGGACGGTGTATATCGCACCCGGCGGTAAGCACATGGAGGTGAAACGGAGCCCTGACGGCAGCCACAGAATCAAGCTCAATGACATGCCGCCAATCGGCGGGTTGAAGCCGTGCGCCAATATTACCTATGATTCCCTTACGGGCAGCGGGTATGACCAGATTGTATGTGTCGTGCTGACCGGTATGGGAGCGGACGGTACCAACGGGATTAAGACGCTTGCAAAGAGCAAGCCGGTTTATGTCATTGCACAGAATGCCGAAACCTGTGTCGTCTACGGAATGCCAAAGGCGATTGCCGAAACGGGATTGGTCAATGAGGTTGTCCCGCTTGCGGAGGTTGCACAGACTATCACAAAGAATGTGGGGGTACAGTAATATGGATGTAAGCCAGTATCTTGAGATTTTTATTGATGAAACAGAAGAACATCTGCAGACTTTGAGCGATTGCATTATGGAGCTTGAAAAAGAGCCGGAAAATATGGATACCATAAATGAAATTTTCCGTGCGGCCCATTCGCTGAAAGGAATGGCGGGCACCATGGGCTTTAAGCGCATGCAGCGTCTGACGCATGATATGGAGAATGTGTTCCAGGAGGTCAGAGGCGAAAAGATCAAGGTGAACAGCAGCATGATCGATTTGCTGTTTAAATGCCTTGACGCGATTGAAGGCTATCTGAATAATGTAAAGGCAAGCTCGGACGAGGGAACGGAAGACAACGAGCTGATCATCAAAGAATTAAATGATTTTATTGCGGACAAGGAAGGTATCGCGGCGAAGCCCGAGCAGCCGAAGCAGGAAGAGAAGGCTGAGGAGCAGGTCGGAGAGAAGAAATACTTCGAATTTGATATGAGCGAGTCCGAAAAGTCAAAAATAAAAGAAGCGGAGGAAAAAGGCTCCCACGTTTACGGGATGACGGTATATATCCAGAAGGAGTGTCTGCTTAAGGCGGCAAGGGCTTTTCTGGTATTCAAGGCGGTGGAAGAGTGCGGACAGATTCTTGTCTACAATCCGAGCTCTCAGGAAATCGAGGACGAGCATTTTGAAAACGATTTCAGCTTTTACATTGCCTCTGAAGAACCGTTGGAAAAGGTGCTGGAGGCAGCGAAGTCGGTATCCGAAATCGAGGATGTGGTCGGTGAAGAAGTAACCTACGCAGCGCTTGCGGAGAGACAGGCGCAGGCAGAAAAAGCGGCGGCAGAGGCACAGGAGGCAAAAGCCACGGCGGAGGCGCAGGCAGAAAAAGCGGCGGAGACATCCGGCGTACAGGCGGCTTCTCAGACGGAGACAAAGCCGCAGCCCGCAAAAGCGCAGCCGGCAAATAAGAAACAGGCGGCGGCAAAGCCTGTGACGAACAGGACAGTTCGTGTTGACATTGAAAAGCTGGATGCACTCATGAATCAGGTCTCCGAGCTTATCATTGCCAAAAACAGCCTGGTTTCTATCGGTTCCGCGGATTCCGGGGACTTCCAGAGCCAGAGTTTCCACGAGCAGATTGAGAGCCTGGAGCGGATTACCACCAATCTGCATGAGTCAGTCATGAAGGTACGAATGGTTCCGATTGAGAGCGTTGTAAATAAATTCCCGCGGATGATCCGTGACCTTTCCAGAAAGCTGAACAAAAAAATGGAGCTGTATATGACCGGTGAGGATACGGAGCTGGACCGTACAGTGGTGGATCAGATTGGCGACCCGTTACAGCATTTGCTGCGCAATTCGGCGGATCACGGACTGGAGGACAATGAGACGCGTCTTGC
Source organism: uncultured Roseburia sp. (assembly GCA_944380515.1). Lineage (GTDB taxonomy): Bacteria > Bacillota > Clostridia > Lachnospirales > Lachnospiraceae > Roseburia. The sequence goes on from CALWHT010000014.1 coordinate 54,681, forward strand.
GCTCGGGAAACCGGAAGTGGGAAGTATTTTCTTGAACGCATTCCAGGAAGGAAATAATGTCATTATTCAGGTCGGGGATGACGGTAGCGGCATTGACGTGGCGGCTGTCCGTAATAAGGCTGTGGAGCGCGGCGTGATTACCGAGGAGCAGGCGGAAAGCATGTCTCAGAAAGAGATTATCAATCTTTTGTTCCTGCCGAGCTTTTCTATGGCAAAAAAGGTAACGGATATTTCGGGCCGCGGTGTCGGACTGGACGTTGTGAAATCCAACATCGAGGCATTGGGCGGCGATGTTGAGGTTAAGACGGCGCTTGGAGAGGGAACGACCTTTACGGTACGGCTTCCGCTTACACTGGCAATCATTCAGGCTCTGATGGTTGAAATCAGAGATGAAAAATATGCAATTGCGCTGGCATCCATTGCCACGATTGAGGAGATTCCGGTCAAGGATATTAAATATGTGGAGGCGCAGGAGGTTATCAATCTGCGCGGCGGGGTAATTCCGCTGGTTCGTCTGGATCAGGTGCTTGATATTCCGCCAAGAGAGGAGCCTGAGAGCCTCACCGTGGTGATTGTAATGAAGGGCGACAATATGACGGGACTTGTGGTGGACAATCTGATTGGTCAGCAGGAAATCGTTATCAAGTCGCTGGGCAAATACATAAATAACAACAAGATTATCAGCGGTGCGACCATTCTCGGTGACGGCGAGGTTGCTTTAATTCTGGATGTGAACACATTGATGTAATGGGGGGACGGAACATGGCGAATAATAATCTTGAAATGGTGGAAAAAGAGTCAAAGCAATATATTGTTGTCATGGTTGGCAGCGAACAGTACGGAATCGACATCAGCTACATAGACAATATTGTGCGGATGCAGAAAATTACAAGAGTTCCGAAGGCGCAGCCTTATTTCAAGGGGATGATCAATCTCCGCGGAGAGGTTGTTCCCGTAATGAGCGTGCGCAAGAAAATGGGACTTGAGGACGATGTGTTTACGAATGCAAGCAGAATCATTATCATAAAGCTGGAAGAAAGCGGTTCGTTCGGCATTATTGTAGACGAGGTAAAAGGTGTTGTGAACTTAAGCGATGATGAAATTGATAATATCTCCAACAAGGGAAAATTTATCAACGGAATCGGGAAGCATGGCGGTGAATTGATTTCCCTGCTGGAAATTAATTCCATTGTCGAAGAAAACGTGTAAAATCCCGGAGGTTAGTAAAGCTTTGCATGAGGCTTTACTAACCTTTTGCGTCTTGAAATGAAATAGAAGGAGAGAAAAGGTTCATGGGAAAGCTATCGTTGGAAGACGTAAATAATATGTATCTGGACGTCTTAAAAGAAATCGGCAATATCGGAGCGGGAAATGCGACGACTGCAATCGCCAATATGCTCGGAAGAAAAATTGACATGAACGTTCCGAATATCAAGCTGATGGAAGCGTCAAAGCTGGGAACGGCTGTGGGGGCGGAGGATCAGACGATTGTCGGCATTTTTCTGGAGGTTCAAAACGATATTGAGGGAAGCATGATGTTTCTTTTGGATATTCCGTCGGCACGCTATCTTGTCAACAGGCTGATGATGATGGATATGCCGGAGGACAAACCCTTTGACGAGATGGAATTATCTGCACTCAAGGAAATCGGAAATATCATAGCAGGCTCTTATCTGTCGGCCTTATCGGCAATGACGGGGCTTGTGATCGTTCCGTCCGTACCCTATATAGCGGTGGATATGGCGGCTTCTATTTTGAGTGTCCCTGCAATTGAGTTTGGACAGTTCGGCGATAATGCGCTGCTGATACAGACAGAAATATGTGCCGATGTAGCTATTAATGGTTATTTTATATTGATGCCTGAGCAGGATTCATATGAAAAGATACTAACGTCACTGGGAATCTCGTTGTAAGGAGAAGAAGAACATATGGGTGAAGTAATCAAAGTGGGCATGGCGGATTTGAATGTGTGCAAGGCCCCGGATGTTATTACGACCTTGGGATTGGGTTCATGTATCGGTCTGGTTTTTTACGATCCGGTAACGAAGGTGGGCGGAATGGTTCATTATATGCTTCCTGACAGTACAAAGGTTCGAAATAACAGCAATGTAGCAAAGTTTGCGGATACGGGAATAGATGAATTGTTAAGACGCGTGCTTGCAGCGGGAGCGAACAGAAGTCGTCTGATTGCCAAAATTGCCGGCGGGGCGAAAATGTTTGAGGTAAGCGGCTTGTCCGATGTCGGGAATATCGGGGCAAGAAACGCCGAAGCGGCAAAAGCAAAGTTAAAACAGCTTGGAATCAGGCTTGTCGCTGAAGACACCGGCTTAAATTACGGCCGTACCGTGGAATTGCATTGTGATACGGGGGAGTTTTATATCAAGTCAGTCGGAAAGCCTTTAAAAATCATTTAAGAGAGGCATGGATGCAATATGAAAACAAAGCCGATACCTGCGATTATTATGCTCGTGGCCGGGGTTATCGCCTGCGCGGCCGGCATCATCGGACGGATGGAGCTGTTGGATTTTACTAAAATGCTGCTGATTGTCCTAGTAGTATTTTACATATTCGGCTGCATTGCAAAGCTGATAATCGACAGAAATTTTAAAGAGATGGAAGAAGATACCACGGATGGTGAGAGTGCTGCGGAAGAAGGGGAGGAGCAGCCGGGGCAGGAACAGGAAGAACAGGATGAAAAATAACATAGACGTGGGGGCTTCATATGAAAACGGTAGAGAAAGAAAAGCTCTGGGAGGAATATCATAAAAATCCGACCGCAGAGCTGCGGGAAAAAATAATTATTGAGTATGCGCCGCTGGTGAAGGTGGTTGCGGGTCGCCTCAGTATGTATCTTGGTTATAACGTAGAGTATGAAGACCTGGTCAGCTATGGTGTGTTTGGCCTGATTGATGCGATTGATAAATTTGATTTGGGAAAAGATGTAAAGTTTGAGACCTACGCAAGCCTGCGGATCCGCGGCTCCATTTTGGATCAGATCCGCAAAATGGACTGGATTCCGAGAACCGTAAGGCAGAAGCGCAAAAAAATCGAGGAAGCAATCCGGCAGATTGAGACGAGGACAGGCCAGAATGCAACCGATGAGGAAATTGCAAAGGAGCTTGGAATCGCGGAGACGGAGCTGAACGACTGGCAGACACAGCTGAATGTGACGAATGTGGTTTCATTAAACGAGTTTGTGGAGCAGGGCGGCGAGCCCGTGATGGATGCCAGGAACAATTCGCATTTTATACAGCCGGAGGAAGCCATTCAGGAAGAGGAATTAAAAAAGACCCTGATGGAATCCATGGACCTTTTGACGGAAAAGGAAAGAAAGGTCATTTTATTGTACTACTATGAAGATTTGACACTCAAAGAAATCAGCAATATTTTGGAGGTTTCGGAGTCAAGGGTTTCACAGCTTCATACGAAAGCGTTGATTAAGATGCGCAAAAAAATGGGGAGCTACATGGAAATTCTGGTGGATGGATAACAGCGATTGGGAGGTGCTCTTGTATGTCGATAAGGCCGGTGGATTTGAGCGGAATGATACAGCGTACACAGGATGTCGGAAATATTAAGCAGACGGAGGATAACAAGCCTGTAGTACAGCAGTACAATATTGAAGCGAGACAGCTTAAGCAGGAGGAACGCCTGTCTCACAAGGTACAGGAGTCTGAGCGAAAGGAAAACGAAGGGTTTCGTTACGACGCAAAGGAGAAAGGCAGCAACAGCTACAGCAGAGAGGAACAAAAGAAAAAAAGACAGGCAAAGGAACCGGAGAACGGCGGGAAGGTTGTCCCAAAGGGGGGAACGGGCGGCTTTGACGTGAAAATATAAGGAGTGTATATGACTGGAGTAGAAATCATTTTGCTTCTGACAGGGGTGGTATTCATGGTTGGAAGCTTTTTTGTCGCGGAAAAATTATCTCCGTCGGAATTGAATAAAATTGCGGAGTTAAGCGAGGATGAGCTGAAAAAAATCATTGACCGCAGCATTGCGGATGCCGGCGTGAAAATCGAGGAAACCATTGAAAATCAACTGGACGTATCGGGAGAAAAGGTGGATCGGGCGTTGGAAAAGGAGACCAATGAGAAAATCATGGCCATCAGTGAATATTCCGATACTGTGCTTGAGAATATGAATAAAACCCATAATGAGATTATTTTTCTCTATAATATGTTAAACGATAAGCACACGGAGCTGACGCAGCTTGCTTCGAATCTGCAAAGGCTGGCTGCGGATGTAAGGAATGTGCAGGAGACGGCGGCAAAGATGCTGGAGCCGGAGCCGCAGCCCGTGAGAGAGCAGCCGGCGGCGGAGGAAATCGCAAAGCCGCAGCAGCCGGAGCCGGAAGAAAATCCGGCCGAGGGAGAGCAGGAAAAACATAACCAGCAGATTCTCGCCCTTCACGGGGAAGGATTTAAGGATGTAGAGATTGCCAGAAAATTGGGTCTGGGACTGGGCGAGGTGAGACTGGTCATCGGACTTTACAGAGGGGATAAAAATTCGTGAAATTAAAATATTATCTGAGGGGACTCGGAATCGGGATCATTGTGACAACGATTGTATTGATGATTAGCTTTTCATCGGAAGAAGAAACGCTTTCCGACGGAGAGATTATCGCGCGGGCGGCGCAGCTGGGCATGATTATGCCGGGGGAAGAAACAGAGCAGCCCATGGATACAGAGGACGGAGAGAACACGGAGATGGAGCAGGGAACGGAGCAGCCCGCAGATACGCAAGCGCAGCAGGAAACAGAGCAGCCCGCAGATACGCAGGCGGAGCAGGGAACGGAGCAGTCCGGAGACGGGCAGGAGGAGACCCGCGAACCGTTTCGCCTGGTGGTGAATCAGGGGGATGTGTGCAGGACGATTTGTGAAAACCTTGCAATCAGCGGTGTGATTGACGACCCGGAGGGACTGCGCAGGTATCTGCTGGAGGCCGGGTACGCGTCTTCCATCAGCGTGGGAACCTATGAGATACCCTACGGGCTTTCCTTTGAGGAAATTACGGAAATTTTGCAGGCGGGTCCCTTGGAAAAACAGTAAAAAATGCTTGCTTTGCCGTGTTTTCTATGTTATAATTGGCGAGGCTCTAACGGGATTTGTCATAAAATTCCGTAAAAAACACATGTGCTGACCGATGGACCGGTGCCAAAATGGTCGTCTGGAGGAATGAAGCGCATGGAAGCAATTGAAAACCAGGAGGTAGAATATGAGCGTTATTTCAATGAAACAGTTATTAGAGGCAGGTGTTCACTTCGGACATCAGACGAGAAGATGGAACCCGAAAATGGCTCCCTACATTTATACCGAGAGAAACGGTATCTACATTATTGATTTACAGAAATCGGTAGGAAAAGTAGATGAGGCATATAAGGCAGTGTCCGACATCGCGGCAGAAGGCGGCACGATTCTTTTTGTGGGAACCAAGAAGCAGGCACAGGACGCGATCAAGACAGAGGCAGAGCGCTGCGGTATGTTCTATGTAAACGAGAGATGGCTGGGCGGTATGCTGACCAATTTCCGCACCATTCAGAGCCGTATTGCAAGATTAAAAGAGATTGAGACGATGGCTGCGGACGGTACGTTTGAAGTACTGCCGAAAAAAGAAGTGATCGCACTGAAAAAAGAGTGGGAAAAATTAGAGAAAAACCTTGGCGGTATCAAGGAGATGAAGAGACTTCCGGATGCTATTTTCGTAGTAGACCCGAAGAAGGAGAGAATCTGCATTCAGGAGGCACATACACTGGGAATTACCTTAATCGGTATTGCAGACACGAACTGTGATCCGGAGGAGTTGGATTATGTCATTCCGGGCAACGATGATGCAATCAGAGCCGTAAAATTAATCGTATCTAAGATGGCAGACGCTGTAATCGAGGCAAATCAGGGTGCGGAGATGACCGCAGAGGAAGTTGAGTCCGCAGAAGCTGATGAGGAAGCGGCAGTAGAAGAAGCATAAGGAATCGATATTGGAGGATATGAAGATGGCTATTACAGCAGCTATGGTAAAAGAACTGCGTGAGATGACCGGCGCAGGCATGATGGATTGTAAAAAAGCATTGAACGAGACAAACGGAAATATGGACGAGGCTGTCGAGTTCTTAAGAAAGAACGGACAGGCAAAGGCCGAGAAAAAGGCGAGCAGAATCGCTGCTGAGGGTCTTTGCACCGTTGTCGTAAAGGATGAGAAGACAGCAGCCGTTGTCGAGGTAAACTCCGAGACCGACTTTGTTGCAAAGAATGAGACATTCCAGGCATTTGTAAAAGCAGTTGCAGAGCAGGCCGTAAATTCTGACGCGGCGGACATGGATGCATTTATGGCAGAGCCGTGGATTGAAGATGCAGGCAAGACGGTAAACGATGCTCTTGTAGAAAAGGTTGCCGTGATTGGCGAGAATTTAAAAATCCGCAGATTTGAGAAGGTTGTTGCAGAGCATGGCTGTGTGGCTTCCTATATCCATGGCGGCGGAAGAATCGGTGTCATTGTTGATGCGGAGACCGACGTTGTGAATGACGCAGTGAAGGAAGCGCTGGTAAACATTGCAATGCAGATTGCGGCTTTAAGCCCGAAATATGTTTCCAGAGACGAGGTAAGCGCAGATTATATCGCTCATGAGAAAGAGATTCTTTTGGCTCAGATTATGAACGATCCGAAGGAGTCCCAGAAGCCGGAGAAGGTGATTAACGGTATCATCGAGGGCCGTGTGAGCAAAGAGTTAAAGGAAATCTGCCTTGTGGATCAGGTATATGTAAAGGCGGAAGACGGAAAGCAGACTGTAGGCAAATACCTTGAGGAGGTTTCCAAGGCTGTCGGCTGTCCGGTCAAGGTAAAGAGATTTGTGCGTTTTGAGACGGGCGAGGGTCTTGAGAAGAAGCAGGAGGACTTCGCAGCAGAGGTTGCGGCTCAGATGAAATAGGTTCAGCTACGCTGAACCATTACAGGTTTGCCAAGGGCAAACCTGAGCATAGTTCCGGCTGCGCCGGAATAATGAGAGAAAAGTGAAAAATGTACTGCCGCCGGGCAGAATAGAAAGCGTTGAATGTTGTATCGCAGGCCATAGAAGATACAATGTCCAGCGCTTTTTTTACATCGGGAAAGGAGTTTTTACGATGAAAGAATCAAGTTGTCTGCGGGAATTTGCCAGATATGCGTCCTTAAATGTAATGGGGATGATAGGGCTGTCCTGCTATATACTCGCCGATACTTTTTTTGTGTCGAAGGGATTGGGGACAAATGGCCTTACCGCTTTAAATCTGGCCATCCCCATATACAGCTTTATCCATGGAAGCGGGCTGATGATTGGCATGGGCGGAGGAACCAAATATTCGATTCAGAAAAGTCAGGGGGAGCATAGACAGGCAAACCGTGTTTTCACCAATGCGGTTTATCTCGCAGCCATGTTTGCCGTGGTTTTTGTAATGATCGGTATATTTTTCTCCGGCCGGATAGCTGCGATTTTGGGGGCGGATGAGAGCGTATTTGAGATGACGAAAACATATTTACAAGTCATTTTACTGTTTGCCCCGGCTTTTTTAATGAACAATGTGCTTCTTTGCTTTGTCCGCAATGACGGAGCCCCGCAGCTTTCGATGGCGGCCATGATAGGCGGAAGCCTTTCGAACGTGGTGCTGGATTATGTTTTTATTTTTCCGTGCGGGATGGGAATCTTCGGTGCAGTATTTGCCACCGGCTTGGCTCCGGTTATCAGTATGCTCATCTTGTCCTGGCATTTTATCCGGAGAAAAAATCAGTTTCATTTTACAAAATGCAGGCCGGAGCGGAAATTGGCGGCGGCCATATTTTCGAGCGGGCTTCCTTCCCTGATAACGGAGATGTCCTCTGGAATTGTAATAATTGTATTTAATTCTATTATTTTAAGGCTTCAGGGAAATGTGGGAGTGGCTGCCTACGGTGTGATTGCGAATCTGTCGCTTGTCGTGATTGCTGTTTATACGGGAATTGCACAGGGAATCCAGCCGATTACCAGCAGAAATTACGGCGTCGGCAATCTTAGGAATGTGCGGACAATCCTGCGCTGTGCGCTGATTACCATGCTCATCGTATCAGCGGCTATTTATGCAGTTGTATTTTTCGGGGCAGCTCAGATCACCGATATATTCAACAGTGAGAATAATGACATGCTGCAGCGCATTGCGGAGCAGGGATTAAAGCTGTATTTTATTGGTTCTCCGTTTGCCGGCTTCAATATCATTGTTTCCATGTACTTTACTTCTGTGGAATATCCGCTGCCGGCACATGTGATTTCGCTGCTCCGGGGCTTTGCCGTCATTATTCCGATGGCGTTTCTTCTTTCCGCTGTGGCGGATATGGCGGGAGTTTGGTGTGCATTCCCGTGTACGGAACTGCTGGTTGCGATAGTTGGGGCAGTTTTTCCAGGCTCTCGCAAAATTTTTTCGGTGTCATCCCGAATTTCTTCTTAAATTCCCTGTGGAAGTAGGAGAGATTTCCGAAGCCGACCGACAGAGAAACCTCCAGTGCGGAGGAATTTCCCTGCCCGAAAAGCTCCGCGGCTTTTTCCAGACGGATGCTGCGCACATAGTCCATACAGGAAAGGCCGACATATTTTTTAAAAAAGCGCATGAAATGATACTCACTGAAGCAGCAGAGAGAGGCAAGGTCGGCCACGCAGAGCGGTTCGGAATAATGCGCTTCGATATATTCCAGCACCAGCTTTAATTTGCGGGCGTGCTCATTATATAGCTGGGGCAGCTCGGATTCCTTGCGGCAGTACGGCAGGAGCACCGCAATGAGCTGAAGGAGAAGGGATTTGAGCATCAGCTCGTAGCCGTAAGCCGCGCAGCCATAGGCTTTGCTTACGGCATGAAAGAGGGACAGGGCATCCGGATAAGCCGGGTGCTCTTTTTTTATGACGAAGGGAGGAATCAGCTTTTGTGCCGCCAAAGGGGTCAGGTAGCGGACGGCGCAGACATCGGCGTTGCTGATACCGAGAAAATTCATGTGGAAAACATAGGTCTCCGACATCATTTGCTCTCCCGCCGGAGCCTGGATGGAATGAAGTACCGCCGGAGGAAGAAATATGATATCGCCGGGGCAGACCTCATAGGAGGCCAGCTGAATCTGATAGCTGCAGCAGCCCTCCGTAATCAGGGTAAATTCCGCTTCCTCATGCCAGTGGGCGGTGACGGCCGGATAGCTGTCAGAGAGTGTCGTTATATATTTCTGGAGCGGAAACATCTGCTCCCCGTGTCTTGCGTTTTCTTTTTGGGAGGAGGGTAAATGCCTTATCATAAATATTCCTTTCCGAATCACAGGTGTTACTATTCTTATAGCAGTATTGTACAATAAGAAACAATGATAGTGCAAGAAAAAGCGAAATAATAGCGCTATAATCACAGTATCATACAATGACAGGAAATAAGGAGGGCAAAACGCATGCAGAAAAAATGGTGGCATGACAAGGTGGCGTATCAGATTTATCCCAAAAGCTTTATGGACAGCAACGGGGACGGAATCGGAGATTTAAGAGGAATTATTTCGAAACTCGACTATTTAAAGGAACTCGGAATTGACATTATCTGGCTTTCTCCGATTTATAAATCCCCGTTTGTAGACCAGGGATACGATATTTCGGATTATTATCAGATTGCGGAGGAGTTCGGGACAATGGAGGAATTTGATGAGCTCCTTGCCGAGGCGAAAAAGCGGGATATGTATATTCTGATGGATCTGGTAGTCAATCACTGCTCGAGCCAGCATGAATATTTTCAGAAGGCACTAAGCGACCCGGACGGGGAATATGCGGACTATTTTTATTTTGTGAAGGGGAAGGACGGCAGGGAGCCGAGTAATTACCGCTCCTATTTTGGCGGAAAAGCGTGGGAGCCGGTGCCGGGAACCGACAAATACTATCTTCACATGTTCGCAAAGGAGCAGCCGGATTTGAACTGGGAGAATCCCGCGCTGCGCCGCAAGGTGTACGATATGATGAACTGGTGGCTCAAAAAGGGGCTCGGCGGCTTTCGGATTGATGCGATTATCAATATAAAAAAGGATATAAATTTCCCGTCCTTTCCGCCGGACGGACCGGACGGGCTCGTCTCCTGTGTAAAAATGGTCGAGGAGGTAAACGGAGTCGGTGAATTTTTAGAGGAAATGAAGCATGAGACCTTTGAGAAATTTGACGCGTTTACCGTGGGTGAGGTTTTTAATATGAAGGAGGATGAGCTGCGGGAATTTATCGGAGAGGATGGACATTTTTCCAGTATGTTTGATTTTTCGGCGCACGAGCTCACCTACGGGGAGCACGGCTGGTATGATGCTAAGCCGGTAGAGTTTCGCCGCTGGCGTGAAATTCTCTTTGCCTCCCAAAAGGAGATGGAGGGAATCGGCTTTAAGGCCAATATCATCGAGAACCACGACGAGCCGAGGGGGGCAAGCCGTTATCTGCCGGAATATGCGAGGAACGAGGCCGGAAAAAAGATGCTTGCGACAACTTCCATTTTGCTGCGCGGTATACCGTTTATTTATCAGGGCCAGGAAATCGGAATGACAAACTGCAAAAGAGACGATATTTCGGAATACGATGACATCAGCACGAAGGATCAGTATCAGGTGGCGATTGAAGCGGGGTGCACAAAGGACGAGGCGCTGCGCGCCTGCTATGAAAACAGCAGGGACAATGCCAGGACACCGATGCAGTGGAGCGGTGAGGAAAACGCCGGGTTTACCGGCGGAAGGCCATGGCTTTCCGTAAATCCCAACTATACGGAGATTAATGTTTTGGAGCAGGAGAGCAGGGAGGATTCGGTGCTTTCCTACTATAAAAAGCTGATTGCGCTGCGGAAGGCGCCTGAGTATAAGGAAACCTTCACCTACGGAAGCTTTCAGCCCATTTATGAGGAAACGGAAAATATTTTCGGGTTTTTAAGAGTATCAAAAGAAAGCGGACAGCGGATTTTAACAGCCGCGAATTTCGGAAAGGAAGCCTGTACGCTTTCCCTGCCGGGAACAGCAAAAAAGGTCCTCTTATCCAACATGAAAAAAGAAAGCGAAGCGGAGGCGGAAATCAGAACGCTCGGCCGTCTCCCGCTGGAAAGCTGCGAGGCTATTGTGCTGCTGCTTGAAGGAGGAGAAGAGTAGGAACTTTACACAGAATTGACCTGAATTTTACAAAAACCATACAGAAACCGCTAAAAAATTTTACATTCATTTGACGTTCCGGCGCCTGTCTGTTATGTTGGAAAAAGCGCGTGTCCCTTTCCGGGGAAGGAAAAGGGAATGTGCAAATCACTGACCGCATACAAATGAAGTAGGGAAAGAGGAAAATTATGGGATTGAAAGAATTTGCATCACTGTTGGGCGGGTTAGCGCTGTTTCTGTATGGAATGAATATGATGAGCCAGGGCATGGAAGCTGCCGCCGGCAATAAAATGAAACAGATTTTGGAGCGCCTGACCTCAAATCGGTTTATGGGCGTGCTGGTGGGAGCCGTGATAACGGCCATTATCCAGTCTTCGTCGGCGACGACGGTTATGGTCGTAGGCTTTGTCAATTCGGGAATGATGACGCTGCGCCAGGCAGTCGGCGTTATTATGGGGGCAAACATAGGAACCACGATTACCGGTCAGCTCATTGCGCTTGATGTGAGCGCCATTGCGCCGTTTATTGCGTTTTTCGGGGTGGTTCTCGTTGTCTTTTTAAAGAAGCCGAAGCTGCGCAATGTCGGTGGGATCCTCGCGGGACTCGGAGTGCTTTTCATCGGTATGGAAATGATGAGCACGGCGATGATGCCGCTGCGCGATAATGAGACATTTATCAACATGATGACAAAATTTTCCAATCCCCTTCTGGGAATCCTGGCGGGAGCTGTATTCACGGCGCTGATACAGTCCTCCTCCGCTTCCGTGGGAATTTTACAGGCGCTTGCGAACAGTGGGGCGATTTCCTTTTCCGGAGCGGTTTACGTACTGTTCGGACAGAATATCGGTACCTGTATTACCGCACTGCTTGCCTCCATCGGCACGAACCGGAATGCGAAACGGACAACAATTATTCATCTTTCGTTTAATATCATCGGAACGATCGTGTTTACGATTTTGTGTATCTGTACACCGCTCACCTATTTTGTCGGAAGATTAACACCGGCAAATCCAGCGGCGCAGATTGCAAATATGCATACCATATTTAATATTGTGACCACGCTTCTTCTTTTGCCTGCCGCAAATCTTCTGGCGAAATTTGCGGAGAAGGTGCTCCCGGATGTGGAGGAGCCCGTACAGGGAATGCATCTGGAATATCTGAAGAATATCAAGCAGGTTCGGGACGGTAAATTCGGTACCTCTGCAATCAATATTGAGCAGACGCACCGGGAGATTGCGCGTATGCTTGAAATGGCAAAAAAAAACGTGTGTGACAGCTTTTCCGCGGTTTTAGACAGCAGGACCGCGTATGTTCCGGCGGTGGAGGAAAAAGAGGAATATCTCGATTATCTCAATCAGGAGATTTCCAGATACATATCCAGCAATATGGCCCATGAGACGAGCGAGGAGGGAAGCCGGATATTAAGCGCCTACTTTAAAATTACGGGCAATATCGAAAGAATCGGCGACCATGCCATGAACATCTGCGGTTACTCGGAGCGCCTTAAGGAAAAGGGCGTAAAGCTTTCTGAAGCAGCAAAAGAGGAAATCAGCCAGATGCAGAAAACCTGCGAGGAGCTTTTGGGAATACTTCTTAACGAAAAGCTGGAGGCGCTTGATGAGCTGAGCAGGATTTCCGCGCTGGAGCAGAGAATCGACGATATGACAGACGATTATCGGGAGCATATGTTAAAGCGGATAAAAAATGGGACATGCTCTGAGGAGGGAAGTATCCTTTTTTCGGAGATGCTGACGGATTTTGAGAGAATCGGCGACCATGCGTTGAACATTGCCCAGGAAATGACACAAATCAGGCTTGTGGAATAGAATGGGATGAACTTGTTTCGGGAAAAAAATAAATAATCAGACAACAGGTAAAAAAGTGCGGAAAAATTATTCAATTTTTTTGCGCTTTTTTATTTGAAAACCGGAAAAATGTGTTACAATAAGTAAGTATTAACGATTACCTTGGGGGTTCTGCATGCAGGAGAAAGATTCAGAGGCACTTTACAATCAGCGAAGACGAAGAAAACGAGTAGGAAGGATCAGGAACGGTATTATTATAACGATTACGGGATGGATTATCCTCTCGATGGTGTTGATTATCTGTCTGTTCGTGAAGCTGGTTTCTCTGGAGAAAAAGCTGGACCGCCTGGTTGTAGGCAGTTCGGCGGTCAGTGCAAATGCATATCACCTGAACGGGGTGCCGGAGATTGACGGTGCGGTGCTTGGAGATACGGAACAGCTTTTGGATACCGGGCAGACCGAAACCGAAGAGATGGGCTGGGAAAAGGTTACGCCGCCTGCGGTCGGAATCTCGGATGAGGAGAATCTGGCTTCGGAGGGAGACGTACATAAGGTTTATCTGACGTTTGACGACGGCCCTTCCGGAAATACGGAGGAAATACTCGACATATTGGCCTCTTATGGAGTAAAGGCGACCTTTTTTGTGACCGGCACAGAGGATGAGGAGCTGATTCCTTTGTATCAGAGAATTGTGGATGAGGGACATACGTTGGGAATGCACTCATATTCCAATAAATACAGCGTGATTTATCAGTCCATGGAAGCATTCGAGGAGGATTACCGGAGACTTAAGGATTATCTGCAGGAGAATGCGGGGGTGGAAAGCCTGTATTACCGGTTCCCGGGAGGCAGCAGCAATCAGATCAGCAATGTTCCGATGGAGCAGCTGATACATTTCCTGAATACGCAGGGCACGGTATATTTTGACTGGAATGTTTCGGCGGGAGACGCTTCCTCCGCCTACAGTGCGGCGGAAATAGTTGAAAATGTGACAGAGGATGTAGTAAAATATAAAACGTCAGTAGTTTTGCTGCACGATTCATCGGATAAGTCAACAACGGTGGAGGCGCTCGGTCCCCTGATAGAGGCGCTGCAGGGGATGGGAGCGGAAATTCTGCCGATTGATGAAGATACACAGGTTATCCAGTCCGTAAAGGCGGACACGGTCGGATAACTGAAAAATAAACGGAGGAATGGACATGGGATTTTTTAAGGATTTTAAAGATGACTTCTCGCAGGCAGTCAATGATTTGCTGCCCGAGGATGAAAAGCTCGAAAAAGAAACGAACGAGGATGATTTAGTGGTCAACACGCTCGAAGGAGAAGTGGATGTACAGTCGGAGTTATCGAAGCTCGACGGTCTGTTGGAGCAGGTGACAAGACAGGAGGCAGAGAAAGGAGCCGCTGCAAAAGCTGCGGCGCAGCAGACATCCGTGCCGACACAGAGCGCGGCGGCAGTGCCCCCGGTACAGGGCGCGGCTGCGTTGAGAAATGAAACGGTACAGAATATTACAAAAGCAACCCAGGAGGAGAGAAAAATGGCTGACAATGTAGCAACACCGATAACAAATCAGAATGCACAAGTTTCCGATGAGGTTTCCGTGATTACGGAGGGCACGGTGATCCGTGGAGATATTGTATCTGACGGCTCGCTTGACGTGAGAGGACAGGTGGAAGGAAATGTCGGATGCAACGGTAAGCTGGTAGTGACCGGCGTTGTAAACGGCAACAGCAGCGCTTCCGAATTTTTTGCAGACGCGGCGAAGATTGAGGGAGAGGTAGTAAGCACCGGCACAGTAAAAATCGGTCTTGGTTCCGTTGTTATCGGAAATATCACTTCTACCTCCGCAGTGATTGCCGGGGCAATCAAAGGAGATATCGATGTTCAGGGACCGGTTGTTGTGGATACCTCTGCAGTCGTGATGGGCAATATCAAATCGCGTTCCGTGCAGATTAATAACGGTGCGGTAATTGAAGGCTTCTGTTCTCAGAGCTATTCCGATGTGGACGTGCAGAGCCTGTTCGAATCCAAGAAAGGAAATGAATAATCGGAATGAAAAGAGTATTCTTAAAGTTAAGCGGGGAAGCCCTTGCGGGGGAAAAGCATACCGGTTTTGATGAGCCGACGGTGACGGAGGTTGCCAGACAGGTCCGGCAAATCACGGACATGGGTGTGCAGGTCGGAATCGTTATTGGCGGCGGTAACTTCTGGAGAGGGAGGACCAGCGAGACGATTGACCGCACCAAGGCGGATCAGATTGGCATGCTTGCGACCGTTATGAACTGTATCTATGTGTCAGAGATTTTCCGCTCCGTGGGGATGAAAACACAGATTCTGACACCGTTTGAGTGCGGAAGCATGACAAAGCTCTTTTCGAAGGATCGCGCAAATAAGTACTTTGAACGCGGAATGGTGGTATTTTTCGCGGGCGGTACGGGACAGCCTTATTTTTCCACAGATACGGGAATCGTGCTGCGCGCTGTCGAGATGGAGGCTGAGGGCATTTATCTTGCCAAAGCGATTGACGGTGTTTATGACAGCGACCCGAAGGTGAATCCGAGCGCGGTGAAATACGATGAGGTCTCCATTCAGGAGGTTATTGATAAGAAGCTGGCAGTTGTGGATTTGACAGCCTCCATCATGTGTATGGAGAATAAGATGTCGATGTATGTATTCGGCTTAAACGAAGAGAATAGTATTGTAAAGGCAATGACAGGCGAATTCAGCGGTACAAAGGTTACCGTATAGCACAGGAAGGGTATGGTTTCATATATGGATGAGAGATTGGTTCAGTATGACGATAAAATGAAAAAAACGATGCATAATTTGTCTGAGGAATTTGGAAGCATCCGTGCGGGAAGGGCGAACCCTCACGTGCTTGACAAATTGAGGGTAGATTATTACGGAACTCCTACCGCGATTCAGCAGGTGGCGAATGTCAATGTTCCGGAGCCGAGAATGATTCAGATCCAGCCGTGGGAGGCATCCATGGTAAAGGAAATTGAAAAGGCAATCCTGACTTCGGATTTGGGAATTAATCCGACCAACGACGGTAAGGTGATCCGCCTTGTTTTCCCGGAGCTTACGGAAGAAAGACGTAAGGAGTTGGCAAAGGATGTCAAGAAAAAGGGCGAGAATGCAAAGGTTGCAATCCGTAATATCCGCCGTGACGCCAACGATTCCTTTAAAAAGCTGAGCAAATCGGCAGATGTTTCCGAGGATGAAATCAAAGAGCTTGAGGACGGCGTACAGAAGCTGACCGACAAATATATTGCAGAGATTGACAGGGCAGTGGAAGAGAAGTCAAAGGAGATTCTTACGGTATAAACCGCGGCAGAGATTCCGACAAGGTGAACCGAAGCATGGCATATGGGTGAGGACATGGCAGGCGCGTGTCCTCATTTTCACTTTGTGAGAAAGGATTTCATCGCTGCTGTGTGTAAGCAAAAATTTAGAATTAAGACACGATTCTTTCATAAAATGATGCAAGAATAAACAAGGAGGAATTCAATGAAAATCCCACGTCATGTTGCGATTATATTGGATGGGAACGGAAGATGGGCAAAGAGCAAGGGAATGCCCAGAAACTACGGGCATACCGCAGGCGCGAAGAATGTGGAGACGGTCTGTGCGGCTGCGTATGATCTTGGAATCAAATATGTCACCATGTACGCGTTTTCCACGGAGAACTGGAACCGCCCGGAGGGAGAAGTGGCGGCCCTGATGAAGCTTTTGGAAAGCTATCTGAAAAATTGTATTAAAACGGCGGACAAAAATAACATGAGAGTACGGGTCATCGGGGATACCATGCGTTTATCGGAAAAGTTTCAGGAGCAGATAAGGCTGCTGGAAGAGGCTTCAAAAAAGAACGACGGCCTGTACCTGCAAATTGCCATCAACTACGGGAGCAGGGATGAAATCATCCGGGCCATGCGGCGTTATTTTTCCGATATTGAGGCAGGGAAATGCAGTGCGGAAGAGATTTCGGAGGAAGTATTCGAGCAGTACCTGGATACGGCGGGGGTTCCGGACCCGGATCTTTTAATCCGTACCAGCGGAGAGCAGAGGCTGTCGAATTACCTGCTGTGGCAGCTTGCCTACAGCGAGTTTTATTTTACCGAGGTTCCGTGGCCGGAGTTCGGAAAAGAAGAATTAGAAAAAGCGATTGAAGCGTATAATAGTAGAGACAGAAGATTTGGCGGACTTGCACCAGAGATAAAGTAGGGTCCGGGGAGGAAGGATATGTTTAAGACTAGGCTTATAAGCGGAATTGTGCTCGTGGCTGCCGCGCTGGTACTCATCATTACGGGCGGGAATGTATTGTTTCTGGCGACTCTGCTGATTTCCTATATCGGTATGTTTGAACTGTACCGGATATTTCATATAGAAAAAGAGCTGCCGGGCATTGTTTCTTATCTGGCGGCGACGGTATACTATCTCAGCTTGAAATTCGATTTTCTGCCGGACCTGATGGCGTGGGTGCTGGGCTTTTTGATTTTACTGATGTTCGTCTATGTATTTACTTACCCCAAATACCGGACGGAGCAGATCTTTGCCGCATTTTTCGGCGTCTTTTATGTGGCGGTCATGCTGTCCTTTGTGTATCAGACGCGGATGCTTGCCGTGGGCGCGTACATCGTGTGGCTGATTTTTCTTTGCTCCTGGGGCTGCGATACCTGTGCGTACTGTGTCGGCGTGCTGATTGGAAAGCACAAGATGTCTCCGAAGCTGAGCCCGAAGAAATCGGTGGAGGGTGCAGTCGGCGGCGTGATTGGCGCGGCGCTTTTGACTGCCATATACGGAATGATTTTCCGCGAAGCCATGGGAGTGACGACGCAGCATGTTTGGATTATGGCGGCGATCAGCGCGGTGGGTGCGTTGATTTCCATGGTCGGAGATCTGGCGGCTTCCGCCATCAAGCGGAATTACGGAATTAAGGACTACGGAACTCTGATCCCGGGGCATGGCGGTATTTTGGACCGTTTTGACAGTGTGATTATGACTGCGCCGATCATTTATTTTCTGGCAGCGAATTTTATCGTACTATAACAGCGAAAAGCGGAGGATAAGGACAGATGAAAAATATTGCGGTTCTGGGCTCTACCGGTTCCATCGGAACACAAACGCTTGAAATTGTCAGGGAGCAGGGCGATATTACGGTATCGGCGCTTGCGGCGGGCAGCAATATTGCGCTGCTGGAGCGGCAGATTCGGGAGTTTTCCCCGAAGCTTGCCTGTGTGTTTGACGAAGAAAAGGCAAAAGAGCTGCGGGTGAAGGCTGCGGATACGGCAACGAAAATCGTATCCGGGATGGAAGGGCTCATAGAGGTTGCGACAATACCGGAGAGTGAGATTTTAGTAACCGCAATCGTCGGAATGCTCGGCATCCGCCCGACCGTGGCCGCCATCCGTGCGGGGAAGGCGATTGCGCTTGCCAATAAGGAGACCCTTGTGACGGCGGGGCATATTATCATGCCGATGGCAAAGGAGCACCATGTCCCGATTCTGCCGGTGGACAGTGAGCACAGCGCTATTTTCCAATCGCTGCAGGGCAACGAGGGAAACCGTATTGCAAGAATTCTTCTGACGGCATCGGGCGGCCCGTTCCGCGGAAGAACAAAGGAGCAGCTTAAGGATATTCAGGTGGAGGATGCCTTAAAGCATCCTAACTGGTCCATGGGAAGAAAAATTACCGTGGATTCCTCGACGCTGGTCAACAAAGGACTGGAGGTCATGGAGGCAAAGTGGCTGTTCGGCGTAAAGGCGGAGCAGATTCAGGTCGTGGTGCATCCGCAGAGCGTCATTCATTCCGCTGTGGAATATGAGGACGGAGCGGTGATTGCACAGCTCGGAACGCCGGATATGCGCCTGCCCATTCAGTACGCGCTTTATTATCCAGAGCGCAGAAGCCTCTCGGGCAAACGCCTCAATTTGTTTGAGCTGGGCAGTCTTACCTTTGAACAGCCGGATACCGAGACCTTCCGCGGGTTGTCACTCGCTTATGAGGCCATGGAGCGGGGCGGGAATATGCCCACAATCTTTAATGCGGCAAACGAAAGGGCGGTTGCGCTGTTTTTGGAGCACAGAATTTCCTGGGCAGGAATTACAGAGCTCATCGAGGACTGCATGAACGGGGTGGCTTACCGGAAGAACCCGGGACTGGAGGAAATTTTAGAGACGGAGGCAGCCGTCTATGCGTATATTGACGGACGCCGCAGAGAATAAAAACGGCGTCTATGGAGCATTTTTGAAAGGTATTTAGACGGATGAAAATTATTATCGCGTTATTGATATTCAGTATTATCATTATTTTCCATGAGCTGGGACATTTCTGGCTGGCCAAGGCAAACGGAATCCGCGTCAATGAATTTTGTCTCGGATTGGGACCGACGATTTTCGGTTTTACGAAGGGGGAGACAAAATACTCTTTAAAGCTGTTTCCGTTCGGCGGCGCCTGTATGATGGAGGGCGAGGACGACGACAGCAGCGACGAAAGAGCTTTTAACAAAAAGTCCGTCTGGGCGCGCATCAGTGTTGTTGCGGCGGGTCCGATTTTCAATTTCATCATGGCGTTTGTGTTTGCATTTATTCTGGTCTGCAACACCGGCTATGACATTCCGGAAGTTGTTGAGGTCAGCGAGGGCTATGCGGCGGCGGAGGCCGGAATGCAGGCCGGTGATGTCATACTGGAAATGAACGGGAAAAATATTCATTTTTACCGGGAGGTCAGCTCGTACGCGCTGTTCCATGAGGGGGAGAGCGTGGAGGTAACCTATGAAAGAGACGGAGAGCGATATACGACCACGCTGGCGCCGAAGTATGATGAAGAGCTTGGAAAATACCGCTATGGATTTGTGGGCGGAAAAGTCGTGCAGGGAAATCTCCTGCAGAATTTAAAGTACAGTGTTTACGAGGTAAAATACTGGATTGACACAACAGTGGGAAGCTTAAAAATGCTGGTAACCGGGGGCGTGACCTTAAACGATGTCAGCGGGCCTGTCGGGCTGGTGGATGCCATCGGCGACAGCTATGAGGAGAGTGTCTCCTATGGTTATTATGCGGCATTTCTCCAGATGCTCTATATTTCCATTTTGATTTCGGCGAATCTCGGCGTGATGAATCTTCTCCCGCTTCCGGCGCTGGACGGAGGACGCCTGGTATTTCTGATTATTGAGGCAATCCGGGGGAAACGCATAGACCCGGACAAAGAGGGCATGGTTCATTTTGTGGGACTGATGCTTTTGATGGGACTGATGGTTGTAGTGATGTTTAATGATATCCGAAAGCTTTTCCTTTAGAGGATTCGGAAACGATAAGAGGGGGACACGCGGAAATATGACAAAGACAGTGAAAATTGGTTCGAAGGTAATCGGCGGAGGCAATCCGATTCTGATCCAGTCGATGACAAATACAAAAACGGAGGATGTGGCGGCAACCGTCGCACAGATCCAGAAGCTTGCGGCGGCGGGCTGTGATATTATCCGCTGTGCCGTGCCGACGATTGAGGCAGCGGCAGCGCTCACTGAAATAAAAAAGGAGTCGCCGATTCCGGTGGTGGCGGATATTCATTTTGATTACCGGCTGGCTATTGCGGCAATCGAGCACGGGGCAGATAAAATACGCATTAATCCCGGGAATATCGGGAGCACAGAGCGCGTAAGGGCCGTGGTAGATGCGGCGAAGGAGCGCAATATTCCCATCCGTGTAGGGGTCAACAGCGGCTCTCTGGAAAAGGAGCTTGTGGAGAAATATCACGGTGTGACGGCAGAGGGCATTGTGGAGAGTGCGCTTGATAAGGTGCATCTGATTGAGGATATGGGTTATGATAATCTGGTGATCAGTATTAAATCGTCGGACGTTATGATGTGTGTCAAAGCGCATGAACTGCTGGCGCCGCGGACCAAGCATCCGCTTCACGTGGGCATTACCGAAGCCGGAACGATAATCAGCGGCAATATCAAATCGGCGATTGGGCTTGGGCTGATTCTTCATCAGGGGATCGGCGACACCATCCGCGTGTCCTTAACGGGTGATCCGCTGGAGGAAATCAAATCCGCAAAGCTGATTTTAAAGACGCTCGGACTTCGCAGCGGCGGCATTGAGGTGGTTTCCTGTCCCACCTGCGGAAGGACGAAAATCGACCTGATCGGGCTGGCAAACCAGGTGGAGACTATGGTGGCGGACATTCCGCTTGACCTTAAGGTTGCCGTGATGGGCTGCGTGGTCAACGGGCCGGGCGAGGCAAAGGAAGCGGATATCGGAATCGCCGGCGGAATCGGCGAAGGACTGATCATCAAGCACGGAGAGGTTTATAAAAAGGTACCGGAAGCGGAGCTCTTAGAGAGCCTGCGCTATGAACTGCTGCATTGGGAGGAAAACTGATGACGAAGCTGTTTTTTGATGTTTTCCCGACGTTGGAAGTAAGCGGGGATATGAAAAAACTGTTGTCAGAGACGGAAGTCACAAAGGTCGGGATGAACCATGAGAAGGATCACCTGCGTATCTATCTGCGGGGAACCCGGCTGATACATAAAAAGAATATTTATCAGCTCGAGCAGTCGATTCGGGAGCAGATTTTTAAGGGGCATAATATGGATGTCCGTGTGATTGAGAAATACAGCCTTTCGGAGCAGTATACGCCCGAAAAGCTGATCGAGCTGTATAAGGACAGTATGCTTGAGGAATTAAAGCATTACAGCCTTATGGAATACAACCTGCTGCGCGCGGCGAAGATGGAGTTTTTGAGCGATACGAAGCTGCGTCTGACACTCGAGAACACCATTATTGCGCAGAGCAGGGCAGACGAAATCGTGGAATTTTTAGAGAAGGTAGTCTGCGAGCGGTGCGGACTGAATTTGTCGGTGGAGCTTGCCTATGAGGAACCAAAAGAGAGCAAGCACCGTAAGAACAGCGATTTACAGATTCAGTTTGAAATTAAGAATATAATGAGAAACGTCCAGCTCAAAGGCGGGAACGCGGCGGAAACTGCTTCGGCTGGCGGAGGGGATGCTGCGGCCGTATCGGAGGGAACGGCTTTTCAGGCAGACAAACAGGCTTCATATGCACAAAATAATGCAAAAACTCTAAAAAATGCAGGAAATTATGCAGACGGAGGCCAAAAGAACAGGAGAGACTTTAAAAAGAAGTTCGATGGCGGCTCCTTCGGCGGCATCAAAAAGTCGGACAACCCGGATGTTATTTACGGAAGAGACTTTGACGACGAGACGGTGCCGATTGAGAAGATTGTCGGCGAGATGGGGGAGGTTGCCATCCGCTGTCAGGTTATGGCGGTGGAGACCAGAGAAATCCGCAATGAAAAAACGATTGTCATCCTGTCGGTGACGGACTTTACCGATTCGATCGTCTTGAAGATTTTTTCCAGAAACGACCAGCTTGAGGAGCTTTTGGAGGGACTGAAAAAGGGAGCGTTTTTAAAAATCAAGGGTGTGACCACCATTGATAAATTCGACAGTGAGCTGACCATTGGCTCGGTTGTCGGAATCAAGAAAATCGCTGATTTTACAACGACAAGAATGGATACCAGCCCGGAAAAGCGCGTGGAGCTGCACTGTCATACGAAGATGAGCGATATGGACGGAGTCTCCGAGGTTAAAGACATTGTCAAACGCGCGATGAAGTGGGGGCATAAGGCAATTGCCATCACCGACCACGGCGATGTACAGGCATTCCCGGATGCAAACCACGCGGTAGCGCCGGGGGACGATTTTAAGGTCATCTACGGCATGGAGGCGTATCTGGTGGATGATCTGAAGGATATTGTCACCAATCCGAAAGGACAGAGCCTGGATGATAACTTTGTGGTGTTCGACCTGGAGACGACCGGCTTTTCTCCCGAAAAGGATAAAATTATCGAAATCGGGGCGGTGAAGGTGGAGCACGGGGAAATTACCGGACGATTTTCCACCTTTGTCAATCCGCAGACGCCGATTCCCTACCGCATTGAGGAATTGACCTCGATTCGGGACGATATGGTGCTGGACGCACCAAAAATCGAAGAAATCCTGCCCGAATTTTTAAGCTTTTGCGGCGGTGCGGTTATGGTGGCGCACAACGCCGATTTTGACATGAGCTTTATCATTCAAAACTGCAGACAGCAGGGGCTTTCGGCTGAGTTTACGATCATAGACACCGTTGCACTGGCGCGTATCCTGCTGCCGAATTTAAACCGCTTTAAGCTGGATACCGTTGCGAAGGCGCTCGGGGTATCGCTGGAAAATCATCACCGGGCGGTGGACGACGCCGGCTGTACGGCGGAAATTTTTGTAAAATTTGTCCGTATGTTAAAAGAGCGGGGCATGGAGACGTTAGAGGATGTCAATCAGATGGGGGCGGCATCGCCGGAGGCAATTATGAAAATGCCGACCTATCATGCCATTATTCTGGCGGCGAATGATATTGGTAGAATCAATCTGTACCGGCTGGTTTCCATGTCACACCTGACCTATTACAGCAAGCGTCCGAGGGTGCCCAAAAGTGAATTTGTCAAATACCGGGAAGGGCTGCTTTTGGGCTCTGCCTGCGAGGCGGGAGAGCTGTACCGCGCGATTGTGGGAGGCAGGCCCGAAGAAGAAATCATACGCCTGGTCAAGTTTTACGATTATCTGGAAATTCAGCCCATCGGCAATAATGAATTTATGATCCGAAGCGATAAGGAGTCCGTCAGTACGGTGGAGGAATTGCAGGATATCAACCGGCGGATTGTAAAGCTGGGAGAAACCTTCGGAAAGCCGGTGGTCGCGACCTGCGACGTGCATTTTTTAGACCCGCAGGATGAGATTTACCGCAGGATTATCATGGCGGGAAAGGGCTTTAAGGACGCGGACGAACAGGCTCCGCTGTATCTGCGCACGACGGAGGAAATGCTTAAGGAGTTTGCGTACCTCGGCAGCAGTAAGGCGGAGGAGGTGGTCATCACAAATCCGAATAAAATTGCGGATATGTGTGAGAAAATTTCCCCGGTGCGTCCGGACAAATGTCCTCCGGTCATCGAAAATTCCGACCAGATGCTGCGCAACATCTGTTATACAAAAGCGCACAGTATGTACGGCGAGGAACTTCCGGCGATTGTAAAAGAGCGTCTGGACCGTGAGTTAAATTCCATTATTTCCAACGGTTATGCCGTGATGTATATTATCGCGCAGAAGCTTGTGTGGAAGTCGAATGAGGACGGGTACCTGGTAGGCTCGAGAGGCTCCGTCGGTTCCTCCTTTGCGGCTACCATGTCCGGAATCACCGAGGTAAACCCGCTGCAGGCGCATTACCGCTGTCCGAACTGTAAATACAGTGATTTTGATTCGCCGGAGGTCAAGGCGTTTTCCGGGCGCAGCGGCTGTGACATGCCAGATAAAATCTGCCCGGTCTGCGGGGAAAAACTGGTAAAGGACGGCTTTGACATTCCGTTTGAAACGTTCCTGGGATTTAAGGGCAATAAGGAACCGGATATTGATCTGAATTTCTCCGGGGAGTACCAGAGTAAGGCCCACGCCTACTGCGAGGTTATTTTCGGCTACGGGCAGACCTTCCGGGCCGGGACAATCGGTACGCTGGCGGACAAGACGGCGTTCGGGTACATCAAGAACTATTATGAGGAGCGCGGCATCCATAAGCGCAACTGTGAGATTGACCGCATCGTGCAGGGCTGTGTGGGAGTGCGCAGGACGACCGGACAGCATCCGGGTGGAATTGTCGTGCTTCCTGTGGGGGAGGAAATCAATACCTTCACGCCGGTGCAGCATCCGGCAAACGATATGACGACGGCGACGGTGACGACGCATTTCGATTATCACTCGATTGACCACAATCTGTTAAAGCTTGACATTCTCGGGCACGATGATCCGACGATGATTCGTATGCTGCAGGATTTGACCGGCATTGACCCGGTGACGATTCCGCTCGACGATGAGTCGGTGATGTCGCTGTTTAAAAACACCTCGGCGCTTGGCGTGACGCCGGAGGAAATCGGCGGTATTCCGCTGGGCTGTCTTGGAATCCCGGAGTTTGGAACGGAGTTTGCCATGCAGATGGTAATTGACGCCAAGCCGCAGGAATTTTCGGATTTGATACGTATTTCCGGTCTGTCTCACGGAACGGACGTGTGGCTCGGCAATGCACAGACCCTGATCGAGGAGGGAAAGGCGACGATTTCCACTGCCATCTGTACCCGTGACGATATTATGATTTATCTGATTCAGATGGGCTTAGACAGTGAGCTTTCCTTTACGATTATGGAGTCCGTGCGAAAGGGAAAGGGCCTAAAGCCCGAGTGGGAGGAGGAAATGCTCTCCCACGGCGTGCCGGACTGGTATATCTGGTCCTGCAAAAAGATTAAGTACATGTTCCCGAAGGCACATGCCGCGGCTTATGTTATGATGGCGTGGAGAATCGCCTACTGCAAGGTCTATTATCCGCTTGCCTACTATGCGGCGTATTTTTCCATCCGCGCCACGGGCTTTAATTATGAAATCATGTGTCAGGGCAGGGAGCGTCTGACTTATTTTCAGAAGGATTATGAGAGGAGAAAGGACACGCTCTCGAAAAAGGAGCAGGATGTCTACCGCGATATGAAAATCGTGCAGGAAATGTACGCCCGCGGCTTTTCCTTTATGCCCATCGATATTTACCGGGCAAAGCCGGACCGTTTTCAGATTATCGACGGGAAGCTGATGCCGGCGTTAAACACCATCGACGGTATGGGAGATAACGCTGCGGTTGCCGTGGCGGAGGCAGCCAAGGACGGGCCGTTCCTTTCGAAGGACGATTTCCGCCAGCGCACCAAGGCAACCAAAACAGTCATTGATCTGATGGCGGATTTGGGACTGCTTGGAGATTTGCCGGAGTCAAACCAGCTTTCTCTGTTTGATTTTGCGTAAGAAACTGACAAAAATAAAAAAGCCGGTATTTTCCTTTTCGGGAGGAAAATACCGGCTTTTTATGATATTGGTTGGTGTCAAAGAATTACGTTTCCGGCAGAAACAGCTCCATGGTGCCCGTATCTGTAATCGGAGTCCGGTACATCTGTCCGGAGTGGAACTCTCTGAAATATACGTCGGTTGCGGTTGCGTTGATGTCCGTGTAATTGCCGGACGCAATCTCGGTATAACCGCTGCCGTCCGTATTCATTCGGCAGAACGCGGGATTATCCGTGTCGTTTCGCTGAAAATAGATGTAGCCGCCGCAGATATTATAGCAGTCAATCCGGTCATCGGAAAGCGTAATCTTTTCTCCGGTGGAAAGGCTGACGCGGGCAAGCTTGTAATTGTCGTCACAGTCCATAAAAAACAGGGAGTCACCGATCACGGTCGGCATCCAGCAGTTGCCGCTGTAAATTAAATCAGAGGAGAGCGTTGCGGTGTCGAACCGCCAGATGTTATGGTCCCCGCTCAGTCCGTTATAGTAAAAATACTGTCCGTCGGTACAGCTCGTAAAATAGGCGTTTTTATCTACCTGCTGCCGCCCGGTGCCGTCAATTTTTACCTTATAGAGCGTCGTATTGTCATCAGTGTCATAATGAAGATAATACACCTCATTGCCTATCAGTGAAGCGTACATGCACGGATCCGGATCCAGAATCACGGTATCGCCTGTTCCGTCGCGGTTGATACGGCAGAGACTGTCTGTATTGATGCTCAGAAAGGAAAAGGCAGTGTCGATCGACGTATTGTTTCTTACATAATAGATGTAATTGTCGTCCGCGTTGATAAAGGAGGCGATGTCGTTGGAAATTTTGCGGAGGTTGGAGCCGTCGGAATCCATGGCGTACAGCCGGTACTCATCAGAAGGATTGGCAAAAAAAACGGTGCCGTCCGATTCGCAGAACAGACCGGCGTTGTACAGATTGCCGGCATTGTTTCCGTTGACATAGCCGTCGTTAAACTTTGTCTGTGTCTGTATATGATAATAAACACCGAAGCCTACCGCTGCCGCAAGCACGCAGAGCAGCAAAATCACAGGCAATACTTTTTTCATAAAAGATCCCTCGTTTCCTTTCAAAATGGTTTTATTTAGGTGAATTATAACATTATTCAGACACAATTACCATATACAAACCGAAAAATTCAGTAATTTTACACGAGGATATCTTGCCATTCACACGTTAATGTAATATATTAAAAGTAAAAAAACGAAGGTGGAATCCATGAAGGACTTAAAAGAACTGAGGGAACAAATAGACGATATTGATGAGCAGATTGTTTCACTTTACCAGAAACGGATGGATATTTCCGCGGAGGTCGCGGCATATAAAATCAGTACGGGAAAGCAGGTTTTTGACCGGGAGAGAGAGCAGTCGAAGTTAAAAGCGCTCACGGCGCTCGGAAAAAACGCGTTTAACCGGCACGGGATTCGGGAACTGTTTGAGCAGATTATGTCTATGAGCAGAAAACGGCAGTATCAGCTTCTGACGGAGGCCGGAAAGCTGGATAAGCCCGATTTTACCGAGGTGGACAGGCTGGATTACCAAAAAGCGCGCATTGTATTTCAGGGGACGGAGGGGGCGTACAGCCAGCTCGCCTTAAAGGAGTATTTTGGTGAGAACGCTGACAGCTACCATGTGGAAACCTGGAGGGACGCGATGGAGGCAATCACGGCGGGAGAAGCGGATTACGCCGTGCTTCCGATTGAAAATTCCTCCGCAGGCATTGTATCGGAGAATTATGATTTGATGGTGGAATATAATGTCTGCATTGTCGGGGAGCAGATTATTAAAATCGATCATGCGCTGCTGGGGCTGCCGGAAGCCGAACTTTCGGATATTACGGACGTTTACTCGCATCCGCAGGCACTTATGCAGTGCGGCAAATACCTCGACGCGCACCGGAGCTGGGAGCGCCACAGCTTAAAGAACACGGCGGTGTCGGCACAGAAAATCAAGGAGGACGGAAAACGGCACAAGGCGGCGATCGCCAGCGCCCTGACGGCCGAAATTTACGGATTGAAGGTGCTGGAAGCCTGTATCCAGGATAACCGGAGCAATGCGACGCGGTTCATCATCGTATCAGCAAGGCGTATTTTTACCAGGGATGCGGCGAAAATCAGCGTCTGCTTTGAGATTCCGCACGAGAGCGGCTCCCTGTACCATATGCTGTCCCATTTTATCTATAATGGCATCAACATGAACCGGATAGAGTCCAGGCCGGTACAGGATGCGGCATGGGAATATCGTTTCTTTATTGACTTTGACGGCAATTTAAACGACGCGGCGGTACAGAACGCGCTGCGCGGGCTTGCGGAGGAGACGATTTCTCTGAAAATACTGGGCAATTATTAATGGCGCAGCAGGATCGCGGCGCAGAGAGGAAATTATGAAAAGCACAAGGAATCTGATTTTATATAAAAATTTTGAGAACGGAACGCTGTTTTATAATATGGCGTGGATTATGGAGAATTACCGCAGCGATTACTACAACAAAGAGGATATCGAAGCGCTGTTTTATGAATGTATCAACAGCCTGGCGGAGCTGGCGGCGAGCCACGGATTTTCGGGGCATCTGTGGCATAATTTCATTGCGTATCTGCTGGTGAACAATGAAAACGCCTACAGCAGAAGCTGTGAAATCCGCGGTGAGGTGGAGGGCTCCATCAACCGGCTCGCGCTCCATGATTTTGAAATTATGAAGGAGCTGTTCGAATTTGATTTCGAAAAGCTGGCCGAGGTTTACGAGGTTGACTGCATGGACGCGCTGCTTCGTTACGAGAGCGAAAGCGGCAGCGGTAAATTTTTTAACCGCAGAATCCGGGACCGCATCTGTGAATTGACCGGGAAGCTGGAGCAGTCAAAGGACGCGGAGGATTTCAAGGCAGCGGTCACGGAATTTTACGGAGAGTTCGGCGTCGGGAAGCTCGGGCTTCACAAGGCGTTCCGTGTGAAGCACTTAGAGGACGGGGCCGAGATTGTCCCGATTACAAACATTGCCCATGTGAGGCTTGAGGACCTGGTCGGCTATGAGCTCGCCAAGCAGAAGCTGATTGAAAATACCGAGAGCTTTGTAAGCGGAAAGGAAGCAAACAACTGCCTGCTGTACGGCGACGCCGGAACCGGAAAGTCCACAAGCATCAAGGCGATCGCCAATCAGTATTATGACCGAGGGCTGCGCCTGATTGAGGTGTACAAGCATCAGTTCTGCGATTTGAACGATGTCATCGCGCAGATTAAAAACAGAAATTACAAATTTATTATTTACATGGATGATTTGTCCTTTGAGGAATTTGAAATCGAATATAAATACCTGAAGGCAGTAATCGAGGGCGGGCTCGAAAAGAAGCCGGACAATGTTCTGATTTATGCGACCTCCAACAGGCGCCACCTGATACGTGAAAGCTTTTCGGACAAGGAGGAGGTAAGGGAGGATATGCACACCTCCGACACGGTGCAGGAAAAGCTGTCCCTGTACGCAAGATTCGGCGTCACGATTTATTTTGGCGCGCCGGATAAAAAGGAATTTCGGAATATCGTGGTTTCTCTGGCAAAGAAGCATCATATTGCCATGGATGAGGAGACCCTGCTTGCCGAGGCAAACAAATGGGAGCTTTCCCACGGAGGCCGTTCCGGCAGGACAGCGCAGCAGTTTATCAATTATCTGCTCGGGAAGCAATAGGAAAGGGAGGGGTGTTTTATGGCGATTCATACGTTTGCGGCGATTTACATCGGCTCCTATGAGGTCAGCTTAAAAATCTTTGAAATATCCCCGAAGCGGAAAATCAAGGGGATTAACTATGTCAGGAGCCGAATTGAGCTTGGAAGGGACGCGTATTCCAAGGGGAGCATCGGCTCTGAGCTTGTGGAAGCGCTCTGCGACACGCTCGAGGAATTTACCGGCATTATGAAAGAGTACCGTGTCGACAGCTATGAGGCGTATGCGGCGGCGGCGCTGCGCAATGTCAGCAATGAGCTGTTCATTCTCGATCAGATTAAAATCAGGACGGGGCTTTTGGTACATGTGTTAAGCAATTCCGAGCACCGGTTTATCAGCTACAAATCCGTAGCGGTGCAGCAGGAGTTTGAGCAGATGATCGGCAAGGGGGCAGCAGTCGTGGATGTCGGCGGCGCGGGCTTACAGATTACGATTTTTTCGAAGGGAAAAGCTATGACGACCCAGCATCTTGGCCTCGGCGCAATGCGCATGCAGGAGCAGCTTGCCAAAAAGAGCAATAACTTAGCGCAGTATGAGCTTCAGATTGAAGAACTGGTAGAAAAAGAGATGAAGGTCTTTCAGGCCATGTATATGGGTGAGGTGCGAGTGAAATATCTCATTGTCATCGGCGATTATATTGCGGAAATGGCGCAGAAGGTCGGCAGGGATGCGGGAAGCAACACTGTAGAGAGCGCGGCGCTGATCCGTTTCCTGGAGGGTCTCAACAAAAAAAATCTGGAGCAGATTTCGGAGGAGCTTGGGCTTTCCAACGAGCGGGATACTCTGATCGTGCCGTATATGATGATTTTTAAATGTATCGCGCGGGCGATGGGGGCGGAAAAAATCTGGACGCCCGGTGTGATTATCAGCGATGGCGTCGCATATGATTATGCAGAAAAAAAGAAGCTCTGCAAGGCCTCGCATGATTTTGAGGCGGACGTTCTTTCGGCGGCACGCGGGCTTTCGGCGCGCTACATGAGTTATTCGCCGCATATCGACGCGCTCACACGGATGTCGACGCTGATATTTGATACCATGAAAAAGATTCACGGCCTCGGCAAGCGGGAGCGTCTGCTGCTGCAGGTGGCGGCGATTCTTCACGACTGCGGCAAATATATCAGCTTGGCGAACGCCCACTACTGTTCCTATGACATTATCATGGCATCGGAAATTATCGGGCTGACCCATTTGGAGAGGGAGATTGTTGCCAATGCGGTGCTCTATAATACCAGCCCGCTTCCGCCCTATGACGAGCTTGCGGATCGGCTCGGCCATGAGGATTACCTTACGGTGGCGAAGCTTTCGGCAATCCTGCGGGTTTCCAACGCCATGGACCGCAGCCACAAGCAGAAGTTTAAAAATGTGCGGGCGGCCATCAAGGGCAAGGAGCTTGTGATTACGATTGAGACGGAGGATGATATTGCGCTGGAAAAAGCGCTGTTTGACGCAAAGACCACCTATTTTGAAAATATTTTCTGCATAAAACCGGTGGTAAAAGCAAAAAGAATCTATTAAAACAGATTATGAGGTGAATTATGGAAAAAGAAAAAGACTTTACAAACCCTGAATATTATGAAAACCGGGAATTAAGCTGGCTGAAATTTGACGGCAGGGTATTAAACGAAGCGCGGGATAAGAGCATTCCGCTGCTGGAGCGTTTAAAATTTGTCAGCATCACCTCGTCAAACCTGGATGAATTTTTTATGGTGCGCGTGGCCTCCTTAAAGGACATGGTGCATGCGGGCTATAAGAAAAAGGATATTGCCGGAATGACGGCGGAGGAGCAGCTTGCGGCAATCAATATAAGGACAAGGGAACTGGTGGACCTGCAGTACAGCACGTATAACCGCTCCCTGCTGCCCCTGATGAAAAAGAACCGCATTTTTATTCTGGATGCCTTTGAAAAACTGACGGAGAAGCAGGAGAAGTTTGTGGACCGTTACTTTGAGGAAAACGTATATCCGGTTTTAACGCCGATGGCGGTGGACGCGTCCAGGCCGTTTCCGCTCATCCGCAATAAGAGCCTGAATATTGCAGCCCTGCTTTCCAGAAAAAAGGAGGGCGCGAAAAAGGCGGAGCTGGAGTTTGCAACGGTTCAGGTGCCGGGCGTGCTGCCGCGGCTCGTGCGTATCCCGTCCTCCGGGGAGGATATGACCTTTATCCTGCTGGAGCAGATGATCGAGAAAAATATTGATAAGCTGTTTTTGAATTATGAGGTCATCTGCGCCTGCCCGTACCGTATTATGCGCAATGCAGATCTGACTATCGACGAGGACGAGGCGGAGGATTTGTTAAAAGAAATCCAGAAACAGTTAAAAAGGCGTCAGTGGGGAGAGGTGATTCGTCTTGAGGTCGAGGAGGGTATGGATAAGCGTCTTCTGCGTATCCTAAAGGACGAATTAAAGGTTGCCGAGGAGGATATCTTTAAGATTCCCGGTCCTCTGGATCTGACCTTCCTGTCGAAAATGTACGGTCTTGAGGGGTACGAGCATCTTCGTTATCAGCCGTATGTCCCGCAGCGCAATCCGAAGATTGAGCCGGGAGAAAATATTTTTGACACGATTCGGCAGGGGGATATCTTTCTGCATCACCCGTATCAGACCTTTGACCCTGTGGTGGATTTTATACGTCAGGCGGCCTCGGATCCGGATGTGCTCGCGATCAAACAGACACTTTACCGTGTCAGCGGAAATTCTCCGATTATCGCATCCCTTGCGCAGGCGGCCGAAAACGGGAAACAGGTGTCGGTGCTGGTAGAGTTAAAGGCGCGTTTTGATGAGGAAAACAATATTGTCTGGGCGAAAAAGCTGGAAAAGGCGGGCTGCCACGTGATTTACGGCCTGGTGGGCTTAAAGACCCACAGCAAGATTGCGCTTGTGGTGCGCAGGGAGGAGGACGGCATCCGGCGGTATGTACATCTCGGAACAGGGAACTACAACGATTCCACGGCAAAGCTTTATACGGACTGCGGAATTTTCACCTGCAACGGTGCGATCGGTGAGGACGCTACCGCGGTGTTTAATATGCTTTCGGGCTATTCCGAACCACCCACCTGGAATGAACTCTCGCTGGCTCCGATTTGGCTGCGCACGAAGTTTATGCGCCTGATCGGACGGGAAATCAAACATGCCAGGGAGGGCAGGGAGGCGCACATTGTAGCAAAGATGAACTCCCTCTGTGATCCCGGTATTATAGCCGCCCTCTACGAGGCTTCGGCCGCGGGTGTAAAAATACAGTTGATCGTCCGTGGAATTTGCTGCTTAAAGGTCGGCATCAAGGGTGTCAGCGAAAACATCGAGGTGCGTTCCATCGTCGGAAATTTCCTGGAGCACAGCCGGATTTTCTGGTTCTTAAACGACGGGGACGAGGAGGTTTATATGGGAAGCGCCGACTGGATGCCGAGAAACCTGGACCGCCGTGTGGAAATTTTGTTCCCGGTATTGGAGGAAGAACTGAAAGAAGAGGCAAAACATATTCTTGAGGTGGAATTATCTGACAATACAAAGGCTCATGTCTTGAAATCTGACGGAAACTATGAGAAAATAGATAAAAGAGGAAAAGTACTTGTAAATTCACAAATGCAGTTTTGCGAGGAGGCAGTCAAGGCCGCTCCCAGGCAGGACCATGTATACCGCGAGCGTGTATTTATTCCGGCAGAGCCGGCAGAGTGACGGCAAAGACAGCTTGGCTGACAGAGAGGGAGGGATTTTATGAATCACAAAATATTGTTCGTGGATTTAGACGCAACCTTATTATCTGACGACAAATCCGTTTCGCAGCGGAACCGCGAAGCAATCAAGCGGATGCTTAAGGAGGGGCATTACATTGCACTGGCGACCGGAAGATCCGTGGAAAGCGGCAGAGGGGTTGCCAGGGAGCTGGATTTGGTTGTTCCCGGGTGCTACATGATCGCTTTCAACGGAGCCGTACTCTATGACTGCGCGGCCGACCGTATCCTCATGCAGCGCTCAATCCCGATCGAGGTCGTGCAGGAGCTTTTTGAGCGGGCGAAACGCGCCGGGCTGTATGCCCAGACCTACAATAAAACGGATGTGATTACGACAAGACATTCCAAAGAATTGGATTATTACATAGGCAAGGCCAGTATCACCTATAAGCTTTCGGAAAATGTGCTGGATGCCCTGGAGGAGGAGCCGCAGAAGGTTCTGCTGATTGCGCTTGAGCGCAAGGAGCGTCTTGCCCGTTTCCAGAAAAACAACATGAAGTGGGAGCAGGGAAAATGCAGCAGCTTTTTCTCAAGCAGAGAATATCTGGAGTATTGTCCATGGGGGACAAGCAAGGCGACCGGAGTGGTGGAGCTGGCAAAGATACTGAACATGCCTGCCGACTGCACGATTGCAATCGGCGATGAACAAAATGATATTCCGATGATCCGCGAGGCTCACGTCGGCGTCGCGGTCAAAAACGGAATCCAGGAGCTGAAGGCAGCGGCGGATTATGTCACGGAAAATGACAATAATCACGATGCCGTTGCCGAAGTGATCGAGAAGTTTATATTATAGCTGCGCTGCGCGCATTTTGAGGGCTTCCAGCACGGAATAGGGGATACGGAGATTTCCTTTTCCGCTGCCGAGCCGGATGGAGGGCTTGGTTGTCCCGTGGAAGTCCGAACCGCCGCTGATAAGCAGCCGGTTTTTCTCTGCGAGCCGGAGCACGAATGCTTCCTCATCTGCGGTGTAGGTGGAGTAGAGCGCTTCGATGCCGTCGAGCCCCGGCTCCTTTAAATCGTCGATCATACGCTGGAGGCTGTCAGCATCCATATGGTATAGCATGGGATGCGCAAGAACGGCGACGCCTCCTGCCTGTTTTATGAGGGCAACCGCTTCCATCGGTGTGACCTTAAAGCGCTCCACATAGCAGGGGCATCCGTCGCCGATATATTTCTCAAATGCCTCGGAAATGCTTTTGATATAGCCGTGATGAAAAAGGAAACGGGCGATGTTGGCACGGGTAATGACGCTGTCCGGATTCTCGGCAATCAGAGCTTCCATGGTGATGTCGAATCCCTCCCGCTGCAGGGCTTCGACAATTTTTTCGTTCCGGTTTTCCCGGCAGGCACGGAATTCCGCAGTCATTTTTGTGAGCGCGGGATCCTCCGGATTAATGTAGAGCCCCACAATGTGAATTTCCTTTCCCTCCTTTGTGGCAGGCAGGGTATATTCCGTGGAAAGCTCGATGCCGGGAACAAGTTCAACGCCGAGTTCGGCGGCGGCCGGTTTTGCCTTTTGAATACCGGAGGCGGTATCGTGGTCCGTTAAGGCGACTGCCGCAAGACCGGCATCCTTTGCCGCCTGCATCACTTCCGGCGGGGTGAGCGTTCCGTCTGATTCGGTAGAATGAACATGAAGATCGATCAGTTTATTTTCCATAATATTCCTTTCTTCCCAGGCAGACCGTTACCGGCAGCCTGTTTTTTTGTGTATTGTGGTTCTTTGAAATAACTGTATTCTATCATAAGGAAAGTGCGGGAGAAAGTCAAAATAGGAATGATTTTTTCAAAAAGAAGAAAATTTATAAAATGTTAATAAAATTTACAATCGTATAAAAAAGGAGTTTACTAAATTTTCGTGCGGTGATACAATAGTACTTAGGAAGTATTTTACATAAAAATCGGGGAAAAGGGCGGAAATTAAGGAGGAAATAGCATGCAGCTGCTGACTTTTATGCTGAATGATATCAGATTTGGAATTCCGGTCAGTGATGTGGAGTCGATTGAGACGCCGATGCGTGTGGTGGGAGTTCCGGAAGCCCCGGCGCATATACGGGGTATTATGAACCTGCATGGAGAGGTCATACCGGTGTACAGTCTGGCGGACAGATTCGGCTACGGTGAGAGGAAGATTCAGAATATCATCGTCGCCCGTATGGAAGGCATGAAAATCGGCCTGGAGGTAGAACGGGTCGATGAAATTTTAGAGGTGCAGGACCGATATGTTACCCCCATGCCGACAATTATGAACGCATCACAGCATTGCTTTAACGATGTGGTTTCTTACCATAAGGAATTGATTGTCATGTTTGACGTTTCACATTTGATCCCGGAGACAGAGCGTGAGAAAATTCAGAAGCTGTTAAAGGACAGGGCGGCCGGCCCTGATAAAGGATGAGGAGGATAAAGCTATGTTTCAGAAGTTAAAAATTAAAGAACGGTTGACGAAATCGTTTCTTACAGTATCGCTGATTGCAGCGATCGCGGCGGTTGTGGGAGTCATTGCGCTGATTATTGTGACGAACCGTTACAGCTATGCGCTCAATGAGTATGGGTTTGCCCAGGGCGACATCGGAAAGGCGATGGTGACGTTTGCAGAGACGCGCTCGGCGGTCAGAGCGGCGATAGGCTACAGCGATATGGATATCGTTGCGACAATCACGGAGCAGCACGACGAGAGAAAGGCGGATTTTGAGGAATATATGGCCGCAGTCGAGCAGACGCTTGCCAATGACACAGAGCGGGAAATGTACAATGAGATTACGCAAAAGCTGGATACCTACTGGGCGCTGGATGCAGAGATCCTGGAGCTGGGAAGCACTACCGATACGGAGAAAAGCATGGAGGCACAGCAGAGAGTGCTGAATGAACTCAGTCCCGCCTACGAAGAGCTATATGCGCTTTTGGGGAGTCTGATGGACGAGAAGGTGACAGAGGGAGATTCCTTATCCAAAATGCTGCAGATACTGGCCGTGGCGCTGATGGCGGTCATCGTGGTAGTCATTGCGGCGGCGTTTGCCGGTTCCATGAAAATGGGACGGGAGCTGGCAAAGGGAATCGCAGACCCGATTCATGCCTTGAATGAGCGCTTCCTGACCTTTGCAAAAGGAAATCTGCACGACCCGTTCCCGGAGGTTAAGACGGAGGACGAGGTTGCCGAGATGATAGGCAACGCCAGCGATATGGCGGGCACTCTGAATTTCATTATCGCGGATGCGGGAAGGCTGCTCGGACAGATGTCTTCCGGCAATTATGTGATTCAATCGGAGGATGCGTCGAGATATACCGGTGATTTTGAAAAGCTGCTGATTTCCATGCGCTTGCTGCGCGACCAGATGGTTCAGACACTTGACTCCATTGCGGGAGCGTCGGAACAGGTGTCCGCCGGTTCTTCGAATCTTGCCGAGGGGGCGCAGAGCCTTGCCGAGGGAGCAACGGAGCAGGCCGGGGCGGTAGAGGAGCTTCAGGCGACGATTACAAGCATTACCGAGAATATCCAAAAGGCAGCGGAGCAGGCGCAGGAATCCTACGAGCAGGCTCAGAAATATGCAGATGAGGCGGATAACAGCCGCTCGGAGATGAAAGCCATGGTGGAGGCAATGGAGCGCATCAACGAGACCTCCCAGAAAATCGAAAATATTATTTCCGAGATTGAGGATATTGCTTCGCAGACCAATCTGCTTTCCCTGAATGCATCCATTGAGGCGGCACGGGCAGGAGAGGCAGGACGCGGTTTTGCGGTTGTTGCGGATCAGATTCGCCAGCTTGCCGAGCAGAGTGCCAAGGCAGTGGTGGATACCAGAGATTTGATCGAAGGCTCGCTGCAGGAGATTACAGAAGGTACGAAAGCGGCGGACCGGGCGGCTGCATCCATCGAGACGGTGGTGGACGGTATTCAAAAGATTGCGGAATCCTCCAGACAGGTCAGCACCGTATCTACGGATCAGGCACTGGCAATGAGACAGGCAGAGCAGGGTGTTGGTCAGATTTCCGAGGTGGTGCAGGCAAATTCCGCAACTGCCCAGGAATCCTCTGCTACCAGTGAGGAATTGTCGGCGCAGGCAGTTTCGCTGGACGAGCTGATCAGCAAATTTGTACTGCCAAATTAGAAAAAAACGATTGACACACGAATGTTTTTGTGCTATATTCTAGAAGTTGTTGGAAAACAAAGTAGAGTATCCACTCTCACCGGAGCACCGGCATTCGTGTGACTCATGGTTTATATTTCCGGAAAGAAGGGACAGTGTCTTTTGTTCCGGATACGGCACCTTAGCAAGTGTTGAATGATTAAGTGGATAGTCTGCCTATCCACTTTTTTTTGCAAATATTATTTTGGAGGTGCAATACCATTAGCGAGTTAATGATTAATGAACAAATCAGAGATAAGGAAGTTCGTCTGATTGGAGAAAACGGAGAGCAGCTTGGCATTATGTCGGCGAGGGAAGCAATGAGACTGGCCGAGGAGGCAGAACTTGATTTGGTTAAAATCGCTCCGACTGCGAAGCCACCGGTATGTAAGATTATCGATTACGGAAAGTATCGTTATGAGATGGCGAGAAAAGAAAAAGAAGCCAGAAAAAAACAGAAAGTGGTTGAACTGAAAGAGATTCGCTTGTCACCCAATATTGATTCAAATGACTTGAATACCAAAATGAATGCCGCAAAGAAATTCTTAAGCAAGGGAGATAAGGTAAAGATTACGCTGCGGTTCCGCGGACGTGAGATGGCGCATATGAACGCCAGCAGACATATCCTGGATGATTTTGCCGAGAACCTTGCGGAGGTAGCAGTAGTGGAGAAAGCGCCGAAGGTGGAGGGAAGAACCATCAGCATGGTGCTGGCAGAAAAGAAATCATAATTTTAAGGAGGAATATATTATGCCAAAAATGAAAACCAGCAGAGCAGCTGCAAAACGTTTTAAAGTGACGGGAACAGGAAAATTAAAGAGAAATAAAGCTTACAAGAGACATATCTTAACAAAGAAATCTGCAAAGACCAAGAGAAATCTCAGAAAAGCGGCGATTGTGGATGCAACCAACGTTAAGAATATGAAGAAGATTTTACCATACATGTAAGAAATTTGTTAAGGAGGAATTAGGACATGGCAAGAGTAAAAGGCGGCTTAGGCGCGAAGAAAAAACATAATAGAACATTAAAGTTGGCAAAGGGCTACAGAGGCGCGCGTTCCAAACAGTACCGTGTAGCGAAACAGTCCGTTATGAGAGCCTTAACAAGTTCTTATGCGGGAAGAAAGCAGAGAAAGAGACAGTTCCGTCAGTTATGGATTGCCCGTATCAACGCTGCGGCAAGAATGAACGGAATTTCTTACAGCCAGATGATGCACGGCCTGAAGGTGTCCGGCGTAGACATCAACCGTAAGATGCTTGCTGAGATGGCAGTCAACGACGCTGCAGGCTTTGCGGCGCTTGCTGAAATGGCGAAGAAAGCGGTTGCTTAATCGGCGATATGAAAGCGGAATTTACCCGGTGGACAAACTGTCCGGGGGTAGATTCCGTTTTTTATTTTATTAGGAAAGACTTTGTTGGATCACTTATGAAGGTATCGGCTTTCCTGTGAAAAGACGGCGGTATTCCCGCGGAGACATCTGCTTTTGCTTGTGAAAGGTTTTGGAAAAGTAAAGGCTGTTGTCAAATCCGAGAGAATTTGCAATGGCCGTAATCGAGAGGCTGGAGTGTTCAAGGAGATAGCACGCCTGCCTCATGCGGAAGTCCGTTAAGTATTCCTTCGGGGATTGGCCGAGCACAGTCTCGAAGGAGCGGAACAGGTGGCTTCTGCTTACACCGACATAGTCTGCGATATCCTCCACGGTAATCGCGTAGGAGTAATTGGAGGAGATATATTCAATTCCCTTCTGAACATAGCTGTTTGCGGAGTTTTGTTCCGTCGTGTGCGTGGCGCCGTGCATGAACATGGCGAGCATGGTATAGAGCCGCCCTGTCATTTCCACGG
Source organism: uncultured Roseburia sp. (assembly GCA_944380515.1). Taxonomy (GTDB): domain Bacteria; phylum Bacillota; class Clostridia; order Lachnospirales; family Lachnospiraceae; genus Roseburia. Next base: position 93,962 of record CALWHT010000014.1, read on the forward strand.
CGTGTTCAAACTCATTTCCCCTTGCGTCGTAAATGTGAAGAATCTGGCGGTGGATGTCGTCACCCAGCGGTGTGGAAGGGATCAACGGTTTTTCGGGGGAAAAATCCGTCGCTTTTAAAATCATCGAAGCGTCGCTGCCGGTAAAGCCGACCCAGGCGTACTCCCACGGGTCCTGCTCCGCCGCGTAATAGAGCACTTCGGTATTTGGGTATACAAGAAAGGAATCCCCGGCATGCAGTTTATAGGTATGTTTTCCTGTCCGGTAATAGCCTGTACCGGAAATAATGTAGTGAATCAGATAGTGGTCACGGATGCCGGGCCCCCATTGGTGAAGCGCGTCGCAGCGCTGGAAACCGACATTATACACGGAGAGGGAGACCAGTTCCTTTTCTGTGACCTTATAGGAGTTTTTATAATTTTTATTCATTGCGTTCCTCCGTATGCTTATGGCAGGTGCTTTGACTTCATAAAATTTATTATAGGAGAGAGGGCGGAAATATGCAACATTTTTACATATAGTTTATACATTTTTGGCTATACATTTGAGAAAAGATGGGGTAAGATGTAGCCATAACAAAGAAGTAAGCCGGACCTTTAAGGTACTGGGGTGGAACAAGAAAGAAAGGTGGAGGGAATTATGGCAATTTTAGTTACTGGCGGCGCCGGATTTATCGGGAGCCACACATGCGTTGAATTATTGAATGCGGGGTATGAGGTTGTTGTCCTGGACAATCTTGTAAATGCTTCCGAGAAGTCATTGGAGAGGGTAAAGACCATCACGGGCAAGGACGTTACCTTTTATAAGGGCGATATTTTAGACCGCGTGATTTTAAACGAGATTTTTGAAAAGGAGAAGATTGAGAGCTGTATTCATTTTGCCGGCTTAAAGGCAGTCGGAGAGTCGGTACAGAAGCCGTGGGAATATTATAATAACAATATTTCCGGTACGCTTACGCTGGTGGATGTCATGAGACAGCATAACTGTAAAAATATTATCTTCTCGTCTTCCGCAACGGTTTACGGAGACCCGGCGCAGATTCCGATTACCGAGGAGTGCCCGAAGGGACAGTGCACCAATCCCTACGGCTGGACGAAGTCCATGCTTGAGCAGGTGCTTATGGATATTCAGAAGGCAGACCCCGAGTGGAATGTGATCCTGCTGCGCTATTTTAACCCCATCGGGGCACATAAGAGCGGTATGATGGGAGAAAATCCGAACGGCATTCCGAACAATCTGATGCCCTATGTGACACAGGTGGCGGTCGGCAAATTAAAAGAGCTCGGCGTATTCGGAAATGATTATGATACCCCGGACGGAACCGGAGTCAGAGATTACATCCATGTGGTGGACCTTGCACTCGGCCATGTAAAGGCGCTGGCGAAACTCAATGAAAATTGCGGACTGGCGATTTATAATCTCGGTACGGGACACGGCTACAGTGTGCTGGATATCGTAAAGAATTTTGAGGAAGCAACGGGAGTAAAAATTCCGTATGTCATCAAACCGAGACGTGCGGGAGATATTGCGACCTGCTACTGTGACCCGTCAAAGGCGGAGCGTGAGCTTGGCTGGAAGGCGCAGTACGGAATCCGGGAGATGTGCGAGGATTCCTGGAGATGGCAGAAAAATAATCCGAACGGCTACGAAGATTAATATAAAAGTTTAAAAAGAAGCGCTCATGGCGGATAACGGACCGCTATGAGCGCTTCTTTTATGCTGCGGGAAATTGCGCATCTCAACCGGCGGTATTTGTGTTTCCGTAAGATGTTTCCGTTCTGTAGGATTCGGTGTCGAAAAAAACAATGCGGTATGAATTGACGTATCAGATAATAAATGATATTATGTGACATAGTAATGAAAACTATATTGAGAGAGGCTTGCAAAAATGGGAGAAAAACAGATTTTTGGCACAGAAATTTTAAGGGACTGGAATTTAAGCGTTCCGCTGATACAGGGCGGCATGGGAGTCGGCGTCAGCTTAAGCGGACTTGCCGGGGCAGTTGCGGCGGAAGGCTGTATGGGTGTGATTTCCACCGCTCAAATCGGTTTTGACGAGCCGGATTTTGAGGGGAATGAGGAAGAATGTAACCTGCGGGGAATCCGAAAACATATCAGACGGGCCAGGGAAATCGCCGGCGGAAAAGGAATGGTGGCCGTAAATGTCATGGTGGCGCTGCAGCAATATAAGGAGCATGTGAAGGAGGCCGTGCGTGCGGGAGCGGATGCCGTTATCTGCGGTGCGGGACTTCCGGCAGACCTTCCGGAGCTGGTAAAAGCCGGCAAAACAAAGATTGCACCGATTGTTTCCTCAAAGCGTGCGGCTGCGCTGATTTTAAAGACCTGGGATAAAAAATACGGCAGGACGGCGGACTTCATTGTGGTGGAGGGACCGAAAGCAGGCGGACACCTCGGATTTTCCGGCGAGCAGCTTAAGGACATTCCGGCGATCGGGTTTGAAAAGGAATTTGGTGATATTCTGGAGGAGAAAAAGCGATACGAGGAAAAATACGGGGTAAAAATCCCGGTATTTGCGGCGGGCGGCATTTGGGATAAGGCGGACGCGGCACGCGTAAAACAGCTCGGGGCGGACGGCGTGCAGGTAGCCACACGATTTGTCGCAACGAAAGAGTGTGATGCTTCCCGGGAATATAAGCAGGCATATGTCAATGCGTCCGGGGAGGATGTGAAAATTATAAAAAGTCCGGTCGGTATGCCCGGGCGCGCGCTTTACAACACGTTTATCCATGAAACGGAGCAGGCGTCCGAACGGATTGGCCGCTGTTATCACTGCATCAAAAACTGCAAACCGGCCCGGATTCCATACTGCATTACCTCCGCGCTTGTGCGTGCCGTCCGCGGGGATGTGGAGCACGGACTTGTTTTCTGCGGGAGCAATGTCGGGAAGGTACAGGGTATCTCTACCGTACACGAGGTGGTCAGAGATATCATGTACCGGTAAAATATGGACATATTTCCCGATAAAACGTCAAAAGGCGGCAATGAAATTGTATAAGTTGTGCATATTTTTAAGAAAATAAAAAAATTTATAAATAATGCTTGCAATTATAAAAAAGCATGTTATAATAAGTATCAGTTCGGCTCGTTGGTCAAGCGGTTAAGACGCCGCCCTCTCACGGCGGAAACAGGGGTTCGATTCCCCTACGAGCTGCTGCTGTTACAAAACAGTGCAGAAAAACGGATACCATATGGCTCGTTGGTCAAGCGGTTAAGACGCCGCCCTCTCACGGCGGAAACAGGGGTTCGATTCCCCTACGAGCTGCTTACTGTTTTTTTAAACAGCCCAACCCGAAATGTTGTCGAAATACCGGAAGGTGTTTCGGCAATTTTTTATTTCATAGAAAGCGTGTGCCATAGGGAGAGGAGAGAAAAAGAATGTCAATTGAGAGAGCGAGAGAATATTTAAAGCAGTTTGGCGTGGAGGGACGGATTTTGGAATTTACGGTTTCCAGTGCCACGGTGGAGCTTGCGGCAGAAGCGCTGCATACAGCTCCGGAACGGATTGCAAAAACATTGTCTTTTCAGGCCGGGGAGGATGTGATCCTGATTGTCTGTGCCGGTGATGCCAAAATTGATAATGCAAAATATAAGGCTGAGTTTCATACCAAGGCAAAGATGCTGCCCGGAAACGAAGTGGAGGAAAAAACGGGACATGCGGTCGGGGGTGTCTGTCCGTTTGGAATCCGGGAAGGCGTGAAAGTATATCTGGATGAGTCGCTGAAGCGTTTTGAGACAGTTTTTCCGGCCTGCGGAAACGCCAGCAGCGCTATTGAGGTGAGTCTTGAAGAATTGGAACGGTTTGCCGCACCGCAAGGCTGGGTGGATGTGTGCAGGATATCGGAGGCATAGCAGAAAAGCTCCTGGTTCTGTCCACTTGAAATGGGGAAAATAACCAATAGATTATTACTGGAATTGTGTAATATAAACAAAAATGATAAAAAAAATCATTCGCTATTTCCATTTTTGTATATTATGTTAAAATAAATACGTATCGTTTTGTTAAATAAATAACAAAATTACGCGTGCAATGCGGTTTGTTGGGGACTGCAGGCGTGCGGGCACAAAAATGGAGGGTTTTATAATGCTGGAACAGTCATATTATGACAAGACGGACGAGATTATCGCGCGGCACGGCGCCGCCAAAAAATCTCTGATTCCTGTAATACAGGACATTCAGGCAGAATATCGTTATCTGCCGCCGGAACTTTTAAGCTACGTTGCAAAAAAGCTTGGCATCGGCGAGGCAAAGGCGTACAGCGTGGCAACATTTTATGAGAATTTTTCCTTTGAGGCAAAGGGAAAATACATCATCAGGGTCTGCGACGGGACAGCCTGTCACGTGCGCAAATCTACCGCAATTCTGAATAAGCTAAGAGAGGAACTCGGCTTATCTTCTGAGAAGCATACCACGGATGATATGATGTTTACGCTGGAGACGGTTTCCTGTCTGGGTGCCTGCGGGCTCGCCCCGGCGATGACCGTCAATGACACGGTGCATCCGGCAATGACGCCGGAGAAGGTAACGGAACTGATTCAAAAGCTGCGGAATGGAGAGGAAGTATGAGGATAGCGTCGAGAGAAGATTTAAAGCGGGCTGCCGGTCTGGCGGCAGAGGACATGAAAAGCCAGACAAAGCGAATCTTAATCTGTGCCGGAACGGGATGTCTAGCCGGCGGTTCCGAAAAAATATATCAAAAATTGAAGAAAATGGCGGAGGACACCGAAAACGTCGAGGTGGAGTTCGGACCGGAGATTGCACATGTGGGCGTAAAGCAGAGCGGCTGTCACGGCTTTTGCGAGATGGGGCCGCTGGTTCGTATCGAGCCGTCGAATTACCTCTATATAAAAGTAAAGGAAGAGGACTGCGAGGAGATTTTTCAGGAGAGTATTTTAAATGACCGGCCGGTGGAAAGACTCTTATATGAGCTGGACGGCGTGCGCTACCGCGAGCAGGAGAGCATTCCGTTTTATGCCAAACAGACAAGGCAGGTTCTAAAAAACTGTGGTCATATTGATGCGGAGAATATCGGAGAATACCTTGCGGTAGGCGGCTATCGGGCGCTGGAAAAGGCATTGTTTGAAATGCAGCCTCAGGAGGTAATACAGGTCGTGTTGGATTCCAATCTGCGCGGGCGCGGAGGCGGAGGCTTCCAGACCGGTTACAAATGGAAACAGGTGGCAAGGCAGGAGGAAAAAATCCGCTATGTGGTCTGCAATGGCGACGAGGGTGACCCCGGAGCGTTTATGGACCGCAGCGTCATGGAGGGAGACCCTCATAAGATGATTGAGGGTATGATCATTGCCGGGTATGCGGTTTCGGCGCAGGAAGGGTATATATACGTGCGGGCGGAATATCCGCTTGCCATAAGACGTCTTAAGGTAGCGATAGCGCAAGCGGAGGAAGCCGGACTGCTCGGTGAGAATATCATGGGCTCGGGCTACAGCTTTACGATACATATTAACCGCGGTGCGGGAGCGTTTGTCTGCGGTGAGGGAAGCGCCCTTACGGCTTCCATAGAGGGAGAGCGCGGAATGCCGCGCACCAAGCCGCCGAGAACCGTGGAGCAGGGCCTGTTTGGGAAACCGACCGTGCTCAACAACGTAGAGACCTACGCCAATGTGCCGATGATTGTTTTAAACGGGGCAGAGTGGTATCACAGGCTCGGAACTGAAACCAGCCCCGGAACAAAAGCGTTTGCCCTCACCGGAAGCGTAAAGAATACCGGATTGATTGAAGTGCCCATGGGTACGACGCTTCGGGAAATCGTTTACGACATCGGCGGCGGCGTCAAGGGGGACGTGCCGTTTAAGGCAGTGCAGATTGGGGGGCCTTCGGGCGGCTGTCTTGTCACGAGTAACCTGGATGTATGCCTCGATTTTGATTCGCTCAAAAAGCTGGGGGCGATGATTGGATCAGGCGGTCTTGTGGTGATGGATGAAAATACCTGTATGGTTGAGGTGGCGCGGTTCTTTATGAATTTTACCCAGAACGAGAGCTGCGGAAAATGCGTTCCCTGCCGTGAGGGAACCAGGCGGATGCTTGAGATTTTAGAGGATATTGTAGCGGGAAAGGGAACGCTGGAGCAGCTTGATATTTTACAGGAGCTCGGGGAGGCTATCACCGATACAGCGCTCTGCGGACTTGGGAAAAGCGCTGCGCTTCCTGTTTTAAGCACGCTGAAAAACTTCCGTGAGGAATATCTGGAGCATGTTGTGGAAAAACGCTGCAAGACAGGAACCTGTCAGGCGTTAAAGCGTTATGTCATCGACCCTTCCAAATGTAAGGGATGTTCCAAGTGTGCAAGAAACTGTCCGGTTCATGCGATTTCGGGGAAGGTCAAGGAGCCGTTTACGATTGACACATCCGTCTGCATCAAGTGCGGCGCATGCATGGATAATTGTGCGTTTGGGGCGATTTATACGGAAAATTAGGAGGGGTAGAAACGATGGAGTATATTACGATTGATTCAAAATGTGTGCCGATAGAAGGGGAAAAAAATGTACTGTCGCTGATTCGTAAGGCCGGCATCGACCTGCCTACCTTCTGCTATCACTCCGAGCTTTCCATTTACGGGGCATGCCGGATGTGCGTGGTAGAGGACGAGCGGGGGCGTGTATTTGCCTCCTGCTCGGAGCAGCCGAGACCGGGGATGGTGATTTACACAAACACCAAAAAAATCCAGAAGTACAGACGCTTAATCATAGAGCTGCTGTTGTCATCCCATTGCCGGGACTGTACCACCTGTCAGAAAAACGGTATGTGCGAGCTACAGGATCTTGCCTACCGTGTGGGAGTGCACGCGGTACGGTTTTTAAATACCAAAAAACAACAGCCGTTGGATTTAAGCTCGCCGAGTATTGTCCGGGACCCGAATAAATGTATTCTCTGCGGCGATTGTGTCCGCACCTGTGACGAGATTCAGGGCGTAGGGGCGATTGACTTTGCCAACCGCGGTTCCAGAACAGAGGTCATGCCGGCGTTCAATAAGAAGCTTTCCGAGACGGACTGCGTGGGCTGCGGGCAGTGCGCGTCGGTATGCCCGACGGCGGCGATTTCCATCAAGACAAATGTCACGCAGGTCTGGGATGCCATCGGGGATAAAAATATCCGCGTGGTTGCGCAGGTTGCTCCGGCGGTCCGGCTTGCGGTCGGCGACCATTTCGGGATTCCGAAGGGGGAAAATTCTTTCGGAAAGCTGGTAGAGGCGTTGCGCATCATGGGCTTTGACGAGGTATATGACACCAACTTTGCGGCGGATTTGACAGTCATGGAGGAGTCAAAGGAGTTCCTGGAGCGCCTGGAGTCGGGAGAAAAGCTGCCGTTGTTTACCTCCTGCTGTCCGGGCTGGGTGAAATACTGCGAGACAAAATATCCGGAATTTGCGGGAAATATCTCCACCTGCCGTTCCCCGCAGGGCATGATGTCCGCGGTGATTAAGGAATATTTCAAAGAACGTGACGCCGCGGAGGGGAAACAGACCATGGTCGTATCGATTATGCCCTGTACCGCGAAAAAGGGAGAAATCCTGCGCCCTGACAATTATACCGACGGAAGGCAGGACACCGACTGTGTGCTGACGACCGTGGAAATCATCCGTATGATCAAGGAGGTCGGAATCCGCTTTGAAAAGCTGGCCGGCGAGGCGGCGGATATGCCGTTTTCCATTGCCTCCGGCGGAGGCGCCATTTTCGGGGCGACAGGCGGCGTGACGGAGGCGGTGCTGCGCCGTCTGATGAGCGAAAAGAATTATAAGACGCTCAATACCATCAGCTTTTCGGGAATCCGCGGAGAGGAAGGCTTAAAAGAAACAACCGTGCAGGTGGGAGAGCGAGAGGTAAGAATCGCCGTGGTGCACGGGCTGGCGAATGCCGGAAGACTGCTGGATTCCATCAAGGCGGGAGAAAAGACTTATGATTTTGTTGAGGTCATGGCGTGCCGGAGAGGCTGCATTATGGGCGGCGGACAGCCGGCGCAGGCGGGGCCGCGCACCAGAAGGGGACGCATGGAGGGCATTTACCGGGTGGATGCCGCTTCGAATATCCGTTTCCCCGACGAAAATCCGATTGTGGAACAGCTTTACGGAGGACTGCTGCAGGGAAAGGAGCACAAGCTTCTGCACAGAAATATGTAAAAATTCCCCAAAAAGCTTGCATTTTGCGAAATAAAGTGTTAAGGTAATAAATGATAACACGATGACTTGGTTGAGAGAGGACGAAAGCCCTCTCTCAATTCACGTTTAAGGGACTGCGTTATTTTACAGGAGTGAAATTGTGCAGGTTCCGGACAATGAAAACTGAATATGGAAGAAAGAAGGTGTACACATGTCAAAGCGCGAAGCATATGAAGCGCGCACCGAGGAACTGATTACCCCCATTTTAGAGCGCATGAATTTTGAGCTGGTAGATGTGGAGTATGTAAAAGAGGGCGGTACCTGGTATTTGAGAGCTTATATTGACAAGGAGGGCGGCATCACCGTGAACGACTGTGAGGCGGTGGCGCGCGAAATGAATGAGATTTTGGATCGGGAGGATTATATTGAGGACTCCTATGTATTTGAGGTGAGCTCGCCGGGACTTGGAAGACCGCTGAAAAAGGAAAAAGATTATGTCCGCAGCATGGGCAAAGAGGTGGAAATACGCACTTATCGTGCAATCGACCGGGAAAAGGAATTTTACGGCGTTTTATCGGCATATGATGAAACTACCGTGACAATAGAGCAGGAGGACGGCAAAACGAGGACCTTTGAGCGGTCGGACATTGCGCTTATCCGCCTGGCGTTTGATTTTTGAGTTTACTGTGCGTAATAATAACCATATCAATTAGGAGGATAAAAAAATGAGTAATAACGAGTTATTAGAAGCGTTAAACATACTGGAGCAGGAGAAGAACATCAGCAAGGAAACACTTCTTGAGGCAATCGAAAACTCTCTTGTCACGGCATGCAAAAACCATTTCGGCAAATCCGAGAATGTAAAAGTCAACATTGATCCTGAAACCTGTGAATTTCACGTTTTTCAGGAAAAGACAGTCGTTGAGAGCGTAGAGGATCCGGTGGAGCAGATCAGCCTTGTCAACGCAAAGCTGATTGATTCCAAATACGAGGTGGGTGATATTGTAAATATAGAGGTGCAGTCCAAGGAGTTCGGGCGCATCGCGACCCAGAACGCCAAAAACGTTATCCTTCAGAAGATTCGTGAGGAGGAGCGGAAGGTACTTTACGACCAGTACTACAGCATGGAAAAGGACGTGGTAACTGGTATTGTACAGCGGTATCTCGGCAGAAATGTCAGCATCAACCTCGGAAAGGTGGATGCCATTTTAACGGAGAACGAACAGGTGCGCGGCGAGGTATTTCAGCCCACGGAGCGCATCAAAGTATATATTCTGGAGGTAAAGGCTACTCCGAAGGGGCCGAAGGTGCTCGTGTCAAGGACACACCCGGAGCTGGTGAAGCGTCTGTTTGAGTCCGAGGTGGCCGAGGTCAGAGAGGGCATTGTAGAGATTAAGGCAATCGCGCGGGAAGCCGGAAGCAGAACAAAGATTGCGGTCTGGTCGAATGATCCGAATGTAGACCCTGTGGGAGCCTGCGTCGGTATGAACGGAGCCAGGGTCAATGCCATTGTCAATGAGCTGCGCGGGGAAAAAATCGACATCATTACCTGGAATGAGAATCCGGCAATGCTGATTGAGAATGCGTTAAGCCCGGCAAAGGTAATTTCCGTTATTGCGGATGCGGAAGAAAAATCCGCAAAGGTTGTGGTGCCGGATTACCAGCTTTCACTGGCAATCGGCAAGGAAGGGCAGAATGCAAGGCTTGCGGCCCGCCTGACAGGATTTAAGATTGATATTAAGAGCGAGACCCAGGCAAGAGAGACCGGCGATTTCCTCGACTACGAAAACGAATATGAGGATGACTACTACGACGAGGAAGGTTACGCGGAGGACGATGAACTCTATGCGGACGGAGAGGACTATGCGGAGGACGGAGCCTATGTGAGCGACGAGGGCTACGCCCAGGAAGGCGAGACCTATGCGGACGGAGAGGATTACGCGGAAGAAGGCGAGACCTGTGCGGACGGAGAGGATTATGCCGAAGAGGACGAAAACTATGCGGACAACGGCTCCGATAAAGAATAAGAGGTTGGAGAAAAGCGATGGCAAATAAAAAAATTCCGATGCGCCAGTGTATCGGCTGCCGCGAGATGAAAGCCAAGAAAGATATGATACGCGTGCTGAAAACCGCGTCCGCGGAGGATGAAAGCCCGGAAATTATCCTGGATGCCACAGGAAGAAAAAACGGCAGGGGGGCTTATATCTGTCCGAATCGTGACTGCCTGGATCTGGCAATGAAAAATAAAGGACTGGAACGTTCATTTAAAATGGCAATTTCAAAGGATGTCTATGAAATGCTGGCAAAGGAGATGGAACAGCTTGAAACCAGATAGAGTGTTATCGATGCTGGGCATTGCTGCCAAGGCTGGCAGCGTCGCGAGCGGAGAATTTTCAACGGAAAAGGCGGTGAAGGAAGGAAAAGCATATCTCGTCATTGTGGCGGAAGATGCTTCGGATAATACAAAAAAAATGTTCCGCAATATGACGGAGTTTTATGAGGTGCCGATGTATGTTTATTCGGAGAAAGAAACGCTCGGACACTTCATTGGAAAAGAATTCCGCGCATCGCTCGCAGTTACGAATGAGGGGCTTGCGCGTTCAATAGAGGATAGATTAAAACAGACAATCACAACTGAATAATGGAGGAATCAGAATATATGGCAAAAATGAGAGTTCATGAACTTGCAAGAGAATTAGGAATAGAAAATAAGCAGATAATAGAACTGCTGAGCACCACGGAGTATGCGGTGAAATCCCACAGCAGCAACATTGACGAGGACGCGCAGAAGCTGGTGCGGCAGAAGCTTGGCAAACCGGCGAAGGCTCCGGAAAAGAGCGATAAGCCGGAGAGCGAAAAGACGGAAAATGCAAAGTCGGGGAACGCAAAAACACAGCAGGAGCCGGCAAAAAGCCAGCCGAAGGAGAAAACGGAGGCCGTGCAGAGCGAAAGACCGGCGGCAGGAGCAGGTGCGGCAAACGCTGCGCAGGGACAGCAGAGGCCGGCACAGGCAAAGCCCCATACGGCGGGCACAAAAGCCGAGGGGGAGCGCCCGAAGAAAAAATCGAGTATTACGGCGGTTTTTAACGCACAGTACAGTAAACAGGGAAGCGCTCGCGGCGGCAAAAGCAGGCGTCCGGGCGGCGGACAGGGACGCCCGCAGAATGGCGAGCGCCGTCCGGGAGCAGGCGGACAGCGGGGACCGGCTCAGCCAAGGCCGACAACAGGCTATGATGTGAGAAAGGCGTTCGAGCGCGCGATTAACCCGGAAGCGGCAAAGGCGGCTGAGGAGGCGGAACGGCTTGCGGCGGCAAAGGCGGCTGAGCTTAAGGCGCAGCAGCAGGAAAAAGCGGAGGAAGTGCGCAAAGCGGCGGAGACGGTGCAAAAGCCGAGGGAGAACGTATACGAAAATGTATATGCGCAGAATCCAGAATATCGTCCGCAGAACAACGAGCGGCGCACGCAGGGCGGAGAGCGCAGGACATCCGGCGGTCGTCCGCAGGGCGAGAGACCGGCGAGAAACGGCGGCGCAGGCCGCGGAGGCGACAGGCAGCAGCGTCCTTACGGCGAGAGAGGCGGCAGAGGCGATGGGAGCCAGAGAGTTTATCAGAACGGAAAGCCGAATCAAAACAATAACAGAGGCAATTCGTATCGCGGCAGGGAATCCGGTTCCGGCAGGCTGGAGCGCGAAATTGACCGCTTTAACAAAGAGAGCGCAGCGGCAGCACCGGATGAGATTCGCGGAAAAGAGTCGAGGGAGCGCGACAAGGACAGAAACAAGAGCGCGAAACAGAGGAACGATTACGATCCGTTGGGCGGAAAGAAGCAGGAGCGCTTTATCAACCTGGAAAAGAACGGCGGCAGAAAGAAACCGCAGCAGCCGCAGCAAAAGCAGGAGGAGGAAGTAATCCGTACCCTGGTGCTTCCCGAGAAGCTTACCATCAAAGAGCTTGCGGATAAAATGAAGGTTCAGCCGTCCGTGATTGTAAAGAAGCTGTTCCTGAAAGGAACCATGGTTACAGTGAATCAGGAAGTGGATTATGACACGGCGGAGGAAATCGCACTGGAATTCAACTGCATCTGCGAGCCGGAGGAGAAAATCGACGTGATTGCCGAGCTGCTGAAAGAGGAGGATGACCCGGAGGATACCTTAGTGCCGCGTCCGCCGGTAGTCTGTGTCATGGGTCACGTTGACCATGGTAAGACATCTCTTTTGGATGCTATCCGCTCAACCCGTGTGACGGACAAAGAGGCGGGCGGAATCACGCAGCATATCGGTGCTTCCGTGGTGTCCATCAACGGACAGAATATTACCTTCCTGGATACACCGGGACATGAGGCGTTTACGGCAATGCGTATGCGAGGAGCCAACTCCACGGATATTGCAATCCTTGTGGTTGCGGCCGACGACGGTGTGATGCCCCAGACGGTGGAGGCAATCAACCATGCCAAGGCTGCGGGCGTGGAAATCATTGTTGCAATTAATAAGATTGATAAACCGAGCGCGAATATTGAGCGTGTAAAGCAGGAGCTTTCCGAGTATGAACTGATTCCCGAGGACTGGGGCGGAAGTACAATTTTCTGTCCGGTGTCCGCACATACGAAGGAAGGAATTGACAATCTGCTGGAAATGATTCTTCTGACGGCAGAGGTGCTTGAATTAAAGGCAAATCCGAAGCGGAATGCGAGAGGACTTGTAATCGAGGCGCAGCTTGACAAAGGACGCGGCGCGGTGGCAACCGTTCTGGTGCAGAAGGGTACCTTAAAGGTAGGTCAGCCGATTGCCTGCGGAAGCTGCCACGGCAAGGTGCGTGCGATGATTGACGACCAGGGCAGGAGAGTCAAGGAGGCAGGACCGTCCATGCCGGTTGAGATATTGGGACTGTCCGCGGTTCCGGAGGCAGGGGAGACCTTTGTCGCAATGGATACGGAAAAAGAGGCGAGAGCATTTGCGGAAACTTATATTTCCGAGGGTAAAAACCGCCTGATTGAAGATACTAAGGCTAAGATGTCTCTGGACGATTTGTTCTCGCAGATTCAGTCCGGCAATGTAAAAGAGCTGGATATTATTGTAAAAGCAGACGTCCAGGGTTCTGTGGAGGCGGTAAGACAGAGCCTTGTTAAGCTTTCCAACGAGGAAGTGGTTGTGAAGGTGATTCACGGCGGTGTGGGAGCCATCAACGAGTCTGATGTCAGTCTGGCATCCGCTTCCAATGCAATCATCATCGGTTTCAATGTCCGTCCGGACCCGACCGCGAAGGTGACCGCAGACAAGGAGAATGTAGACATCCGTCTTTACAAGGTAATCTACAATGCGATTGAGGATGTGGAAGCGGCAATGAAGGGCATGCTGGACCCGATTTTCGAAGAAAAGGTGCTCGGCCATGCGGAGGTGCGCCAGATATTCAAATCGTCCGGCGTCGGCAATATCGCGGGCTCCTATGTGCTTGACGGTGTCTTCCAGAGAGGCTGCAAGGTGCGTATTTCCCGCGCCGGGGAGCAGATTTTTGAGGGCGCTCTTGCCTCCTTAAAGCGTTTTAAGGATGACGTGAAGGAAGTAAAGGCAGGCTACGAATGCGGTCTTGTATTTGAAGGCTTCGGGGATATTGAGGAGCTTGATATTGTGGAGGCTTACACGATGGTCGAGGTGCCGAGGTAAAGTAAAAAAGGCAGACGCCCGGCGGGGGACGCCGGGAGAAAGCCATCCTGAATGGAGACAGAAATGAGAAAAAACAGCATCAAAAATACAAGAATCAACGGCGAGGTACAGCGCGAGCTGTCCAATATTATACGTGGGGAAATCAAGGACCCCAGGATTCACGAGCTCACCAGTGTGGTGGCGGTGGAGGTAGCGCCCGATTTAAAGACCTGCAAGGCCTATATCAGCGTGCTGGGGGATGAGGAAGCCCAGAAAGACACGCTGGCGGGCTTAAAAAGTGCGGAGGGCTTTATCCGTACCCGTCTGGCAAAGACGATCAATCTGAGGAACACGCCGGAAATCCGGTTTGTGCTCGACCAGTCGATTGAATACGGCGTGAGAATGTCAAAAATGATTGACGACATTACCAGAGATACCCATGCGGATGACAGTATGGAAACAGAGGAATAAAGGCGTATGACAAATCTGGATATATTTCTGGCCGAGGCGGATACGGTAGGCGTTGCTGGGCACATCCGCCCCGACGGCGACTGTGTCGGATCCTGCCTGGCTACCTACAATTATATAAAAACCTATTATCCGCATATACGTGTGGATTTATATTTAGAGCCGATACCGAATATTTTTAAATTTCTGACGCGCTCCGGGGAAATCAAAAACGAATGTCCCGACGGCCTGTGCTATGATTTATTTATCGCGCAGGACTGCGGAGACGCCGGGCGGCTCGGCGATGCGGCGAAATATTTTCGGACGGCAAAAAAGACAATCTGCATCGACCACCATGTCAGCAATCAGAGCTTTGCGGACGAAAATTATATTTTTCCGGAGGCGAGTTCCACTTCCGAGCTGATTTTTGACCTGATTCCCGGCGAACGGCTGAACAAAGCGATTGCAGAATGTATTTACACGGGAATCATTCATGACACCGGGGTATTTCAGTATTCCTGTACGTCTCCGCACACGATGGAGGCTGCCGGGCGGCTGATGCAGCTCGGAATTGATTTCCCGGGAATTGTGGAGCGGACTTTTTTTGCCAAAACCTATAATCAAAACAGGATTATGGGGCTTGCGCTTTTAAAGAGCAGGCTGCATTTGGGAGGGAAATGCATTTCCAGCGTGATTACAGCCGCGGAGATGCAGGAGTATGACGTGCTTCCGAAGCACCTGGACGGCATTGTCAGCCAGCTGCGGGTGACAAAGGATGCGGAGGCGGCGATTTTTCTCTATGAGACGGAAGACGGAGCCTTTAAAGTCAGCACCCGTTCCTCAAACGGTGTGGATGTGGCGAAAATCGCGGTGGGACACGGCGGCGGCGGACACGTTCGGGCGGCCGGTTTTTCTATGACGGGAAATGCGGATGAAATCGTGGAAGGCATTGTTGCGGAGATAGCGGAGCAGCTTTGCGGCTGACGGCTCATTGTGACGGAGGGACATAAACGTCCTGAAACTGTGTTCTTCGCTGTGAAAAATGCTTCGGAATGAGGACTCGTATATGAATCGAATATCTTATATGGTGGCGGTTCCCGCGGACGAAACGGAGACCGCCTGCTTCACAATTCTGACAGAGCGGCTTGCGCGCGTGGAGGGTGTTACCGTTTTTGGGACAAAGACAGAGGAGGGAGCACTTTCCTTTGAACTGTCTTATGACGGCGCACTGTATTGCGGGAGCTTATATCCTGAGGACATAGAGCTTCCGGAGCTGTTCCGGGCGCAGCATCTTTTTCCGGATGTGGATATTGCCGCGATTGAGGCATGCAGGACGGGGCTTGGCATGGAACTGGAATTTACGGATAATGCGCTCGCCTCCTACCATCTTCAGTTAAAGCTCTTTCGCGCATTGCTTTCGGCAGGATTTTTGGCGGTGATTGATTTTTCTGCCGAAAAGATACTTTCGGGGAGCTGGGCGGCGCTTGCCGCGGACTCCCATGTGCCGCCCGCCCCGCGCTATCTTTACACGGTACAGGCAGTCCTGGGGGAGGACGGACAGGTATGGCTCCATTCACACGGGCTGAATCGCTGTAATGTACCGGAGCTTGAGGTGCTCGGCTCCACAAAAGAAAATTATGAGCAGCATTATTATGTCATAGAAACAATGGCAAACCGGCTGCTGGAGCGCGGGGAGCCGCTTGCTCCGGGAGAACCGCTGTTTTTGGCGAGACTGTCGGAAGAGGCGGTTTTGGTGACGACACTTCTGCCGTGGGAGGAAGCCGTGCATCTTTACGATGAGGACATACTAGGAGGCGGGGACGACCGGCAGGACGGTCATAACGAGGATACAAGCTGTATCTTTACATACCCTTCCGAGGAAGACCTGGAAAAAAGGCAGATATGTCCGCTGACAGTCTACGACAAGCTGCTGTCGGAAAATCCCGTCTACATGATAAGTACGGCGGAGACGGAGCGGATGAAGGCGCTTGCGCAGGAGAGGATTGCTTATGTGAAACGCATGGCGGGCTGTGAGGGTGTGAAAATTCTGGTAAAGCTCGGGCTTTTGGTGGACGAGGAGTACAATTCCGACGGTTCCGAGCGGGAGCATATCTGGTTTGAGCTGAAGGCCATTTCGGATTTGAAGGTTACGGCGGAGCTGACGCAGGAGCCTTATTACATTGCCGGGCTTCATACGGGGGATGTCGGTGAGTATTCGCTGGATATGATAACGGACTGGATTATTTTTATGCCGGAAATGCGGATTACGCCGGATGACGTATATCTGCTGGCACCGCAGTTTTCCTGCGGCATACAGTCCTGATAAATACGGCGGCGGGACAGGCAGGGAAACATCATGATAAACGGAATTATCAACGTGTATAAAGAGCGCGGTTATACCTCATTTGATGTGGTTGCAAAGCTGCGCGGCATATTAAAAACAAAAAAAATCGGACATACCGGCACGCTTGATCCGGAAGCCGAGGGCGTTCTCCCCATCTGCGTCGGAAAAGCGACAAAGGTGTGCGGACTGCTGACCGATAAGGATAAGGAATATGAGGCGGTCATGCTGCTTGGCAGGACAACGGACACGCAGGATACCACGGGGACGGTGCTTTTGGAGCGTCCCGTTACTGTGACGGAGGCAAAAGTACGGGAAGCGGCGGCACGTTTTGTCGGAGATTACGAGCAGGTGCCGCCGATGTATTCGGCGCTGAAGGTAAACGGGAAAAAGCTCTGCGACCTTGCGCGGGCCGGCGTAACGGTGGAGCGCGCCGCAAGGCGGGTTCATATCTATGAGATTGAGATGGAAGACATCAGCCTCCCCAGAGTGAAAATGCGTGTGCGCTGCTCAAAGGGAACCTATATTCGGACGCTCTGTGAGGATATCGGAGAGGTGCTTGGCTGCGGCGCGTGCATGGAAGCGCTGGTTCGGACAAGAGTATCGGAATTTGGGATTTGCGATGCTTTGCGGCTTTCAGAGATTGAACAAAAGGTCGGAGAATGTGCCGGAGATATACCGCCCGGCGAATGGGAGACGGGGATGTTTGATTTTATCCGCTCCGTGGATTCCGTATTTTTGCATCTGGAAAAGGCCATCATAAAAAGAGAGTGGAATACGCTGCTGTATAATGGAAACCGGATGTCTCCGGAGGCGTTTGCCGATTACCGGGGGAGCCTTAAGCAGGCGCAAATCCGGGTTTATGATGAAGAAGGGCATTTTATCGGAATTTATGAATATTCCTCCGACAGAGGAGACTATAAGCCGGTAAAGGTGTTTATGGAAGCATGAAATACATTAAAAATACAACTGATTTTTATATTGAGGAACCCACGGTGCTTTCCCTGGGAAAGTTCGACGGAATCCATCGTGGGCATGAACTTTTGATGGAACAGCTTGCGGCGCAGAAGGATCGGGGACTTGCGGCGGTGATTTTTACATTTGACATTCCGCCCAGAAGAAATATCAGCCACATCGAGGCTCGTGTCCTTACGACCAACCAGGAAAAAATGCATATTTTGGAACAGATCGGCGTTGATTATCTGGTGGAATGTCCGTTTACGGAGGTTGTGATGTGCATGGAGGCCGAAGATTTTATTGCCAAAATCGTGCGCCAGCTTCACGTAAAATGCTTTGTGGTGGGAGAGGATTTTCGGTTTGGGCATAACCGCAGGGGAGACTACCATATGCTTTTAGCGTATGCACAGGAGTATGGCTATGAGGTACTCGTCGTGAAAAAAATGAAGGAAAACGCCAGAGACATCAGCAGTACCTTTGTTCGCGAGGAAATTGAAAAGGGAAATATCGAAAAGGCCAATCATCTTCTGGGCTACCGGTATTTTGTGACGGGACCGGTTCTGCATGGGAGGCATATCGGCAGCACGAAAATCGGAATCCCAACGATAAACCTGATACCTCCCGAGGAAAAACTCCTCCCGCCTTTTGGCGTCTATGTCACGGAGGCTATTATCGGGGAGGAAAAGTATCGGGGTATCACGAATGTGGGGCAGAAACCGACGATTGAGGGAAATAATCCCGTCGGCGTGGAGACGCATTTGCTCGACTTTGCCGGGGATCTTTACGGGAAAACGGTCACCGTGGAATTTTTGACGAGGGTCCGGGAGGAGCGCAAATTTGCATCCATTGAGGCGCTGAAGGAACAGATGCAGAATGACATTGCTTTCGGCAGGGCATATTTCAGTAAAGATATTACATAATTATTACAAAATTATGTTGACACCGTAAAATATGACTGCTATACTTGGTAGCGTAGCAGAAACAGAGAGATTGCAGATATGGCGTGGCGGATACCGGGAGAGGGAACCAGACGCCGGAAAGGCAAGGAAATGAAAGCAAAAATAATCAGGGCGGCAGGAATTTTAGCGGCAGGCACGCTGATTTTTACAGCGGCATATACAGCGAATCAGGTAGAAGGAAAGCAGACGAAGCAGAGCGGCGTCAGCGCCGGCGTTTCTTTGGAGCTGGCAGCGCAGATGGATACCTATTTTAATGAAAATACGACGGTGGCGTCCGGCGTGACGGACACATTGTCAGGTTATCTCAGTGAATCTGCGGAAGCTGCCGCGGAGATTACGGAGACAGATACGGTGATAACGGCGTCCGGGCAGGAGGAGCAGGACGAGCAGGAAGCCCTGCAGGAGGCTGCCGCTGAGTTTGGATATACGAATCTGGGCGTTGCACAGGTAGACGGCAATTTAAATGTAAGGGAAGCTCCCGGAACGGAGGCGGAAGTTGTAGGTAAGATGCCGAATAACGCCGGATGTGAGATCCTTGGCACGGAGGGCGAATGGACTAAGATTGAGTCCGGCAAAGTTACGGGCTATGTCAAGTCCGAATATCTTTTGACCGGAGAGGCTGCGATTGCAAAGGCCCGTGAGGTACAGCAGACGCTGGCGACCGTTACAACGACGACGCTTTATGTGAGGGAAGAGCCGAACACGGATTGTTCCGTGATTACGATGATGCCTCAGGGCGAGGAGCTCGAGGTGGTTGAGGTCATGGACGGCTGGGTGAAAATCAACGTCGACAGTGATGAGGGCTATGTATCCTCCGAATATGTGGAGATTTCCACTGAGCTGACGAAGGCCCAGACCATGACGGAGGTGCGTTACGGTGAGGGAGTTTCGGATGTGAGGGTTTCCCTTGTGCAGTTTGCAACCCAGTTTGTCGGTAATCCCTATGTATGGGGAGGGACGAGCTTAACCAATGGAGCAGATTGCTCCGGCTTTGTCTTAAGTGTATTTGCCAACTACGGTATTTCACTGCCGCATTCCTCAAGGGCGCAGGCAAATTGCGGTACGAGCATTTCCGCTTCCGAGGCACAGCCGGGAGATTTATTCTTCTACGGAAACGGAAGCAGCATCAATCATGTGGCGATTTATATCGGAAGCGGACAGGTTGTCCATGCAAGTTCGCCGAAATCCGGCATCAAGATTTCGGGCGCTTATTACAGAACTCCGGTAAAAGTCGTGCGTGTAATCAATAACTGAAAATAAGCATTTACATCACAGCGATTCTGTGTTATAGTATACGGGTGTGATTTAGCCCATATTCGGTAGATGGACGACTCCGACCTTTTACTGAGTATTCGCCGGTATCATCGGCACAGGGCGTTTAATAAGAAAAGGAGGGTCATAATATGATCGCAAAGGAAAAGAAACAGGCAATTATTGCAGAATACGGCAGAACACCGGGAGACACAGGTTCACCGGAGGTTCAGATTGCTATTTTAACGGCACGTATTGAAGAGCTGAACGCACATCTGGCGCAGAATAAGAATGATTATCATTCAAGACGCGGTCTCTTAAAGATGGTTGGTCAGAGACGTGGTTTACTGGCTTACTTAAAGAAGGTAGATATCGAGAGATATCGTTCCTTAATTGAACGTTTAGGTCTTAGAAAGTAAAATTGCGGCCCGTATGGAAAGCGATTTTTCCGTACGGGCTGCCGTATGGGATGGTTTTCCATACGGTTTTATCGAGTGGGCTTTGTTCCACTCGATTTTAAGTTTACGCCCGAAAAGGCGTGTATGCCGTCCGGGCTTCGGATGGCGGGCAGAAGCGTATATCCGAGACCACTGAAAAGGATATGAAATTCATGTGTTTTTCAGTAGTTTCGGTGCTTCTGCTTTGCCGGCACCGGAAAAAACTTTCCGTCCGGCCGATATCAGACAAAAAGGAGAAAAACAATGTATAAAAGCTTTTCAATGGAACTTGCAGGCAGAACACTGACCGTTGACATCGGGAGAGTCTGTGCGCAGGCAAACGGCGCAGCGCTCTTAAAGTATGGAGATACGACGGTATTATCCACCGTTACGGCATCGGACAAGCCGAGAGATGGAATCGACTTCTTCCCGCTCAGCGTGGAATATGAGGAGAAAATGTACTCGGTAGGAAAAATTCCGGGAGGCTTCAATAAGAGAGAGGGCAAGGCATCCGAGAATGCCATCCTTACTTCCCGCGTGATTGACCGGCCGATGCGTCCGCTGTTTCCGAAGGATTACCGCAACGATGTGACGATTAACAACATGGTAATGTCCGTGGATCCGGAATGCCGCCCGGAGGTGGTAGGCATGATTGGCTCGGCTCTTGTCACCACAATTTCCGATATTCCGTTCGCAGGCCCCTGCGCGATGACCCAGATGGGCATGGTGGACGGAGAGTTTATCGTAAATCCGTCCCAGAAGATTTGGGATACGGGAGATTTGCAGCTTACGGTTGCATCCACCGCGGAAAAGGTAATTATGATTGAGGCGGGTGCAAATGAAATCCCTGAGGATAAGATGATAGAGGCGATTTACAAATGTCATGACGTAAACCAGACAATCATCGCGTTTATCAATCAGATCCAGGCGGAGGTCGGAAAGCCGAAGCATGAATATACGAGCTGCGCGATTCCGGAGGAGATGTTTGCGGCAATCAAAGAGATTATCACGCCGGAGCAGATGGAGGAAGCGGTATTTACCGACGAGAAGCAGAAGCGTGAGGAAAATATACGCCAGATTACCGAAAAGCTTGAGGAGGCGTTCGCTGACAATGAGGAATGGCTTGCCGTGCTTGGCGAGGCTGTTTACCAGTATCAGAAGAAGACGGTCCGCAAGATGATTTTAAAGGATCATAAGCGTCCGGACGGTCGTGCGATCAACCAGATTCGTCCGTTGGCGGCAGAGGTGGATTTGATACCGAGAGTTCACGGCTCCGCGATGTTTACCCGCGGTCAGACGCAGATTTGCGATGTCGTGACGCTTGCCCCGCTTTCCGAGGTTCAGAAGATTGACGGTCTGGATGAGAATATTACAACGAAGCGCTATATCCATCAGTATAATTTCCCGGCCTACTCCGTAGGAGAAACAAAGGTTTCACGCGGTCCGGGACGTCGTGAGATTGGACATGGCGCGCTGGCGGAGAAAGCGCTTATGGCAGTGCTTCCTTCCGAGGAAGAGTTCCCGTATGCAATCCGTGCCGTTTCCGAGACCTTTGAGTCCAACGGTTCTACATCCATGGCTTCCACCTGCGCTTCCTGTATGTCTCTGATGGCTGCGGGTGTGCCGATCAAAGCGATGGTTGCAGGTATCTCCTGCGGTCTTGTTACCGGGGATACCGATGATGATTACATTGTGCTTACCGATATTCAGGGGCTTGAGGATTTCTTCGGTGATATGGACTTTAAGGTGACCGGTACGCATAAGGGAATCACGGCAATCCAGATGGATATTAAAATTCACGGACTTACGAGACCGATTGTGGAGGAAGCTATCGCACGGACGAGAGAGGCGAGAATCTACATTATGGATGAGGTAATGTCTAAGGCGATTGCGGAGCCGAGAAAAGAGGTCAGCAAATATGCGCCGAAGATTGTTCAAATCCAGATTAATCCGGAAAAAATCGGTGATGTGGTCGGCCAGAGAGGTAAGACCATCAATGAAATCATTGACCGTACGGGCGTTAAGATTGATATTGCGGACGACGGTTCGGTATCCGTATGCGGAACGGACACCGCGATGATGGATAAGGCGGTGGAGATGATTAAAATTATTACGACTGACTTTGAGGAAGGCCAAATCCTTGTGGGAACGGTCGTAAGCATCAAGGAGTTTGGCGCGTTCCTTGAGTTCGCTCCCGGAAAAGAGGGGATGGTTCACATTTCCAAGATTGCCAAAGAGAGAATCAACCGCGTCGAGGATGTGCTTACGCTGGGCGATAAGGTGAAGGTTGTCTGCCTTGGAAAAGATAAGATGGGAAGAATCAGCTTCTCTATGAAGGACGTTCCGGCAAACGCTTAAAGAGATGCGGAACTTCCGGTGTGAAGCAATAAGAATTTTTCTATAAACAAAGCAGGGTTGCTGTCTCATGGATGCTCATTCATCTGTGAGACAGCAACCCTGCTTTTATGTCTGAAATTTGTATTTTAAAGCATGTTTTCGGACAGTATTTTAAAGTCCAATGATTCCGTCTACCGGAAGTGAGAGCGTCACTCCGTGGGCAGGAGAATCAAGGCCGTGTTCCTTGCTGATGGCGCTCATGACGGCCGTCTTTTTCTCTTTCGGGACAACAATGGCAATGATTTCCTGTTCCTCCTGAATCGTGATTCCGAAAATCATCGCGGATTTTCCGGGACTGCAGCGCAGACCTTTTAAGACGGTGCCGCCTGTTGCGCCCGCGGCTCTTGCGGTGTTCATAACATTGTCGCTGTAGCCCTGGTTGATGGTTACGAGAATCATGGCATGTGTAATTGTTTCACTCATTTTTTTCACTTCCTTTTCTGTTTCTTCCTGTTCTGTCTGGTCGATTCCTGTTTCCAGAAGCTTATATAGCCAGCCCTGCACGCCGTTGATTGGAATGCTGACGGCGATACCGGTTCCCTTTTTATGAAGGGAGAGCGCCTGGTTCATTTCGGCAAGCAGAATCCGGGTACGCTCCTTTGGCACAAAGCACAGTGCGATGCTTTTCTGGATTCCGCCCAAACCGCAGAGTTCA
The DNA here is from genome assembly GCA_944380515.1 of uncultured Roseburia sp. GTDB lineage: Bacteria > Bacillota > Clostridia > Lachnospirales > Lachnospiraceae > Roseburia. The sequence continues at coordinate 117,174 of CALWHT010000014.1, forward strand.
AGAAATTCAGAGCTGGCTGTTCCGATTCCATGCAGCTGATAATAGATGGGAACTTCGGATTCTGCTAAAAATTCGGATAATTTTTCGCGTATCTTGGAGTCGATAATGACGACCAGACACCGAAAAGCGTGTTTCTTTTTCAAATCCTGCATAATTTATTCCTCATTTCTGCGCTGCTTTTTGCGCATAACAAGTTTGCTGTCAAGCAGCGCGCAGACACAAACTTGCGAGTGAAAAATAAATTTTTCACTCTTTATTCCTCCTCGAGTTCTACAATCTCATTGTCATCAAGCCTTGCTTCGACAGCGGCCTCGGCCTGGGATTTTTTGAGCTTGATATTGTAAGAGACACCCATAATCTGAATCGCGATTAAGGGAGCCAATGCTACCATGGCGACAACGCCGAAAGCGTCGGTTACCACGTTTCCGCCGGCAGCGACGCATGCGCCCATTGCCAGGGGCAGCAGGAAGGTAGAAGTCATCGGACCGCTGGCAACACCGCCGGAGTCGAAGGCGATGCCGACAAATACCTTCGGCACGAATTTGGTCAGAATCAAAGCTATCACGTATCCGGGAATAATCAGCCAGTAAATATTTAAGCCGGTCAGCACGCGCAGCATCGCGAGTCCGACGGATGCTGAAACACCGATGGAGAGGCTCAGATTCATGGCTTGCCTGGAGATAGAACCGCTTGTGACATCTTCCACCTGATGGTTTAAGATTTGTACCGCAGGCTCTGCCTTAACAATATAATAACCGATAAGAGCGCCGATGGGAATCAAAATCCATTTCCAGGACTGTTCGGCGATATTGCTTCCGAGCAGGCTGCCCACCGGAGCGAACCCAACGTTTACGCCTGTCAGAAACAGAATGAGTCCGATAATCGTGTACACAAAGCCTACAACCATTTTAATTACCTGGTGTTTGTGGTAGCGTCTGGAAAATAACTGGAAAATCAGAAATACGCACAGTACCGGAAGCATGGAGACGAAAACTTCATGGCTGTAATCCGGAACCATATCGACAAATTGCCGCAGGACATCCTGCATGGTTACAACGTTTGGAATTTCCGTTGCCGTGTATGACGCATTCGTCGGGTGGTAGAAAATGCCGAGCAGCAGTACCATCATAATCGGTCCGATGCTGCAAAAGGAAATCAGTCCGAAACTGTCACTTGAGCCGTTTTTGTCATTTCGCGTAGCGGAAAGACCGACACCGATTGCCATAATAAAAGGTACGGTCATCGGACCGGTTGTCACACCGCCGGAGTCGAACGCAACCGCGATAAAGTCAGACGGCGCCGCAAAGGAAAGCAGAAACAGAAGCAAATAAAAAATACACAAAAGCATTGGCAGACTGATGTGAAAAAGAATACGGAGTACAGCAATCACCAGGAAGATTCCGACACCAAGCGCTACCGTCCAGATGAGGATATTGTTTGGAATGGATGGAACCTGGTTGGCGAGCACCTGAAGATCCGGTTCCGCAATTGTAATAATGATACCCATCAGAAAGCATACGGTAATCAGGATCGGAAGCTTTCTGGTTTTCATAATGTGGGAACCGACGCCTTCACCGAGGGGGGTCATCGAAATTTCAGCTCCAAGCTGAAAAAATGCCATGCCGATTATCAGCATAAGGGCCCCCACGAGAAACAGTGCTATCGTTCCGGTTTCCATCGGAACGACGAAGATGGAAAGCAGCAGCACGATGATGGTAATGGGCAGAACCGCGCTCACTGATTCGTCAAATTTTTCTCTGAGTTTTTTGTTCAAGGTACATCACACTACTTTCTTTTAGATTTTTAAATAGTTCACTAATTAACTATTAATTTTATTTTAAAGGAAATAAGAAGCAAAGTCAAATATTCTTCTGAATATTCAGAAAAAATTTACATTTTCCTACTGTATCTGGCAGAAATCAGATTCAGGCATACAATGAAAAAAAAGGCTTTTTTATGAATCGCGTAAAAAAATTAATTCACACGGATTATGCATATAGAATGGGACTCGGAGGACAAAATGTAACAGTGGCGGTGATGGATACCGGAATCGTGCCGCATCCGGATTTCGGGGACAGGATTGTCGGTTTTGCCGATTTCTGCCATGGGAGAAAGGAAATGTATGATGATAACGGGCACGGAACCCATGTTGATGATGGGAAACACAAGAAAAGAGAAAGCGGATAAAGCAAGTAAACATGAAGATAAATCGACCGAGGGCCGGTTTATTTTTTTGCCTGGATTAAGGATAGAATAAAATTATCGTGGTTTCGCTATATGTCCGAGGGCGTTCGGTTTTGGTGGATGGAACGCAGCAGGGGCGCAGGAGACATGCCGAAACCCATGCAATGAGGCCGTGACGCTTGCATATTCGCTCGTAGACAAACTTTTGAATGCAGAGAGTTGATTTTCAGTAAATTTATTAAACTCATTGTAAATGCATTTATTAAAAGTTGTTAATAATGCACTTATTAAATATATATTGACAAATAAATATAGAAAATGTTATTATTAAGTCAGTAATAAGTACACTTATTAAAGGCGGTGAATATATGCCAACAGTAACAAGCGAAGAATTAGCGAGATTGAAGAAAGCAGAAGAAAAACTAAAAGAAAGATATAAAAAACAGAATGAGCACACGAATACAATTTATGACAGGCTTAATTTTACCGTACCGGCAGGAAAGAAAGCGGAGATTGAAGCAGCTGCAAAAGCCGCTGGTGTTTCACTCAATGCCTTTTGTCGTGATGCGGTACTGGGAGCGATAGAAAAGCAGCCGGAAAACTTTTCAGATGTACCGTTTATGAATTAGAGATGCTGTGAATATTATATATACATGAAAGAGAGGTATTAAATTATGAGCAACAAAGAAAGAATTGTTGAATTGCTGGATAGCATACCGGATTATAAAATGGGCTATGTATTAGCCTATGTGCAAGGCATAGCGGCAGACGAAGAAGCGGATGATATTTTCTGTCAAAGAATGGTTGAGAATTACGAAAATTCGCCAGATGAGGACAAAGAAAGCATCCCACTTGAGGAATGCTTGAAAGAATGGGGGCTTGACTGATGTATAAAATCGTCATCAAGAAGAAGGCGAAAAAGTTTATTGATAAACTCCCAAAGAATGAGAAAATCCGGATTGTAAAGGCCATAGAAATGCTTCCAAACGGCGAGGACATCAAGAAATTAAAAGGGCATAACGATTTATTGCGTCTGAGGGTTGGCGATTACAGAATTGTTTACACGGTCAATCATGGGGAATTAGTTGTTATTGTTATAGATGCCGGAAACAGAGGAGAAATATATAATAAATATTAAACAGAGAGCCGCCAGCAATGCGGGCAACATCTCCAGAAGTTGGAGCAGGTCCCGGCGAATGTCAACGGAATTCATGCAGCCGGTACAGTTTGGAGTCACATCCAGATTGTGCCGGTTTTTTGTTTATTAAGATTCGGAGATGTGAAAATATGTCAGATACAGTTAATACAGTCAAAACAGAAGAAGGGATAGAAGTATTTGAAAATGATATTTGGATAAAGTTAATAGAGTATGTGATATATATATATTGTTTTATGTTATGAATATGAGCGGTGCGCAAATTTGCAAAGAACACTTGTTCTGAAACAGCAATTGAAAAAGAATGCTAGATATAGTATAATCAATCCATAGATATATACAAAGCGGGTGAAATCATGCTGGAAAAAGTTATAAAATTGACAAATGGCTATATTGATACAATGCCGAAAAAAGAGCGTAAAAAATATGGTCAGTTTTTTACGAGTATGGAAACAGCTCGATTTATGGCAAATCTATATAATATTACTGTTGCTGATTTCATGAGCTGTCACCAGACTGCTCTCATGAGTTGTCTTTAAGTTGCTAAGTTTACTGTCACCGTGATGGTTGATGTATGGACCGTCCGGAATTCGGACGGCACCTTCTCTATCCGGTTACGGTTCCAAGCATTTCGTGTTCCACTACATACTTGACCATATAATCAGAGGGTGTAAAATAAAGTGTGTAAGTTTAAGAAGAGAAAGTTCAAAACTTACGCACTTTGTTTCTTTCACAGAGTGTGATAAGATAACAGGAAAGGATTAGAAAAGGATGAACACACTCAGTATGG
>CALWHT010000015.1 GCA_944380515.1 uncultured Roseburia sp.
CTTAATTTTACATCAAAAGGGAACAGGATTCCTTATATTTTTGGTATTTTTTGAGGGCTGTGGATAACAAAATATAGCAGGTATAGCTGGCAGGGATAATTCTGCGGAAACTCAAGAAAAAAAGTACTAGACTTATGTTTAGGATTATGTTAAGCTATATAATGAAATGTACCTAAAAAAGCTGTCACGGTTTCCGCGGCAGCTTTTTTTCTGTCAAACTCAGCTTTTATAACAGTTCTGTCATTCCTCCTACAAGGATTCCCCTGTTGTCATCATAAATTCTTTCAAACTGTGTCATCGGCAGCGGATTTGCGCCAAGGCCGACCTCAATCGTATAACCCGGCCTGTCATAGTCCTGAATAAACCAGTCCTTGTAGCCCGCGTAGCCGGATTCGCCTGGCGTCACCTCAACCGCATAGCCGCTGACCTCACCGAAATAATCCGCAATCTCTCTTGAGCGCTCCGGCTCATAGTCCAGGTACTTCCAGTAAATAACCTCCCCCTGCGTGTGATAAGCGATAATCAGTGAAAAGTCGTTTTGTCTGGTAAACTGATACACGGCTTCGCTCTCCGGCGCGGTCAGAGGCGCCTCCCCCACATAGTCTCTGGGTGCAGGCTTATCGTAGCCCTGTGCGAACTTGATGCGTTTTGCATTTTCCCAGCCTGCCGGAAATTGCAGATTCAAATCAATTCCCTCAATGTTCGCCTTCCAGCCGTCCGGAAACGGGATATCCGGATAATTTGCCGCAATCTGCCTTGCCTTCTGGTAATAGCTGCCGCTAGCCAACACGCCGCCGGCCAAATCCACGCCGTCCGGGTTTACCATCGGAATCAAAAAAAGCGTAAAGCGCGCCGCAAGCGCAGGGGCAAAGGCTCCGTACAGGTCTGCCTGCGCGGCATATGCCGCCGCATATTCCTCGGCGAACTTAAGCAGCACCGGCGTCGTAATGCTCTCGTTCGCATGATAGGATGCGCTGTAGCATACCTGCGTCGGCCCGGTGCCGATTTTCAGGTACGGAATCTCCTTTCCCATCACACTCTTTCCGATGCTTCCGCCCGCAAGAAATGGATAGCGCGCCAAAAGCCCCTCCACAATATACGCATTCAGGACAGACGAATATTTCACACGCTCAGGCACCAGCGGAAAGCCAAGCGGTACTACCAGCTCAGACCCCACCGTAAGATTTGCGGCATTTACCGTGGGATTCGCCACAAAAACCGCTCCCTCCGTCGTCCCATACTCCGCCGCAACGGAAGCTATGGTATCGCCTCTTTCTATACGGTGGCGCGTATAACCCACAAGATACGGCCGCAGCCTCTGCCAGACCTCATGGCTGACCGTGCAATTTCCCCCGCTTCCCAAAAAAGCCGAAAGCGCCGCACAGGTTTTATCGCCGAAGATTCCGTCAATGTTCACCGGATGCCCGGCCCTGGTCAGCGCAAGCTGCAGATACTCTACAAAGGTTCCCCGGTCTCCCGGAAATAAAAACTTCATCCATTCACCTTTTCCTATCGTCCTCTATCCTATTATATGAGGCGTCAGAAAAATATGTACCCTCATTCCGCAAACCCGATGTTATCAATATGCAGCGCACCGTTCTTTGCTTTGTCAAACAAAAACCGGACGCTCTTTATCTGCCCCGCGTCAAAACCGCTCTCCTGCGAAAACGCCCGCAGAGGAAGCTGCACCACCTGAAACTGATATTTCTGATCCTCCTCCCCAAAGAGATACTGTATTTTGGAAAGACGCACCGGAAACGCCGGATACAAAACCGACGAAGAAGAAACCGCGGCTTCTGCCGTCCTGCCCGCCCCGTCGGTCAGCACCACCGTAAAATCCAACGGTGCTCCGGACTCCGCAAGATTGCAGGCATCAAACAGAAGACCGCCCTCTCCTGCCCTCTGCGTCCCGGAAAACTCGATTTCGTAATAAGCCTGCTTTGTCTCTTTCCACTTTAACCGCAGTGCGTAATTTTCACGTTTTCCCATTCCCTCCACAGAATAGGACAGCTCCTCCTCCGTCCACATCGCCATATGCCGCGCCGTAAGTTCCGTTTCCTCCCCGGTCTCCGTAATGTCGGAATCTTCCTCAAAATCCGCGACGATCCTTACATCCGAGGTCTGATACTGCTGCACATACAGCGTATCCGGCAGATACGCCGCATATCTGGCATAATCCGTCAAAAGGTCCGCATAGGTATCTTCACCCTTTAAGGTCTTGTCGAAGAAAACAAGCGCAAACAGCTTTAAAATTTCCTGCTGTTCTTCCTGCTCCATCAGATTTTTCACATTCAGCCACAGGGAAAACGGCCTGCCGCTGTCATAGCTTCCCCAGAGCGTGTTAAACTGCCCGTGATTCGCCCCCGCAATGTAAAGCGAGGAAGCGATGTAATCCCCTTCTCCGGAAAACGTAATATTTTCATACTGCTCATTTCCCTGAAAAACGGTAATATCCTGGTCGTTTGCTCCCTGCAGCACCAGATAATTCACGTCGCACAGCTCCACCTCATGTCCGGCCGGAAGATACTGCCCTGCCGACGGCGCAACCGCAAGCAGTGCCTTAATTTGAAAATGATAATCGAGCGGAAACATACCGTTGCTGGGATAGGTGTCATAGTCATTGAACAGATATGCGTCCGCAATCATTTCCCCGCCTCTGGAATGTCCTGCCAGCGCAAGACATTCCTCGTCCAGCTTCCCGTAAAGCACGCAGTCCTCCTCTTTCCCAAGCTCGAGCAGGGCGGCAATATTCTCCAGAAGCAGGATGGCGCGCGCATCGTTTTCGCCGCTGCGCTCATTCAAAATCGTTTCATCCACTGAGACAAATACATAGCCGTGGGATGCCAGATATTCCCCAAGATAGTCATAGCCGAGCCAGGATTTCTCCGTTATGCTGTGATTGCCGTGCGCCATAAAAATGACCGGGCAATTTGACGCTTCCTTCGGATACCAGATTTTTCCCGCAATCGGGGCATCCGAGAGCGTATGCTCCGTAAACAGGCTCCGGTAAAGCCTGCGCCAGGCCGGCTCCTCCGCCACGTAACGGCTCAGATCCACGGTTCCCGTGACAATCTCTGCGGCAGCTGCCGTGTCAATCGCCGTTGCAGTCGCCGTGTCAGTCGCCGTAGCCATCGCCGTGTCAGCGTCGGGTCCGTAGGTCACGCTCACCGGCGTATACTCCCCTGCCGCCGCGTATTCCGCAAAGCCCTCTACCTCCCCCGCCTCCATAACACGTCCGTTCTGCCGACGGGAATCGTCAATATAGGAATCCGAAAAGCCTGTGCCGAATAAAAGCGCCGCAAGCAGCACCGTGTAAACCACACCCGCAAAAAGGCCCGCCTTCACGGGAAACAGCCTTACTTTGTTCCGAAAAAAAGCCCACAGGCTTTTGGAAAACAGGATTACCGCCAAAAAGGAAACCGCACCGAACACCGCACCGGCCTCCTCATCCGCTCCGACGCTGCCGTAAGCGCAAAAACCGCCGAACACCGCAATTCCGGCGAGACAATACGCGATCTCTTTTCCGTTTCCTTTCAAAAACCACCCCAACACCCGGCCGCATAAGGTAAGCACAAGCCACGCAGCGCCGCCTCCGAGCAGGGTTCCCGCAAAAAAGAAAAGCACGCGGGGCACAAAAAATTCCGACGCGAGCCCGCCGAGAAACAGGCCAATCACCGCCAGGGAAGCCGCGCAGGCTCCCTTTCCCGTATCTTGAAAACTCTGTTTACAGCAGGCACGCACATGGCCCCGGATTTTCCTTAACGCACTTATCATTTGTCAACTTTTCCTCTCAACCTTCTTTTCCGTTTTTTCCTGATACATCAATTCTTCGGCTCTGCGTATCAGCTCCTCAATGCCCTCTTTTCCGTCCGGCTCCGCCACCGCAATACCGATACTTGCACTTAACATAAACGGAAGTCCCATCTGTTCTGACACCTGTGTGAGTTCCGTTCGAACATTCCTTGCAATTCTTTCTCCTTCCCCGACATCGTCCGCCCCCTGCAAAAGAATAAATTCATCTCCTCCCGTCCTCGACGGTACCGCGTCCGAAACACTGTGTGCCAAAATCGCCTTCGCTATGGTAATAATAGCAAAATCTCCATACTCATGTCCGTAATTGTCATTGATATATTTTAACCGGTCCAAATCAATAAACAGTACGAGAACCTTCTTTTTCTTCCGGCGCATATTTCGAATATAAGGCTCTGCCAGCTTCTGATAGCCAAGCCTGTTATACATCCCGGTCATGGAATCCTTGATGTAAAGTTCAGATAAAATCTGATTCATATATTCCAGCTTTTCTTTTTTATGCAGATTTTCCATTGCGTTAGTCAATGTCTTTACTACGGAAAACAGATACTGCTTTTCCATCAGATACACTGCGTTGCGGATAACAAAATAACCTACCGTCCAGTCCCTGAAATGCATGGGCAGGAATAAAAAATCCGTTCCACCCTCCGGGGCGTCAAACGTTGGAAAAAGATCTGTAATTTCCATATCCTCCACATCCAGCACCCGACCGTTTTCATAAGCAAACTGAACCTTCATTCTCCTGGGGTAGCCCCTGACCAGAAAGCCCTCATTTTCCACAAGGCGGGCATTATAATGCCCTTCCTTTTGATTTTTAAACGCATCCAGACGGGAATCAAGCACCAAATACATGGCATCGCATTTCAAAGACGGAATACAATGCGGAATACAATGCATCATTTCCCGGACTGTCCCGCACTTCATCAGTTCATATTCAAGAGACAACACCTCATCCTCAAACCTGCTTGTCTCAATCCCATACATAATCTGATTTTTCAGGTATTCTCTTTCCCTTTGCTCTCCCCCGGCGCGGCAGCCGCAGCTGTCCCAGAAAATACATTCTGTTCCCGTATAATGAAACCGCGGCTGGTCCTCTCCATTCCAAATCCGAAACAATAATTCCGCGCAGCGCTCCCCGACCTCCTCTCGAATATGGCTGACCGTGGTAATACGCGGCGCATAATAGGCTGCCTTATCAAAATTATCAAATCCGGTCACACAAAAATCCTCCGGAACCCGATAGCCCGCCGCTGCTGCGGCCTCGCATACTCCCACTGCGATATTGTCGTTGCCGCAGACCACTGCCTGCGGCAGTTTTTCATGCGTCTCCAAAAGCTTTTCAAATCCGTGCAGACCGCACTGGTACTCAAAGCTCCCGCAAAAAAAATCTTTCTCCGAAAAGGCAAGTCCCTTTTCCTGCAGATAATCCTTTATTGCCTCCAGCCTGCGAAGACTCTCGTAATTATCCTCGGGACCCATCACAAACCAATAGTTCCGACAGCCATGACAAGTATAAAGATGCTCCATCACCTCCCGCATCGCGCGGTAATTGTCAATTCCGACATAATAAAACCCCTCCTGCTCGCTGGCAATGGAAATAACCGGGACTCCTGCCTGTGAGGCGCGCTTTACAATCTCTTCCCTCACCTCTGGATAACGGATATTATTCAAATCCAGTATAATCCCGTCAAATTTCCTAAAATCCGGCAGCCGATAGATATTATATTCGCCTTCATTGTACTTTTCGTCGCGGCTCCAGTCCCCGGAGCTGTTAAATATATACAGATTTACGTCTTCGCCTGTCCTTCTGATACGCTCAAGAATTCCGGAAGGCCAGGCATATGTAAAATAATGTTTCCAGCCATCCATAATCAAGGCTATTCTTTTCATGGTCATCCCCCGCTTCCCCACTTTTATCAATTCAATTTATAATATCTTAAAAATACAGTAGATTCAATCACATTTTCTCTCATATTTATGATATAATCGTGTCAAATAAAAATTCGGAGGAGTTTTAACGAATGAAAAAAAAGATTTTTCCTAAATTTATGTTTCCAATTCTTGTTTTTCTTTGCCTCCTGCTGTTTACGGGAGCTGTACCCGAGCAGCTAAACGCTGCCACAAAGCCGCTTTCCATTACCTCCTGTAAGTTAAACGGCAGCGGGAAAAAGCTGACTGTCAAGGCGACCGTCAACCAGAAGAACAAGAACACAAAAAAGAAGCTGTATCTGCTTGCCCTAAACGCCTATTCCTCCGAATCCGGCAAAAAGAGCGCGACGCCGATTGCCTCCGGAAAGGCGCGCTTTGGCAAAATAACGCTTACCGCTAAATACAAATCGGACATGCTCTACAAAAAGTATGTCATTGCATACAAAACAGGCAAAAAATACCAGATTATCAGCAACGCATTTTATATCACAAATCCGGAGAAGCTGGCCTCCTACACCGGAACGGGTGCAAAAACCATCTCCAAGAAGGGCCTTCAGGTCGAAAATCTTACGGATTCCCTGGAGCTTCGAACGCAGCACGCCGTCGTCAACTGGACCGCCAATTCCCTGCTGACAACCGATACCTCCAATGCCATTCGCTATAAATACTGCGGAAAAAATTACTACTTTAATCGTTCTACTATTGAGAGCAACGATGCTCTGGTACAGGCCTGCAATAAAGCCGGCACGAAGGTGACTGTCATTCTTCTTCTGCCGAATGATTACGCCGATGCCACCTCAAGCATGATTTACGGCGGGGTTAATTCCGCGCAGTATTCATCCTTTAATACTTCCACCCAAAAGGGCTGCCGTACCTTTGAAGCAATGATGTCCTTCCTTGCCTCCCGTTACGGAGTTAAAAAGAATCTTGTCTCGGGGTGGATTCTTGGAAATGAGGTCAACCAGCCGGGTGAGTGGAATTACGGAGGCGGCAAAACGCTCTCGACCTACATGAGAGAATATGCGCGTTCCTTCCGTATCTGCTACAATGCCGTAAAGAGTGTCAGCAAAAATTCCAAAGTTTATATCAGCCTGGATTACAACTGGAATCTGGACGCCGACAACGGCGGTCGCCAGCATTTCACCACAAAGGCAACTTTGGATGAATTTTACCGCCAAATCAACGCAAAGGGAAAAATCGTTTTCCAGATTGCTTACCACGCCTATCCTCAGGGGCTTACGGATCCGATTTTCTGGGACGATTCCCTTGCGACAAATTCCACCGGCTCCACGTTCGTCACTTTCCGCAACTTGAACGTGCTCACAAATTATGTGAAAAAGAATTTCGGCAAGGATTATACGATCATGCTTTCCGAGCAATCCTTCAACACGTCCTACGGAGAGGTGGTCCAGGCCGCCGCCTACGCTTATGCTTATTACCTGAGTGAAGCGAACAGTATGATAGAGGCCTTTATCTACGGACGTCACTACGACCATTACATTGAAACGGCCCAGGGGTGCTATTGGGGGCTTTATGATTCCGCAGGAAACAAAAGACTGATTTGGGATGTTTTTCAATACATAGACTCCAAGGACTCCCTGAAGTTTACGAAACCGCTGTTATCAAACACCAACCTCTCCAAATGGGAGGATATTTCCGGCTTCAAGAAGTCCAAATACAGTAAAATGCCTTCCCTGCGCAAAAAGGCGTCCATCGGGAATCTTCATATTGACAGTACTTCGGCGGTAAGCATTTTCTGGCCTCTGATGGAGTATGGAGACGGCTATGAAGTCTACCGCGACGGCAAAAAAATTGCTACCGTAACTGGAATTTCCACTGCGGGATATACAGATGATAATGTGAAACCAGGTACTACCTACACCTATAAAATAAGAATGTTCAAATATGCACCGTCCCAGAAGAACCCGGATAAAAAGGTAAAGCTTTACGGTTCTTTTTCCAAAACGAAAAAGGTCACGGTGTCGGCCGGGGCAGTACAATGGCAAACGGACAGCTGCAGCGTCCTGGGCAACGAAATATCGCTCTGCTGGCTCTCCCAGAAGGATGTGAGCGGCTATCAGGTTGTGCGCGCAACCTCCGAGGACGGCAATTACAAACAGATTACTGACACAGCAGAGACTACGTTTACGGATTGCGACACTGTTTCCGGACAGACCTACTATTATAAAGTACGCGCCTATGTCACCAAAAACGGAAACACTTACTATGGGGCTTACTCCTCCCCGCTTTCCCGTCAGGCTCTGATTCAGCTAACCGGCAGTGTGTCCGGCGGACAGCTGACACTCTCCTGGAGCAAATGGAGCGGCGCAGAAAAATATCAGATTTACTTTGCACCCGCCGGGGACGACAACTTCGATAAATTAAAAACGGTCGACGCTGCCTCCTACAGCGGCACTACTTATAAAAATGAATCCGGTAAGACCGTCGCCTTCAAGAAAGGCTCCACCTGGCAATTTGAGGTTCGCGCCATATTGGATGACGGAACAAAGACACCATTTTCAAATGTGATTTCCGTCAACATTACGGAGGAACTTACAGCACCCGAAAAGACGGACAAAGCAAAAAAAGCTCCGCTTGATACGGAACTTCAGGAATCTGAACTGCCGGACGACACTGAAATCCCGGACGACACTGAAATCCCGGAGAATTCACAGCTTCCGGAAGAAACGGAAGTCCCCGGTGAAACGGAGCTTCCGGAAGAATCCGAACTGCCGGGCAGCACAGAGCTTCCGGACAATACCGAAATTCCGGACAATACCGAAATTCCGAACAATACCGAGATCCCGGACGATACCGAAATTCCGGACGATACCAAAATCCCGGACGACACTGAAATCCCGGAGGATTCACAGCTTCCGGAAGAAACGGAAGTCCCCGGTGAAACGGAACTTCCCGGCGATACGGAACTCCCCGGTGATACGGAACTTCCCGGTGATACGGAACTGCCCGGTGATACAGAACTTCCCGGTGATACAGAACTTCCGGAAAGCACCGAAATTTCGGACGATACCGGGCTGCCGGACGATACGGAACTGACCGACGGCACAAAACAGCCGGAGGATTCGGATGTTTCAGAAGAAACGGAAATTCCGATGGAAACAGAAGTTTTAAATGAAACGATCCGTTGACAGCAAAACAGGCGGTATGCACCTTTCCGGGTGCATACCGCCTGTGCTTTTTCATAATTTTATTAAATCTTACCGCACCTCATAATCCAGACATACACGCTCCGTCACGTAAGGGCGGATATAGGTATCCGCAGCCTTCACATGTTCTGGGTGTCCGGCGTAAATCTCCACATCCTCCGGCCGCTCCAGGGTCGTGACCAACGCGACATCATGCGTGCTTGACGGCAGCGGGTTCTCCACAAACTCAACGGTGCGAAGTCCCGGCACCTTTCCCACAAGCGCTTTCAAATTCTCCGCCATTGCCTTTTTTAAGGCGGGTTTCTCGTCCTCTTTGATTTCCGGTTTAAATTTCCACATCACAATATGATATACCATTCTGATTCTCCTTTCCTTTGTCAGATACTATTCCTCGACCTTCACCGCATTCGGATAAATACGCTCCATCCGCTCGTCGCCGAACCGCTCGTCCATCACTTTCTGCCATTCCTGGTTCGCTGGAACACCGCGGCTTCTCTCATCATAGCGTACCAGCGCCATACATGTGACCGCCACATTACAGAGCATAAATACAATCAGAATCCACGTGATAATTTTCCCTGTCAGAATCGGAAGCTTCTCAATCAGCGCCGAAAGTCTCGGATAAAGTACTTTAAACCATACAACGGCGGCAATACCCCAGAAAAAGCAGTACAGGAGATTAATCCTTCCGCCCAGATTAAAGGGCATCCCGCTATAATCCCAAAACACGGTTCCAAACACCAGCTCCGTAAACACACTGCAAAGATACTCATAAGCGCCCCCGAGAAACATTCCCATGGCAAACAAAAAACCGTCCCCGCGATCCTTATATTTATAAAGCAGCAGCGTTACTCCCGCAATCGCAAGCCCCCAGACGATACTGAACGGCCCCCAGACCACACTGCTGCGGCTCATCCAGACCCCTGCCGTAATCCGGCAGAAAATCGTTTCCGTAATGTCACCCAGAAACGCCCCGATGAAAAACAGCATCACGATTTTATAAAAATCACAGCCCTGCGCAAAAACGGTCTTTTCTTCCTTTGCCGTCTCTTTCACCGCTGCCTGCGGATACGCGCGCCGAATACGCGCGTCCACATGTCCGTAAATCCATCTGCCGAGACGGCTGCTGATTTGGGTCAGCCACTCATCCGCCGCCCTCCAGCGCTCCATCCTCTTGCTGCGGCCCGACATGATAATCAGCGTTGCCGCAATATCAACTGCCAGAATTACAGTCAGCAGCCAGATAATGATATTTCCCATCAGAGTGGGGAACAACCGAAACAGCCCCGTAAATAACGGATTACCCCACCGCATAATCAATACGCCAAGGACTCCCCACAAAACAGAAACTGGCAGGCAGATATAGCCGTCAAAATTCCACCTCATGGCCGAATAATCCCACCAGCGCTCGTGGTACATCCGCTCTACCAGATGTCCGGCAACCCATTCCGCGACCGTAGCCAATATCATACTTCCGAGAAACAGCCAGATTCCTGTCAACTCCGGCAGAAAAACAGAAATAACAATTGCCGTGATACCGTACAGCACACAAAACGGCCCGTTAATCAGTCCCCTGTTGACAAATCTCTTTTGCTTTGCTGCCGCCGTGACCGTCTCCAGCACCCAGCCTAAAAAGGAATAAATAAAAAACAGCCAGAGCAGCTCGTATCCTGTGTAATTCATAGGTCCTCCCCCGTTTGCCAAAATACGTGCTTTATTATAACATAACACTCGTTCTGTCGACAATCGAATTTGCCTTTTTCATTCTCCTAAACCGGCAGGCTATCCGCCGTACACAAAGCTCCCCAGCCAAACTGCGGATTTGGATACTCAGAGGCGGCAGGAAGATGCCTTGCTCCGCGTATAAGATACGCCTTTAGCTTTTCCCCGTACAGATAAGCATCATTTCCATTTACCACGCCCCACTGCATCAAAAGCGCCGCGCTTCCGCTCACAAACGGTGCAGCCATGGAAGTCCCGCTTCTTGTCACATAACCGCCGCCCGGTGCGCAGGAGGTAATATCCACCCCCGGAGCCACAAGATCCGGCTTTACCTGGTTGGTCTCCCTGGTATAGCCGCGCCCCGAAAAAGCCGCCGCCCGATCAAAATAGGCATCGTAAGCGCCAACCGTAACAGCCTTTTGCGCCGTTGACGGTATGGTAAGCGTCGTCTCTGCCGTCGGGTGCAAAAACCCGGTGCCCTCATTTAAAACGCCGCCCGCCGGAAGCCACATATCATAATTTCCCACAACGATTCTCTGCGGTGTAAGCTGTATTATCCATACACCGCTGTCAATATAATCTCCTGCCGGCAAAAAATCAAAATAGATTTCCTGATAGGGACTGTAGGGGCTCGGTTCTCCATAATAAAGCAAAATATCGGTCGCCCCCATCCGAAAGCGCTGGGGTCCCTGTATTCTCTGAATCGGTCCCACCCGCTGTCCGCCCGGATTTATCAGGGAAACCGTCATATCATCTGCATAATTTTTCCAAATTTGAAGATTCAGAGATGTCTCATAGGGGCTTACTGCAATTTCAACTTCCTGCGTGCGGTTTTCCTGCACAATTCCTGACGCATGGAGCGCAGAGGCCCCCTCATTTCCGCTCCCGATGACGATCGAGGTACGCCAGTAATTTGCCATATCGTCCAGATAAGTCTCAATCAGCGACGTTCCGGAGTGAGAGCCGTAATTATTTCCAAAGCTTAAATTTAAAACCAAGGGCATACCGTATTCCCTGCCTTTTCTGATACAGTAATCAACCGCCTGCATCAGTTCTGTCGTCCTGGGAAAAGCGCGCTCACCGGAAATTCCCAGCTTTACCACAACAAGCGGACTTTCATAGGCAACCCCACGGTATCTGCCCTGCGAAGCAGCCCCGTTTCCCGCGGCGATGCCTGTCACATGTGTTCCATGACCCGAGCTGTCACGGCTGGGACAGACCTGATACCGCTGCTGCTCCGTGGGCTGTTCCAAAGCCCGGTTAATCACCTCTGCGGAAAATTCCGTCCCGAGAAAGAAACCGTCGGGGGACTGCAAAAACCGCCCCGGCTCTTGCTGCTCCGCAAATGGCGGTGCCTCCCCTCCGGTGCGTATATCCGGCACACTCCCTCCCGGAATTGTCTGATCCCACAGGGTTAAGATTCTTGTCGTACCGTCCGCATTGCGAAAATCCGGGTGGGAGTAGTCAATCCCGGAATCAATCACTGCCACAATCACGCCTCTGCCCGTGAGGTTGTTTCTCCCGTTATCCGGCACATTTGCCGTTCCGCCCGTCTGCAGCGGTAAAATACAGGAGGCCCTTTTTCCGTTGTTCACCGCAAAAAAGAGCCTCTTGGGCTTTTCCATATACTCGATTTCCGGCAATGCCGCCACCTTCTCAACAATATGCTCCGGGAGCACCAGGATCGCATACTCATTCTGCAGATTTGTCAGTTTGATGCCGTCAAATTCTGCCGTAAAATTTTCCCGCAAAAGCGCCTCCAGGTCTTCCGTCGTACCGACGAACTTTACGATAACCTCCCATGTGCGCTCCGCGCTGTCATACCCGATGTCAAGCTCTAACGATTTGTCCCGCTCCTCCTCTGTCGCATCAAGCGCCAGGTTCAGCAAATTCTCCATTTTTTCGTTCGGCATAATCATTCCCCGCAAAAGTCTCTCTCTATTAAGGGATGCCATTACGGGACAGTTTATGTCCTGAATGAGAAAAAATTTTTTCTCTACTCTCCAATATCATAGAGAAGTACCTTTACCTTAAAATAATTATTTTTATCATCTATAAGCATCTGTCCATTATGGCGTTTTACAATACTTTCCACAATCCGCAGCCCCAATCCATGCTCTTTTCTGTTTTCTTTTGTCGTAAGATAATTTTTCCCCTGTTTTCTCAGATTCCCCGCATATGGATTTTCCATTTCCAAATATAAATTATTCCCCGATATTTTTGCTGTCAGCTTAATCTCACGTTCGTCTGCTTCTACTTTCTGAGTAGCTTCCATCGCATTATCAAACATATTTCCCAGTAAACTGTATAAATCCACATCATCCAATTTCATATCATATGGAATTACTGTATTTAATCTGACCATTATATTATTTTTTTTCGCAACTGCCGCCTTATAGTTAACAATTGTATCAAAGCTTATATTTCCTGTTTTAGAAATATATTCATCTTCTGTTAGGACCTCAACGTTTTGCTGATAAAGATTCCTTATTTTTTCATATTCATTCTGATTTAAATAGGACTCTATCAATAGGTACTTTTGTTTCATATCATGACGATACTCTCTTGCCTGTTGCCAGGTTTTACTCATTTCCTGCAGTTGAGTCGCATAATTTTCCACCTGCTGCGTTAAAAATTGTCTTTCTGCCTGATATAAAGCTTTTTCCTGTAACTCATTATAATTATAAAAAGCAAATAAATTTATAATCAATATCAGAACGGATGCAATTAGTTTCATCCATATGTACATATCCGTTAATGGTACAAACATCGCCATTACAATAAAAATACTGCTGACCGGTACTATAAATACTTCTAACCAATCCGTACTTTTGATTACCATATTTTTATTCTTTTTCAAGAATAACAGCGCAATCTTTACCTCAACAAACCACACCAGCTTAGACAAAATAGTATACATAAGCATTACTTCCGTATTCTGTACCATATGTAAAATATCTATGCCGCATAAAATTCCTATAAAACATGCGATTACTTCAGACAACATTCCTATCAGATATAAAAATACCACTAAAACCAGCTTGATTTTAATAGAGCCTTCGTAGAGCCACGAAAGAACCGCAAAAAATGCCGTTAAAAAAATCACCATATTCAGCCATGCCGGAAATTCAAAAAAATATGTAAGTACGTTTGATATAATGTAAAAAGCAATCCATGCAGTGACTTGCGGTGCCGTACCTACTGCCTTTCTGTCAAAGGCTTTCTCACAGACATTTCTTTGCATCGCCACCGTAAATATTTCTACCAGCATCAAAATAATTCCCATTTTCACTCTCGCTCCTCTTATCTTCCAGGTTTGCTCCTGCTTTTGTATTGCTGATTCCCAGTCCTATCACGTTTTACAAAACTACGCTTCATCCACATTATTCATTCTACCATAAAATTTGCGAATTTTACCCATACAATTTACATTTATAATTCTTTTGGCTTATGAATACAGAATTTCTTATTTAAAGCTTATCGCAGAATTTAAACAAGCATCGGTGAATCAGCGCAATTTCCTGTATGATAAAAAGGGCAGAATTACCGTGTGGCTTTTCAAACACACTCATTTTCTGGCAATGTGGATCTATACTAAAAAAGCAGACACAGATATGTACTGAGTTGTGATTTTAGGTGTTCTTATATGAAGTTATAATTAAATATAGTCTTTCATAATCTTCCAAACCCTTTTTACTTCGTCATTATATTTCTCATTCAACTGATTTCTTAATTGAACATCTGCATCATAAATAATGAAATCACTCAACCCGCCTCTCGAAGCAAACAGTTTACTATAGCTTCCTATCAAGTATTTCATTTTTTCACCATCGCTCTCATCCGAGTCAATACAATTAACTTGCCCCATAAGAATTCTTAATATCCCGTTATATTGTCCATATCCATATTTTTGTACCATTTTGCCAATCTCTATATACGACTCTCGCAACTGTAAAAATTCTTCATTTTTTATCATTCTTCTATCTCCAATCTATTGTAACGGCGTTTTTCCTACAACTTCAAAAGTCCATAGCGCATCTATATAAGTTTGCATAACATTATATCCTCCCACATATACTCCACCTTGCGGTCCGACTGGTCCTGTATAAACAGTAGTACCCTTTGGTACTTTAATCGCATATACATTATCTATATAAGAGCTTGCCTCATACGCACCAGTTTTCGGGTCTATCCAATGAGTCTTTACTGCTGTGTCAATTCTTACATTAGCAACAGAAGCAGGTGGGTCACTTGTAAACCATCTTCCGTACGGATTTTGAGCATTACCTGCTCGATACATTATTCTATCTTCCTGTAATATTTCCATATTGTATCTACCACCATAGAAATTCTTTGCAGGTTGATTAGGCATTTCTGCTAACGGTCCTGGATTTTCAATCATATTATATTGATAATTAGCTATATCATCTGACCCATATATAACAGTTGTTTTACCACTCTCAAATGCCTCACGCATCGCAGCATTATTATTTTCAAAGATATCCCTTAAATGTCTGCGGCGCAGCGGTATTCAGTTGTAAGTATGGGGAACATGGATTTCCCGGTGGGTGCGCGTATCATGTAACCAATCGTTATGTAGTCGGCTGCTGTAATTCCTCCTTCGGTATCTGCCCGATATTGGCAAACTCGTCTAACAGACACCTCACATGGACGGGCAGCCGCCCGCCGTATTCGTCGTCAGCTTTATCGCATAACAGGTTGAAAAGCTGCGTGTAGAGGATACACACGACAAAGTTACAGGTGTCGTCCGTGTCGCTGACGATAACGAACAGTGCCGTTTTTCGGTCGCCTAGGGTGTCAAGCTCCATTTCGTCGGTTTCCAGAAGCTCCCGCAGTTCCCGTATGTCAAAGGGGGCAAGCCGCGCCCCGCAGCTTATGAGGATTGAGGAACGTGTCTTGCCCGCGCTTAACAGGAATTTCTTGTACTGCCGGACGGCAAAATGCTCCGGGTCTTTTTCTTCCAGACGCTCAAACATGAGGTCAACCGGGGACTGAAATTCCGGGTCGTCCTCGCGGGCTTCCGACGCATTTATCATTTCAAG
>CALWHT010000016.1 GCA_944380515.1 uncultured Roseburia sp.
CTGATCCGGTATCCACAATTGCTCAAGTCTTTGATATGATTGATTTGGGACATAGTGAGCATCTTCCTTTCCTCCTCTATCTTTGGTGGTACTTAGATAAAGGATAAATGTAGTGTAAAGGGGATTCAATATGTCCCGCTTTATTTAGGGAAATTCCCTTGCTTTTTTCAGGGAATTCTAACGCTTTTTTTCGGTAAATTTAGTGTATCATAAACAGAACGGGCTGAACCTGTATACATAGTACAGTGTGTTAGGGAGAATGCGGAGCATTCTCTTAAGCGCGCCGCTGCGGAGCGTCGCGCTTTTTATATCATAGAAAAACTTTATTGCATTAATGTACTAAAATACGACAAAGCAGATTATTTTACTACAAATGTTGACAAGGCTATAATAAAGTGGTAAAGTGATAAAGTATCATTACAAACGTAGAGAAAAGGAAACAGCAGAGAAAGGCAAATGATGAAAAGGCGACACAAGCAAGGTGCTTGTCAAATTCTTTGTCTGTTAGCGGCCCTTTTGGCCGTGTCTGTCTGTACTCCGATTCGTGTAAAAGCCAGGGAATTAAGTGAGGGAAAATCTATTGTTTTTTTGCTGGATGCCAGTGGAAGCATGAAATCCAATGACCCGCAGCGGCTTGCGATAGACAGCATTGCACAGTTAATCTATTCGCTGCCGTCTGACTATCAGATGGGGTTTGTCGCGTATAATTCGGAAATAACGGCAAATTTGGACTTTGTTCTAAGTGATCAGCGGAATCAGATCATGGAGGAAGCAGAAACAATAGAATATATCGGTTACAGTGATGCTGGGACTGGCTTGGAATACGCGGTGGGAATGCTGGCAGACCAACAGGCAGATGAGAAGCACGTGGTAATGCTCTCAGACGGCGAGATTCTGATGAAGGATGATGCGTCCACCGAAAGCTCTAAGCAACAGTATCAGCAGGCAGTGCAGCAGGCGGCAGATGTAGGAATTCGGATTCATGTGATTGGCCTGGGAGATGAAATGGAGGACATGAATAACTTCATCTTTTCCGCTGCAGAAGCCACAAATGGAAAATCTTTCTATACACCGCAGGCGATGGGGATACAGGAGGCGATAGACTCGGTTCTGACAGAAGAGTTGGGGATTAAACAATCCACCATTGCGATCATTGATGCAGATGGCGGCACGGAGACCGTTTCGGCAGAGCTGCCTTATACCCATGCGGATAAGGTGCGCGTGTTACTGACCAGTTCAGCGCCGATTACAAATCTGACGGCGAATTTTCAGGCAGACAGCGCAAAACAGATGAACGGAAGCCGGTATTCGTTGATTGAAATGAGCAGGCCGGCGGAATCAAAGCTGGAGCTCAGCTTTGAAGGGACAGCGGGTAATCAGGTTAGAATCAATGTGATTCCGGAGTATTATGTTTCATTAAAGGGAGAAGTGGCTTACACAGATGAGCTGCCGGCTGAAGCAGAGGGAAAACAGTATTATGACCGAACTGCTGAGATAAAGTATTCCTTTTATGATGTGGAAAATCAGGATGTACAGCTGTGGACACAGGATTTTTTCAATCATACCAAAATAAAATTGACAGAAAACGGACAGGAAAAGGAATTGACATTAAATAACGGCGTGATGGAAACGGTATGCCCGGTTACAGAAAATATGACGCTTGAGACAGTTCCTGATTATTCCGATATGCCTGTCAATGTAATCGGCGATGGGGCATTGGTGATGGAGCTGGAGGGGCCGCCGGTACTCCCGGCAGAAGAACCGCCCTATGGATTGATTGCCGGTCTTGCGGTGGTTGGCCTGGCAGCGGCAGCTATCATTATTGCCGTAATCATAAAGAGCAGGAAACCAAAGCCAGTACCGCTTCCTCCGGAAGACCGGCCGGAGCCAAGCAGGTACAGTTATACTGGAAAATTAAATCTTTACATTACAAGAACGCAGTCGGGCTATGATATACCGCCGCTGTCATTTAACCTTTTCCGTCTGCCGTCCGGCAGAGTGATTTCCATGAAAGAAATATTGGAAAGCTGTGGGGTAAAGGAAGTGTTTGCCGGAGCCGATATGATTTATTTTAAATCCGGTGCCAACAGGAATTTAATTCTTACAAACAATTCGGACTGCACCATCATGAAGAATCGGGAAATTCTGATGAAAAAGAAAAGCTATCAGCTGCCGTTGGAGGCAAAGGTGGATATTACCTTTGAGGATGAAATCAGCGAATTGATGTTTCAGTACAAGGATTGAAACCTTCTGCCATGTAAGTGCGGCAAAATGGTTTGAATAAAAAAATAAGGGATCGGAATGGAGGAAAAAATGGAAATTATAAGCCAGACAAACAGAACCTTACTCTTGGATGTCATCAATCCACAGGAACAGGATCTTCTGACCCTGGTAGGGGATGTGAGGGGGATTGACAGTCTTGATGATGACAAAATGCGGGAAATCAACCAGCATTTGGAGTGCTGCAGCTATGAGGATGTAGAGAGGAAATTTCAGCCGGTGGTATGGTCTTTCTTTGACGCGTCCTCACAATCGGTGAAATATACGCTGGAGAAGCCGGAAAACATACCGGAGAATATGCTGACGCCGATTCATGTGAATGAGTCGGAAAATTTTCAAAAGGCTGTATTGACGGTGATGAATTCAAGAAAGGCGCAGGGTCTGCTCAATGTTGAGTTTGAGTTTGAAAAACTGCTTGAGATTATATCGCCCAAGAAAGTCATGGATGACATCAAGCAGGTCAGAAAAGAGATCCAATACAACTATAAAAAATATGCCGAGCTTGAAGAAGGGGATCCGCAGAAGCTTGATCTGGGGGACAAGCTGAATCTTTTATTTGAGGATGCAAGCAAGAATTACAATAATATCATGGCGATGCTGCCGTTGGCCATAGAGGATATCAAAACGAGACTTCTGCTTGGCGGTGGAGAACAGCAGCAAAATGGTCAGACGATAGTCCCGGGTTATCTGTCGCTGGGCGAAAAGGGAGAATTAAAGGTTTTGGAGGCTCCCAAAACAGATGTCACCGCGCTGGCCACATTGGACGACAACGTGAACACGGGGCTTATGGAGGTCATAAAAGAAGATTATCAGGCCTTCAACAGCGAGACGAATGACTATGTGCAGAACCTGGTGGTGCGCACCTTCTGCCCGCTTTCATCCACACAGCAGACAGAGATTGATGTAGATACGGAAGTGGCAAATTATAACAGCTATCTGGAATTTTACCGGACTTCCAAGGATAACTTTATCAAGGTTGTAAAACCGCTTTTGGAAAAGCTGCTTGGTATACGGATGTTTTTTGATCAGTATAAAACAAAAACCAAGGGAATGCGTCCGGCGCTGGTGATTGCGAACGTTTCTCCGGAAATGATGGCAAAAAGCTCTTATCTGCCCCGGCTGATTACATATTTAAACACGACAAACGGTAAAAACAACTTTAAGGATACTATATGGTATGCGATATATCCCAATGTGTCCTGGAATCAGAATGTCACAACCAGGATTCAGAGAGAACGTTTTAAGGGCAATGTAAAAAAAGCGAGCATGGATGTATACAGTATGGATGCGCTTGCGAATCTTTTGGATGTATTTAAGGATTATCGGGTGGAGACATTCTTCTCCTTTGAGAATCGGGAGGAAACGACTTTCAATGCAATCGCCGCGGAAGGAATCGATAAGGCGGTTGAGAAGTGCGCGCCATTAATGGGGAAGGCATTCAGCGAGTTTGCAATTCCCGTTCTTCCCAATTTTACTGTGATTCCCAAGAATAAATCCGGTGTTGTGCTCGACAGCAGGATGAAGGTCTCGGAAAACAATGTCGCGGAGCTGTCGGACGCCAAAGAGGATATCATGCGTCTTTGGATTGAGGGTGTCTACATCAACGGTGCCTATGTTGCGGCTGGCTTTCGGGCGGCATGCCAGTGTCCTGAATTTTTAAAGGATCGGTTTGGCAAAACGAAGGCGGTGACAGACATGGAGCTTCCCGGCGTGCGCTTTGATATTGAGGCTGGAAATAACGCGCTTCTGGCATATACCACCATGCCGAAGGAAATTACCGGATTTACCAACAGCATTAAGTCACAGATTAACCAGAAAAATTTTGGCTGGATATTTGCTTCAGAGAATGCATCCTTAAATGGAGAGGCGGTTACCAATATTACTGTATACAAGGCGAGAAATCTTCTCTATGATGCGGAGCATTCCTCTTATGAGCCGGTGTACAAAACACAGGTAACCACATATATTGAGAGAATCCTGCGCTATGTGACAGGCGATTTCAAGGAAGATAATATCAAGAATTTCTTTTCGAATAATCCGCAGAGCCAGAAGAGCAAATGGCTTGCGAAAAAAGACTGCGTCAACGCAATTATCACAGAGGGAGACAGCTTGGAGTATACCATTGATGAGGCAAATGGCGTATGTGAACTTACGATTTCCTTTAATGGAAGTCCGCGAAATCTGGAAGTATTAATCAACCGATTAACTTCAAATATGCCGTAGACAACAAAATCATATGAATGGAGGAAAGAGTTATGGGTTTCAGAATGAAAATTGACGGTTCTGGTCCGGTAAATCTGAGCGAGAAATGCATTACGAACGTGGAATTCGACTCGGAAATTCCGAAGGATTCCAATGCCAGGGCAACAGACAATGGTGTCGGGTTAAAAATTACAGGGAAAATGCTTTTTTCGCTTGGGGCAGAGACAGAGGATTCTACGCTGAATCTTGCAAAATGGAGTCTTGTTCCCAGTGATTCCGCAGACTGCTACCGCAATGTGCAGATTGATGTTGTGGCTGCCGGACAGATTGTGCGCCAGATTACCCTTCCAAACGCTTTTGTTCTGGAGTACGAGGAGGAACAGGATGATGAAAACGGCGTTGGTACATTCATGCTGCATGTAAAACAGAAAAAGGATTTAACGGATAAAACGGCCATCGAAGGCGGCTTCGGACAGTAAGGAGGGGAAGGCATGTCATTGATTGTAAAAATTGAAGGACAGGAAAGCTTTGAGGTTTCCAAAGAATGCGTTCAGAAAGTAAAATACAGAACCAATATCCCGGCAGATTCCAATGCAAGAACCAAGGATGTTGGCTGTGAACTGGAGATTTCCGGGAAAATACTGGTTGCAACGGATGGCGACCCGTTCGACAGCACAAGACAGCTGGCGCTGTGGTCTGTGGTTCCTGCCGAGAATGCGGCAGCGTACCGCCATGTGACGGTTGAGATTGTCGAGGCAGGCATCGTGGAGCGGAAATATGATTTCCCGCGGGCATTTGTCATTGCATACAAAGAGAATTACGGCAATGAAAGCGGTATCGGAACCTTTCATATCGTAATTAAGCAGAAAAAGGACAAGCTGGATCTTGTCTCCATCGAAGGCGGATATGTAGGGGCCTGATTTCATTGCTTCCGTTGTTTCGAGCCGAAAGGCACGTCTGTTGCGGGCGTGCCTTTTTAAAAATATTTTTATTCCGGAGGATTTTTTTCTTTATTTAAAAGAAGTTTTCCGGAATAAGAATAAGAAGGAGAAAGGGTAGATGGAAAGCATAGGAGACCTGTATAAGGCGCTGGGCGTCACAGAAAATGCGACCGTGGAGGAAATCAAAAACGCCTACCGGAAACTGGCAAAGCAATATCACCCGGATTCACACCCGGGAGACCGAAAGTGTGAAGAACGGTTTCAGTCAATCAATGAAGCATATAGTATTTTAAGCAACCCGGAAAAAAAGAAAGCCTACGATCAGGCTTTTCGAAAAACGAAGGCAAATCGGGAAACTTCTTCTGTGGCTTCCTCAAATACATATCAGTCTTTCGGCCATTCAGAGACTTTTGAACGTTTTTTCGGTTTTCATCCGGATACAGGGGAAATTGTCAATGAAGGGAAGCTGTATCAGAAAAAAGGAAATCCACTGGATACAACGGATTTGTTTGAGCGTTTCATGGGAATTAAGAGGTAAAAGATGACGAAAGTAATCAATCGAATGATCGCAGTGCTTTTCCTTGTCATGGCGCTGCTTTTGGTTTTGCTTACAAACTGGAAGGTGTCCTGGTATTGGACTGCACTTGCTCTGCTGGGGGCGATATTGCATATATGGCTGTCTGTTCGACCTGAACGTGGGACAGAGGAGGTTGAAAGTAAGGCTTTCGAACAGTCCGTATTGCCGCACACGGCAATCACGGAGCTGGTGCTGTTAAACGAGGAGGGCACAAGGATTGCTTCGTGGAATCTATACGGCAAAACCGGTCTTGTGATCGGACGTGATGTTGGGGAAAACCATGTGTCTGTGGATTTGAATGACGTTACCTATGCAAGTATGATCAGTGTAGAACATGCGGTACTGAATTACTCCGGTGACAGCTGGTATATTGAAGATATTTCGGAAAAAAACGGAGTCAGCGTGGAGAAACGGGATGGAAAAAAATATAAACTGTCTTATGGGAAGCCCTGTAAGCTGGAACGGGGAGACATTATTTTCATCGCGCTGACACGGCTTCAGATTTTATAAAAACAGTGGAAAAGGAAGGGAAAAGAACGATGGGAGAGTCAAATATCATTCGCTGCCAAAATGGGCATATGTTCAGCAAAAAGAGATATGGAACGGTGTGCCCGTATTGTAATATCGAAACGGCAACCAAAGAAAAGAAAGAAGTACAGAAAACGGAAATAGACATAGAGGAAGAGCTGTTCCGGGAGGATACGAAGCCTGTGTGCGGCTGGATCGTATGTATATCCGGTCCCAGACAGGGGAAGGATTACAAGGTTGTACAGGGGAAAAACTTTATCGGACGCGCAGATGATATGGATATACAGATACTGGGCGATAATGAGATTTCCAGGAGAAATCATGCAGTGATCGTATTTGACCCGAAAAAGAAAGAAACCGTGCTGTTGCCGGGAGACTCCAACGGACTCGTGTATCTGAATGAGAATGCGGTGTATGCGCCGGCGGCTTTGAGCGCCTATGACAAGATAGAGCTTGGAAAATCCGTGTTTCTGTTTATTCCATTCTGCGGCAATCATTTTATGTGGGGCGCGGGAGGAAACGGAGAAGAATAAGAGCAGGGTGGGCAGATTCATGGATGTAACCTATTATATCGTTCTGATTTTTGGTGTATTGCTTGTGATACTGGAACTGTTTAAACTGGCCTGCCGGCCGAAAAAGCATCCGCAGAAGGCGCTTGACATAGGCTCCTGCATGACCATTGGAAGCCGGGATGTACAGGAGGATCAGGTAGGTACGCTCACAACGGAGAGCGGCGTGCTGGCAGCGCTTGCGGATGGTTCGGGAAAGGTCTTCGGCGGCAGGATTGCAGCAAAGATTGCAGTTGATACCTGTGTGGAGATGTTTAAAGACTATAATGCCTTTCATAATCCTCAGTACTATTTCAGGAAGGCATTTCGCTGTGCGAATACAGAGATTTTAAAGGCGGTTGAGGATGAGAGCCGCGGAAACGCGAGCCTTGGCTGCGCGATGATAAGGGCAGGTTATCTGTACTATGCTCTGGTTGGAAATGTAAAGATCTGCGTATACCGGGAGGGAACGCTTGTTCCTGTATCAACAGGGCATACAGTGGCGGTGCTGGCAGAGCAGAAATTCCAGGAAGGGAAGATTTCCAGACAGAGCGCACTTGCCATGTTGGAGAACCATCGCCTGTATAACTATCTTGGCAGGGACGATTTTAAAGATATTGAGTTTTTTGATGCTCCGGTCAGTTTAAAGCCATTGGACATCGTTGTGCTTATGAGTGATGGAATATATGAACTGCTGGGCCAAAGAGAAGTCGAAGAGGTATTAAAGGGCGGGGGAAGCTGCCAGGAGAAAGCGCTTCAGATTATTGAAAAGGTCAATACAAATCCTGCCGATGAGCGTGATAACGCCAGTATTATTTTGATACAAATGGGGAATGGAGCTTTACAATGAGAAAACAAAATTCAGAGTTTTTGACTGCCTTTACTTCCGAAGCAACGGGTGATATAAAGAATACCGATTATTTTGGCTTTGTGGAACGGGATGATTTCGCATGCTATGTGATTGCGGATGGCATTGACGACCAACTGGAGGCCATCAGTGCAAAACTGGCGGTGGATGCGGTGGTCACGGCGTTTTCGGAAGCTCCGTCCATGAGCAGGCGGATGCTGAAAAAATACCTGCTGGCGGCAAATAAGGCGCTGCTGGAGGCAAACAGCAAAACTACGCTGAAGGCATCTATCATAATAGTGCTGACAAACTATGTGAAGTTGCGGTATGGGCAGGCAGGAAATATCAGACTGCGCTTATACCGCAACGGTTTTATCAGGGAACAGACTACAGATCAGTCCCTTACCATGGATCTTGTCAGGCAGGAAAGTGTTCCGCAGGATAAGGTAGCCATCCATGAGGAGCGGAATAACCTTTATACATATCTGGGACAGGAAAAAGATTTTCACCCTTACATATCAAAAAAAATAAAGCTTACCAACGAGGATGCACTGGCCCTGTATACCAGAGATATCTGGGAAAATATTGATGAAGGCGAGATGAAGGATGTCTTCGCGGATGCCTCAGACAATCCGCAGGAACTTGTGGATACGGTTGAGGACCTGCTGATGTCAAGACAGCCTCGGAATCTTGGGAAGTATACCTTTGCAGCTATTTTTATCAACAAAATTTTTACGGATCCCAATAAGAAAAGAAAAATAAAACGAACTCTTGCGGTGCTTGCAGCAGTATTTACGGTCGCGGCGGTTGCGGGCGTTCTCTTGTATGTCCGTTACCGACAGAGACAGGACAAGATTGCGGACATGGAACAGGGGTATACGGATACCATTGAGTACATACAAATGGATAACTACCTTCGGGCGCAGGAATGCTGCAAAGAAGCGCAGGATTTGGCGGATGACCTAAAGGACGCGAAAATGCAGAAGGAGCTTGGAAATTATCTGAAGCTGATAGAAGCGGTGCTTGCAGCGCAGGAGTCTATGGATAACGGTGCGTATACAGAAGCGCAGGATGGCTTTGGTGAGGCGCTGATTCGCTCCCGGTATGTAGATAATATCGGAATGGACTATATTAACGACAGGCTTTCCATGACAGCCGATTATATTTCCGTATATGACAGTATCTATCTGGGAGATACTCTTGCAATGAATCTCCAGTATGACAAGGCGGAGGAGAAATATCTGGAAGCAAAAGCTCTGGCGGCAAAGATTTATTTTGACGAGGGAAGGACAGCGGCTGTTGATGCGCTGGAGAAACTCTATTCTGACCAGAAGGACCAGAAGGAAGCGGAGGACGCAGCAATGCAGGAGCAGCTTTCCCAGGAAGAATCGGGAGCAAATTATCTGGCTCAGGGCGATACGGCATACGCCCAGGGGGATTATGAGAGCGCTCAGGTTTTTTATCAATCGGCATTGCAGAAATATCAGGATTTGGAAGACGCGGCACAGCAGGCGGTCATTGAGGAGAAACTTGCCGCTGTGGAAGCAAAGCAGGACAGCCGTTCCTCGCAGGAGGAAGAGGCAAAGACCTATATGTCTCAGGCGGCGGCATGTGCGGATGCCGGTGATTATACCGGTGCAAGGAAATATTACCTTTTGGCAAAGGACATTTATGCCGGTCTTTCGGCAGATGACAAGCTGAGTGAAATTGAGCGGAAAATGGAGGTTTTGGATATCAAGGAAGGTGAACAGCAGGCGGCGGCAGCTGCGGAAAGGAATTGAATATGGCAGGAGACGGAAAAAAATATGTTGTATATGGCATGAGGGCTAAGTGCAGCCAAGGAACAATGGAAAATTACCTTACAACGGACAAAGGACATGGCGTGATATATCAGGGAAACCCTTTGCTGAATGCAAATGACCATGTGCCCCAGGTAAACCTGACCCATTTTGGGGATTGCAAATCAAGGGGAATCTACGAGGAAGCAAAAAGGCAGGCGAATGAAAAATATCAGGCGGATGCAGATGATGGATTTTTTGAAAAGATAGGAAAGGCATCCCTCAATATGGCCGCCAATATGGCAATCACTGCAAAGGAATACCTGGGAGTACATAAATGTGAGCTGGATACGCCGCTGCCATGGATGTTTGTGAACCAGGAACATATGATAGACGGTGCGCCTGCGCTGACGGTGGAGAGCCAGTGCGCATGCCGGTATGGAGGAATCATATCCATTGTAGTGGAAGGGGAAGAAGCGGAGAATGTGGAACTGGAACAGGTCGACGCTATCGTGAGTAAATATGAAAATAAACTCATAAAGAAATATGCAGAGGAAATTGAGGCGTACAATTTTGGGGATTCCGATACCGATGAAAAGGATGCTGCGGCAGAAAAACTTTCACAGGTAAATATCATGGAGATTTTGCAGGAAATGGCGGATGAAATCCGGGAAACGCAGGCGGTCTGGAACAATAAAAATGATTTTTTCATGTTCATTGATTTGGTGAATACGGGGCAGCCGCTGGATTTAAAAACCCGCAGGTCAAATAGCCCAATCTCCGGACAGCAGTATGAGCATTCCGTGTGGAGTTTGCCGTGGAAAATCAGTGATGACGGGACAATAGCAACCGGGGACTATATAGGAAACTGGCTTTACGGTTATGTCGGAGCAGAGTATTTCACGACGCTGGATGATGATGACCTGCTGAAATATGGGGCGGGGGCCGCACAGCTATGGTCTGACTTAAAAAATAAAAAAGAAAATGAGCCATACAGAGAAATATTTGAAAAATATAAGAATAGTATCATATCAGGCAATTATGGCGACAATGTAAATGAGGGGAAAAAGAGCGACTCGCAGATGATACAGGAGGGAATTGATGCATATCGGAAGGCAAGCGGGCAAAAATAGGAACTCACAAAAGCTGCGTATACTGCTGCTGTCGGTCTGTGCCTGTTTCTTGACAGGCTGCGCCGGGGAGAAGCAGGAGGCAAAGACGCAGGAAGAGATGGCCGGGATATTCCAGAGTTATAATAACTCCTTGGGCTGGGATGGGAGATTGGACGGAGTGCCGACGGATGTATCAGGAGCCACCAGCTATGATGTCAGGGAGATGGCGCAGCAGATAGAGGGGTTCTGGGAATACTATGACACCTATCAAAAGGAGCTGGAGAGGCTCCAGGCTGTCATTGAGGAATGGGAGACGGATTTTGTCCCGGAGGGGGAATACATCGTGAAGCAAAAACAGCTTCAGCGTTTTAATTGGGAGACGGATTTGCCTCCGGAGAGGGAATACCGGGTGGGCTCTGGCCTTGATCCGGATAGGTTTTATGTGTATTGCGACCCGGATTTGGAGCTGGGGGAAAGTAAGACATCTGATTCTGAGGGTACGGATTTGAAGAATGGGCTTAAGGAGATTAATAATCCGGATTTTCGGGATGATTACAATTATTTTACAGATGCTTTTGTTGTATGGTATCTTTCAGAAGGAGATATTATATGCGTGAAAGGGAGTCCCAAGTTTGCGCCGCTGGAGGATTTCCCTGTTTTGGGTCCTGCGGAGGACGGGAATTACTATGGATATGATTGCTGGTACACCGTGGGAGAGACGATTCCGGCGGGCAGATATTTTGTGCTTTCCCTCGATACGGAGCGGGGAAAACTGGACTATCTCTACGATATCTCCAACAGCGGTGCAGTCTTGTATGCAAAAAGCCGGTTTTCCTATGTGACGCTGACGGAAGGAGAGCTATTTCGTATGAATAAATGCGTGCTGATTCCCATAGAGCAGAAACCGGCCATATCCCCCATCCCGCATGAGGACATCAGTTATCTGAATGAGCCAACTACCTGGTGGGACGTACTGTCACTGTGGGAGTATTATTTCCCGGAGAAAAAAAGCGGAGAAACCTATGATACGCCCGTATATGCCGAGGGAGAATATATCATAGGGGAGGATATTCCGCTTGGAACCTACCGCATACAAAATGAGGTGACAGCGCCTGTCAGTGATATGGAGGAGACAGCGCTGCATTCTGATTTTAATGCGGAGTATGATTATAGCTGGACGGGGCTGCATATGTTTGGTATGTCAGAGACGGGGGAGGAGGAATGGAGCTTTGTTCGGACGGGCTACCAGGGGAGATACATGCAAATCCGGGAGCCGGATGGAACCCTGGAATACCGGCAGATAGAGGATGAAAGTTTGCCGGAGGTTACGTTTGATGAGGAGGATGCAGGGAATGTGGTGCAGGTTGTGCGATGTCTTTTAATCCCGGAGGGGTGAAACAGAAAGAAACGTTTCAGATTGGAGCAAAAGATGAATGAGTTTGATATGGAGAGCTACGTTGACAGGAGACTGCTGGAGATTGCAGATTTGAAAGAGCGTGTTCTTTACAAAGAAATTGTGGGAGATATTTTAAAAAAGGTATACGAGTATAATGAGCAGTCATACCGGGAATTGGAGCAGAAAATTTTAAGCGAAACAAGCCCCGGGCAGAGCGATTATGCGGTGTATCTTACGTTGACGGATCTGGCGCATTATGATGAGACCGATCCTTTTATGTATGCAATGGTTCCTGAGGATACAAGAGAAAAAGTTTTTTCGTGTGAAGAGATACGGCAGGCGCTAAAGGAGCATATATCCCTGAAATTATATACTGTTTTTTTGCAGGCCGGCGCGTCTGCAATTTACGGGCTTCTCCATTCGGACCGGCTGTTTCATGGCGTGATCAAAACGCGGGATCGGGAGTATAAGGGAACCTTCTGCGTCAGGAAAAATGAAACCTATCTTGACATGGTGAAGGACCTTTACGATATTTTTACCGTGAATTGTCAGCCCTGGACGACTGTCTGTGAGGCATATCTGGCAAAAATGCTGGATGTCTGCCTGTGTGATGCAGAGGAAATGGGCAAAGATGAAGAGATTCAGGAAATACAGGTTGATTTTGAGGAATATGGGGAATTGGTGCGCTGTCAGATCATTCCGCTTTGGAATTTAAAAAAGATTTCCGAGAAGACCAGTACCTATCCGGATGCCGCCATCGACAAAATAAATTATGAACATCAGATTTTTTCCCATCGGCTGAGTGCGGAATGTGAGTATCTTGTGATGGATACGGATGTTGAGATTACTCAGATTCGCAGGGTGAATGGGGATCTGATCATTACCTGTCCGGATGACAGACCCAGGGAGTGGCAGCTTTATCAGGTCAATAAAGGTTACACCGGGAAGAAATATCTGTATCCTGTGTTATCAAACCGGTACAAGGAGAGCTTTTCCGGCAATCTGGCAGAAATATACCGCAGGAGTATAAAAACAAAGGCAGAGATGGCAAGATTGATTGAGTCGTTTCCATATAAAGATTACATGCGGTTCTTGGATTTTGAGATTGTCCGGGAGGTACCAAAGGAGTGTGAGGCGTCCAACTATAATATGGACGGATTCATACAGGATGAGATACGCGCAGGAAATTTTCAGCAGGTGATGCTGCTGCGCTTTGCGCCGGTGCAGCCGGGACATTATCTGAATGAGGATATTATGTGTTTTCTGGTGACACAGGTGCAGAAGATTTTTCCTGAATATCAGTGCGTAGGAAAACTCGTGTAGGGGGAGTACATTTTGAATTTTTTATGGGATATTGCAATTCGGGCAATGCAGCAGGGAAAAAAGGAATCGGAACTGTTTTTTTGCCAGGCAAAGGATTACAGCCCTTTTTATGAACAGTCCTTTCCCTGCCTGAATGAGAAAAAGGTGGAAAACAATGAGGTAGAGTTAAATCTTTTATTCCGGTTTGCCCATATTTTTCAATATATTTTGGCCCGGCAGGAAGAGGATATGCAGGACTTTCGAAAATATTTTGTCGATGCGGCACTGCATGTGATACTTCACACCGATTTACGCCATGGACTTACACGGAAAGAAATTTTTATCCGAAAGCTGCTGGAAGAACTGGAGAGCGGAATCTTTTGGGAAAAGGGGGCAGTGGAAATTCAGCTGATTGAACCGGAAAAACGAAGTAGGATTGCCGCGCTTGCTTATGGGCAGATGCAGACAGGCTCATCCCTGATGACGTTCCGGAAAGGTCTGTTAATTCTCTTTCCTGATGCGGTGCTTTATCAGATGCGGGCAGAGAGAAAAAAGCTGCTGCTTTATCTGGAATGCGATAAAAGCCAGGAAAACGAACGGAAGCTGCAGTTTATCCAGGATATGTTCCTGCCTGTCAGCTATCAGCTACGTGTGTTCTGGAAATATCATTTTGGCATTATCGGGGTGGATGCTGCCATGAAAACAGATGAGATTGCAATCTACTGAAAAATAATGAGCGGAAAGGATGCAGGATGCGATGGATCGATATACTTAT
Organism: uncultured Roseburia sp.; assembly: GCA_944380515.1. GTDB lineage: Bacteria > Bacillota > Clostridia > Lachnospirales > Lachnospiraceae > Roseburia. The sequence continues at coordinate 14,287 of CALWHT010000016.1, forward strand.
ACACTGAATCGGGGGAATCAAAAGGAGGAAAAGCTTCATTACTATTCGGAAGAGGAGCTGTCTTTGATGACCACCTACCAGCTGCGCGATATATGCTGGAGAGAGCAGATTATCAACGGTATTCAGGCGCCTCTTGACAAGGATGAGCTGATTCGGCAGATTATGCGGTTTCGGGGCAGGAAAAACCACCTTTTTATTACAGAGCAAAGTGAAGAAGGGCTGGCGCGCATCGAGCATCTGCTTAATACGGCGACCCATCATTATCTGCCGCAGCCGGTCAAGGGCTGTGCAAAGATTGTGACCTATGAGGGGCTTTCAGTCTCATATTTTGACGGGTTTACCATTGGGTATCTCCCGGAGATAGCCAATACCAATGCGCTGCTTGTAAGCGGCAATAAAATTTGTGCGATTTTCCATCTGAGGCAGAGGAAGGGACGAACAGACTGCCTGTTTTTGACAAAACCGGCGGAGCTTTTGTGCAGGGAGTCCTCCGTAAAAAGTTATAAGCTGTACTGCATGGACCGCTCCCAGTCGGAATGGCTGTACCGCCTTTACGAATCTGATTACGAAACGGTTCCGGAGCATCTGAATTTTTATGTGGCCCCGGTTATGGATTTCCAGGTGAGAAAACTGCAGGAGATTAATATGCCTCTGGCGATTGATTTTGGAACCACCAATACAACAGCCGGAACTTATTTGGATTCCGGTTACCTGGAAAAGCTGGAAGGTGATCCGGTTCGGGACAGGCTTCTTGAAAATCAGGTCAATTATGTGACCTACCTGAAGGAAACGGAAGAAGAGGGAGAAGAAGAAACACCGGTTCTCCCGTCGGTGGTTGGCGTGACAGGGATTGAGGGAGACAGAGTACAGTACATATTTGGCCATCAGGCAAGCCGTTTGTTCCGCATGAGTTATATTGACGAAGGTTTTTGCGTTTTTTATGATATCAAGCGCTGGATCAGTGACCCTGATAAGGAGGAGGAACTTGTAGACAAAAACGGGCACCGCTGCTTTGTGAAGCGCCGTGAAATTATCAGGGCTTTTTTGGAATATGTTATTTCTTGTGCTGCACAGCGATTTAAGTGCAGGTTTAAAAGCCTGCATATCTCTGCCCCCGTAAAGCAGAAAAAGCTTTTTATCCGCCTTTACAGAGATATATTGCCGGAGTATGAGATTGTAGAGGAAGACATGCTTGACGAGGGTGTAGCAGTGCTCTACAATTCGATTTCTGAATTGATTTCCGCGGGAAGATATAAAAATGGTCAGGAGTTAAAGGCGCTGATTATAGACTGCGGAGGCGGAACCACGGATTTGTCCTCCTGCCGGTTTTCCATCACCAATCAGCGTGTATCTTACCGGATAGATATTACGACAGCCTACGAAAACGGGGATACTGATTTTGGAGGGAACAATCTGACCTACCGCATTATGGAGCTTTTGAAGGTGGCGCTTGCCAGACAGCTGGACGATGCAGAAGGTCCTATGCCGGAGGAAATCATTGAGAAGTTTGGGGATGACATCTTCCGCCGGGTAGACGCAGAAGGGATAAACAGTGTTTATCGGCAGTTGGACGAGGCATATAAGAGTGTGGAACAGATTCTGCCAACCCGTTTCCGGGATTATGAGCATCAGAGCAACAGCGAATATTATGCGGTAAAGAACAATTTTTATTACCTGTTTGGCCTGGCGGAGCAGATAAAGAAAATTTTTTATGGAAGAACAGAAACACTTCGGATTGCTGTAACCAGCATCCCGATAAAGGAAACGGCAACCACCTGCCTTCTGGCCGATCGGTTTAAACTGTCCGTGCGGGAGGAGGGACAGCTTCGGGTACTAAAAGATATTCCTACCGTGTATTTCAGCGTCAATATGCTCAATCAGCTTTTAAAGGCCGATATTTACGGAATCGTGAAACGCTTTATTGAAAGCTCCTATGAGAGCGGGGAGCTGCAGGAGTATTCGATTATGCGCCTGACAGGGCAATCCTGCAAGATAGCTTTATTTCGTGAGGCATTAAAGGAATTTATCCCGGGGAAGATTATCGAATCCTCCAAAAGAGAGCGGGGAGGCAGCACTGATTATGAATTAAAGCTGATGTGTCTTGACGGTGCGATCAAATATATCAAAGATAAACGTTTCGGATATGCGGACATTCAGATTAGAAATGAACACGCGGCTTTTCCGTATATTGTGACCGCCATTACCCACACCGGTGAGGAAAAGCTTCTGATTCAACGTCTGGACCGGAAAAATATACATGGCTTTATTTCAAGAAATATGGCGGATCTGACATTGCAACTGTATTTAAAGGATACCAACGGTGCAGTCCGCTACAAATACAACTGCGCTGTGCGGCCGGAAAAATTTAAACCTGTAGAGGCGGAGGAGATTGTAGAAAAATATAAAGGAGAAATCCTTCAGGATGACGTGGACTCCATTGTCAACCGGGAACTGAGATTCTTTGTTTTGGCGGACGAAGCGCGTTGGGGCTTTATTGTCATTCCTGTGCTGCGTAAGGAGGACAGGCTGATGCTGGCGGAAGACCAGTTTTTCCTGTTTGAAACGGAAAGCTGGCTGACGAATTTCTTTGACGGGACAAAATAGAGGCGTCCTGTGGTTTTGAGTAGAAAGCAGAAATACACGGGGATAATGAAAGGTTCACTAAATGAAAAACAGAGTAATATTTACAGTGATTGCAGCAGCTACTTTTATATTATTTTCAGGAGGGTGTGGTATGGGAGAAACGGCTATCAACCATTTTAATGATGAAGAAGAAGCAAAACAGGTTCTTTTGGAGAAATTATATGATAAATACGGGATTGAATTTGAACTAAACGGAGAGGAACGGTATCTTGATAATGGTCCATTGTGGGGTTATACGTATGGCTGCGAGGTAAATCCCATAGGACATAAAGATCAGGTCGCAAAAGCAGCTTTAAATCAAAGAAAAACAGCAAAAATGCATGATGATTATTCGCTCTGGTTTTTTAAAGATGAGGTGGAGAAAAAGGTTATAGATAAGTTACAGGAAAAAAGCTACATTGATTCTTATAAAGTTTTATTAGATATTAATACTACACCGGACACATGGACCGCAGAAGATGATTGGAACGAGTACAGGAAGGCAGTAAATGCGGTTGTGGATACAACGGTTTGTCTCGAAGCAGGGAAAACGGATGAGGAGTATGTGGACGAATTGTATGATTTGGTAGAAGCGTTGGACAGCATAGAGGATGTGGATATTGTTTTAAGGGCGAAAGAGGGCCAGATAAATATCATGTATATGAAACTGAATGCAGACAAAGAACAGGGGGATATTCCGTACACAAAGGAGGATATACGCCGGGAAATAGAAGAAGAACGATATTATTATGAATAAATGGAAGGAGGTGAGAAGGATTAAGAATGATACCACACGAATCCTGCGAGCTTTTCTGTTAGTGTTTTTGACGGGGGCTATGGTATGGGAAAGTGATACTTCATTTGTTTCTCAAAAAGAATATGAGTGGGAATGGGTAATTGAACCGGGAAGCTATGAATATGTTTGCTTTATAGCGGATGATTTCGTTGCGGCAGAAAAGACAAATGGTATGTGGGAGATAATAAACGTAAGCGAGGGAAATGTCTTACCCGGGGAATACGAAGCGGTTGGCTTGTGTCGGGATAATCTTATCAATATAAAAAGAGGCGGATTGTGGGGATATATTGATGAATCAGGGAATTCTGTAATAAAAGAGCAGTTTGAAGATGCATATGAATTTCAAGAAAATTTGGCGGCGGTAAAATCAGAACATTTATGGGGATTTATCAATTGTCTTGGAGAGAGAGTAATTGAGAATCAGTATGATGACGTGACCAGCTTTCGAGAAGGGATGGCTGCCATAAAGCAGAATGGAAAATGGGGCTTTATCAATGCAGAGGGTGGGGTTGTTGTTGGCTGTATTTTTGACAGTGTTCGGAGTTTTTCAGAGGGACTGGCTGCGGTGGAGCAGAACGGAAAATGGGGCTGCATTAATGCTTCAGGGAAAATTGTGGCAGAATGTGTTTATGACAATTTGCAGGATTTTTCGGAAGGGATGGCTGCTGTAAAACAGGACGAAAAATGGGGCTTTATCAATCAAAATGGGAATATACAAATTCCATTGCAGTTTCGTGAGGTTGGAAATTTTAGCGAGGGACTGGCTGCGGTGGAGCGGAACGGAAAATGGGCATATATTGACAAAAACAACAATATTGTCATTGATTATTATTTTTATGATGCCGGAAGCGATGCAGGTACAGTATGGGTTGGTGCATTTCACGATGGCTTGGCGATGGTCTCAAGAGGAACCTATTGTTTGATTGATGATAGCGGAACAAAAGTCTTTGAAGATTCAGATTTTTTTCTTACGATAGCGGATTATGACATAGCAAGAGATCTTATAACAGGATACGTTTACATCGATGAGGCAATGAAAGTAAAAAAATACGGTTTGGTCGGAATGGATGGGAGTTGTCGTTTGGAGCCGGTTTTTGATTATATTTCCGGAATATATGAAGAATATGTGCTTGTATCGCAGTATATGGAGAATGGAACACTGAAAGACGGAGTAATTCGATTGATATAAGCGCTATAATTGGAAAAGCGGAGGGGATAAGGATGAGAATAAAGGAAATTCCTGATTGGGAAAACGGCTACATATTAAAACGCTCTATGCTGGTCTCGTTGAGTGATGCTGCAATTCTGACAAATGAACTGCTGAGAAAAGGGTATGCAAACGGAATACTTTCCGGATGTGAGCTTGCCGTAACGGATGATACAATCATTGTAAATCCGGGTCTGTTTTTCTTTGAAGGTCAGATTTTTATGCTGAAAAAAAATTTGTCGGTAAAATATAGTCCCGCCAATGTGACAATGGTTTTAAAGCTATGCTTTTCCGACGAAGTGCGGGATGCGGACTGTATATATAGAGAAGCGGAATTGAGATTGACGGAGCAGATCGCGCTGCAGGCCGGTGAATTGGAACTATGTCGCTTTAAGCTGCAGGAGGGGGCAAAACTGCGGTGTCAGTATCAGGATTTTGAAGATATGAATACGGAATATGATACTTTGAATATCATATATGCTTCTCAGGCGGCAAGGGGAGAGAGTACTCTGCTGCCGGAAATTACAAAAACTTTTGCAAGAGAGATGCTGAAATATGAAGAAGTATCCGAGTTTGACGCGTTGTTCTGTCTGCAGATTCTGGGGCAGTCAGATGCCATAACAAAAGAAGCATTGATAAGCTATATTGAATATAAGACAAAAAATCAATTAGATTCCCATTCTAACATTGCTGTTTACCGGGCCCTGTTAACAATTCTGCGGCAGCAGGCGGGTACAATCGAAAAAACGGAAAGAAAAGAGAAAAAGGTGTGGAAAATGACACTGGAATAGAAAAGGAGATAAGAATAGCATGAGTTTATTTTCATTATTTGGTAAAAAAGAGGAAGCGGGCAGTAAGAGAGAAGCAAAGCTGGAAAAGCAGAAAACGAACCTTGTAAAACTCGGTCTGATGGAAGAGACGGATAAACTGATTGATTATTTTCAGGCTGGCTATGTAGAACGTTTGATCGGGAAATTTGGCCAGTGGCAGCAGGGCTGGGCGTATTTCACAGAAGAACGGCTGATTGTGATAACGGGCTTATTGGAAGAAAATATTGTGATTCCCTATCAGAATATCCGGGCATTGGAAAAGGGGGCCCAGGGAGTTGCGCAGATTGCAATTACCATTACCTATGAAAATATGCGAAGCGGTGAAATTGTATCTGACAAGATTTCCATGATGAAGAGGGATCAATGGATGCAGTTTATGGCAGAAAGGGCGCGTGTTGCCGCGGATTGATCTGATTAAAAAAGAGATAACATACCGCAATTTGCAGTAGTTATCTCCTTTTCATGCCCAGTTCCGGAATCGAACCAGAGACACGAGGATTTTCAGTCCTCTGCTCTACCAACTGAGCTAACTGGGCGTCTCACAGCAAAAATAATTTTACAGGAGAAAGAGGACTGTGTCAAGTATCAAAAGTAAATTTTTACTCTTTGACCGCATCAAGGCAGGGCAGAACATCCTGCACGTATGCGCGCAGAACTTCCCCGACGCTCCAGGCCTGGGCATAGCAGCCGCGCGGCGTATGGGGCGCGTCCCCGTCAAAAATTTCAGAAATCGAGCCGATACATCCGCCGCCCGACAGGTGGGCTTTGACCGGTGCGAGCAGCGCAAGCAGCCGGCGTGTACATTCCGGCGAGTGGCCGTGTACCTTAGCGTAGGCGCTTAGGAAACCTCCCAGCAGAAAGCCCCATGCGGTTCCCTGATGATAGGCAGCGTCGCGCTTCGGCAGTGCACCGCAGTAGATGCCGTGGTAATCCGCATGGTCCCGGCTTAAGGAGCGCAGCCCCACGCCCACATAAAGCTCTTTTTCCACCAGAGACACGATTTTTTCCTCCTGTGCGGGGGAGAGCATCGTAAAAGGAAGGGACACGGCATAAATCTGGTTTGGACGAACATGGTCGTCCGGTTCGTCCCCGTCGACGACATCGTAAAGACAGCCTTTTTCCTCCCGCCAGAATTTTTCGAGGAACGAAGCCTTTGCCCGTTCGGCGAGAGTCCGGTATTTAAGGGCGGCATCCTCCCCGGTGCCGGAGGCTTCAAAACGGGAGGCGAGCGCTTCCATGACGCGAAGCGCATTGTACCAGAGCGCGTTGATTTCCACCGGCTTGCCGTGGCGCGGCGTTGCGACCCAGTCCCCGACCCGCACGTCCATCCAGGTAATCTGGTCAAGGCCGCTGCCGGCGTGGATTAATCCGTCCTCTTCCATATAAATGCTGAAATCCGTGCCGTTTTTGTAGGCGGAAATAATCTCTTTTAAATGAGGGTAAATATTTTTTTCAATGAATGTGTAGCTCTCCGGGGTATCACTGTACGCAAGGTACTGCCATACTGCATAAAAATACCAAAGAGAAGCGTCCGCCGTATTGTACAGCGGCGGTGTATTGTCATCCGGAAACATATTCGGGACGATGCCGTGCCGGATATAGCGGGAAAAGGTTAAAAGGATTTCTTCGGCATCCTTTTTCCGGCCGGTCGCCAATGTAAGCCCGGTAAAAGCAATCATGGTGTCGCGTCCCCAGTCGGTAAACCAGGGGAGACCCGCCAAAACGGTTTTCATTCCGGTGGAGCTGCGGTGACATAAAAGCTGGTCTGCGGCGAGAACAAGCCTGTTGGCAAAATCATCGGAATAGCCGGCAGCTTTATAAAGAGAAAGTGTATAGTCTGCACGCTCCTTCAGCAGCGAAAAAGCGGTGTCCTCCGTGATGTCCCTCCAGGCGGTATCTCTCGGAAGCACGGAGCAGATTACGGAAACCCGCTTGCTCGTATGGGCGGGAATCGTGATATTGACCGTGACCGGACAGTAATGGCAGTCCAGTCCGTCTGTCTCCAGCTCTACCTCCGTCTGAAGCTGCATATCGGTATCATAAATCTGCGGATTGTCCCCGAAGATTCCCTCACTTGTCTGAAACAGAATCGCGGTGTCGGGCCGGCTCTGCGGGATAAGACAGAGGGAGCTGCCGAGCAGGGAGGTATGGAAATTTAAGTCCTCGGGGCGGCAGAGGCTGCTGTGCTCCCGAAAATTAAACAGCGGAACAAGGCTAAGAGAAGCCTCGGGACCGCGGTTTTCGATTTCATAGCCGACAGCGCAGACATTTTCCCCGCGCTTTAAGCAGATATGCTTTTTTAAAGTGATATCTCCGGCGTCATAGGTATAGTGTACGCTTCCGTCATAGGAAAAATCGGTGAGAAAACGCTGCCCCTCGGTATAGCAGGTAACGCCGTCCTTTTTGTGCTGGGAGGTTTCCAGCGGATAGACTGCAAGCGTATGCTTTTCCGGTTGACCGGTGAGCAGAGAGGAAATGGAAGTATCTGCGGATTCCTCCGGTGCGAAAACGGTCAGTGTTTCATTGAGCTTGGAAAAAACAAGATAGCGCTCGGTTGGGGGATGCAGACTTGCAATCAGGTATCCCTGATGTGTACGGTTGTGTGCGCCGATCAGCGAGCTTCCCGCGTAGCCGCCGATGCCGTTTGTCAGTGCCCATTCCAGCCGGATGCCCTCCTGAAAGCTGGAAAAGGCTTCTTTGCCATATTGATAACGAATCATAAGCCCTCCATTTGAAATTCTAAAAAGTTTATTAAATAAAGACAAAAATAACGAAAATTTACGAAAAAATCTTCCCTGACAATATTTTACATGATAGAATAATAAAAATCCAGATAGGGAGTGCTTTTTTTTTAAAAATAGTTTAAAATGAAGATGTTTTTATAACAGAGAAAAGGAAAGTGGGAGAAAAAAATTATGCACGAGAAATTAGTGATTGTTCCAAAGAAAAAAACGGTGGTGAAGAAAATCCTCAACACGCTGTGGTTTGTACTTGCCTGCCTGATGTTTTTGATGGCAACCTTTATTACGCCGGTTATCTTTACCATTCCGGCCATTGTTTTTGCCATTATCTGGTATTTTCAGGCGTTTCGTTCGGATATTGAATATGAATATACGTATTATGACGGAGAATTCCGTTTTGCGAAAATCAAGGCAAAGAGCAAACGCAAGGCAATAGGCAGAGTACAGATGGACGATGTGCTGGGCTTTGCGCCGAAGGGCGACAGAAGCGTCTATAAATATGAGAATGACAATTCCGTCACCTGTAAGAATATTGCCTCCGGTCAGCCGGGAGCGAAGGTGTACGAGTTAATCTGCAAGGGCGAAAAGGGACTGGTTCGCTATGAATTTGAGCCGGATGAGGAAATGCTTGATGCAGTCATGGTAAAATATCCGCGTTCGGTGGTAAAATAAGTGCAAAAATGGTACAGAAATGAGGAAAAGCATGTTAGAGTTAAGAAATATTACCTATGAGGTGGAGGACAATCAGGATAATAAAGAAATCTTAAAGGATATAAGCCTCACGATCGGGGAACATTTTGTCGCGGTGACAGGACCCAACGGCGGCGGAAAATCCACGCTGGCGAAAATTATCGCGGGGATTATCAAACCTACCTCGGGACAGATTCTTTTGGACGGCGAGGACATTACGGAACTTGACATTACGGAGCGCGCAAAGCACGGCATCAGCTACGCATTCCAGCAGCCGGTCCATTTTAAGGGGCTTACGGTAAAGGACCTGATTATGATTGCCGCGGGCAAGCCGATGACGGTATCCGAGATTTGTGATATTCTCTCGGAGGTTGGTCTTTGTGCCAGAGAGTATGTGGACCGTGAGATTAACAGCAGCTTATCCGGCGGTGAGCTCAAGCGGATAGAGATTGCCATGATTACGGCAAGGGGAACGAAGCTCTCGATTTTCGACGAGCCGGAGGCGGGCATCGATCTCTGGAGCTTTAACAGCCTGATTCATGTTTTTGAAAAAATGCGTGAGGAGATTAACGGGACCATTCTTATCATTTCCCATCAGGAGCGTATTCTTGATATCGCGGATAAGATTATCGTGATAGCCGACGGACAGGTGCGCACGGTCGGAACCAAAGAAGAAGTGCTTCCGGAGCTGTTGAATACGGCGGAGACCTGCCGCACGTTGACAGACAAGCTGTAAGGCGGCGCAGATACCGCAGGAATAGGAGATTATTATGGATTTAATTCAGAAAAATTTATTAGAGCAGGTTGCCGGGCTGCATGAAATCCCGGAGGGCGCTTATAATATCCGGGCCAACGGAGAAAAGCTCGGCAGAAATACGACGGCCAATATCGATATTGTCAGCAAGACGGACAAGGACGGCATCGACATTATCATAAAACCGGGAACGGTGAACGAGAGCGTCCATATTCCGGTGCTGCTTAGCCAGAGCGGGCTGCAGGAATGTGTGTATAATGATTTTTACATCGGGGAAGGGGCCGACGTTACCATTGTGGCGGGCTGCGGAATCCATAACTGCGGCGTAGACACCTCAAAACACGACGGAATCCATACCTTTTATCTGGAGAAAAACGCCAGGGTTCGGTATATTGAGCGTCATTACGGAGAGGGGGACGGAAACGGGGAAAATGTGATGAACCCGCAGACAATCGTCCACCTGAAAGAGGGTGCGTATATGGAGATGGAGACGACGCAGATTAAGGGAATCGATTCCACTGTCCGCGTCACGGAAGGAGACCTTGCGGAGGGTGCTTCTCTGGAGATTCGGGAAAAAATCATGACACATGGAAAGCAATACGCAAAGACGGATTTCCGTGTGGATATCAACGGGGATAATTCCAGCGTAAATCTCATTTCACGCTCCGTGGCTAAGGGTCAGTCAAAGCAGGAGTTCTTTTCGATTATCAACGGAAACGCTGCCTGCGCAGGGCACAGTGAATGTGATGCCATCATTATGGATGATGCCTGTGTGACGGCAAGCCCGCAGCTTACGGCAAATAACATCGACGCAAACCTGATTCATGAGGCCGCAATCGGAAAGATTGCCGGAGAGCAGCTTATCAAGCTGATGACGCTGGGACTTACTGAGAAGGAAGCGGAAGAACAGATTATCAATGGATTTTTAAAGTAGAATGTTTCAATCAAACGGCGCGGCCCGCAGGCTGCGCCGTTATGACGTTTTTGATCCTATTCCTTGTTTTTATTCCGGACGGATTTATCCAGATAACGCATATGGCTTTCCTCATCTTTCGTTCCGGTGGAATGTCCGGAAATATTCTGCGCCCGCAGGCATTTGGGGCATAGGGTACCGAAAGTGATAGGAGCGCCGCAGGAGCGGCAGTAGGTTTTGATCAGTGATACGGTGTTGGAATTGTCCTTGTATTCGATACGCCCCTCTTTAATCCATTTCTTTACGTATTGCAGCGGAATGTGAAAATGCGCGGCAACCTGATATTCTGTCACGTCGTTTTCCCTGATATAGTCCTTGACCTTGCTGAAAAGCTGCTGTTCCTGGCAGTTGGGGCATAAGGAATCCCGGTAGGACAGCGGCAGAGGCTTCCCGCATATTTCGCAGTATTTATAGTTCTCAAAAAATGATGTTTGGGCCATGCAGATACCTCCTTACGCTTTTTTTCATTATAGCATAATTTTTTGTAAAGAGGAATGTTATTCCCGTCGAAAGAAAATCTAAATAAAAAATAAAAATAAAAATCAAGTTTTTTAGAAATCTTTTCGAAAATCGACACACTTAAGACATATTTTTTCCGTATACTTAAACCATCGAAAGAAGTTAACAGCTTCTACCCAGGCTGGCTGTTAAACGATGGTTACATGGAATAAAGGCTGTGTACCCGGAGCATTCTTTCGAGGCAATTTCCTTTATATAGATTAACATTTTCATAACTAAACTCCTCGGAGAAACCCCGGAACAGCAATGTTTCCGGGGTTTCTTCATGTACGGAAATATTCCGTGGGAATATTCTGCGGAAATTTTTTCCATATCCGGCAGCGCCGGAAGGGTTACAAAAACCACACCTCCTCATTGGTGGAGGAAATGCTTAAAACGCCCGCGTGGAGCAGCGCCATAATATCCTCCCTGTCGGATACCAGTCCTCCGGCGATGACCGGAACCGGGGAAAGGCCGCAGATTTTGGCGACGATTTTCGGCATAAGGGCGGGAAGGATTTCAATGAGGTCCGGCTTTGCCGTCTTTATCTGCCGGTCAATATTTTCATAGGCCATGGAGTCGATGATAAAAAGGCGCAGTATGGAGAAAAGCCCAAGCTCGCCCGCGCGTTTGATCAGGGCCGGTTTCGTAGAGATAATGCCGTCTGCCCGGGTATATTTTTTAATAAAGTCCACTGCAATGTCTTTAGCGCTGAGTCCGTGAATCAAATCCAGATGAACCATTGCGATTTTCCCCGAGGCCTTTACGGTTTCGACAATATCCGAAATCGTGCAGATGTCGCCGTACAGGATAAAAATGACGGAGCTTTCACTGGAAAGGCATTTTTTGAGTCCTTCGTCGTCTTTGACGGCGGCAATGATGGGTGAGGCTTCGAGAGCTTCCTTAAATTCCTTTTTCATATAGAACTCCTTTTTCAAAAATCTATACTGATTATATAATAAAAGCTCTTTTGCCGCCACGCTTATTTCGCGGGGACATTGCCGGCTGCGATAATATCTGCGCCCGTGCCCGCTGCATTGCTTAAAATTACGTCGCCGATGCGCACGGGGGCCGCGGCCCGGACACCCTTTAAGGCATCCATGCAGGCAAAGATTTTATCCTTCGGAATATCCGAGGATGTTTTGACATTCACCATCGGATGGATTCCTCCCGTCACATGAACCGTCGAGGTTACGATACGGGTCGGGTTGGTTACTTCTTTTCTGGCGTAGGTATCGCCTCTGGGGCAGGTATTCCCGGTGACGGCGGTAACGCTGCCATCCTTTAGTGTCACGGTAACGGCGCATCCGAGCGGGCAGCCGATACAGGTTAATTCTCTGGTACTCATAAAAGGTTCCCTCCTTATTTTTCAATCCGGATCGTGATGCTGCAGAGATCGGGATATTCGCCGAGCTTCTTCTTTTCAAGGATAATTTGTTCCATTTCTCCCGGAGCCATTACGGGACGCCTGCGCCTGCTGACACAGATATCGTCAAAATAAACGGCGATACTGCAATTTTTATAAACGTCTCCCACCCGGAAACGGACCGTTAAGGTATCGCTCATTTCCGTCGGACGGACGTATTTGGGCACGGTATACCGGACGCCGTCCGTGGAACGGATTTCAACGGTTTTCGCATGCTTTTTATTCCCGTGCCGGATATAATCGGCGGCATGCTTTCCTGCGGCCGCGGCCTCCTGTGACACGTAGTCCACGAGGTCGTGGACGTGCAGCACGTTTCCGCAGGCAAAAACCCCTTCGATGCTGGTTTCCAGACTGTCATTCACAATGGGACCGGAGGTGACCGGGCTTAAGGCAATGCCTGCGCCCTTACTCAGCTCGTTCTCGGGAATCAGGCCGCAGGAGAGCAGCAGGGTATCACAGGTATAGCGCTCCTCGGTGCCGGGAATCGGCTTTCTGTCGGCGCCCACTTCAGCGATGGTGACGGCGCTTACCCGGTGCTTCCCCTCAATATCGATAACGGTATGGCTCAGCTTCAACGGTATGCCGAAATCATCCAGACACTGTACAATATTGCGCTTTAAGCCGCCCGAATAGGGCATCAGTTCGGCGACGACCTTCACCTTTGCGCCCTCGAGCGTCATCCGGCGCGCCATAATCAGCCCGATGTCGCCGGAGCCCAGAATGACGACCTCACGTCCCGGCATATAGCCTTCCATATTGACAAGGCGCTGGGCGGTTCCGGCGGAGAAAATGCCGGCAGGACGAAAGCCCGGGATATTGAGCGCTCCCCGGGAGCGTTCCCGGCAGCCCATGGCGAGGATCACTGCCGCCGCGCTGATTTCAAACATGCCGTCGGTGCGGTTCATGGCGGTCACTTTTTTGCGGAAGCTTCCCGCTTCCGTGTCAACGCTGATATCCATGACCATGGTGTGAAGCCTGCAGTCAATGCCGCGCTCGGTGACCTGGTCGATAAAGCGGGCGGCGTATTCCGGCCCGGTCAGCTCCTCCTTGAAGGTGTGCAGACCGAAACCGTTGTGGATGCACTGATTTAAAATACCGCCGAGCTCATTGTCCCGCTCCAGAATCAGAATATCTTCAATGCCGCAGTCTCTTGCGGATACGGCTGCGGCAAGTCCGGCAGGGCCGCCCCCGACAATGACTAAATCATAATATTTCATAATGGCCTCCTCCTATGCTTCCTTATTCTGCCCGACGATGATCGTTCCGCCGGAGCCGTTTTTGGTGATGTCAAAAATACTCATGGGAACCTCACGCTCCAGGATTTCCATGGTGCGCGGGGTGCAAAAGCCCGCCTGGCAGCGTCCCATTCCGGCACGCGTGCGGCGCTTTACACCGTCCAGGGAGCGCGCGCCCAGCGGCCGGTGGATGGCGTCCATGATTTCACCCTCCGAAATCATTTCGCAGCGGCAGATAATATTGCCGTATTCCGGATGCTCTGCGATCAGGCGGTTGCGTTCTTCCATGGAGAGTGTTTCCGGCCGCAGAACACCTTTCCGTACCGGAACAAAGGCCGGATTCTCGTTGAGAGAGAGTTTCTTACGAATGATTTCTGCCACCAGCTCTCCGATGGCGGGGGCGGAGGTGAGTCCCGGCGATTCGATTCCGGCGGCGTCGATAAAACCCGGAGCGTCGGCGGCTTCTCCGATGATGAAATCGTCGCCGTCCTCGTGGGCGCGCAGACCCGCAAAGGAGGTGATGACCTGCCGCAGCGGAAGCTCTTTGACACTGCGGCAGGCGGTTTTTGCAATAAAATCAAGTCCCGCCTGCGTAGTGTTTAAGGCCTCCCGGTCAGAGACATCCGCGGCTGTCGGGCCGACCAGCAGATTTCCGTGAACCGTCGGGGTGACGAGCACGCCTTTTCCCATTTTAGAAGGAAGCTGGAAAACAGTATGGCTCACATGGGTTCCGGCGTCCTTATCCAGCAGGAGATATTCCCCCTTCCGCGGCGTAATGTGAAGCTTACTTTGGCTTACCATATTATGAAAAACATCCGCGTAGACGCCGGCTGCGTTGACGATGATTTTCGCGTCGACGGTATCCTCCGCTTTCGTGTCCGTGCGCCGGGTAAGTATGGAATAACCGTCTGCCTTTTTTTCAATGCCGGTTACCTCCGTATTGAGAAAAAAGGAAACGCCGTTGGTACAGGCATTTTCCGCAAATGCCATTGTCATATCGAACGGGCAGACAATGCCGCCGGTGGGGGCGAAAAGCGCGCAGATGACATCGTCATTTAAGTTTGGCTCCATGGTTAAAAGCTCGCCGCGCTCTGCAATGCGAAGCCCGGGAACGCCGTTTTTCTGTCCTCTTGCCAGCAGCGCTTTCAGCGTGCCCCGGTCTTCCTCTCCGGTACAGACGACAAGGGAACCGTTTCTTCGGAAGGGAATATCCAAATCCTTTGCGAGAGCGTCCATCATGGCGTTTCCGCGCACATTAAGAGCCGCCTTTTTCGTGCCGGGCGCAGCGTCAAAGCCCGCATGGATAATGGCGCTGTTTGCCTTGGAGGTGCCGCAGCACACGTCCTCCTCCCGCTCCAGTACGCAGAAATTTCCGCAAAATTTTGATAATTCTCTTGCAATCGCGCAGCCGACGACGCCGGCTCCGATAATTGCCACATCATACATAAGCTTTCCTCCTTCTCTCCGAGTGGGACGCGCTTTTGCGGGAGCGTGTATTTGGAAGCCCCCGCGGAAGCCATACGTCAAAATTTCCGGTAAGGGAACAAAAAAAGAGCAAGAAAAATAAAACGATAACGCCCGCTTCATTTACCTTGCTCATGTCTCTCGGTAATAATTTATTTCATTACTTATATTATAACATGAAATTTTTCAGATGCAAGCAGAAACGTAAAGTGTTGCCTCTTGTATACCGGTGCCGCTGTGGGCTATAATAGGGAGCAGGAAAGGAAGAACGGCCATGGCAAAATCCGAGAGACAGAAACAGAAGCTTTTATATATCATGCAGTATCTTCTGGAGAGAACCGATGAGGAGCACGCGGTTACGGCGCAGGATATCATCGGCTATCTGCTGGAAAACGGGATTTCGGCGGAGCGTAAAAGCGTGTATGCGGATATTGAGGCGTTAAGGCAGTTCGGTCTTGATATTCTGCGCAGAGGGGACCGTGACGGCGGTTATTACATCGCAAGCCGTCAGTTTGAGCTGCCGGAGCTGAAGCTTTTGGTGGATGCCGTACAGGCATCGAAGTTCATCACGACGAAGAAATCAAGAGAGCTGATACATAAGCTGGAATCCCTTTGCAGCAGGGAGGAGGCAAAGCAGCTCCACCGTCAGGTCGTGGTGGCGGACCGGGGGAAAGCGGTCAACGAAAACATCTATTATAATGTAGATATGATATACAATGCCATTGCGGCAAACGTGAAAGTGCGTTTCCGGTATTTTGAATGGACGGTCCGCAAGGAAATGAAGCTTCGTAGAGGCGGAGAACAGTATCTTGTCAGTCCGTGGCTTTTAACCTGGGATGACGAGAATTATTATTTGATCGCGTTTGATGACAGAAGCGGCATGATCCGCCATTACCGTGTTGATAAAATGCTCGGGATTGAGCTGACGGGGGAGGAGAGAAGCGGCCGGGAGGAATTTGCGGATTTTGACATCGCCGGATATTCGAAAAAGACCTTCGGCATGTTCGCCGGGGAGGAGGAGACAGTCACGCTGCGGTGTGGCGAAGGGCTGACCGGAGTTATGATTGACCGCTTCGGAACCGGGGTTTCCATGCGGGGAGCGGGAAAAGATGAAATTCTGGTTCGGGTGAATGTGGCGGTGAGCCGCCAGTTTTTCGGCTGGGTGACGGGACTTGGGCTGGGTGTGCGCATCGTTGGCCCGGCGCGGGTGGTTTCGGAATACCGGACGTATCTCTGTGAGATATTGCGGGGCTATGAAGGGAAGTTATCATGGGAGAACGGAGGAGAACGTGAAGCAGAAAACGTATCAGCTTATGATTGAGGAAGTGCCGGTTACCGTGACGAAAAAGAAGATGAAGCACATGTATCTGCGCATTAAAAAAGAGGACGGGAGCGTTTTGATTTCCGCACCGTATGAGATGAGTGAGGAGCGGATTTACCGGTTTGCGAGCGAACGGCTGGACTGGATCCGTACGCACCGTGAGAAATATCTTCGCGCGGCAAAGGAGCGGGAACAGGTCAGGCAGCCAGGCCCGGCGGAATTAAAGCGGGAGAAGGAGCGGTTCCGGCAGGAGGCGGAGCGGCTGGTGAAGAAATGGGAGCCGGTGATGGGCGTGTCCGTATCAGGCATTACCGTGCGCCGGATGAAAACCAGGTGGGGCTCCTGCAATGTAAACACGCACCACATCAACCTCAATCTGGCGCTGGCGCAGAAACCGCCCGAGTGTCTGGAATACGTGGTGGTCCATGAGCTTGCGCATCTGCTGGAGCCGGGGCATAATCCGGTGTTCTGGGGCTATATGACCCAATTTTATCCCGATTGGAAGCGGGTGCGCAAATATTTAAACGAGGAGCTTTAGACGAACCGGTTTGTCTCGGCATCGTAGGTATAGCCGATGGCGGAAAGCTTTGCGGCAATTTCATCCGCATCCGCCGCAAAGGCGTCCGCGAAAGCGTCAAAGGATTTGTAATGATCCCGAAGCTGCGTGTTGACAAAGCTTAAAAGCATGATTGGGTCGCCTGGAAGTTTATCGTACATGAACATATAAATCGTAATCTCCATTCCGGAGCGTTTTATGGAAAGGCTTATTTGCGACGCTCCGCACAAATAGCCGTGTGCTGAAGGTAACATAGCACAGGAAATCAAAAATTGCAAGTAAAGGAATAAGGAAAATGGGACAAAAGATTGATAAGGAAGTATTTGACAAATTTTTTACCGAGAGCTATTGCCCGGTGGATTATGAGACGGTGCGCGAGGAATTTGAGCGCATTGCGGAGGCCGGAAACGATATTTTCACCGGGAGCTATGAGGCGAGGAATCTGAACAGGGATAATTTTATTCTCTACCTGACCGGCGAAGCGTACTGCGATTTTGAGGCGGTCGTTCAGGAGGCGATGGATACGCTCAATCCCGAGATTCTGGACGCTGTGATGGATGTGGTCGAGCAGACGCCGGACGGGGACGAAATCACGGAAAAGTACTGGGATACGGGGCGGGAGCTGTTAAAGGAATTTCTGGAAAAGCTTTACGATACCGTAATTGCAACATGGAGGTAAAACGGATGGCGAAAACAAGCTGTGACACTTGTGTCTATAATGTTTATGACGAGACGGATGAGACCTGTTACTGCGAGGTCGATATGGATGAGGACGATGCGGCGCGCATCATGCAGGGGCATTACCGGGAGTGCCCGTACTACCAGCTGGACGACGAATATGCGGTGGTAAAACATCAGATGTAGGACAAAAGCACCTAAAAGTTGACAAAGAGTTGATAGAATGCAACCGGCCTGTTTGCTAAAATCTAGGACAGAAGTCTTATATAAATTTCTGTAACAGAGGAGCAGAGAGGAGGTCGCATTATGAAAAAAAGTTTTAAGAGAAGACTGAAAATCATATTCGGCACGATAGCGTTGCTTTTTTTGGTGTCGGAAATCTTTGTGATTGTTGAGATTCTTGGGGTTGGTTCGGTAGTCGGCAATATCATCAGCCAGATTGTGCTGCTGTGCATTAATATTACGGCTGTATTGATAGGATATTCTATGATTACCAAAGATTTGCTGGCGCCGCTGGTAGAGATGGATTCCGCCGCGGTAGAGCTTTCCGAGGGAAATCTCACCGTCGATGTGGTACATGAGTCGCAGGATGAGGTAGGTACTCTGGCTGACAGCTTCCGGAATCTCATCTCCGGTCAGGGCAGGATGATAAACGATATGTCCCATATCATACGTGAATTCAGGGATGGGAACTTTAACGTCAGGACAACCTGCAGCGAGGATTACAAGGGAAGCTTTTCCGTAATTTTAGATGACCTGAGAGAGCTTGCAATATCGTTCAGCGCTACCATGAATAATATTGACAAGGCGGCGAACCAGGTTTCCTTAGAATCCGATGAGCTCTCGGACTGTTCCCAGCACCTTGCGAGCGGGGCAAGCGATCAGGCGGCGGCCGTAGAGCAGTTACTCGCAAGCTTTATCGGCATTATGGAGCAGTTGACGGAAAATAATAAGGCGACGGCGCAGACCTGCGATAATGCAAAGTTTATCGGGGAGCAGGCGGAGGTAAGCCGACAGAAGATGGGCGAGCTGACCGGAGCCATGGGGGAAATCCAGAAGACCTCCGGACAGATTGAGGAAATTATCAGCGAAATCGAAAATATCGCTTCACAGACCAATTTATTATCCTTAAACGCAACGATTGAGGCGGCAAGGGCAGGTGAAGCGGGCAAGGGCTTTGCTGTTGTAGCGGATGAAATCCGTAAGCTTGCGGAGAACAGCGCGGCGTGCGCGGTCAGCACAAAGAAGCTGATCACGAAGTCCATACAGGACATCGAAAAGGGAAGTAGCATTACACTGCAAACGTCGGATACCATGAACGCCGCCATTCAGGAACTGGGCAGCCTGATAGCTGCCATTGAGGGTATCAGAGAAAATTCCCAGAAGCAGGAGACGATCATGAAGGAGCTTGAGGCGGGCGTAGAGCAGATATCGGGTGTCATTCAGAACAATTCGGCTGCGGCACAGCAGAATACCGCGTCCAGCCAGCAGCTTGCGGCACAGTCGACTGTGCTGAAGAATATGGTGAACAAGTTCCAGCTTCGGGAAGCGGGCTAAGGCAGAACAGCAAAACAGATGAAATATTACGGCAGGAGTCGGATTTTTCCGGCTCCTTTTCCCGTATATAAATTGACAAATTTCAAAAACAGTTGATGAAAACAGTTTTTTTCTCGGGGAAATCATAGTATAATGACATTAGTACCAAATTTTACCAGAAATACGCTTGGGAGAAGTTAGTGTTATGAGCGGTGATAGTAAAAATGCATTGCAAAATCATGCTGTGTTGGGAGAGAATATCAGACAAAAAAGACAGGAAAAACATATTTCACAGGAATATCTGGCGGAAATGCTTGATATCAGCCGGCAGTCGATCTCAAAGTGGGAAAATGGAGTATCGGAACCTACGAGGAAGAATCTCGTACAGCTTGCGGATATTTTTGAGTGCGAGTTGTCGGAGCTGCTGAGTCAGGAAGACAACGGAGAGACGAAAAATAAAGCGGTTGTGATCGGTGTGGCGGCAGAGCAGGCGGATATGGGAAGATTAAAAGAATTTTTCCGGGAAATGCCGGCGGACGTTTACGACTGCTATCATGCAAGCATCCTGATTGCCTGGGAAGGGATGCCGGAGGAGATGGAACGGCTCGCGGTCCTGATAGAGCAGTATACGGGACATGAGGTTTATATTGCGGATTCCGTATCAGGTGAGATAGCGCCTGACCGTATTTATCTGACAGATTGCAGACACGGTGGTTTCGATGATTTCTTTTTGCAGCTGGCTTCCCGGTATGGGCAGAATGCCATAGGGGTTTTACTTTCCGTGGCCAAGAGAAAGCTGGCGGGAATCGAGCGCCTGCGGAGGGAGGGCGGTTCTGCCATCTGCTGTGAGCCGGAGGAAAATCAAAACGGCGCATGGAATGCCGCATTGCGGGGAGAGTTCGAGTATGTCGTCGAGCCGCTGGCAATGGGGTATTGGATAGCCGGTTATTTAAGAAAAAGATATCTGGAATCCAGGGAGGCAGCCTCGGATATTCTGGACGAAAAATATTACAGGCGCATCGTGCGGGCGCTGAAAAGAAAGAGTGAACTGCCGATTGCGGATTTCCGGGAAGCATATGTCATTATGGGTCTGTTAGAATGTATGAAGCGCAGAACCTCGTTTCCGGCCACGACCTTTTATGTAGATTACCTGGAGGAATCCGGGGAGGAACAGGAATATCTTTTTCAGAGCATTCTGCGGTGCACAAGAAAAAACGTGCCGGCACTTGCGGACCTTTTTGAACTGAAGCGTATTCTTCCGAAAGCCCACCTGAAGGGCCGTGAAATCCGCATCTGGGTGGCGGACTGCGGAAACGGGCTGGAGGTTTATGCGGTAGCAATGATGCTCGCGGATTATTTGCAAAATGACATCAAATATAGTACGATAAAAATATTCGCCACGGATATGGAGGAAGGTATAATTACTGCGGCGATCAAAGCGCGCTATACAGAATGGGAGCTAAGGGAAATACCGGAGCAGTGGAAAACAAAATATTTTCAGAGAGACGCGGACGGATGGTTGATTAGCCAGAATATCCGAAATATGGTGATTTTTTCGGTGCATGATATTGTGGCAAATCCGCCGTTTGCCAGGCTGGATATGATTGTATGCAGAAACGCCATGAATCTTTTTCGGATTCGCAGCCGTAGAACCATGATGAAGCGGTTTTCCTATGCCTTAAATCAGGGGGGCTACCTGATACTGGGGAGAGGTCAGGAAATCAATGAGACGCTTCGCTGGTTTGCCCGGGTCGAGGGCTGTCAGACATTGTATAAAAAGGAAAAGGGCGTTCATTTTTTAAAACCGGTGCCTGCAGAAAACGTGGAGAAGGAACATCCTGCGACAAGCAGGGTCGTGGAAGAAATTCTGGCGGCAAGTATCCCCTCCTGTATTATTGCGGATGAGCAATATGAGATTATTTACGTGGGGCAGCAGGCAGGACAATTTCTTGAATTTAAGTCAGGTGAGTTTTCGCGCAATCTGTTTGATAACATAGACAGGGAAATTGGTATTTATGTTAATATGCTTGTGAGAAAGCTGAAAAAAGAGGAAGTTCCGCAGAACAGGGAGTCTGTCGTTATCAAGAAAAGTAAGGGGAAGCTTGTGCTTCATGTGTTAAGAAAATTTATTTTGGAATCCTGGTATTATCTTATCTGGTTTGAGGAAAATGAGGATGCCAACGAGGAGAAACGTATCAAAGAGGACTATGAGAGGGCAGAGCTCGAACGGGAGCTTCGGATTTCACAGGAAAGCCTGATGCAGGCGCTGGAAGAGCTGGAAAACCTGAAAAACAAATATGAGGTGAGCAATGAGAAGCTGCAGAGCGCCAATGAGGAGCTTGTTGTCATCAATGATGAGCTTCAGGTTGCCAACGGAGAGCTTACAGCGACGAACCGAAAGCTCGCGCGGGTGAACGGAGAGCTTACGACGGCCAACCGGAAGTTGGCGGAAAAAAACGGGGAATTTCAGAAAAAAGTTAATAAAATTCTCGATTTGTCAGACGGGGGGGGGGTGGAGAAAACTCCGCTCACTGTTTGGAATGGAGTTTCTCTATCTCAACCGGAAGTTCTGCATCAAAAGAATGACACAGGGGATTCCTGATGTGACCAGGCTCAGTCAGGGTGATCTGAATCAGGATATTTCGGACATGGAATTCATGGAAGGCTATAAGGAATGGACCGCTGATGCGGCAAAGGCCCAAAAAGGAGAGCGTGTCTGCCGCGAGCTTATAAGCGGGGAGAAGCATTTGATAGTGGAAATACTGCCCTGTGCTTTTTCAACTGAAATGAAAGGGTACGTAGTGGTGATTCAAACGATAAGTTAGGAGTGACGAAAGATGGGAAACGAAAACTTTTATGTAGTAGGCATCGGAGCGTCGGCAGGGGGACTGGAGGCGCTCCAGGAATATTTTAAGGAGGTGCCGAATGACATCGGTGCGGCGTATGTGGTAATCCAGCATTTGTCGCCGGACTATAAGAGCATTATGGATGAGCTTTTGGCGAAGTGCACCGATATGCCGGTTATGATCGTGGAGGACGGAATCGAGGTGGAGCCGAATCATGTATATCTGATCCCGCCGAAAAAAGAGATGACCATGCAGGGCAGGCGTCTGATTTTAAGTGACCAGGGGCGGACCAATCACGTGAATCTGGCAATAGATATTTTCTTTAAATCCTTATCCGAGGAATGCGGCCAATATGCCATTGCGGTCGTGCTTTCCGGCGCCGGCAGCGACGGCACGCTCGGAATCCGCTATGTGAAAGAAAACGGCGGAATGGTCATGGTTCAGGAGCCGGATACCGCGACCTTTAACAGCATGCCCATGAACGCCATACAGACGGGGCTTGCGGATTACATATTGGCGCCGTCACTGATGGGGGCGGCGATGAGTTCTTATATCAAGCACCCCTTTGCAAAGGAGGAACCGACGGAAGAGCTGGAGGAAGAAGAGGCATATCAAAAAATATTAGACATCTTAAAGGAGCGCAGCGGCATTGATTTTTCAGATTATAAGGAGCAGACCATCCGCAGGCGGTTGGAGCGCAGGGTAAGCATCAAACAGTTCCACTCCTTTTCGCAGTATTACGGTTTTTTTGCCAATTCCACACAGGAGAAGGAAAGCCTGCTGAAGGAGTTTTTGATCGGAGTCACCGGCTTTTTCCGTGACAAAGACGCGTTTGAATACCTTCAGAGCCATGTGTTTCCCGAGCTGGAGCCGCAGAAGGCCGGATACCGCATCTGGTCGGTTGCCTGTTCGACCGGGGAGGAAGCCTATACGCTGGCGATGTTAATGGCGGATTATCTGGAAAAAAATCATATTGATAAAGATTTTAAAATCTTTGCGACTGATATCGACCAGGGGGCGCTCAATGTAGCAAGTGCGGGCATCTACGCGGAGAGCGTTGCGTCGGCGATTCCTCAGGAATATCTGCAAAAATATTTTGTGAAGGTGGAGGGCGGATATAAGATTATTTCCCATATTCGCAAAAAGATTATTTTTTCCGTGCATGACGTGCTGATGGACCCGCCGTTTTCCAAGCTGGATCTTCTGGTCTGCCGCAATCTGTTTATCTACCTAAAGCAGGTGGTGCAGCAGAATCTGCTTTGCCGGTTTTATTACTCGCTCAATCCCAGCGGCTATCTTTTTATGGGCAACAGCGAATCCATAGGAGATATGAACAACGCGTTTCGGAGTAAGAGCCGTAAGTTTAAAATCTACCAGAAAAAAGAGGTGTCCGAGGGACTTCCGGTTATGGGAATGCCGTTTGGCGTCTACGGGAATTACGCAATTCAGAATTACCGCGGGCGTGAGCGCGGGGAGAGGGGAATTTCCGTAGAGAAAATCATTGAGAAAGCGTTTTCCGTGATTACGCCGCCTGCCGTCATTGTCAACGAAAATGACAATATCATATATACCGGGAAAAATGTCAACCATATTCTGCAATTTCGTCAGGGGCTGTTTTCACAGAATATTTTCTCGAATCTGCCGCACGGACTCGGTATCTTTGTCAACGGAATTTTAAGAAGGTTAAAGAGCGGTGAGACCGAGGCTTCGGCCGTGTGCGCAGCGGGGCTGCCGCAGTTTACGGAGCAGAATGTGATTCTTTCCGGCTACCGGCTGGAGGTGATGAAGTCTATCTTTTATCTTCTGACCTTTGAAGTGCGTGACATTTCGGATAAGGATGAGCTTCCCGATGAAAATGAACGGATTATTTCGGGAGAGCGGATCGCGGATCTGGAGGAAGAGCTTCGCATCACCAGGGAAAATCTGCAGACTACCATCGAGGAGCTGGAGACAGCGAACGAGGAATTGCAGAGTACGAACGAGGAGCTTGTAGCGGCAAATGAGGAGCTGCAGAGCACGAACGAGGAGCTGCAGTCCGTGAATGAGGAATTGTACACGGTAAATTCCGAGTACCAGTCCAAGCTGGACGAAATGACGCATGCCAACGCCGATATGGATAATCTGCTGGAAAATGTAGAGGTCGGAGCGATTTATCTGGATGACGCGTTCCGCATCCGAAAGATAACGCCGATGGTTCCCAAGATCACCAATATCATGGAGGTGGATGTGGGACGGCCGATCTCCCATCTGTCGCTGATGGCGACCTATCCGAACTGGCAGGAGGACATCAAAACGGTGTTTGAGACACAGCAGCCGCTGGACCGCGAGATTTCCGAGCCGGGCGGAAGATACTGGCTGGTGCGGATTCGTCCCTACCGGACAGATTACAATTCCGTCGAGGGAATTATTATGACCTTTATGGAGGCGACGGATCTTCGAATGATGCGCAACTCCACATTTGTCAATGCCGGAGCGATGTACTGGCAGAGGGAGAGCAGCCAGATCACGCATTGGCGTTTTGATCCGAATAATCAGCTCTGCACCGTCTCCAAAACGGATGAGGACATGGCGGAGCGGCAGTTTACGGTAACGCCGGAGGACTTTTATCAGTCGATTCATCCGGATGATCGCAAGCATATCGAAAGCGCCATTTCAGAGCTGAAGGAGACGGACCGAAAGCAGTGCGAGCTGACCTGCCGCATTGATGATAAAGAAATTTACGGGGAGCCGTGCTGGATATACATGCAGATTTATAAGATTGAAAAAGAGGAAAACGGAGGAATCGAGGTATTGCAGGGGACGGTCAACCGTCTGTAGCCTATACCGCGGATGAGAAAAACCTCAGAGCCGGGTCATTATTTCCGGTTCTGAGGTTTTTTGCGCTGTAAAAATTTATTTTATATTTTTTAAAGAAGCTTCGACAAAGCCCTTAAACAGCGGATGGGGGCGGTTCGGACGTGATTTTAATTCCGGGTGCGCCTGGGTTGCGATAAACCACGGGTGATCCGGTATCTCAATCATTTCAATAATTCTGCCGTCCGGTGAGGTTCCGCAAAGCTTCATGCCATGCTCGCTTAAGGACGCACGGAAATCGTTGTTGACCTCGTAGCGGTGGCGGTGTCTCTCGTGAATCTCCTCCGAGCCGTAAAGCTCGTATGCCTTGGAGGATTTATCCAGCATACAGGGATAAGAGCCGAGCCTTAAGGTGCCGCCGATATCCTCAACGCCGTTCTGGTCCGGCATCAGCGCGATGACGGGATGCGTTGTGTTCGGGTCAAGCTCGATGCTGTGTGCGTCATGGTAGCCGCAGACATGTCTTGCAAATTCGATGATCGCGACCTGCATTCCGAGGCACAGGCCGAGATAAGGCACATTGTGCTCACGCGCGTATTTCGCCGCGGTAATCATGCCCTCCACGCCGCGGGAGCCAAAGCCGCCCGGAACGATGATGCCGGCCATATCGCCAAGCATCTCCCCGGCGTTATCCTCGTTTAAATCCTCGGAATCAATCCAGTGCAGATCGATGGTGGCGCGTTCCGCGATGCCGCCGTGCTTTAACGCTTCCACGACGGAGATATATGCGTCGTGAAGCGCGATATATTTTCCGACAAGCGCGATTTTTACCTCCTTGTTCGGATGGCGCAGCGCGTCTACCATTGCTTCCCAGTCTTTTAAATCGGGTTCTGGGCAATCTAAATGTAAACACTCACAGGCAACCCTGGCAAGATTTTCCTTTTCCATGGCGAGGGGAGCCTCGTATAAATATTCCACATCAAGATTCTGGAGCACGTGATCATTCGGCACATTACAGAACAGGGCAATTTTGTCCTTTAAGCTCTGGTCAAGTGCGTGTTCGGAACGGCAGACAATGATATCCGGCTGGATTCCCATGCCCTGAAGCTCCTTTACGCTTGCCTGCGTCGGCTTTGTCTTAAGCTCGCCGGAAGCTTTCAGGTACGGAATTAACGTCACGTGGATCAGGATGGCGTTTTCATGCCCGACCTCATGCTGGAACTGCCGGATAGCCTCTAAGAAAGGCTGGCTCTCGATGTCGCCGACGGTTCCTCCGACCTCAATGATGGCGATATGGGTCTCGTCCGAGGTGAAGTTACGGTAAAAACGGCTTTTAATCTCGTTTGTGATATGCGGGATCACCTGAACGGTTCCTCCGCCGAAATCGCCGCGGCGCTCCTTCTGGAGCACGGACCAGTATACCTTACCGGTCGTCACGTTGGAATTTTTGGTCAGGCTTTCGTCGATAAAACGCTCGTAATGTCCCAAATCCAAATCGGTTTCCGCACCGTCATCGGTGACAAACACCTCGCCATGCTGGATGGGGTTCATGGTTCCGGGGTCGATGTTGATGTAGGGGTCGAATTTCTGCATAGTAACCTTGTAGCCGCGGGCTTTCAGCAATCTTCCAAGGGAAGCCGCGGTGATACCTTTCCCGAGACCGGAAACGACGCCGCCGGTGACAAAAACGTATTTTACAGGCATAGGTTTTCCTCCTCTATATAAGAATGAAATCATTAATAAAAAATTTCATGTGTTTCATAACCCATATAGTATACAACTAAGTTGTGTTAAAATCCAGCAAAACTTAAAAAAGTCAGGCGGGAATTTATAAAATATTTAGAAAGCAAAGGAAAAGTTCACCAACTTCGTATTGCTTTTGGAGCGGCTTTTCAATATAATAAAGGGGACATTTTACAGCCCAAAGCTGCAAGCTGTTGGAAAGGATAAAATTTATGGATAACCAGGGACCGAATAATTACAACAACGGAAATAATAATTATAATAATAACAATAACGGCAATAATAACGGCAACGGAGGCGGCGGAAATTCCGGCGGGGGAGGCAAGGATAACCGGAACGGCCAGCTTATCATGGCATTTGTGCTGATATCGCTGATTATACTTTTTATTATGAGTATGGTATCGAACCAGTTTAACCAGATGAGTACGCAGGAGATTTCCTACTCTGAGTTCCTCGAGAAGGTGGAAGCCGGAGAGGTGGAATCCGTCGAGATTGGCTCCTATGAGATTGACATCACACCGGTAACGGAGGAGAACTCGCCTTATCGAAGCCAGATCACCTACTACTGCGGCCGTGTGGCGGACGACGATTTGATCCCGCTGCTCAAGGAGCATAATGTTGAGATATACGGAGTGATCCCGGACAATACCTCAACCTGGATCTACAGCATTTTAAGCTATCTGATCCCGCTTGCCATTATCTGGATCCTGCTCGGCTTCCTGATGCGCAAAATGGGCGGCGGAGCGATGGGTGTAGGCAAGAGCAATGCCAAGGTTTATGTGGAAAAGCAGACCGGCGTGACGTTTAAGGATGTCGCGGGCCAGGATGAGGCAAAGGAATCGCTGCAGGAGGTTGTGGATTTCCTCCACAACCCGAAGAAATATAAAGAGATTGGCGCGAAGCTGCCGAAGGGAGCTCTTCTGGTGGGCCCTCCGGGAACCGGTAAGACCCTTCTGGCAAAGGCGGTGGCCGGGGAGGCGAAGGTGCCGTTCTTCTCGCTGGCGGGTTCCGACTTTGTGGAGATGTTCGTCGGTGTCGGTGCTTCCCGTGTGCGTGATCTGTTTAAGGAAGCGCAGAAGCAGGCGCCCTGTATCATTTTCATCGATGAGATCGATGCCATCGGTAAGAGCCGTGATACCAGATACGGCGGCAATGACGAGCGCGAGCAGACCTTAAACCAGCTTCTGGCGGAAATGGACGGCTTTGACACCTCCAAGGGAATCCTGATTCTCGCGGCGACCAACCGGCCGGAGGTACTCGACAAGGCGCTGCTGCGGCCGGGGCGTTTTGACCGCCGGATTATCGTGGATAAGCCGGATCTTAAGGGAAGGCTTGAGACCCTGAAGGTACATTCCAAGGATGTCATGATGGATGAAACCGTGGATTTGGATGCCCTTGCGCTGGCAACCGCCGGGCTGGTCGGCTCCGACCTTGCGAATATGATTAACGAGGCTGCCATCAATGCCGTAAAGAAGGGCAGAAAGTTCGTCAACCAATCCGATTTGTTCGATGCCTTTGAGCTTGTCGCAGTGGGCGGCAAGGAGAAAAAGGACCGTATTATGAGCGATAAGGAACGGAAAATCGTCTCCTACCACGAGGTCGGCCACGCGGTGGTGACGGCGCTCCAGAAGAATACCGAGCCGGTGCAGAAGATTACGATTGTGCCGCGTACGATGGGGGCGCTCGGCTATACCTTACAGACGCCGGAGGAGGAAAAGTTCCTCCAGACCAGGGATGAACTGCTTGCCAAGATTACGACCTACATGGCGGGGCGTGCCGCGGAAATGCTGGTGTTCGGCTCCGCTACGAGCGGCGCGGCAAACGATATCGAGAGCGCGACCGCGATCGCGCGTGCGATGGTAACGCAGTACGGAATGTCCGATAAGTTCGGAATGATGTGTCTTGCGACCGTGGAGAACCAGTATCTTGACAACCGCGCGGGATTGATTTGCGGCGAGGATACGGCGGCAATGATTGACCAGGAAGTTTTAGCCATTATCAATGACTGCTACGACGAGGCATACCGGATGCTCGGTGAGAACCGCGAGGTGCTGGATAAGATTTCCGATTATCTCTATGAGCACGAGACGATCACCGGAAAAGAATTTATGAAAATTTTCCGCGAGCTGAAGGGAATCCCGGAGCCGGATGGAGAGGAGAAAAAGACCTTTTTTGAGCAGGCACAGGAAGCCAGGGCCGATTTAGAACAGGAAGCGCCGAAGGGAAGCTATGTCGACCATACGGTGGATGACAGTACCCCTGCAGGCAATGATGGTGAATAATGTTTGATATTGCAGAAGAATTAAAAAAACTCCCGGATCAGCCGGGAGTTTACATTATGCATGATGACCGCGACGCGATTATCTATGTCGGAAAGGCGGTCAGCCTGCGAAAAAGAGTGCACCAGTATTTTCAGCCGAGCCATGACGAGGGAATCAAAAAGGCGCAGATGGTAAAGCAGATCGCGCGCTTTGAGTATATTGTCACGGACTCGGAGCTGGAAGCGCTGGTTCTGGAATGTAATTTGATCAAGGAGCACCGTCCGAAGTACAATACCATGCTGCGGGATGATAAGACCTATCCCTATATCCGTGTGACGCTTGGGGAGGATTTCCCGAGGGTCCTTTTTTCTCGTCAGCAGAAAAAGGACAAATCCCGGTATTTCGGTCCCTATACCAGCGCGGGGGCGGTCAAGGACACCATTGAGCTGATCAATAAGCTCTACCAGCTCCGCACGTGCAGCAGGGTTTTGCCCAGGGACATCGGAAAGGAGCGGCCGTGTTTGAATTATCATATCCACCAGTGCGCGGCGCCCTGCCAGGGCTATATCGACAGGGAGGAGTACCGCAAGCGCGTTGACTCGGCCGTCGAATTTCTAAACGGGAATTATGCTCCGATTTTAAAATCACTGGAAGAGAAAATGAACGAAGCGTCGGAAAAATTGGAATTTGAAAAGGCGATCGAGTACCGCGAGCTTTTGGGCAGCGTCAGACAGATTGCGCAGAAGCAGAAGATTACACATGCGGACGGCGAGGATAAGGATATTGTCGCGCTGGCGTCAGACGACCGCGACGCGGTGGTGCAGGTATTTTTTATCAGGGACGGAAAACTGATTGGGCGCGACCATTTTTATGTGAGAATCGGAACCGAGGACACGAAGAGCCAGATTTTGACAACGTTTCTCAAACAGTTTTATTCCGGTACGCCGTTTATCCCGCGGGAAATCATGCTGCCGGGGGAGATAGAGGAACAGGAGGTTTTAGCGGACTGGCTTTCCGAGAAGCGGGGCGGCAGGGTATACATTAGGATCCCGCAGAAGGGCATGAAGGAGAAGCTGGTCGAGCTGGCCGCAAAGAATGCTGAGCTTGTCCTTTCCCAGGACAGAGAAAAAATCAAGCGCGAGGAGGGCAGGACCATCGGAGCGTTAAAGGAAATTGAAAAGCTGCTCGGCATGGAGGGCTTAGGGCGCATCGAGGCGTTTGATATTTCCAACATTAACGGCTTTGAGACGGTCGGTTCCATGATTGTCTACGAAAAGGGAAAGCCGAAGCGCAGCGATTACCGGAAATTTAAGCTTAGGACCGTCACAGGCCCCGACGATTACGCTTCCATGTATGAGGTGCTTACCAGGAGATTCACGCACGGCATGCAGGAAAAGGAAGATTTAAAAGCGCGCGAGCTTTCCGAGGAATACGGAAGCTTTACCCGGTTTCCGGATTTGATTATGATGGACGGCGGCAGAGGCCAGGTCAATATCGCGCTTAAGGTGCTCGGAGAGCTTGGGGTCGCAATTCCGGTCTGCGGCATGGTAAAGGATGATAATCACCGCACGCGCGGGTTATACTATAATAATGTAGAAATCCCGATTGACAGAACAAGCGAGGGATTTAAGCTGATTACGCGGATTCAGGACGAAGCGCACCGGTTTGCGATTGAATATCACCGCAGCCTGCGGAGCAGGGAACAGGTTCATTCGGTGCTTGACGATATACCGGGCATCGGTCCGGCGAGAAGAAAGGCGCTTATGCGCCGGTTTCAGTCGCTGGAGGCAATCCGGACGGCGACAGAGGAGGAACTGGCGCAGACCGAA
The DNA here is from genome assembly GCA_944380515.1 of uncultured Roseburia sp. Lineage (GTDB taxonomy): Bacteria > Bacillota > Clostridia > Lachnospirales > Lachnospiraceae > Roseburia. The sequence goes on from CALWHT010000016.1 coordinate 45,086, forward strand.
GCGATGAACGAGCGGGCGGCGGAAGCGGTGTACGCCTTCTTTCACGGAACAGGAAACGGGCAGTCGTAAAGTGATTGGTTGAAGAATTTGTGTGGCTATGATATATTGAAAAAAAACAATCGAAGAGGAGACGAAAGACATGGGTGGTGTTGGTGTATCAAAGGTAGCGCAGATTTTAGATTTGTACAATTTTCTTCCGGATATGGAAATGAAAGGACATCGGATCATGATAAGCGATGTCAACCGGCCGGCGCTTCAGCTCAGCGGTTATTTTAAGCATTTTGAGCAGTCGCGTGTCCAGATTATCGGAACGGTAGAGTACACGTATCTGCAGCAGCTTGATGCGGAGAAGCGGCGGGAAATCTATCGGGAATTTATGGAATATGATATTCCCTGTGTTATTTTCTGCCGCGATTTGCAGCCGGATGAGGATTTTCTGCATATAGCGACGGAGAAGGACATTCCGGTGCTGGGAACAAAGAGGAGTACCTCGGAATTTATGGCGGAGCTGATCTATTGCCTGAGCGAGCAGCTTGCCCCGTGTATCACAATTCACGGAGTGCTGGTGGACGTATATGGCGAGGGGCTTTTGATTACGGGTGAGAGCGGCATCGGCAAGAGCGAAGCCGCGCTTGAGCTGATTAAGCGGGGGCACCGCCTTGTGACCGATGATGTTGTGGAAATCCGTAAAATCAACGAGCACATGCTGATGGGAACCTCGCCGGACATCACCCGCTATTTTATCGAGCTGCGGGGAATCGGAATTATTGATGTAAAGACGCTGTTCGGTGTTGAGAGCGTAAAGGAAAAACAGCAGATCGACCTTGTGATTAAGCTGGAGGACTGGAAGAAAGAGAACGAGTATGACCGCCTCGGACTGGAGGAAGAATATACGGAATTTCTCGGCAATAAGGTGGTCTGCCATTCTCTGCCCATCCGCCCGGGACGTAACCTGGCGGTCATTTGTGAGGCGGCCGCGGTCAACCACAGACAGAAAAAGATGGGCTATAACGCGGCACAGGAGCTGTACCGCCGGGTACAGGCAAACCTGACAAAAAGTGAGGAAGACGACGAATAACAGAAACGGACAAGACGGAGGAAGGACAAAATGGACAGAAAAAACGCGTGGGAGAAATACCCCGAGGGCAAAAAAAGAGATAAGGTGTTTAAATTTGCGGAGAAATACCGCAGATTTATTTCGGAATGTAAGACAGAGCGTGAATGTACGGCGGAGTTTATAAAGAGAGCGGAGAAAGCGGGCTTTGTAAATCTGGAGGACGTGCTCGCGCAGGGAACGGCCTTAAAGGCGGGCGATAAGGTTTATGCCAACAATATGGGAAAGGGACTTGCCATGTTTGTGCTTGGCGAGGAGAGCATGGAGCAGGGAATGAATATTCTCGGCGCGCATATCGATTCGCCGCGTATGGACCTAAAGCAGGACCCGCTGTATGAGGATACTGATTTTGCGATGCTGGATACGCATTATTACGGCGGTATCAAAAAATATCAGTGGGTGACGCTGCCTCTGGCGCTGCACGGCGTGATTGCGAAAAAGGATGGAACACTCGTGGAGGTGAACATCGGCGATAAGCAGGGGGACCCTGTTTTTGGTGTCAGTGATTTGCTGATCCATCTCTCCGCCGAGCAGATGGAGAAAAAGGCCTCCAAGGTGATCGAGGGTGAAAACCTTGATCTGCTGATTGGAAGTATTCCGCTTGCGGCGGACAAAAAGGATAAGGATGAAGCCAGGGAAAAGGTAAAAGCCAATATCATGAAAATTCTCTCAAAGGAGTATGATATTGAGGAGGAAGATTTTCTTTCGGCGGAAATCGAGGTTGTGCCGGCGGGAGAGGCGAAGGATTACGGCTTTGACCGCAGCATGATCATGGGCTATGGGCATGATGACAGAGTGTGCGCGTACCCGTCCTTTATGGCGATGCTCGAGATGGAAACGCCCAGGCGCACGAGCGTCTGCCTGCTTGTGGATAAGGAGGAGATCGGAAGTGTCGGAGCGAGCGGCATGCAGTCGCGTTTCTTCGAAAATACAGCGGCGGAGGTCATGAACGCTGCCGGAGATTATTCCGAACTGAAATTAAGACGCGCGCTCAAAAACTCCAAGGTGCTTTCCTCGGACGTATCGGCTGCGTTTGACCCGAATTTCCCGTCTGTTATGACAAAGAGAAACGCCGCGTATTTCGGCAGGGGTCTTGTCTTTAACAAATATACCGGTTCCCGCGGAAAATCCGGCTCGAATGATGCCAATGCGGAATATGTAGGAGAGCTTCGGAATATTATGGATAAAAACGGAGTTGCGTTCCAGACGGCGGAGCTTGGCAAGGTAGACCAGGGAGGCGGCGGAACGATTGCGTATATCCTCGCAAATTACGGGATGAGCGTAATTGACAGTGGCGTTGCGGTGCTCAATATGCATGCACCCTGGGAGATTATCAGCAAGGTGGACCTCTACGAAGCCTTTTTGGGTTATGTGGCTTTCTTAAAGGAGGCATAGAGTATTGTAAAAATACCCCGGAATGGAGAATAATATGGATCAACAGTTTTTGACGGAGCTAAAGGGCATAGTGGGAGAACAGGCGGTTTTGGAAAATGAGCCTATGAGCAGACACACGACGTTTCGTGTGGGAGGTCCGGCGGATATGCTGATTCAGCCCCCGAAGGAAAAGCTGGCGGAAATCCTTAAGCTGTGCGGGCAATATGGGCAGAGCTATTGCGTCATCGGAAACGGCAGCAATCTCCTTGTGGGGGATAAGGGAATACGGGGACTGGTCATTGAGATGGTTTCCCGTGAGGACGAGTTTTCAATTGACGGTGAGATGATGACGGTGGGAGCAGGAATGCTTTTGTCGAAGGCGGCACACCTTGCGGCCGGCGTAGGCCTTTCCGGGATGGAGTTTGCGGCGGGGATCCCGGGAAGCATCGGAGGTGCCGTCGTCATGAACGCCGGGGCCTACGGCGGAGAGATGAAGGATATTTTACGCACGGTGACGGTTCTTGACGGCGCCGGGCGCGAAAAACGCCTGACCGCGGAGGAACTCGAGCTGGGCTATCGAAAGAGCTGTATTTTAAAAAACGGGTATCTTGTGACGGAGGCGGTCGTCGGACTGAAAAAGGATGACAGAGAGCAAATCCGGGCCCGGATGGAAGAATTAAAACAAAAGAGAATCGAAAAGCAGCCGCTTGAGTATCCGAGTGCGGGCAGCACCTTTAAACGCCCGGAGGGATATTTTGCGGGAAAGCTGATTATGGACGCCGGACTTCGTGGCTACCGGGTCGGCGGGGCGCAGATTTCCGAAAAGCATTGCGGCTTTGTGATAAACACGGGAAACGCCACTGCTTCGGATATCCGCAGGCTGATGCAGGAGGTGTCCGACGAGGTGGAGCGGCAGTTCGGCGTGCGGCTGGAGCCGGAGGTAAAGCTTTTGGGTGAGTTTTGACGGAGCGCGGAGAGCGCGGGGGCGCTTTCCGCGGATGAGAGAAAGGCATGGGATTGCATGAAATTTATCATTTTAACCGGAATGTCCGGAGCAGGCAAAAGTACGGCAATCAAAATGATGGAGGATATCGGATTTTACTGCGTTGATAATCTGCCGATTCTTCTGCTGGAGAAATTTGTGGAATTGACAACCCTTCAGAGTACGGAGCTCCAGAAGGTTGCGGTCGGTATCGACATCCGCAGCGGGCAGGCGTTCGGAGAGCTCCGCGACGTGCTTGACCGGATGAAAGATAACGGCGTGCAGTATGAAATACTGTATCTGGATGCGGAGGATTCCGTGCTCGTGAAGCGATATAAGGAGACGCGCAGAAATCATCCTCTTTCCGGCGGGGAACGAGTGGATAAGGGAATCGCGGAGGAAAGAAAGCGCATTGCGTTTTTAAAGGAGCGCGCGGACTATATCATCGACACCAGCCAGCTTCTGACAAGAGAACTGAAGGGCGAGCTCGATAAAATCTTTGTGCAGCATCAGGATTATAAGAACCTGTTTATCACGGTTCTCTCCTTTGGCTTTAAGTACGGAATCCCGGTGGATTCGGACTTGGTATTCGACGTCCGCTTTCTGCCGAACCCCTACTATGTGGAGGGACTTCGCGCAAAGACGGGAAACGATAAAGAAATTCAGGACTATGTCCTCCAGTTTTCAGAGGCCCATGTATTTTTGGACAAGCTGGAGGATATGCTTAATTTTCTGATTCCCAACTATATTACCGAGGGAAAAAATCAGCTTGTGATCTCCATCGGCTGCACCGGGGGCAAGCACAGATCCGTCACATTGGCGAACGAGCTTTACAAGCGGCTGTCCGAGCAGAAGGAATACGGGCTGAAAATTGAGCACCGGGATATCGGGAAAGACGCGTTGAGAGGGAAATAATGTGAAAAATAAGCTTGATAGCTTATTTTTCACATGGCTATTTGTGTTGGAGCACCACAAATAAGCCTTGATGGCAGACGCAAATCTGATATTTGCGTCGCCCCGTCGCGTAAAACGCTCCGGAATGGAGAATAAAATGTCGTTTTCAAGTGAGGTAAAACAGGAATTAGCCAGGCAGATCGGCAAAAGCAGGCATTGCAGGCTTGCGGAGCTCGCGGTGCTGCTTGCCTTTGACGGAGTAAGAGAGCCGGGGCAGATTGCTCCGGAAGGTCTTTTGGATTCGGAAAACCCTCTGCTGCTGGAAAAGTACCGGACGCTGCTCGGGGAGTTATTTCCCGGGGGAGACGCCTCGGATACGTCCCGTATTTTTCAGGCCGTGAAAATGTGGGACCAGGCGGAGAACCGGCCGCATATCACAGACACGGTGAACGGTATTCTGCTGCAGCAGATGTGCTGTAAGCGGGCATTTATCCGAGGGGCGTTTCTGGCGGGAGGGTCCATCAGCGACCCCAACAAATCCTATCACTTTGAAATCGTGTGTCGAAATCTCGGGCAGGCCGGGCAGCTTCGGGACGTCATAAACAGCTTTGACATGGAGGCGAAAATCGTCGCCAGGAAAAATCATCAGGTGGTTTATTTAAAAGAGGGCGCGCAGATTGTGGATATGTTAAATATCATGGAGGCGCATGTGGCGCTGATGAACCTGGAAAATGTCAGGATTTTGAAGGAAATGCGCAATTCGGTGAACCGAAAGGTAAACTGCGAGACGGCAAATATCAGCAAAACGGTCAACGCCGCGGTCAAGCAGCTTCGGGACATTGAATATATTAAAGCAACTGCCGGATTAGACAGTCTTTCCGATAATTTAAAGGAGATGGCGCAACTTCGGCTGGAGTACCCGGACGCGCCGCTCAAAGAGCTTGGAACCTATCTGAATCCTCCGGTGGGAAAATCGGGGGTGAATCACAGGCTTCGGAAAATCAGTGAAATTGCGGAGGAACTGCGAGGGTATTAAAAAGCGTAAATGCTTCGGAATGGAGGAAAATATGAGAAAAAGCGTAGTAGTGAACATGCAGGATGCAATGGAAGCAAGACCGATTGCTATGTTGGTGCAGACCGCCAATCAGTATGGCAGCCGGATTTATCTGGAGCAGGGGAGCAGGCGCATCAATGCAAAAAGTATCATGGGAATGATGGGCATTGCGCTCTTAAACGGTGAAGAAGTCGTACTCGATGTCGAGGGGGAGGACGAGGAGGAGGCGATTGCGGCCATGGAAGCGTTTTTAACCAGATAGGTCGGAAGGCGGCAGAGTTTTATGGATATGAAAAAAAGATTGTTGTTTATATTGAATCCCTTCTCAGGGAAGGCGCAGATCAAAAATCAGCTTCTGGAGATTGTCGATATCATGGTAAAGGCCGGTTACGAGGTCACGGTTTACCCGACACAGGCGCAGGGAGATGCCATACATAAGGTCGAGGAGGAAGCGGAGGCTTACGACCTTCTGGTATGCAGCGGCGGAGACGGCACGCTGGATGAGGTCGTAACGGGAATGATGCACCGCGGGCTTACCATGCCGCTCGGATATATACCGGCGGGAAGCACAAACGATTTCGCAACGTCGCTTGGCATTCCCAAAGATATGGTGAAGGCGGCAAATGCGGCCGTGACAGGAAAGGAATTTCCCTGTGATATCGGTTCGTTCAACGGCGATTATTTTGTTTATGTCGCGGCATTCGGACTTTTTACCGATGTTTCCTATAAAACAAGCCAGGAATGGAAAAACGTGCTCGGTCATGCGGCCTATATTCTGGAGGGTGTGAGGAGCCTGCACGACATACCGTCCTTTCGGATGCAGGTGGAGTACGACAACACCAGGCTTCAGGATGAATTTATTTACGGTATGATCAGCAACTCCACCTCTGTCGGAGGCTTTAAGGGTATGACCGGCAAGGATGTGCTGCTGGATGACGGCGTGTTTGAGGTTACACTGATTAAAAAACCGAAAAATCCGATTGAGCTGAATGAGATCATCGCATCGCTCATTAATCTTGTGGACGACACGGATATGGTGTATTCGTTTAAGACGGATGAAGTGAAGTTTACGGCAAATGAGGACATTCCGTGGACGCTGGATGGGGAGTACGGCGGCGCTCACGCGGAGGTTGCAGTCACAAATCTCTGCCGGACGGTGAAAATCATGGTGCCGGATGAAACGTAAAAGATTTTACGTAAAAAATTTTACGTAAAAGATTGTTAGAAATTTAACTTTATTTTTTGGGGGAAGTAATATATAATACCCATAGGGTAAAATATTCATAGGATGGAGGAATTAAAAATGCTAGTATCTGCAAAAGAAATGTTAGACAAGGCAAAGGCCGGCCATTATGCAGTTGGTCAGTTCAACATCAACAACCTGGAGTGGACGAAAGCTGTCCTGCTCACAGCCGAGGAGTGCAAGTCTCCGGTAATTCTCGGAGTTTCCGAGGGTGCCGGTAAGTATATGACCGGTTTTAAGACCGTTGCGGCGATGGTAAAGGCGATGCATGATGAGCTGAACATTACGGTTCCGGTTGCTTTACACTTAGACCACGGCACCTATGACGGATGCTATAAATGTATCAAAGCGGGCTTCACGTCCATTATGTTCGACGGCTCCCACTATCCGATTGACGAGAACGTTGAAAAAACCAAGGAGCTGGTAGCGGTTGCTCATGCGATGGGAATGTCCATCGAGGCGGAGGTAGGCTCCATCGGCGGTGAGGAAGACGGCGTTGTAGGTATGGGCGAATGTGCAGATCCGGAGGAGTGCAAGAGAATTGCAGATCTCGGTGTGGACATGCTTGCTGCAGGTATCGGAAATATTCACGGGAAATATCCGGAGAATTGGGCAGGACTCAGCTTTGAGACGCTCGACGCGATTCAGAAGCTTACAGGGGCGATGCCGCTGGTACTTCACGGCGGTACGGGAATCCCGGAGGATATGATTAAGAAAGCCATTTCCTTAGGTGTAGCTAAGATTAACGTGAATACCGAGTGCCAGTTGTCCTTCGCAGATGCGACGCGTAAATATATTGAGGCAGGCAAGGATTTGGAGGGCAAAGGCTTTGACCCGCGTAAATTGCTTGCTCCGGGTGCGGAAGCAATCAAGGCTACCGTTAAGGAGAAGATGGAGCTGTTCGGCTCTGTAGGAAAAGCAGAATAAAGCTTCTCCGAGTTATATTTAACAAAAATTTCGAGGTTTCTCATGAATTATTGTTGAATATAGAAAAAACGTGAAAATATTAATTTTTTACTTGCATTTCAGATGAAAAAGTATTATCTTAAATACATCAAAACAAATGTGAGAGATGAACAAGGGTGTTCCAACGGGATTGGAATACCCTTTTTTACTATAATCTTTCGATAGCTTACATTTGTTTCGAAAATAAGCAAAGAATAGTCTCAAGGGGATGATCATTGTGACGAAGAAAGGATGTAGAAAATGAGTGAAACAGGATACCTTAATGTAGCACAGATTTTTGGCGAGAATGTGTTTAATGATGCAGTCATGCAGGAACGCCTGCCGAAAAAAGTTTACAAGAAACTCAAGGAAGTCATTCAGGAAGGCCGTGAGCTGGACCTTGAAACCGCCGATGTGGTTGCGCATGAAATGAAGGAATGGGCAATCGAAAAAGGTGCGACGCATTATACGCACTGGTTCCAGCCGTTAACCGGTGTAACGGCAGAGAAGCACGATTCCTTTATTACCGCTCCGATGGAAAACGGAAAGGTATTGATGAGCTTTTCCGGAAAAGAATTGATCAAGGGCGAGCCGGATGCATCCTCTTTCCCGTCCGGAGGCTTAAGAGCCACCTTTGAGGCGAGAGGCTACACCGCATGGGACTGTACCTCCCCGGCGTTTGTCAGACAGGATGCAGCGGGCGCGACGCTCTGTATTCCGACGGCTTTCTGCTCCTATACGGGAGAGGCACTTGACCAGAAAACCCCGCTTCTTCGTTCCATGGAAGCGATCAACGAGCAGGCGCTTCGTCTGCTGCGGTTATTCGGAAATACAACCTCCAAGAAGGTGACGCCTTCTGTCGGGCCGGAGCAGGAATACTTTATCGTAGACAGAGAGAAATACTTACAGAGAAAAGACCTGATTTTCACGGGACGTACCTTATTCGGAGCGATGCCGCCGAAGGGTCAGGAGATGGATGATCACTATTTCGGAGCGATCCGTGAGAGAATTGCGGCATTCATGAAGGACGTCAACGAGGAACTCTGGAAGCTCGGTGTTACGGCGAAAACACAGCACAACGAGGTGGCTCCCGCACAGCATGAGCTTGCTCCGATTTACGCGCAGGCAAATATAGCGGTAGACCACAACCAGCTTGTGATGGAGACCTTAAAGAAAGTAGCCGGACGCCACGGCTTACAGTGCCTGCTTCACGAGAAGCCGTTTGCCGGCGTAAACGGTTCCGGAAAGCACAATAACTGGTCTATCACCACGGACGACGGTATCAATCTGTTAGACCCTGGCAAGACGCCGCATGAGAATGTACAGTTCCTTTTGGTGTTGACCTGTATCTTAAAGGCGGTTGACAGACATGCGGATCTGCTCAGAGAAGCGGCGGCTGATGTCGGCAACGATCACAGATTGGGAGCAAACGAGGCTCCGCCCGCAATTATTTCCATTTATCTCGGTGAGCAGTTACAGGATGTGCTGTCCCAGTTGATCAGCACGGGTGAGGCTACGCACAGCATTACCGGGCAGAAACTGGAAACCGGTGTTAAGACGCTTCCGGATTTCATGAAGGACGCAACCGACCGAAACAGAACGTCACCGTTTGCGTTTACCGGAAACAAATTCGAGTTCCGTATGGTCGGATCCCAGGATTCGATTGCACAGCCGAATGTCGTATTGAATACTATCGTTGCGGAGGCATTTTCCGAGGCATGCGAGGTGCTTGAGAAAGCGGATGATTTTGACATGGCAGTGCATGACTTGATCAAAGAGTACGCGACAGAGCATCAGAGAATCGTATTCAACGGAAACGGTTATTCCGACGAGTGGGTAGAGGAAGCCGAGCGCCGCGGACTGCCGAACATTACGTCGATGGTAGATGCAATTCCGGCCTTAAATACCGAGAAAGCTGTCAAATTATTCGAGAAATTTAAAGTATTCACAAAGGCGGAGCTTGATTCCCGCGTTGAGATTGAATATGAAACCTATGCGAAGGAAATCAACATTGAAGCGAGAGCGGCGATTGACATTGCCACAAAGCAGATTATTCCGGCAGTCATTAAGTATACGACGGTACTTGCGGATTCCATTACGGCGGTGAAAAATGCCTGCGGCGCGGACGTAAGCGCACAGACAGAGATTCTCACCCAGGTTTCTTCGCTGCTTTCCGATTCGAAAAAGGCGCTTGCAAAGCTTCAGGAGGTAACGGAGAAGGCTGCCGAGATGGAGGAAGGCAGAGAGCAGGCGGTATACTACAGAGACGAGGTTAAGACCGCGATGGATACGCTGAGAGCTCCGATTGATAAGCTGGAAATGCTGGTTGATAAGTCTATGTGGCCGATGCCGTCCTATGGAGACCTGTTGTTCGAGGTATAAAAGGATAAAGACCTAAAGACCTAAAGAGGGAGGATGCCAGATAACGAAACAGTAATGCTTCCGTTATCTGGCAGATTATGAAAAAGTTTATTCAAATTGTAACTGTATTGTTGAAATCATTTATCTTCTGTATGCTTTTAGTATAGACAGAAGAAATGAAGTTTTCATGTTTGCGGCATGAAAGATTTTTTAAGCTTGCATGAATAAACTGTGAACGGAAAATCAAAAAATAGAGGAGGAGTTTCGCATGAAAAAACTGGAAATTATCATCAAACCAGAAAAGCTTGAGGATTTAAAAGCAGTGCTGGAAACAGAGGAAGTAAACGGTTTGAACATCGTGAATACGATGGGTTACGGAAACCAGAAGGGCATCATTAAAAATTACCGTGGTGCCGAATATGCGGTAAATCTGCTTCCGAAGATTAAGGTTGAGACGGTAGTCACAGACGAGACGGCTCCGAAATTGATTGATAAAATTGTTGCGGAGATCAATACAGGTAATATCGGTGACGGAAAAATATTTATGTACGAGGTGGAGGATGCAATCCGTATTCGCACGGGTGAGCATGGAGAAAATGCTTTATAAAGAAATAATTGTTTGTTATCGAAGGGGATAATAAAGGCGCAGAGTTTTGTGTGCCGGCGTTATCCCCTTTTCTTTTTCCGTGAAAAGCCTGAAAAGGGGCAGAGTTTAGTTAGGAGGTTTGGCTTATGGATATGAGTGTATGGTATCTTATGGGAGCAGCGATGGTATTTTTTATGCAGTGTGGGTTCGCAATGGTAGAGGCGGGCTTTACCAGGGCCAAAAATGTCGGCAATATTACCATGAAGAATTTAATGGATTTCTGTATCGGAACGGTCGCGTTTTATCTGCTGGGGTATAATCTTCTCTGCGGCGACGGACTGTTTGCCGGCTGGGGGCTCAATCCCTTTACGAATTTTGCCGAGACGGACTGGTCCGGCTTTGTGTTTAACCTTGTTTTCTGCGCGACGGCAGCAACGATTGTTTCGGGTGCGATGGCAGAACGGACGAAATTTGTTACCTATTGTGTTTACAGCTTTGTCATCAGCTTAGTCGTATATCCGATTGAGGCGCATTGGGTATGGGGAGGAACTCCGTGGCTGACAGACATTGGCTTTACTGATTTTGCAGGCTCCGCATGTATTCATATGGTTGGAGGTATCACGGCATTTATTGGGGCGGCAATGCTCGGACCCCGTATCGGAAAATATGATAAGGATGGAAAGCCCAGACCTATTTTGGGGCATAATATTTTGGTAGGCGCGCTCGGCGTGTTTATTCTGTGGTTTGGCTGGTACGGCTTTAACGGCGCGGCGGCATCTGATACAGTACAGCTTTCTCAGATTTTTGCGACGACAACGGTGGCTCCGGCGATGGCAACCTGTACGGCAATGCTTTATACGTGGATCCGAAACGGAAAGCCGGATGTATCAATGTCCTTAAACGGCTCGCTGGCCGGTCTTGTGGCGGTCACTGCAGGCTGTGCGAACGTCGATGTGATTGGCGCTTTTATAATCGGTGCGGTAGCTGGTGTGCTTGTATGTGTATCGGTATATTTTATTGAAGGTAAATTAAAGGTGGATGACCCGGTCGGTGCAGTAGCGGTTCACGGCTGCAACGGTATCTGGGGAACCATTGCGGTAGGTCTGTTTGATTACACGGACGGTCTGTTTTACGGTGGCGGCGTACATCATCTGCTGATTCAGCTTTTGGGTATCGTGTGCATCGCAGGCTGGACAATTATCACGATGACCCTTGTATTTTTTGTATTAAAGAAAACGATTGGACTCCGGGTTCCGCCTGAAGAGGAAATCGAGGGTTTGGATTCCGCCGAACACGGTCTCGAATCCGGCTATCCGGATTTTGTCCCGAGAGAATTACATTAATCGGCACTAATCTAAGCTGCTTGGATTAGTGAATCTAATCCCCTTAGTTTGTAATACATCAACAGCGAAAGCCCCTGGCATCCTGCCGGGGGTTTTTGCTGCCTTATGCCTTGACTATTGAATAGTTGTGAGGATTCCTTTATAATTCAAGATAAGAAATAGAAATGTTTGAGGAAAGGAGGGAAAATATGGGGAGAAATCTGCTGTTTGTGAATAAACACAGGGAAATTATCACTGAATTTTTAAGAGAAATGGCCGGAAAGGAGATTCAGATTGATACGGCGGAGGACGGAGCGGCAGCGGCCGCTTTGTTAAAGAGAAGGGAATATCAGGTGCTTGTGACAGGGCTTACGATGGAGGGATGTAACGGAGAACAGCTCATTACCTATGTTAATGAGACATATCCAAACACCGTCTGCATTATATATACAACCAACGTCAGCGCTGCACAGCTTCATTTTTTCATTAATAAACGAAATGTGTTCCGGGTATTCCTGCGTCCGATGAATTTTCATATGGAGTTTACGGGGGCTCTCGAGGAAGCATTTGAATATTACGAAATAAAGGTAAGGGACAATGAGAAAAAAGCTCTCCGGCAGGAGAAGCAGCAGGAATATAAAGAACGGATGGAGGAGCTGGAGCGCCGCCTCGAAAACCAGAGGCATATCCGGGGAGAAATGGTGCGTTATATGCGTCGGCTCACGATATTTTCTCTGAAGGAATATACAGGGGACAGGCTTTCGCCGGAGGAGGAAAAACGGCTGGAGAAATTTGAATTGGGGCTGATTGAGCTGTGCTGCAAAAATGAGGAGGAAGCGCTGCAAAAGGCGGAAAAAGCCGTGCTTCGTATCGGCGAGGTGGTACGCTGACCGATGTCGGAGACACGCGGACCGGATATATCGGTTTGCGGACAGAACAGAGCATAAAATAAGCAAAGAAAAGGGAGATTGCATCTATTTGCAGCCTCCCTTTTTGCGGAGCTTTTTACTGGATGGGGGCATCCCCGATGTCCCAGACCTCATCCGAGCCGTCTGTACTCGGAGTTGTTGTAGTGCCGTTGCTGTCGGTTGCGGTGTCACCGTTATCCGTTGTGGTGCCGCCGTTGTCGGTCGTTGTACCGCCGTTATCGGTCGTTGTACCGCCGTTGTCGGTCGTTGTGCCGCCGTTCTCCGTTGTCGTGTCCGCGCCGGTCTGAGGCGTTGTGTTAACGCCGGGAACCGGGGTATACGGTGTAGTGCCCTGATAGGTGGAGTTGCCCTCGTTGTGGAGTGTACAGGTGTTGTTCTGTATATCCTCCGTCAAAAGGTAGGGGGTATCCTCCGTACCTACAGTGCCTCCGATTACAAATACTTTGGAGGTCAGTGCGTCGCTGGGACAGTAACCGCCTGCGAGCTGACCGGAAAGCGTGCACATGTTGGCGCGGATATGATGGTCACAGTATTCGGTAGGCTGTGTTCCCTCCGCAAAATATTCGGTGTATACGCGGCTTCCGCGCTCATCGGAGTCGCATACGCCCGCAATCGCCAGCTTGCCGGATTCCTTGCAGACCTGAGCCGTCACGATGCCGTCCGGTTTTGTGAAGTCGGCGTATTCCAGATTCTCATGGATGCGGCTCATAACAGCCTTCCAGATTCTTCTCGGATAAGAGGTCTGGCCGCTGCTCTGGGGTGCGTTATCATCAAAGCCGCCCCACACAACGCAGGTATAATAAGGCGTATAGCCGGCAAAAAGCGCATCCCTGTTTTTGGTGGTGGTACCGGTTTTTCCTGCCTGCGCCATTGTATTTCCGAAATATGCGAGGGTACCGGTTCCCTGTGTCATAACATCCTCCATCGCGTTGGTCAGAAGCCATGCGGTTGTTTCCTTTAACACGGTATGCGAGGTGGAGGTTGTGTTGTCTAACAACACATTTCCGTCGTGATCCAAAATCTTGGTATAAAATTTCGGCTTGATATAGGTACCGTTATTGGCAATCGCCGCATATGCCGCTGTCAGCTCCAGATTTGTGACACCGTGGGTAAGACCGCCGAGGGCAAGCGTCTCATTGGAGCTTTCGTCAAGGCCTACGGTGGTAATGCCGAAATCGCAGATATAATCATATCCGAGGGAGGGGCCAATCTGTGCCAGCGTCTTTACGGTCACAATATTGATGGAATCGGTGATTGCTTCCCTCAGTGTGGTAAAGCCGCGGTAACGGCTGTCATAGTTTCTTACCGAGGCACCCTCGCCGGTGCTGTAAGTGTAGGGCGCGTCGTCCTGTACATCAGCCAGCGTCATTCCGCCGGCATCAAGCGCCGCTGCATACGCCGCGATAATTTTAAAGGTAGAGCCGGGCTGTCTGGTGGTATCGGTCGCGCGGTTTAAGGTTTTGTTTGCTGTCTTGTCCCCGCGTCCCCCGACCAAAGCCTTGACCTCACCGGTGGACTGATCGATGATTGTCAGAGCCGCCTGCGGCTGCAAGGTATAGGTTACGGTTTCGCTGCCGTTTACAATCTCGTCGCCTTCCTCCATGATATCCGCCTTATATTGCTCAATGGCTGCGGCAGCCTCCTCCTCGGAGTCAAAATCAATCGTATAATTGCTGTCCTGGGTCGCCTGGTAATAGGACAGCATCGTCTGTTCACTGTAATTTGATACGGTTCCGTCCGAGGACCGGATGGAAACCCGGTAGGAAAATGAAATCTTGGGATCTGAGGAGTAATTGTCCAGGTTATTGATTTCCTCGTCGCAGATGGCCTGAATATCCGGATCCTGCGTAGAGTAAATCGTAAGTCCGCCCTGATAGAGGGCTTTGTAAGCCTGAGTCTCCGTATAGCCCTTCTGTTCCACCAAATCCTGGATCACCTGGTCGGTCAGCTCGTCCACAAAGTAAGAATTAACGCTGCTGCCCTCCACTTCGATATTGACAAGCTGAATGCGGTCATAAACGTTGTCCGCCATAGCTTCGTCATATTCGTCCTGATTGATGTAGCCCTGCTCGAGCATATTATTCAGTACCCGTTCACGCCGTTTGGCATTTTCATCCGGGTTGGTAATCGGGTTATAGCGGGAAGGATTCTGGGTAATTGCGGCAAGCACCGCACATTCGGAAAGAGTAAGCTCAGAGACGTCCTTTCCAAAATAACGCTCCGAAGCGACACCGACGCCCAGCGTATTTTGTCCCAGATTGATGGCGTTCAGATAATTTTCCATAATCCAGTCCTTATCCACTACCTTTTCCAACTGAAGCGCAAGATACTGCTCCTGGAATTTTCGCTCGAACTTGTCCGCCATAGAGGTTTCGCTTGTCCAGTCGGTAAAAACCGTGTTTTTCAGAAGCTGCTGCGTGATGGTACTTGCGCCCTCAGTAAAGTGAAAACCGGATGCAATACCCTTAACTCCCGCACGGATAATACCCTGGATGTCGATTCCGTTATGCTCGTAAAAACGCTCGTCCTCAATCGCGACAAACGCATGCTGTAAATCGAGAGGAATTTCGTCGATAGTCACGGCGCGGCGGTTAGAGCCGGATGCGACCAGCGTGGCAATTTCATTGCCATCGGCGTCAAGAACCGTCGAAAGATATCCGGTCGGCGTAGCTACAATATCGTCAATCGTCGGCGCGGAATCTATGATTCCCCGAATCACGCCGAACGCTGAGCTTCCGCCGATGATAACTACGGCAAAAAAGCATATAAGCAATGCCCTGCAAAAAATCACATAGAATTTTTTGCGAATCATGGCACTTTTGGAAACGAGTTCTTTTTCGCGTTTCCGTGTGCGTTTTTTTCCATAATTCATGATAGGCCTCCTTTTTTTAGTCAAAATCCACTATCCTAGTATTATAACAAAGAAATGTGTCAGAATAAAGGAAAAACTGAAAATACCGGGTTTTTTCACATTTTTTTAAGAAATTGCCATGGATGCCCAAACATGGTATGATAGTGTAAAAGTGCCGGAGGGAAGATTGACATGAAGATTGTTTATACGGGCGGGGAAGCCGAAATCATTGAAAAAAAGTCGCGTTTTATCGCTACCGTACGTCCTGTTTCCTCCGAGGAGGAGGCAGTTTCGTTTATTGGCGAGATGAAAAAGAAATATTGGGACGCAAAGCACAACTGCTCCGCGTTCGTGTTGGGTGACCGGCAGGAGTTAAGCCGCTGCTCGGATGACGGGGAACCGGCGCAGACTGCCGGAAGGCCGATGCTTGACGTATTGCTGCGGGAGGATATTCACAATGTCGCGGTGGTAGTTACCCGCTATTTCGGCGGCGTGCTGTTGGGCACGGGCGGTCTTGTGCGGGCATACCAGAGGGCCGTGCAGGAGGGACTGGCGGCGAGCGTTGTCATCGACAGGAAGGAGGGCAGCCGGCTCTCGGTTTTTACGGATTACAACGGGCTTGGAAAGCTTCAGTATCTGATTGCGCAGAAGGGCCTGCTTACCTTAGACACCATCTATACCGAAAAGGTGGAATTGCTGCTGCTGATTCCCGATGGGAAGCAGGAAGAAACGGAGCAGGAAATTACCGAGGCAGTCAGCGGAAATGCCCGGCTTTCCTGGGGCGAGAAGATATCCTATGCGGTAATCGGAAAAAAAATAGAAATTTTTGAAAAAAAAGCTTGATTTTTTTAGAAGCCTCCTATATAATATCCATTGTTGACAGCGCAAAGCGCAAAAGACAATAAATAGGGCTATCGCCAAACGGTAAGGCAACGGACTCTGACTCCGTCATTTCAAGGTTCGAATCCTTGTAGCCCTGCTATAAATACCCCGGCAGAGAGTTTCTGCTGGGGTATTTTTGTTCATTCGTCTTCATAGAAAAAAATCTCTTCCACAGTTTCGCCAAATACCTTTGCGATGTCCATTGCAAGCTTTAGGGACGGGTTATATTTTCCGTTTTCAAGGTTTCCAATGGTTTCCCTGCGCACACCGACCAGATTTGCAAGCTCCCCCTGGCTGATGCCGTCCCGTGCACGCAGCTCCCGGATTCGTGTTTTCAGCAAGATTCATCTTCCTCCACAAATTTTTTTTCCTGTCGGTTATAGCGCATCAGGCAGAAGAAAAAGGTGCAAAGCGTGACGATGAAGATAATGACGTTCATAGAGGTTTGAATCATTGTAGAGAACAAATAATTGACATCGACCAGGCAGGCTTCTCCGGATGCCTGGACTGCTTCGCTGAAGGGAATGCCTTTACCCGAAACTGCCCGGAAAAACAGAAAAAGAAATATCAGTGTCTGGGAGCCGATGTTTACGGCAAAGGCTTTGGTTGCCGCTCTCCTTACGTTGTTCCAGAATAATTCATCCGGAACCATCTTGGAGTAGGTGAAGAAAAAGAAGAACAGCAGAAAAGTAATCATCCACGGAGCCATATAGTAAATGCCGATGATTCCGATGAGTCCCAGCCAGCCAAGGTACGACAGTGGATTTTTTTTCGCTCGTTTCATAAATAATCCCTCCTTGTGATATATTTCTATCTTTATGTTATAAATATATCACATATTAAAAAGAAATGCAAGGAATGTTGTATTGTTTTTGGAAAAACGTTATAATACGTTTAATTGACATTGCGCAAAAGAAAGAAGAGGAAAATATGTATAGTTTTGACAGTTATATACGTTACAGTGAGGTGGACAGTGAGCTGAATCTGAAGCTTACTTCATTATTGGATTATTTACAGGATTGCTGTATTTTCCAGTCCGAGGAGCTCGGTATCGGGATAGATTACCTGGCGAAGAATCATTTGGCCTGGGTGCTTTCCTCCTGGGAGATACGGATTTTCCGTTATCCGCGGATGGGAGAGAGCGTAGCCGTCGGTACCTGGCCCTATCATTTTAAGGGCTTTTACGGCTATCGTAATTTTTTGGTAAAAGATGCGGAGAATCAGACGCTTGCGGAGGCGAATTCCTTATGGGTCCTGATGGATACGCAGACAATGCATCCGGTGCGCATTTCGGAGGAGCTAAAGCAGATTTATCGGCCGGGATTTGGGGATGCCCTGGAGGGAACATGGGCGGATCGTAAAATACCGCTTCCGGAGACGTCCGTTCCGAAGGAACCGGTGAAGGTGGCACGCTTTCATATTGACACGAATCATCACGTCAATAACGGAAAATATGTTCTGGTGGCGGAGGAATATCTTCCGGAGGGGTTTGCGGTGTCCGGCCTCCGGGCAGAGTATAAAAAAGCGGCGGTACTCGGAGATACGCTTTATCCCCGCGTTTCCTGCACCGACGGCTGTGTGACGGTGGTCATCGGGGACGAGGAAGGAATGCCCTATGCAGTGATTCAGTTTTTGGGGAAGGAAGGGCGATAAATAATATGAAGCTGGGAGAATATCAAAAATTAAAGGTGATAAAACAGGTTGAGTTCGGCGTTTATCTTGCGGAACAGATGGAGGATGAAACGCTTGTCCTGCTTCCTGCAAAGCAGGTGCCGGAGGGAACCGCTGTCGGCGACAGTATCGAGGTGTTTCTCTATAAGGATTCTAAGGACAGGCTGATTGCCACCACCAACAAACCGAAGCTTGTTCTTGGAGGCCTGGCAGTGCTTCGGGTGGCCGAGGTCGGAAAAATCGGTGCGTTTCTGGACTGGGGCCTGGAGAAGGATTTGTTTCTTCCTTATAAAGAAATGACGGCGAGGGTACAGCCTGAGGATGAGGTGCTCGTTACCTTATATATTGATAAGAGCCGCAGGCTCTGTGCGAGCATGAAGCATATATACGATTTGTTGTCTACGGATTCCCCTTATCACAAGGGCGATGTGGTAAACGGCAGGGTTTATGAATTCAGCGACAACTTCGGTACCTTTGTCGCGGTGGACGACCGTTATTCGGCGATGCTTCCGGCATTTGAGGATTGCAGCCTGCTGAAAATCGGCGATGTCATTGAGGCGAGGGTGACGAAGGTGAAGCCGGACGGAAAGCTGGATATTACGATGCGGGAGGCGGCGTATCTTCAGATAGATGAGGATGCCCAAAAAGTCATGGAAGTGATTGAGGAATATGCGGGTGTGCTGCCGTTTACGGATAAGGCATCCCCGGAGGTAATCAAGCGGGAGACCGGGCTGAGCAAAAATGCATTTAAACGCGCGGTAGGCCGGCTTTACAAGGAACGCCGCATTGAGATAACCGAAAAAGCCATTCGGAAAATAAAATAGGCATTGTTACGTTATTCCGTGTGTGTCGGGATATCCGGCGCGTACTGGAAAATAGAAACTAAATCAGGAAAGAAGGAATGTATGATGAAAAAAGTAATCAGTACCAATCAGGCGCCCGCGGCAATCGGACCGTATTCCCAGGCAATTGAGGTAAACGGCATGGTCTATACATCGGGAATTATCCCGGTAGTACCTGAGACAGGGGAAATCCCGGAGGGGTCTGCGGCGCAGGCAAAGCAGGCGCTTACCAATCTGTCCCATCTGCTTGAGGCGGCAGGCACAAGCATGGAAAAGGTGATTAAAACGACGGTGTTCATCAAAGAAATGAACGACTTCGGCGCGATTAACGAAGTGTACGCGACCTTTTTTGAGGGGGCTTTTCCGGCGAGAAGCTGTGTTGAGGTAGCAAGGCTTCCGAAGGATGTAATGCTTGAAATTGAGGCGATTGCCGAAAAATAAAATACCATACAAAAAAGCTGTCCCGGTGGAGGCGGAAGATTTTTAAACATTCCGGCCGTACACACGGGACAGCTTTTTCGGTTTTTGGCAGTTAAATGTAAACGTCAATCGTTCCGCCAAGCTCCGGCGTGACGGAGCGCTCCATCATCTGAATCATTGCCGCACCCATCTCCTGTGTCATGTCAAGCTGCTGGCTTAAAAGCTCCGTTGAAACGGCATAGGCAAGGCTCACCGGACTGACGGAGGAATCGGCGTCATAGGCGCTTAACGTGTCAAGCGCTGGTGTTATGCTTCCAATATCCATAAAATATCCCCCTCCTTATGAATGAATAAAGAGCCGAATGTATCCGCATATCGACCAACTTTATTATGGCAGAAAATAGACAGAAATACAAGCCCGTCGATGAGTGCTGCGGACAAAAAAAGGAAATAATAAGTGTAGCATATACACAGGATTTCTGTTATAATGAAAAAAGTGTGCAGCAACGGAGGAATTTTATGTATGATGTAATTATAATCGGAAGCGGTCCGGCGGGACTTACGGCGGCGATATACGGACAGAGGGCACGGCTTTCCGTGCTTGTGATGGAGAAGCAGCCGATGAGCGGCGGACAGATACTGAATACCTATGACGTGGATAATTATCCGGGTCTTCCGGGTATCGGGGGCTTTGAGCTTGGTATGAAGCTGCGGGAGCACGCCGATAAATTGGGCGCCGAGTTCGTGACGGCCGATGTGACGGCGGTGGAGCTTTCGGGCGAGGTAAAGAAGGTGTTGACAGAGCAGCAGACCTACGAGGCGAGAACGGTGATCCTTGCAACAGGGGCGGGTTACCGCGCGCTGGGAGTACCTGGAGAGAAGGAGCTGCGCGGTATGGGCGTGTCTTACTGCGCTACCTGTGACGGTGCGTTTTTCCGAGGGAAGGACACGGCAGTAGTCGGCGGCGGCGACGTGGCATTGGAGGATGCGCTGTTTCTGGCAAGAGGCTGCAGAAGGGTGTATCTGATACATCGGCGGGACGAATTCCGCGGCGCGAAGGTTTTGCAGGAAAAGGTTGCGGCGACTCCGAATATCGAGGTGATTTGGGACAGCGTGGTTGTCTCGATTCAGGGAAACGAAAAGGTAGAAGCTGTCACTATATATAATAAGAAGAAACAGGAACAGAGCGAATGTGCGGTGAGCGGTGTGTTTATTGCTGTCGGGATTCTTCCGAATACCGCGATGTTTCAGGGGCAGGTGGCGCTGGATGAGGGCGGCTACATCAAGGCAGGAGAAGACTGCGTGACTGCAGCAGCCGGAGTTTTTGCGGCGGGGGATGTGCGCACGAAGCAGTTAAGACAGGTGATTACCGCGGCTGCGGACGGTGCGAACGCCATTACCTCCGTGGAGCGTTATCTGAACGGTAAATCATAATGCCTAAAAATGAAGGCTTGATTTTGGTAAAATTAACAAGGAAATTCGGTTGACACAGAAAGAAGCCTTTGTTATAATAACCGTGTAATAAATGTAACAAATTCGTAATAAATAAGAAACCAATTGGAGGCACTTGGCGAATGAACAGAAGAATTGTGAGAATTACGGGCTGTCTGCTGGCGGGAGCTCTCGCGGTGAGCAGTTCCGGGTTCCATACATACGCAGCTCCGCTTGCGGGAATTTCGAATGTGACGGCAATGGAGATTGAGGAAGGAAAAACACCCGCCGCAGGTATTTCACTTGCATTGGCGCAGTGTCTGGAGGAAAGCAACGATGCGGCAGTTGAGGCTGCGGCGCAGGAGGCGGAGCAGGTAAGTGAAAATGAGACGCCGGTTGTTTCTTCGGAGTATGCCGATATCGCAATTGCACAGGTTGATAATTATGTGAATGTCCGTTCGGAACCGAACACAGAGAGCGAAGTGCTTGGTAAGTTATATAATAATTCTGCGGCCACCGTGTTGGAGACAACGGATAACGGCTGGTACCGCATTAAGTCCGGCAGTGTGAACGGATATGTCAAGTGCGAGTACGTAGTAACCGGAAATGAAGAACTGGCAAAACAGGTCAGTACAAAATATGCAAAGGTCAATACGACGACGCTCCATGTAAGGACGGAGCCGTCCACGGAGTCCAGCATTCTGACGCTGGTACCGGTCGGTGATGACCTGGTAGTAATTGATGATGAATCTGTGGAGAATTGGGCAAAGGTTACCACGGAGGAAGGCGACGGCTGGGTACATACAGATTATGTCGATATGAACATTGAGTTCGTTCAGGCGGAATCCAAGGAAGAAGAAGCAGCCAGACTTGCAAAGGAAGAGGCTGAGCGTAAAGCGGCTGATGCGGCGGCGAGCGCGGCGAGAAAGAAAGCGGAGAGCAAATCCTCCGGGTCTTCGAGCAAGAGCTACGCTTCCCCGGGAAGCTCCAACGGACAGGCAGTTGCCAGCTATGCGTCCCAGTTTATCGGTAATCCTTATGTATACGGCGGAACCAGCCTGACAAACGGTGCGGACTGCTCCGGTTTTGTAATGAGCGTATATGCGGCATTCGGTGTAGGTCTTCCTCATTCCTCAAGTGCATTGAGAAGCGTCGGCTATGAGGTCAGCTTATCAGACGCACAGCCGGGAGACATTGTTTGCTACAGCGGACATGTGGGTATTTATGTAGGCGGCGGAACAATCGTACATGCAAGTACACCGTCAAGCGGAATCAAGTATTCCAGTGTCAACTACAGAAGCCCGATTTGTGTGAGAAGAATATTCTAAAAAGATTACTCGTCAGTGGAAAATCCGAACAGGTATTATCCGCTGGCGAGTTTTGATATTACGGTAAAAAGCAAGGGAGATGACATCTGAAAAAGTGTCTCTCCCTTTTTTGTGGCATAAGAAATTGCACGGGGCCAAAAGTGTTGAATTGGATAGAATCTGCGCGGGACAGAAATATTTCTGCTAAAACGAGACGAAAAAAAACGAAATTTGCTTGCCGCAGTGTATGCGACGTAGTAAAATAAAAGAATAATATTTGCCGGGCTGGTACAAAAGAACGAGAAAGAGACTGGTCCTCACAGCACACACATATTTGTGCCGGAGCGTCACAAATATGTCCTGAGGGCATTACGTCATGAAAAACGCTCCGGAATGGAGGATGAATATGAGGTGCCAAAACAGGAACGTTTGTTCTATGAGGGGGGGGGTAAAAAGTAACATGGGAAGACTGAAAAGAGTGGGACGGGGAAACAAAATTGCGGCAGCCGGATTACTTGTATTTACGCTCTTATTACAGACTGCTCCTATCGAAATCTTAGCCGCAGGTGACGGCAGCGGCGTGGCGAAATATGATTCCATCAACGAATTTCAGGAGGCGCGGTGGCTGGAAATTCAAAATGACATGCTGGAGAAAACGGACGGGTCGGATGAGGAATTTACTTATCGGACTCCGACACAGATAAATACGATGCTGAGTCCCGGCGGCGGTTGGCAGGTTGCAGCCGGAAATGATTATTTTCACTGGGTAGATAATGAGGCGCTTGCACAGCGGAGAATTACGGCCTGGGACGGCGGGTCTTCCAGCGTGAGCTATACGACAGTGACCTATCAGTATGAGGATATCTGTACACAGGGAAGCGACGGCACCACGCAGAGCGTTTCTCAGAGCGTGACCTATCGGGAATACAATGTCGGCAATGCAAGAGAACTGAAATATGTGATGTCACAGATTGGGAGCTCGAATGTTAAGATCAATCTTACCAGTGACATTAACCTGAACGGTCAGGAGCAGAATTGGCAGCCCATAGACTTAAGCTCTGGCAGTCGATGGGTTTATCTGGAGGGCAACGGCCATACCATTTACAATATGCGTTCTTTTAGGTCAGGAAGTAGTGACTCGGTAGGTTTATTCGGGGTGGTAAGCAGAAAGCTGGTTGTTAAAAATGTGAATTTTCAGTCTTCCATGCTTTTGAATTTTGGGAGTGGGTGGCGTAGCTGTTCGGGTACAGTTTACGGACGATTAAATGAAACTGGTGCCGCTTATTTATATAATGTACATGCCAGGGAGGGATATGTGCATGGAGTTCGAGACTATGCGGGCGGTTTGATAGGATATACGTATTCTAATAATGCCTTTATAAAGAAATGCTCTACAGAAGGTTATTATGTCAGGGGTGCGTCTCATGTAGGTGGCTTGTCCGGAGTTTTTAGAAGTTCTATATATAATAATGATACGGCATATAATAGTGCATTTCCATCAGTTCCTGAGGCGTTTATGAATAATACCGCAACTTTTGGCGCTATGGCAGAGGACTGTTATTCGATCGACAGCGAGGTGTTTTCCGTCTCGTCGGGAAGCGCGGCGGATTCCGGAGGCATGTTCTCCTGCGTTGCAGGTGCTGTTATCCGCAACTGTTATACGAATAACCTCATGTATGGAGATGAACAGACCGGCGCTTTTGTGGGCAGGGTAATTGCAGGAGGAGAGGCCGCTATAAATTATAGTGGTTACTACTATGACGATGATCACACAATCAGTGTCAATTCTTATTTTGAAAATTGTTATTCTGCTGGTGTAGTGGAAGGAACACGGAGAATCGGTGGTTTTGCAGGATACATTGCGGGAGGCAATGTAAATTCGAATCGGGGACGTGGCGGGAATGCCGTATTTAAAAACTGTTATTCCACGGCTATGGTTGGAATGGACTATGCCGGGACGGATCTGGGCGGTTTTATCGGTCGTGATGAAAGCAACTGTGCGACGGAGATATCGCTTGATGTCAACGGGACGTCCCGGACGGTCAGCGGAAGCGCTTATATCAACTGCTATGCGGCCGGCGAGGTGGGAAACATCCGGACGGATACGGCGGTTACGGTGATTGGGCAGAATGAAAACACGCCCCGGCTGGGCGGCTTTATCGGCAGCGGCTACAGATTGCCAGGATATTATGAAGGGTGCTATTACGACATGCAGACGACCGCGATGCGCGAGCGCGTCAGCGGGGACGGAACGGTGCGGGCCGGCATCACCGGCGTCTATACGCAGGGCTCGTCGGCAAAGGGGGGTGAAGGGCTTGCTTATTCCGCGGATGCTTCTGTGCCGAGTGTGGCCATGCCGGATGCCTCCGCCTGGTCCTACGCCGAGGGCTATTATCCGCGCCTTGCCGTATTTGAAGCGCAGGGAGCAGGCAGTACCTTTTTTGTGCCGTCCGTGACAGATGACGCCGTACGGTATTCCGTGCCGATTGCAGACTGGATCAGCACCGAAGCCGACGGGACGGTGACGGCGGAATCCCTGGATATGGTGCGTACGACAGGCAACCTGTCGAAGGCGTCGACGGCCACGGTATTCTTAGACCACTGGGACAGCATCGTCAACACTGCCACGGGAACCGTACCGGGGGAGAATGAATGGGTGTGCGGAGTCAGCGAGAATGAGCTGGAATGGGATCCGACGGAAAACCGCTGGGAAATTTTCTACGAAAATGTAAAAGGCGGAACCTACGAGCTTAAGGTGCAGGAGGGAACCTCCTGGGCGTACAACTTCGGCAGCGACGGCTTCAATGGCGGAAACTGTAAACTGGAGCTGGCGGAAGACTCTGACGTGACCATAGGCTTTTCCTACGACAGCAGCATCTTAGACAACGGTGCAGGCAATGTCCGGTATCGTATCGTGGCGGAGATTGCGCCAAAGAGCGGAAACCCTGAATACACAGTCACACTCGGCACGAATGAACTGCCGGGGAATACCGTATATGTGCTGGCGGGAACCGAGCGGCTGACCGGTTATAACTGGGAGACGGATGCGGAGGAAGCGACTGATATGGTTATGAAGGACGATGATGGGGATGGTACCTACGAGCTTACCATAAATAATGTAGCCGGAGGCTATAATTACGCCTATACGGTGCTGCCTGATGACGGCACCAGAGATACCAGCGTGAACCATTTCTTTTACTTAAAAAGCGCCGACGAAGGAGGAAGGGATTCCTACCGGTTGGTCATTACCTACAACAGTAGTGACGGCACAGTCACAGAGACCGTATATGAGGCGGATCCGGGAGCCGGTGGAAACAGCCTTGGAAGAAAGGCGGCAAGCTTAAACACCGACGAGACGGAGACCGAAGAAGCAGAGACAGAAACCGAAGGAACAATCCCGGAAACGGAAACCACCGAGCCGGAGAGTGAGGAAGTAACCGGGGAAACGGAAATCACCGAGCCGGAGAGTGAGGGAGTAACCGGGGAAACGGAAATCACCGAGCCGGAAAGCGGGGAAGTAACCGGGGAGACGGAACCGGAGACGGAGGAAGCAGTTCCGGAAACGGAAATCACCGAGCCGGAGGCAGAGGACACAGAAACAGAGAGTGAAGAAGCAGTTCCGGAGGTTGTAAAGACAAACCGTGCGGCATGGGTAAGAGAGCCGGGAACGGAAGAGGCGACAACGGAAACCGAGCCGGAGACGGAAGAAGTGACTTCGGAAACCGGGGAAACCGAGCCGGGAACGGAGGAAGCAACACCGGAGGACAAGGTGCTGGGAGCACCCGGGGACGATGTTATGGCAGACTGCCTGGAAAAGAAGCCACGGATAAGCACCGAGAGCGGGGATGAAGACGCCGACCTGATTGAATTCTTCAGCGTGGCGGGAGACGAGGGCCTGACCGGCTACAACTGGCTGGGCGTGGACGGTGATACGGACGAATATAAGCAGGCGGCGGCAAAGGCCGGCAGAATGAATTACAACGATGCCACCGGAAGATACGAAAAGACCTGGTTTGATGTGCCGTTAGGAGGCAGTGAAACCTACAGCTATTC
Source organism: uncultured Roseburia sp. (assembly GCA_944380515.1). Lineage (GTDB taxonomy): Bacteria > Bacillota > Clostridia > Lachnospirales > Lachnospiraceae > Roseburia. The sequence continues at coordinate 71,347 of CALWHT010000016.1, forward strand.
CTTTAAGATTGTGGCAAACGGAAACTGGGATTACGGCGTCAATTACGGAATCGACGGTTCGAACTATATCCTGATGCTGCAAAACGAGAACGCGGCGCAGTGCAACGTGACCATCAGCTTTGACCCGGATACCGGGGAAATCGGGGTCACAACCGACCCGGCGGATACCATCGTGACCGCGGCAGAGGACACCTTCCGGTGGTATGTGGCCGCGGCATACAGCCTGGTGAGCAACGACGCCTATACCGCGGCGGCAACGACCTACGATACGGTCCGGGACATCACCGCTGTCTTTGGCTTTACCGCGGATGCCGGTTTAAGCTGGGCGGTGGATGAGAGACGGAACGAGGAGGAGGATTACTACGGCAGCTTTGCCGGCGGAGACAGCTTTACCATCCCTTATGAGGTCGCGGGAAAGACGGTGGAAGGAAGCTTTGGAGGGGAAGTGCTGACGCTTGAGGAAACAGAGGAAAACGGAGTCACTGCCTACCGTGTGACCGACTTTATGCCGGGAAAGAACTGGGTACAGGTGGTAAGCGGGACGGAAGCGGAGCGGGAAGCCGGCTTTGGCGGAATGCGCCGGATCCGCCTGCTGCCGACGGCCTATGTGGAGGCTGGGACGAATGCCAGTGTATCCGCCGTCTATGACGGAGGAACGTCGGATTGGCTCAACGAGGTGCGCTGGGCGGCAAACGGGGGAGGACTCTCCTTAAACGGCGTGACAAATGAAACCTTCCCTTACTATAACTTTGCCCTTGGGGCAGGCTATGTCGTGACGGATAAGATTGGCAAGGGCGTGTACGACAACTATGAAGGACAGAGGCTGCAAAGCTATGACGCTGGCATGCTGCGGGATGACGGAAATGACGCGGATTACGGCGTCGGCCAGTATTACGCGATGTATTCCGCTTTTGCGCAGACGGCGGACTATCGGGACGGCTACAGCGGCAGCGTGCCGGACGGCAATACCTTAAGGCTGGACACGCTGGTGGACCAGGAGATGATAGGCCCTTCCTACGATGACGGGGCAGGAAACGGAAGCAATACGATCGTAAAGGTTTACCGGGTGCAGACCGCGGCGGACGGAACCGAAAGCTACAGCAAGGTGTTTATGGACAGCATGGACAGCGCGTCCGCGTACCACCGGAATTACTTAAAGTGGACGGGGCAGGAGCCGTTCACGCAGGCGGACGCGGGGCAGTACATGGTAACGGTGTACTGGCTGATGGCGGACGGACGTTACTTATCAGACAGTAAATATGTCCGGATTTATGCCGGGAACGTGGGAGATTTGGAAATCAGCAAGGAAGTGACCGGGACAGGGGGAGAGACCAACCGTCCGTTCCGGTTCACGCTGACGGTGAGTGACAGAAACATCAACGGGTACTATGGCAGCGTGGCGTTCAGCAACGGGACGGCGAGCTTTACCCTGCGGCACGGGGAGACGGCCCAGGTGATGGGGCTTTCCGCGGGCCTTGAGTATACGGTGGAGGAAGCCGTGGCGGACGGCTACAGTACTACCGTGACAGACGCGTCGGGGAATACGGCGCAGGGACTTACTGCCGGCGGGACGATTGCCGAAGACGTGACGGACACGGTAGACTATGTGAACCACAGGGATGCAGTGGAGGAGCCGGAGGACCCGGGAGACACGGAGGACCCGGGAGACACGGAAGACCCCGGCGACACCGAGACGCCCGGAGATACGGAGAACCCGTCCGATACGGAGGACCCGGGAGATACTGAAGATCCGTCCGATACAGAGGACCCGGGAGATACGGAAAGCCCGAATGACACGGAGCGTCCGAATGACACGGAAGAGTCGGAGGATACCGAAAACACGGGAAACGGACAAAGTCCGGGAGCCGGCAGCGGTGCTGACGGGACAGGAGCTTCGGGAGGAACAGACGGAAGCATTACGTATTTAAAATCCCCGAAGACCTATGACAGCGGAGTGACGGGGTATCTTGTGGTTGCGGCGTGCTGCGCGGTCGGACTGATTGTAATCAATCGAAGGAAAGGGCAGAAAAAGCCGCTTGACAGAAGCACCGGAACGTTATAAAAGAATGGTAAAAGGTAAGGGAGATGGCACCTGAAAAAGTGTCTCTCCCTTTTTCAATCAGCTTTGGTGATGGAATATTATTTGAGCTGGGCAGGCTCTTTGGAAAAAACAAATAATATGCAAGGTGCACAAAAATAAAGGCGTCGAAAAAAGTAATAAACAAAGGAAAAAAGTTATCCCGAAAGTTATCCACTCGCAAAACGTCAAAAAAAGGGAAAAAATAGAGTTATACACGAAGTTATCAACGTTATCCACAAAATGGAGATAAAATGGACCGGTTTACATAGTAAAAAAATCGAATATGTGTTTTGTGAAGAAATCATAAACTTGTTAAAAATTTGAAAAATTGTTGTAAAGATATTGACATTCTATCTTTCTTGAAATATTACGGCAGGTTTGCTATACTACTTGGGTATATTTTTATAATACAGGGAAAAATATGGGTGTAGCATGATAAAGAAGATAGATATTCTCGGAATCCAATTAGATAATTATACCGTGCGTGAGTCAATTATGCGGGTGGAGTCCTGGCTTGACGGCAGCGTTATAAAGACGATAGAGGGAATTTCCATGCAGATGCTGGTGGACTCGGAAAATGACCCTGTCTTAAAGGAGGTTCTCTCCTCACTGGATTTGGCTGTCATCGGTGAGAAGGAAATATTGCAGGAGGCGGGCATTGAGACGATGCAGCGCCTGAAGGAGACGGAGGGAAACGATTTTATCGCGGAATTTTTTAAGCGAGTGGAGCGCAATCGAAAGTCTGTTTTTCTTTTGGGGGAGCAGCAGGAAAAAATCGACGAGACGAAGGAGATCTTGCTGCGGGAGTATCCGAGACTGATATTCGCGGGGGAATATGCAATCGAGAGCTGCGTCGGGGATCTGGATGCGGTGATTAACGATATGAACGCGACGACACCGGATGTGATCGTATCCATTCTTCCGGCTCCGGAGCAGGAGCATTTTTTCTGGGATCACAGGGATAAAATGAATGCGAGCATCTGGTACGGTATCGGAGGGCTCGGCATACCGGGCAAGCGGCATGGCGTCAAATATTTTTTCCGGAGCATCATCCACCGGGGAAGACTTAAGAGCAGTATCGAAAAATATGGAAAAGCGCGGTGCCTGTAGCGGCTTTTGTGAACTATGTACATCGTAAAAAAACTGGAAAAAGGAAAATAAGTTGAGGAAGTGCATAAAAATTATGCATTTCCTCTTTCTTTTTTTGCTGTTTTGCATTAAAATAGAAACTAGGTATTTTTGGGCACGTCATTTGTGAGGGATTTTATTGTGAAAGTTGCCCATGCAGACCGTACTTCCGGCCAAGGGGCGGCAGAAGATCGGAAGAATGTTTCGGAGGAAACAACATGAGAAGGAGTGAAGAGTATGATTTCAAATCAAATACTTCAGAATACGATTGATGGGTTGAAGGGGATTACCAGAATTGATCTGTGCATTATTGACGTGGAGGGAAAGGTGCTTGCGGCAACTTTTCCGGAGGCAGATCAGTATATCGAGCCCGCGCGGGCGTTCGTGGAATCTCCCGCGGACAGCCAGGTGGTGAACGGGTGCCAGTTTTTTAAGGTTTTCGACGAACATCAGCTGGAGTATATCCTGCTTGCCAACGGGGACAGCGAAGACGTTTACATGGTGGGCAAAATTGCCAGTTTTCAAATACAAAATCTTCTGGTAGCATATAAGGAGCGGTTTGATAAGGATAATTTTATCAAGAATTTGCTGCTGGATAATCTGCTGCTGGTGGATATTTATAACCGGGCAAAGAAGCTTCATATTGATACCGAGGTGCGCAGGGTTGTATTTGTCGTTGAGACCAACCGGGAAAAGGACGGAAATGAGCTGGAGAGGATCCGGGGTATTTTCGGGGGGAAGTCCAGGGATTTTGTCACGGCGGTCGATGAGAAGAATATTATCGTGGTCAAGGAGCTGGCGGACAATGAAGGCTATGACGAGATGAATAAGACGGCCGAAGTGATTGTCAATCTGTTCCGCTCCGATGCTGACTGCCATGTCCGCGTGGCATACGGAACGATTGTCGGCGAGATTAAAGAGGTGTCCCGCTCCTATAAGGATGCGCGTATGGCGCTCGACGTGGGGAAGATTTTCTTTGAGGACAAGGATGTGATTGCATATTCTACCCTGGGAATCGGACGTTTGATCTATCAGCTTCCCATTCCGCTGTGCAGGATGTTTATCAAGGAAATTTTTGACGGCAAGTCGCCGGACGATTTTGATGAGGAGACGCTGACGACCATCAACAAGTTTTTTGAGAACAGCCTGAATGTTTCCGAGACCTCCAGACAGTTATATATTCACAGAAATACCCTGGTATACCGCCTGGACAAGCTGCAGAAGTTTACGGGACTGGATTTACGTGTTTTCGAAGATGCCATTACCTTTAAAATAGCGCTTATGGTAGTAAAATACATGAAGTACATGGAGTCATTGGACTACTAGAAAGGAATTACTATGATAAAGTTAGAGCATGTCAGCAAGTCGTATTCGGCAGGCATTCCTGCGCTTAATGACGTGAGTCTTAACATTGAGGAGGGGGAGTTTGTATTTGTCGTTGGCGACAGCGGTTCGGGTAAATCGACCCTGATTAAGCTCCTGTTAAAGGAGCTTGAGCCGACAGAGGGAGTCATCACCATCAACGGCAGAAAACTGAATAAAATTAAAAGAAGACAAATCCCGAAATTCCGCCGCAATATCGGCGTGGTATTTCAGGATTTCCGCTTGTTAAAAGACAGGAACATTTATGACAATGTGGCGTTTGCCCAAAAGGTCATCGGAGAATCGGCGCGCTCCATCAAGAAAAATGTTCCGCTGATGCTTTCCATGGTGGGACTTGCGGCAAAGTACCGTTCTTATCCGAGACAGCTTTCGGGCGGGGAGCAGCAGAGGGTTGCGATCGCGCGGGCGCTCATTAATAAGCCGAAGATCCTGCTTGCGGACGAGCCTACCGGTAACCTGGATAATAACAACGCCTGGGAAATCATGAAGCTCATGGAGGAGATTAACAGCCACGGAACGACGGTGGTTGTCGTTACGCACAACATGGATATTGTGAAATCCATGGATAAGCGGGTCATCCGAATGCAGAAGGGCGTTGTCGTGGAGGATACCGGCGTGTCCGGCAGTTATACGGAAAGCATGGGGGATTACGGCGATGAGGATTAGTACTTTTTTTTATACCATCCGGCAGGGACTGGTGAATATCTGGAAAAATAAAATGTTTTCGCTGGCTTCGATCGCAACCATGACGGCATGTATTTTCCTGTTTGGACTGTTTTATTCCATTGTGACCAATTTTCAGTCCATGGTAAGGGATGCAGAGTCCGGAGTTGCGGTTACCGTATTTTTTGACGAGGGCATTTCAGAGCAGCGTATTGAGGAAATCGGGGAGCTGATAGACGAGCGTGTCGAGGTTTCCCATTATGACTATACCTCGGCGGACGAAGCATGGGAGAGCTTTAAAGATATTTACTTTGACGGCAACGAGGAGGCGGCCTCCAGCTTTGCCGGGGATAACCCCCTTGCAAACTCGGCCAGCTACTCCATTTATATGAACGACATTTCCATGCAGAGTACGTTGGTGACATACCTGGAGTCCGTAGACGGAATCCGTTCGGTTCATCAGTCGGAGACGGTTGCGAACACGCTGACGGATTTTAACAGTTTGATTGGATATATATCAGCGGGAATTATCCTGATTCTTCTGGGCGTTGCAATCTTTTTGATCAGCAATACGATTACAGTCGGCATTTCGGTACGTCGGGAGGAAATCGGAATTATGAAACTGATTGGCGCGACGGATTATTTTGTGCGTGCGCCCTTTGTGGTGGAGGGAATTGTCATCGGTCTGATCGGCGCGGCGATTCCGCTTGGAATTTTATATGTGCTCTACGGAAAAATCGTTGAGTACATCGGGGACAAGTTTCATTTTATCAGCAGTATGCTGAAATTTTTGAGTGTGCAGGAGGTATTCCACACACTTGTGCCTGTGGCACTGGTACTCGGCGTTGGAATTGGATTTATCGGAAGCTGGATTACGATTCGGAAGCATCTGAAAGTATAAATATAGAAGTATGAGGAATCAAAAAGAAAAGAAACGGTTACACAGGATAGCGGCGGCAGGGCTTGTGATGATGCTCGGGCTGGGAATGACGATGCGGGCGTCCGCGACAGAGGCGAAGGCTAAGAGCACAGTGCAGGAGACATCCGGGTCGCTGGCGGAAGCACAAAAGGAGAAAGAGGCGCTGGAGCAGGAGCTTGCCAGAGCGGAAGAAACCATACAGGAGCTTAAGAATACCCAGGGGGATATCCAGGATAAGGTGTCCGAATTAAATGGCCAGCTTTTGAGCATTTCAGAGCGGATTACCTCTCTGGAAAATCAGCTTGCGGAGAAAAATCAGGAATTGAGCGAGACGCAGGAGCAGATTGAACAGACACAGGAAAAGCTTGCGGATGCCAGGGCGGATGAGAAGCAGCAGTATGAGGACATGAAGGTGCGGATTCAGTTCATGTACGAAAATGGGCAGGATTCTTATCTGGAGGCGTTTTTGACGGCCGGGAATATTTCCGAATTTTTAAATTCCGTGGAGTATATTTCTGAAATTCAGAGCTACGACCGGCAGAAGCTGACAGAGTATCAGGAAACCGTAGCGTATATTGAGGGAGTGGAGGAGCAGTTAAATGCGGACTATGCGGCCCTTGAGGAAATGAAAGCTTCGGTGGAGCAGGAAAAAGCCTCCGTGGAAGAGCAGAAGGCTTCCGTCGCTTCTCTCATGCAGCAGAAGGAGAGCGAGCTTGCCAGCCTTGAGGGAAATATCAGCGACGCGCAGAGCGAAGCGGATTATTACGCAGCGGAAATCCAGGCGCAGGAGGAGATTATCGCCGAGATTAAGCGTATTGAGGCGGAAAAGGCGGCTGCAGGAACACCGAGCAATCCTTATACCGGCGGAGCGTTTACCTGGCCCTGCCCAAGCAGTACCAGGATTACGAGTGATTACGGTACACGTGTGTCGCCCACCAGCGGAGCTTCCTCGAATCACAAAGGAATCGACATCGGGGCAGCAGGCGGAGCGGACATTGTCGCGGCAGCGGACGGAACGGTGACGACGGCTGCGTACAGCAGCTCCGCCGGAAATTATGTGATGATTGACCACGGCGGCGGTCTTTATACGGTGTACATGCATGCCTCTGCGCTGCTTGTTTCACCGGGACAGACCGTATCGGCGGGGGAGGTCATCGCGAAGGTTGGAAGTACCGGGATTTCCACTGGAAATCATTTACATTTTGGTGTATCATTAAACGGAAGCTATGTGAGCCCGTGGAGCTATCTGGGCGGTTAGCGCTGACGTTTGTGATGCCGGTCAAAGTGCCGCTGTCAGGCGGTACTTTTTTTCACAGGAAATACCTTGTTGCATTAACGTATGAAAGTATTGGCTTTCCTGTGAAAAAGCCCTCCGGGCAGGAGCGCACTGCGGCGGAAGAGAAGAATGCCGCTCATCCGGCCCGCCGCAGGCGGAGAATCTCGCAAAGCGAGATTCTTTGCGGTATTTTTTGGCCGCATGGGACAGAAAATTTTCACATATGAATGTTATAATCATAAAAAACAATAAAAGACATGAAGTTTATGAGACGGGGCTTTGTACTTTCGGGCCTGGTTTCACATGCACAAAAACCTGTGCGCATGGAGGATGAAATGGACAGACAGGATTTTCAGATGGAACAAAAGGAACCTGCGGAGAAAGGAAGAAAAGGGAAAAGCGGCGTGGGCAGAGGCGTGCTGTACGGGATTGCGGGTACGCTGCTGGTTGGTTTTGCGGCGGTAACGATTGGCTGCAGGCTGACGGGAACGACGCTTTTGCTGACAAACAGTGTGCCGGAGTCGGAGACTTCGGTGTTGGATGGCGATACGATTCAGAAGGTGCGGGAGCTGGAGGCGTATGCGGACCTTTATTATTACGATGAGATGGATGAGACGGCGTTAAAGGACGGAATCTACGAGGGGCTGATCAGCGGACTCGGGGATAAGTATTCCGTATATTATAACGCCGAAGACTATCAGGAAATGCAGGTGAGCACGACCGGTCAGTATTACGGAATCGGAGCGGGGCTGCGTCAGGATACGGATACGATGGTGGTTTCCGTATCAAAGGTTTATGAGGGAACGCCGTCGGAGGAAGCGGGACTGCTCGCGGAGGATATCATTCTTTCGGTTGACAGTACGGATGCTACGAGCATGGAGCTTACGGATTTGGTAAAGCTGATTCGCGGTGAGGAGGGAACCTCCGTCCATCTGGAGGTGTACCGCGCGTCCACGGGAGAATATCTTTCCTTTGATGTGGAGCGCAGGAATGTGACACTGCCGAGTATTTCCGCGGAGATGCTCGATAACGGCATCGGCTATATCCATATTGATTCCTTTGAGACGGAGACGGCAGACCAGTTTGAAGATAAAATCGAGGAGCTTAACGACCAGGGAATGAAAGCGTTGATTCTCGACGTGCGCTATAACGGCGGCGGTCTTGTATCTTCCGTCGTGCAGATCCTGGACGATATTCTGCCGGAGGGAACCGTCGTATATACCGAGGATAAAAACGGAAACCGGCAGGATTATACCTCCAGCGGAGATACTTATATGGATATCCCGATTGCGGTTTTAATCAACGGGGACAGCGCATCGGCCTCTGAAATTCTGGCGGGTGCAATTAAGGATTACGAATACGGCACCCTGATTGGTACGACGACCTTTGGAAAGGGAATTGTCCAGACCATCTTTGAACTGGAAGACGGGGATGCCGTGAAGCTGACGACGGCGAAATATTTTACGCCGAACGGAAATTATATCCACGGAGTAGGGATTTCCCCGGATATCGAGCTGGAATACGAATATCTTGACCCGGAAGGCACAGAATATGAAATGCAGTACGATAACCAGATTCAGAAAGCGGTGGAAGTACTGACGGAGGAGTTAGATTAAGTTATGAAAAAAACGTTGTGGTCCATAGGAACAGGGACGGCGCTCGCAGTGTGGATGGCAGTAATTTTTCTGTTTTCCGCACAGCCTTCCGCTGAGTCGTCAGAAATCAGCGGTTCCCTTTCCTATCGGCTGGTGGATGAAGCGGCTGAGGTATTTCATCTTAAGCTGAGCGAATGGGAGATTTTAAAAAAGGCCGAATTTCTGGAGGCCCCAATCCGGAAAGCGGCGCATATGACGGAGTACGCCATACTGGGTATGCTTTTTTTTGCATTCCTTTCGAGTCTGGGACAGAAAGGTCCGCGCCGATTTTGGCTGTCGTTTGTATTGGCGGTCTGCTATGCGGCGACGGATGAAATCCATCAGCTTTTTGTCCCGGGACGTTCCGGTCAGTTTCTGGATGTCTGCATTGACGCCGCGGGGGTGGCAGCAGGGCTTCTGCTTCTTGGGATTCTCTTAAAAATCGTGAGAAAACGTTGCGCAAAACGCGACATTCCATTACAATAAAACAAGAAAAATAAGAAAGAGGTGATACTGTGGTAGAACTTGATCAATTTAAAGTGACCCTGAATGCATACAGGGGACCGCTGCAGGAAGTGAGGGATTCACTTTGACCTGGCTGGTAAAGAGCAGCGTATCCAGGAATTAGAGCGGGAAATGGAAGCGCCGGGCTTTTGGGACGACCCGGAGGTTTCCCAGAAAAAAATGAAGGAATTAAAGAGCTTAAAGGACGATGCCGCAACCTATGCTTCTTTAAAGACACAGTTTGAGGATATTGAAACCTTAATAGAGATGGGGTATGAGGAAAATGACGCCTCGCTGATTCCGGAGATTCAGGAACAGCTGGAAGAGTTTACGGCAACCTATGAGGGAATTCGGATTAAGACCTTGCTGTCGGGCGAATATGATAAGGACAATGCCATCGTATCGCTCCACGCGGGGGCGGGCGGAACGGAATCCTGCGACTGGGCGTCCATGCTGTACCGCATGTATACCAGATGGGCGCAGGATAAGGGCTTTACCGTGGAGGTGCTGGACTCTCTGGACGGTGAGGAGGCCGGTATCAAGTCCGTTACCTTCCAGGTCAACGGAGAGAATGCCTACGGTTATTTGAAGTCAGAGAAGGGAGTGCACCGTCTGGTGCGCATATCGCCCTTTAACGCGGCGGGAAAAAGGCAGACCTCGTTTGTCTCATGCGACGTCATGCCGGACATCGAGGAAGATTTGGATGTTGAGATTAATGAGGATGACTTGCGGATAGATACCTACCGCTCCAGCGGCGCGGGCGGACAGCACATTAATAAGACTTCCTCGGCTATCCGTATTACCCATATTCCGACCGGGATTGTCGTACAGTGCCAGAACGAGCGCTCGCAGTTCCAGAACAAGGATAAGGCAATGCAGATGTTAAAGGCAAAGCTGTACCTGAAAAAGCAGCAGGAGAACGCCGAAAAGGCGGCAGGCATCCGCGGGGAGGTTACGGAAATCGGCTGGGGGAACCAGATACGCTCCTACGTCATGCAGCCCTACACGATGGTGAAGGATCACAGAACCGGGGTGGAGACGGGCAATGTAGACAGCGTGATGGACGGAAAGATTGATTTATTTATCAACGGCTATCTGAAATGGCTTTCTCTGGGCTGCCCCAAGGGACTTGGAGGAGAGGATGAGTGACGGAATTACAGCGGTGATTGCAGTACTTGTGCTTGCGGCAGTCATTGCCGCCTGTGTGGGGTACCGCAGAGTAAAACGGCGCATTGCGGGCTTCTCCCGGGCGGCCTTCGGCACCGATTCCCTGCTTGAGGGACTGGAGCGTCAGACGAAGGAGCTTGCGGAAACGCCAAAGTCCGTCGCGGGGATGACACGTATTTTTCAACCTCAGATACAGCGCGATTTCCCGGATTTTCATCTGGAGCAGTTCCGGGATAAGGCGGAGCATGCGCTCACAATGGCGCTTCAGGCGATTTCAGCGGGCGATGCCGCCTGTTTAAACGCCGCCATGGAGGATGAGACGGCTGCGATTTCGGAGACCTTTGCGGGGCAGGTGGAAAACCGGATTCGTGAAAATAAGGCGGAGGGAATTACGGAGCGCTTTGCGCAGATACGGATTCATCAGACAGAAATCGCGAATTACGTCAAACGGCAGGGAACGTGCGTGATTACCTTTCAGAGCGCCGTAGGCTACATTCACTATAAAGAAAAAGACGGTGTGCTTCTGGCGGGAAACCGGGAGGTGACCGAGCAGACCAGATATAATGTGGAGCTGATGTACATCCAGGACGGGCGGCTGGCGGGAGAGGGAACCGCCGTCGGCACGACCTGTCCTAACTGCGGTGCACCGGTGACGGCGCTCGGGGCTATGTACTGCGAGTATTGCGGCTCGGCGGTTACACCGGTCAATCTGAAGGTGTGGGCGGTCCACAGCTTTGACGAAGTAGATTACAGGCACCCGTGACGGACGGGAGTCATTCATACATAACATACAGGAGGAAAGGTTATGGGAATTATAAAAGCAATCGGGCAGGCGATTGGGGGCGGCTTTGCAGACCAGTGGCTTGAGGTTTATGAAGCGGATGAGATGGGGGATAAAACTGTCTTCACAAGCGGTGTCATGATCCGCAGAGGCCAGAATAAAAAGGGAACGGACGGGACGGTCAGCAACGGTTCCGTCATTCATGTGTATGACAATCAGTTTATGATGCTCGTGGACGGCGGGAGAGTGGTCGATTATACCGCGGAGCCGGGCTATTATAAGGTCGATAATTCATCACTGCCCTCCATGTTCAACGGAGAGTTTGGCGAGTCATTAAAGGAGGCGTTTAACCGTATTAAATTCGGCGGGCAGACGCCTACCATGCAGAAAGTCTTTTTCATTAATCTGCAGGAGATCAAAGGAATTAAATTCGGAACCAGAAACCCCATTAATTATTTTGATAATTTTTATAATGCGGAGCTGTTTTTGCGGGCGCACGGCACATACTCCATCAAGATTACGAACCCGCTGCAATTTTATGCGGAGGTTATTCCCAAAAATCAGGAGCGGGTGGAGATCGACAGCGTCAACGAGCAGTATCTGTCGGAATTTTTAGAGGCATTGCAGTCCTCTATCAATCAGATGTCGGCGGATGGAACCAGAATTTCCTATGTGACCTCCAAGGCGAGAGAGCTCGGAAAATACATGGCAACAACCCTGGACGAGGATTGGAACCAGATGCGCGGAATGGAAATCCAGAGCGTCGGTATTGCGAGCGTTTCCTATGATGAGGAATCTCAGAAGTTGATTAATATGAGAAACGAAGGCGCGATGCTGGGCGGGGATTTCAATGTGATGCGTGGAATGGCCGTGAAAAACCTGACGGAGGGCGTACGTGACGCGGGAAGCAATGCCGGCGGCGCGATGGCAGGTTTTATGGGCGTCGGCATGGGGATGAACGCAATGAACCAGACACTGTCCGGGCTTGGGGCACTCCAGACGCCTGGCGATATGCAGCAGACCGGGACAAATCCGGTACCTCCCGCACCGCAGGGCGGCGCGCCCCGTGCGGCAGAGCCGGAGCAGAAGGACGGCGCTTATCAGAAATCCTGGGTCTGCGGCTGCGGTCAGGTGAACACCGGGAAGTTCTGCAGCGAATGCGGAAAGCCTGCACCGGTGCAGGAAAAAAAGGAATGGACGTGCGAATGCGGCCATGTCAATACGGGAAAATTCTGCAGCGAGTGCGGGAAGCCCGCGCCGGCGGCAGAGTGGACGTGTGAATGCGGTCAGGTGAACAAAGGAAAATTCTGCAGTAACTGCGGAAAAGCGAGGAACTAAGGATGGCGGTTATCAGTTTTAAGTGTCCAAACTGCGACGGGGAATTGATATTTGATCCGTCGTCCCAGAAATACAAGTGTGAGTACTGTGCCTCCCTGTTTTCGCAGGAGGAACTGGATGCCATGCGTCCCGGGCAGACCAAAGAAGCCGAGGCCAACGGACAGGAGCCGGGAACGACAGAGGACGGGCCAGCAGGACAGACAGAAGCCCGGGATGAAAGCGGCGAGGCGCATGACGGGGAGGCCGTGTCCTACACCTGCCCGAGCTGTGGTGCACAGATTGTAACGGATGCTACGACGGCCGCGGCGTTCTGTTATTATTGCCATAATCCGGTCGTGCTCAGCGGCCGGCTGGAGGGAAAATATCTGCCGGATAAGGTAATTCCGTTTTCCATCACGAGGGAAGCGGCGAGAAAGGGTTTTCAGGAGTATATCAGCAAAAAGAAATTTGTGCCGAAGGCGTTTTTCAACAAAAAGCAGATTGAGAGCCTGACCGGCGTATATTTTCCCTACTGGCATTACCATGCGGTATTGGACGGAAAGCTGCAGGCGGATGCCAGAAGGCTTCGTGTGTGGCGCGTGGGGGATATGGAGTACACGGAGACGAAGCATTACAGCGTGTCGAGAGAGGGGCAGGCGGAGCTTGATAACCTTACGGAGAACGCGTTAAAAAAGGCGAACAGTAAGCTTGCAGCGGGTGTCATGCCCTACGAGTTTGAAAAAATGCAGGATTTTCAGATGGGTTATCTCTCCGGCTTTCTCGCCGAGCGTCGTGACATTGAGCGTCAGGAGGTTGAGGGAAGAATGCAGGGCGAGATGCGCTCGGGTGCCGAGCGTCTGCTCCGGGAAACCATAACCGGCTACGATTCCGTTTCCGTAAGAAATTCCGGCTTTACCCCGGAAAAAGAGGACTGGTCGTATGTGCTCTTCCCGGTCTGGACGCTTACATACAAAGGAAAGAACGGAAAGATTTACTATTACTCAATGAACGGGCAGACGGGCAAGGTTTATGGGGAACTTCCGGTCGATTACGGTAAGGCCGCGGCGGTCAGCGGCATTTTGGCGGCTGTTGTTTTGATACTCGGGCTGATAGGAGGGTACTTTCTATGACAAAGATAAGAATGAGGAAACTCCTGGTCCGCGTATGGTGTATCTGCTGCCTGTGCTGTCTGTTTTTGACGGGAACCCGGGGAGTGTCGGCTCAAAATGCGGCGGATGGCACCGGGGATTCGCAGGAGACGGGCCATGTGGCAGACGATGCGGGGCTGCTGACGGAAGCACAGAGAGCCGACCTTTTGGAAGCTGTCACGGAGGCAGAGCAGCAGACCGGCTGGAATCTCTATGCCGTGACAACCCTGGATGCAGGAGGGAAATCCGCGCAGGCGTATGCGGATGATTTTTTCGACGCTTCATCGGACAATGAAAGCGGTGTTGTACTGCTCATTGACATGGATAACCGCGAAATTTATATTTCGACAGCCGGAGAGGCAATCCGTTACCTGACCGACACAAGACTTGATACCATTCTGGATAACGCGTACGGCTATGTGTCGGACGGGGACTATGCGAACTGCTTTTCGGAAATGTTAAGCGGTGTGACCCGCGCGTATGAACAGGGGGTTCCTGACGGACAGTACAATTATGATGTGGAGACGGGAAAAATCTCAGTTTATCGTTCCGTGACGCCGCTGGAGGCAGTGATTGCCGTGCTGGCTGCACTCGTTGCCGGGATCGGTGTATTTGCGGTGATCGTAGGAAGATACCGGCTCAAATTCGGGGGCTATACCTATGATTATCACAGGTTCGGCAGTGTGAACGTCACGGATGAAAAAGACGTGCTTGTCAACACAGTCGTGACGCACCGCAGGATTCCCAGGAATACGGGCGGAAGCGGCGGAGGCGGTTCGAGAAGCAGTGTACATACCGGAAGCTCCGGCGCGCGGCATGGCGGCGGAGGCAGAAAATTTTAGCTTCACGTACAGTCCGGCCGGCGTATTGATAACTTATGTAACAGTTCAGCCAGCGCCATTCGCAAAGTCGCGCCAGGGCGCTTTTCCGCTGCTTCGCAGCTACTTTGCTCATAATCGGGCGCTCCGCTCATGTCTCACATGCCAGTCAAATTCATGCAAGCATGATTTGCCAGTCATATAAGACATGGCTGAACTGTTATAAAATTATAAATTACAGAGAAAAAAGAGGTTGCACCCGCAGCCTCTTTATGTTATTATCTTCCCCATGAGGACAAGTGTAAGTGTGCAACAAACACGATAACAAGAATAGAATTAAGAAAGAGGGATGAAAAAAGAATGAAAGAGAAAGGCCAATACTTTGTTTTAAAGGAGAAGGCTGTTCCCGAGGTCCTCTTAAAGGTAGTGGAGGCAAAAAGGCTGCTTGATTCCGGAAAGATTGCTTCCGTTCAGGAGGCCACCGAAAAGGTGGGAATCAGCAGAAGTTCTTTTTATAAATATAAGGACGATATTTTTCCGTTCCATGAGACAGCGAAGGGAAAGACGATTACCATGGTGATTCAGCTCGATGACGAGCCTGGGCTTTTGTCGGTTGTGTTAAAGACAGTGGCAGAGTTCCATGCAAATATTTTAACGATTCACCAGAGTATTCCCATCAACGGAATCGCGTCTCTGACCTTAAGCGTGGATGTGCTGCCGCAGACGGGGGATGTGGCGGAGATGGTAGCGCATATCGAGGAGCAGGAGGGCATTCAGTATGTAAAAATTTTGGCAAGGGAATAGTAGTGTTGACAGATACGGACAGAGTGGAGGAAAAGCAGAATGAAAGCAGCAATCATGGGATACGGAACGATTGGTTCCGGTGTGGCAGAGGTATTGGAGATCAACGGAGGCAGCATTGCAAAGCGAGTAGGTGAGCCAATCGAAATAAAATATATATTGGACTTAAGAGATTTTCCGGGCGACCCGATTCAGGAGAAAATCGTGCATGACTACAAGGCGATTGCGGAGGACCCGGAGGTTCGGATCGTTGTGGAGACCATGGGAGGCGTAGAGCCTGCGTACACCTTTGTAAAAACTATGCTTGAGGCGGGGAAACATGTGACGACTTCCAATAAGGCGCTGGTAGCGGCTAAGGGAGCGGAGCTGATTGCCCTTGCGAAGGAAAAAAATGTAAACTTTATGTTTGAGGCGAGCGTCGGAGGCGGGATTCCGATTATCCGTCCCTTAAATTCCTGCCTGACGGCGGATGAAATCGAGGAGATTACAGGCATCATCAACGGAACGACGAACTATATGCTGACCAAGATGTCGGAGGAGGGGCTGGAGTTTGACGCTGTCTTAAAGGAGGCGCAGGAAAAGGGCTATGCCGAAAAAGATCCGACAGCGGATATCGAGGGCTATGACGCCTGCCGGAAAATTGCGATTCTGACCTCTCTGGTGTGCGGACAGCAGGTGGATTTCGAGGATATCCACACCGAGGGAATCACAAAAATCACTGCGGCAGATATGAAGTATGCAAAAACGATGGGGCGTGCAATCAAGCTGCTTGCGACAAGTAAAAAGACCGAGGAAGGCTATACGGCAATGGTCGCTCCGTTTCTGCTGCCGCCGGAACATCCGCTCTACAGCGTAAACGGGGTGTTCAATGCAATTTTCGTGCATGGCAATGTGCTTGGTGATGCCATGTTTTACGGAAGCGGGGCAGGAAAGCTTCCGACAGCGAGCGCCGTGGTTGCCGATGTTGTGGAGATGGCGAAGAATTCCGATAAAAATATTCCGGTGGAGTGGAGTTCGAAAAAGCTGAAACTGGTAGACAGTGATAATGCGGTCAACCGTTTCTTCATCCGGACCGAAGTTCCTGACAGAGATAAAATCAGGGAGTGCTTCGGCGAGGTGGAATATGTGGAAGCAGAGGGCGTGACAGGAGAGCTTGGTTTTGTGACAAACGCCATGCGTGAAGGAGAGCTTGCGCAGAAAACAGAAGCGCTTGGCGGTGTGTTACAGATGATCCGCATGGCGTAAGGGCCTGAATGCGGAAAATAGCGGAAGGTGGAAAGAAGAGTGAAATATCTGATTATATTGGGAGACGGAATGGCGGACCGTCCCATTGAAAGCTTAAACGGCAAGACGCCGCTGGAATATGCAAATACTCCGATGATGGATGAACTTGCCTCAAAAGGTGAGATTGGCATGGTACATACGATTCCCGACGGCATGAAGCCGGGAAGCGATACGGCAAATCTTTCGGTGCTGGGCTATGACCCGAGAAAATTTTATTCGGGGCGTTCTCCGCTGGAGGCGCTTTCGATTGGCGTTCCGATGAAGGATACGGACATTGCGCTCCGCTGTAATTTCGTCACGCTCTCCGAAGAGGAAGCCTGCTATGAGGAGCGAACGATCATCGACCACAGCTCCGGGGAAATCAGCACCGAGGAATGTGCTGCCTTGCTGGATGCGGTGAAAAAGGAGCTGGAGGGCGGAGATTTCCGTTTTTATCTGGGAACCAGCTATCGGCACTGCCTGATTTGGGAGAACGGTGAAGTTCCGGATTTGGTGCAGCCCCATGACGTGCTGGGACAGAAAATCGGAGATAAGCTGCCCGAAAATGAAGCGCTGCGCAGCATGGTGAAAAAAAGCTACGAAATATTGGTAAATCACCCGATTAATAAAAAAAGGAAGGAAAAAGGCCTGAATCCTGCAAATTCCTGCTGGTTCTGGGGGGCGGGCACAAAGCCGGCGCTCTATCCGTTTGAGGAACGTACGGGATTGAAAGGAGCGATGATTTCGGCCGTAGATTTATTGAAGGGAATTGCCGTTGGTACTTCCATGCAGGTCATTACCGTGGACGGGGCGAACGGAGGGCTTGACACCAATTATGAGGGGAAGGCGCAGGCTGCGGTGGATGTGCTGACGAATGGCGGCTGCGATTTTGTCTATGTACATTTGGAGGCGCCCGATGAGATGGGCCATCAGGGCAGCGTGGAGAAGAAGGTGAAAGCCATCGAAAACTTAGACAGCCGCGTGATACGTCCGATATTTGAAGGACTTGCGGCCGCGGGAGAGGAGTTCCGCATGGCTGTTTTGCCGGATCACCCGACGCCAATCTGTATCAGAACCCATTCGGCGGATAATGTGCCGTATCTGCTTTATGACAGTACAAATGAGCGCAGGGAAACCTGGCATTATAATGAGAGAGAAGCGGAGCAGACAGGAAAGCTGATCGCGGAAGGTCATCGGTTCATGGATTATCTGCTGCAGCGTTAAAACACGGATAAAGAGTGAAGGAGTTACAGCACAGGGGAATGTTTCCCCTGGAAGCTGTCCCCCGGAACTTATTCATGTTTTTTGGCGGTATTTCGGTTCGATAACGGTAACATAAACTGCCATAGTAATAATCACTTCTGCCATAAGACCCAAGACGGAAAAGATAATAGCGGCTGTATCCTGCCCTTTTAAAAGCGGGAGCCCTAAAAGTACAAAAACGGTTCCGAAGCAGCACCAGAGTTTGCCGACTGCCCGGTTATATGCTTTTATGTCATTTACGGGGAACGTTTCCGCATTTGCCCAGAAACCGAATGCAGTATTTTTCTTTGATAAAAAACAATAAATTCCAATCAGAACAAAAAGACAACCGATGAAAAGCCATATTGCAAATGCTATCATGTGATTGCTCCTTTCTTTTTCATTCTCTTCAATATTCTGATAAAATTATATCATAGTCCATTTTTGTTTGACAACATAATCCCCGATACCAAATTTTTTTGCTCGAATATGATACAATAGAGAGATTCAGTTTCGAGGTAATAATCGTGCAAATGTTTCTATTGATCATAGCGGTGAGCATTGACGTGTTCTTAGCGTGCATGGCATGCGGGACAGAAAAGATAAAAATCGGAAATATTGCGGCACTCTGCATCAGCGGAATCTGCAGCGGCGTGCTGTTTTTGGCACTTTTGGCGGGGAGAGCCCTGGATGGAATCATTATGGAGAAGTACACCACGGCGCTGTGCTTTCTAGCACTGTTTCTGGTAGGCGCCTTTAAGCTGACGGAGTATGCCATCCGAAAATATATTCAAAAGCATAAATTCATCTGTAAAAGTGTAAAAATTTCTTTTTCCCAACTGAATTTTATTTTCAGCATCTATAATAATCCGGTCATGGCGGATAAAGATCATTCCGCCACGATGTCGATTGCGGAATCTGTTTTTTTTGCGCTCGCAATGTCGATGGATGGATTTTTCGGTGGTTTGGGCGCCGGGTTTTTGAAGATGAACCTCTGGCTTACCACGCTGGGAAATTTTTTTGTCAGCTTTCTTGCGGTAAAGTTGGGATGCGCTGCCGGGATTTTTGCGTCGAAAAGGCAGAAGGCAGACCTCTCCTGGGTAGGCGGCGTGCTGTTTCTTGTGCTCGCGTTTTCTAAGATATTGTAATAGCATTTTTGGTTGATTTTACCGAAAATTATGCTATAATAAAAGTGAATTTAACAATTACGGGAATCAGAGAGTGGAGATGATTCAAAATCTTACCGCGGCAGCGGATAAGTTTCTTTGAGTATCTCCACTTTTTTGTACAGTAAATTGTGCGGGCCGGGCGGCTGTGACTGATGACCGGGCAAAAGAAAGGCAGGAGGAAAGGAATATGGCAAAATATGTGATGGCATTGGATGCGGGGACGACAAGCAACCGTTGTATTTTATTTAACGAGGCAGGGGAAATCTGTTCCATGGCGCAAAAGGAATTTCGCCAGTTTTTTCCGAATCCGGGATGGGTGGAGCACGACGCGAATGAAATCTGGTCCTCGATGCTGGGGGTGTCGGTCGAGGCGATGAATCTCATCGGAGCGACTGCTGCCGATATCGCAGCCATTGGGATTACGAATCAGCGTGAGACGGCGATTGTCTGGAATAAGGAAACGGGGGAGCCGGTTTATCACGCGATTGTATGGCAGTGCCGCAGAACATCGGATATTGCGGACGAACTGAAGAAAAAGGGGCTGGAGGAATGTTACCGCCAGAAGACGGGGCTGATCATTGACGCCTATTTTTCCGCGACAAAAATCAAATGGATTCTGGATAACGTGGAGGGGGCAAGGGAGCTTGCCAATCAGGGGAAGCTTTTGTTCGGCACGGTGGAGACCTGGCTGATCTGGAAATTTACGAAGGGAGAGGTACATGTGACAGACTACTCCAACGCATCCCGCACGATGCTGTTTAATATCAATGACCTCTGCTGGGACAAAGACATCTTAAAGGAGCTGGATATTCCGGAAAATATACTCCCGAAGCCGGTGCCCTCCAGTCAGGTGTACGGGTATACAGACCCCTCATTCCTCGGCGCGCCGATCCCGATTGCGGGCGCGGCGGGCGATCAGCAGGCGGCGCTGTTCGGGCAGACCTGTTTTCATCCCGGAGAAGCAAAAAATACCTATGGAACAGGCTGCTTTTTGCTGATGAATACAGGGGAAAAGCCGGTGTTTTCCAAAAACGGGCTGGTCACAACGATTGCCTGGGGGCTTGACGGAACGGTAAACTATGCGCTGGAGGGTTCTATTTTTGTGGCCGGGGCGGCCATTCAGTGGCTTCGGGACAATATGAAGATGATTGATTCCGCGATGGATTCCGAGTATATGGCAAAAAAAGTGCACGGAACGCACGGGTGTTATGTGGTTCCGGCATTTACCGGACTGGGAGCGCCTCACTGGGATCAGTATGCACGAGGGACGATTGTCGGAATCACCCGGGGAACCAATAAAAACCATATTATCCGGGCAACGCTGGAGTCTATTGCCCTTCAGGTGTGTGATGTCATCGACGCCATGCGCGCGGATGCCGGGGTGGAGTTAAAGTCCTTAAAGGTGGACGGCGGCGCAAGCGCCAATAATTTCCTCATGCAGTTTCAGGCGGATATGATTAACGCTCCGGTGCAGCGTCCGCAGTGCGTTGAAACGACCGCGATGGGCGCGGCTTACCTTGCCGGACTTGCGGTGGGTTACTGGAAGGATAAGGAAGATGTGATAAAAAATCAGAAGGTAGATTATGTTTTTACGCCGCAGATGTCAAAAGAGGATCGCAAGGCGAAGCGCAGAGGCTGGAATAAAGCCGTAAAGTATGCGTATGGCTGGGCGAAGGATGAGCCGGAGGAGGAAGAGGAATAATGAAATTGTGCCTGTTCTTTTTCCTGCCAATGTGTTATGATAGGAAAAACGCAAAAGGGGCAGGCAGGCTGCCGACAGCCCGGAAAGGATGAAGTGCATGAGGGAAATCCGCTTGTTACAGGAACAGGAGCTGCAATCGGCAGTGAGAATCGCAGACGAGGTATTTGAGAGCTGTGTGCAAAGCTGCGTCACAGAGCAGGAGCGGAGCGGTTATCGGAGCTATGTCCGTATGGAAAATCTGCGTCAGGGTGTGTGTTCCGGGCAGCTTAGCGTATGGGGCGCCGTGGAAGACGGGGCACTTGCGGGTGTCGGGGCGCTTCAGAGCGACGGCCGGATCACCATGCTGTATGTTCTTCCGGGATTTCAGCGCAGGGGCATCGGCTCCGGCTTGCTGACCGCGATGTGCGGCTATGCCGCCAGGGCCCTGGGGCTGCATGCGCTGCAGGCGTATGTGTCGCCGGTGACCCTCGCTCCGTTTTTCTATCACAGGGGATTTTCTCTTCTGCCGGACGGGGCAAGGGGAGACGGTTATGTCGGGCTTGGCTGTCCGTTGCAGACGGCGGGGGAAGGCCCCGGTCAGTTTGCGGAATACCGGAAAAGGTATGCCGGCATCAGCTACCCGTCAAAGCGTGTTCCGGCAAAGGCAGTCCTGTGGCTGACTGCGGTTGTGCTGGGGATTTCTTTTGTTCTGGCATCGGGAATCACCATATATCACCTGGCGGTGTAGGGATTTTGCGGGCGCGTGCGGCAAAACCGGTTCACCCGCGCCATTCGCAAAATATGATTTGTTTCCCGAAAAAGGTTGAAAAATGCCTTCCGTTATGTTACACTTTTTACAATTTAAAGGTCAGACCCAAGCAGCTTGGGCAGAGCATTTTCATAAGGCAACAGATTCAGTCAGTATACTGTCTGGATTTTGATAAAAAAAGAAAAAACGGCGACGTTTTTTTTTTTGGAAAAATAGTGAAAGGACAGGGAAAGAATGAAAGCTCATTTAATACTCGAAGATGGGAATGTATTCACCGGAACCAGTATCGGTTCAACCAGGGAAGTCATCAGTGAGATTGTATTTAACACATCCATGACAGGATATCTGGAGGTCTTAACAGACCCGTCCTACGCGGGACAGGCTGTCGTGATGACGTATCCGTTAATCGGAAACTATGGCATTACACCGGATATGGAGTCAGAAAGACCCTGGCCCGACGGATATATTGTCAGGGAGTTATCCAGAATGCCGAGCAATTTCCGCTCGCAGGGAACGATTCAGGATTTCCTTGTAAAATATGATATTCCGGGCATCGCGGGGATTGATACCCGTGCACTGACAAAAATCCTTCGTGAGAAGGGTACGATGAACGGGATGATTACCACCAATGATAATTATAATATAGAAGAAATTATTCCCAGATTAAAAGCATATACCACAGGTAATGTCGTAGACAAAGTTACCTGCGCGGAAAAAAGAGTATTAAAAGGGCAGGGCAGGGCAGCAGGCGCAAAACGTGTCGCACTGCTTGATTTGGGCGCAAAGAAGAATATTGCCAGGTCGCTCAGTGAGCGTGGCTGTGAGGTGACCATTTATCCGGCGCATACGACGGCAGAAGAAATCCTTGCGGCAAATCCGGACGGCATTATGTTAAGCAACGGCCCCGGCGACCCCAAGGAGTGCGGACAGATTATCGCCGAAATCAAAAAGCTTTACGAATCGGACACTCCGATTTTTGCAATCTGCCTGGGTCATCAGCTGATGGCGCTCGCGGTTGGCGCCGATACCCATAAGATGAAATACGGGCACCGCGGGGGCAATCATCCGGTCAAGGATTTACAGACCGGCAGAGTCTATATTTCCTCCCAGAATCACGGTTATGTGGTAGATACCGACAACCTTGATCCGAACATTGCAAAACCGGCGTTTATCAATGTCAATGACGGAACCAACGAGGGACTTGCGTACGTGGGAAAAAATATTTTTACCGTTCAGTTCCACCCCGAGGCGTGTCCCGGACCGCAGGATTCCGCGTATCTGTTTGATCGGTTTATTTCCATGATGTCACAGAATTAGGAGCAAAGGCCGCATTTTACGGTTTGTGGAAGTTGCAGTTTTAGATTGAGTATGAGGAGGAAATAAGATGCCTAGAAATCATGACATAAAGAAAGTGTTGGTTATCGGGTCCGGGCCTATTGTAATCGGGCAGGCGGCGGAGTTTGACTATGCGGGTACGCAGGCGTGCCGCTCCTTAAAGGAGGAGGGCGTTGAGGTAGTTTTGGTCAATTCCAATCCGGCGACGATTATGACGGACAAGGACATTGCGGACCAGGTGTATATTGAGCCTTTGACCGTTCCCGTGCTGGAGCAGATTATTGCGAAGGAGCGGCCGGACAGCGTGCTTCCGACCCTCGGCGGGCAGGCGGGATTAAACCTCGGCATGGAGCTGGAGGAAAAAGGAATCCTGAAAAAATATAATGTAAAGTTAATCGGTACGACGGCTGAGACCATTTTTAAAGCGGAGGATCGTCAGGCGTTTAAAGATACGATGGAAAAAATCGGGGAGCCGTGTGCGGCCTCTCAGGTCGTTCACAATGTGCAGGACGGTATTAAATTTACAAACACCATCGGTTATCCGGTCGTACTGCGTCCGGCCTATACGCTGGGCGGCAGCGGCGGCGGAATCGCGCATAACGAGACGGAGCTGGTGGAAATCTTAACGAACGGTCTGCGCCTTTCCCGTGTCGGTGAGGTGCTTGTAGAGCGCTGTATCGCGGGCTGGAAGGAAATCGAGTATGAGGTGATGCGCGATGCGAAGGGCAACTGCATTACCGTATGTAACATGGAAAACATCGACCCGGTCGGCGTGCACACCGGAGATTCCATTGTCGTGGCGCCGTCGCAGACGCTGGGTGACAAGGAATACCAGATGCTGCGGACATCGGCGTTAAATATTATATCAGAATTAAATATCACCGGAGGCTGCAACGTGCAGTATGCGCTTCACCCGGAGAGCTTTGAATACTGTGTCATCGAGGTAAATCCGCGTGTATCACGTTCCTCCGCACTGGCATCCAAAGCGACCGGCTACCCGATTGCCAAGGTGGCGGCAAAAATTGCGCTGGGCTATACGCTTGACGAGATTAAAAACGCGATTACCGGAAAAACCTATGCAAGCTTCGAGCCGATGCTCGATTACTGCGTGGTAAAAATACCGAGACTTCCGTTCGATAAATTTATCACGGCAAAAAGAACGCTCACAACACAGATGAAGGCGACCGGAGAGGTTATGAGTATCTGCAATAACTTCGAGGGGGCGCTGATGAAGGCGATTCGTTCACTGGAGCAGCATGTAGACAGCTTAATGTCCTATGATTTTACCGGCTTGAGTGACGCGGAGCTGAAAGAGCAGTTAGAGGTTGTGGATGACCGGCGTATCTGGGTCATTGCGGAGGCGCTTCGCAGAGGCATGAGCTATGAGACAATCCATGACATTACCAAAATTGATAACTGGTTCATCGATAAGCTTGCGATTCTTGTAGAGATGGAGGCGCGGCTGAAAAAAGAACCGCTTACGGTAGAATTATTAAAAGAGGCAAAACGCATCGAATTCCCGGACAATGTGATCGCGGACCTGACAGGCAGAACGGAAAAAGAAATCCGCGATATGCGTTATGAGAACGGCATTGTCGCAGCGTTTAAGATGGTTGACACCTGTGCGGCGGAATTTGAAGCGGCTACGCCCTACTACTATTCCGTATATGGAAGCAAAAACGAGGCGGCGGAAACGAGGCCGCAGAAAAAGGTGCTGGTGCTTGGCTCCGGACCGATTCGTATCGGCCAGGGTATCGAGTTCGACTACTGCTCCGTACACTGTACCTGGGCGTTTTCAAAGGCGGGCTGGGAGACTGTGATTGTCAACAATAATCCGGAGACAGTATCGACGGACTTTGATATCGCGGACAAGCTTTACTTTGAGCCACTGACACCGGAGGATGTGGAAAGTATTGTAAGGCTGGAAAAACCGGACGGTGCGGTCGTTCAGTTCGGCGGGCAGACCGCAATTAAGCTGACGGAGAGCCTGATGAAGATGGGCGTGAAGATTCTCGGTACAAAGGCGGAGGATGTCGATGCCGCCGAGGACCGCGAGCTGTTTGACGGGATTCTCGAAAAGACCGGAATCCCCAGAGCGGCGGGCGGAACGGTGTTTACCGCGGAGGAGGCAAAAGAGGTGGCGAACCGCCTCGGCTATCCGGTTCTGGTGAGACCCTCCTATGTGCTTGGCGGACAGGGTATGAAAATTGCCTTCAACGATGAAGAAATCGAAGAGTTTATCGGAATTATCAACCGAATTGCGCAGGATCATCCGATCCTGGTAGATAAATATCTGCAGGGAAAGGAAATCGAGGTTGACGCAGTGTGCGACGGAACGGATATTCTGATTCCGGGCATTATGGAGCATATTGAGCGTACGGGAGTTCATTCGGGAGACAGTATCTCCGTATATCCCGCGCCGACCATCAGCGAGCATGTAAAGGAAACTATTGTGGAATATACCAGGCGGCTGGCAAAAGCGCTGCATGTGGTGGGACTGATTAATATTCAGTTTATCGCGATGGACGAGGAGGTTTATGTGATTGAGGTAAATCCGCGCTCCTCGAGAACCGTGCCCTATATCAGCAAGGTGACGGGAATCCCGATTGTAGACCTTGCGACCAGAGTGATTATCGGGGATACGATACGCGGAATGGGGTACGAGCCGGGACTGGCGCCGACTGCGGATTACATCGCGATCAAGATGCCGGTATTCTCCTTCGAGAAGCTGCGCGGCGCGGAAATTTCCCTCGGACCGGAAATGAAATCCACCGGAGAATGCTTAGGCATTGCAAAGACCTTCAACGAGGCGCTCTATAAGGCGTTCCTCGGTGCAGGCGTGACGCTGCCGAAATATAAACAGATGATTATCACGGTAAAGGACGCGGATAAGCCGGAGGCGGTCGATGTCGCAAAACGCTTTGAAGCGCTCGGGTACAAGATTTACGCGACAAGGAGTACGGCAAAATATTTACAGGAGCACGGTGTGAATGCCCTGCGCGTGAATAAGATTTCGCAGGAGTCCCCGAATGTCATGGATTTAATCCTGGGACATAAGATAGACCTTGTCATCGATACCCCGACGCAGGGGAACGGCGATAAGACCAGAGACGGATTCCTGATTCGGAGAAACGCTATTGAGACGGGTGTTTACTGCATTACGGCGATGGATACCGCAAATGCGCTGGCGCTCAGTCTGGAAACGGCGATAGACCAGCTTACGCCTGTGGATATCGCAAAGGTGAAGAACTTATAAGAGCAGTGGGCAATGCCCGGGGACGGCGGGACAGGAGGCTGTCATGAAATACGATGATGATTTGGATTTTGAGGAAATCAAACTGTCCGACAGCAGGAAAAAGACAGATTGGCGCGTGTTTCTTGTAATTGCGATTGTGGCGGCTGCGGTTTTGGCACTGGTTATCTTTTTAATAGTGAACGCAGGAGGCAAGGACCGGCCGCCGGAGGACGAAAAAATGCCCGTCGCTGAGACGCAGGCCGGAGATGAATGGCCGGAGCAGGCCGAAAGTGAGTCCGCAGCGGAAGAAAACGATACGGAAGCGGAGTCTGAAGTAACTGTCATATCAAGCTATCTGACGACGGATTTGGACTATCGGCCGAAGGAGGCCGACGCGGGAGACGGCATTAAGACACAGTTCACCGAGGTCAACGATATTGTGACGGCAAAGATAGAGGTCAATCTGCGTGCGCTGCCGAGCGTTACCAATCCTGACGCCACGGTAATTGCCGTGCTGCACAACGGCGAGACGGTTACCAGAACGGGGATCAATGAGGATTACGGCTGGTCGAGAGTCGACTATAACGGGCAGACCCTGTACTGTATCAGCAGCTATCTGACAACGCCGTGACATTTGCTTTCAGACGTGAAGAAAAAAATCCCATGAAGGACAGGGAAGTCTTTCATGGGATTTTCTTACTATTATAGAAGATGCGCAAGCCGGGCGGCAGGAAGCAAAGAGTACCGTTGGAAATCAGCGCAGCTTCATTTTTTTCGGCGGTCGTTTGGGAGCGGCCGTTTTCTGCGGAGCGTCGTTTTCGGGAAGAACCGATGCGCTTCCGATCAATGCATCCGCAGCCTGTTTTTCCAGCTTTGCCTGATTCCGCTGGGCAATTTGAAGCTTCTTTTGGCGGAAGCGGTTCGCGGTTTCTTTGATGTAGGAATCCGCAACAAAATGCTTTAGGGTATCCTGGTCGATGGCAATCCGGTTGTCCATTGTTTTCATAATATCAATAATCTTTAACGACTTTGCAATCGCGGGGTCGCTGAGATCGTAAATAATATTGTTGGAAAATTTCAGCACCATCGGATGCATGAAGTCCGCGGGATTTTCCACCAGTACAAGCGCCTTTTCACCGTCGGACAAATCCACGCAGGCTCCGGTCGGAAGAATATGGATACATTCTGCAAGGGCTGAGAGCACCAGCGGGTTATAGCGGTTTCGCTGTTTTTTTAGCTGCGCCATGGCCGCGACCTCGGAAATCGGCGGCTTATTGATGTTCATGGCGGTCAGGTGGTCAAACCTGTCCGCAACCGTGAGAATGTCAACAAGGAGGCTTAAGGCCTCGGAGGCTTCCTTTACCTTGAAGTTCTTGCTGTTGCGGAAAATAATTTGCTGAATGATCTCCAGAGACGGCTCCGCAAGTCCGAAATCCTGATAATTGGGACGCAGTGTTTCGTAACCGCGCTCCATATTAAGCTGGATAAAGTCTTTGTCCGCTTCTGTCAGGTCCTCGCCCTTATCGAGAATTGTCTGAGGTACATAAAGATAGCCGAAATCGTAAAGCAGCGCGGCGGTAACAAGCGCGGCCTGTTCAGACTCCGGAAGATGCATTTGGTTTGCAATCATGGCGCAGAGCATTGCCACGCTGATCGCGTGTTTGTATACAAAATCTGCGGAGCTGCGCAGATTCTGGGCAAAATTAACCTTGTGGTCGAGCACGCCATAGCGGGTCTGGATATTTTTCACCAGCTCCGCCAGAGACACGGGAGCGCGGTTGGCCTGAAGATTGTCCATATTCTCCTTTAGCTTAAAGACATATATGGTCTGAAACTGTTCAAATTCCAAATCCTCTCTCGAAAGCGGCGGTACGGGTTCTGCGGGCTCTAAGATAAAAATACCGATGAGGCCGAAATTTTCTATGCTGTTGATACCCTGAATCGTCAGCTTCGTATCTCTTTCGTACAAAAGCACGCCCATCTTGTTATAGATTGGTTTAGCCAGGCGCATACCCGGTTTTAAATCGGCTGTCCTTACGAATTGCATGGCGCGGAGTCCCTCCTTTGTCTGTGATGATTAGCACCCTGATCCTGTGATGTAAATAAATGTCAGATTTGTAGAAAATATGCTATATGCATGATATAATACATATGTTATAATAACATATCAACAGAGGAAAAACAATTATCTATGCACTTGAGTTTCCGCATTTTGTTTTATTGTGCCATGTTCTTTTGGCACGCTGCAAATACAATTTGCGGAAACTCATGTCTATACAAATTACGGGAAGATATATGAGACATTTTTTGACAAGGAGAATCCTGTGCGCTGTCTTTGTATGCTGCTTTTTGGTTACGGTGACGGTGTATGCGGATACGACGCAGCAGCAGATTGACAAGGCGAGGGATGAGATTACGGATTTACAGCAGCAAAAGGAGGACGCTGAAAATCAGGTCGACAGCTTAAACGACGAAAAGGAGGGGCTGGAGCAGGATTTAAGCGGTTTAAACGGAGAACTTGGTACCATTACGGCGGCTATGAATCAGGTGGAGGCGGACATTGCAGCAAAGGAGCAGGAAATTGCGGAAGCGGAGGAGGAGCTTGCGGCGGCCGAGGCAAAATCCGCAGAGCAGTATGAAGCGATGAAGCTCCGCATACAGTATATGTATGAAAATGGCAACACGACGGCTTTTGCCATGCTGCTGGAATCGAAATCCATCGCGGATTTCTTAAACCGTACGGAATATATCAGCGAGCTGAATCAATATGACAGACAAATGCTGACAGACTTTCAGGAGCTTACCGCGCAGATTGCAGAGCAGAAGGAGGCGCTTGAGGGCGAGCGGGAGGAGCTTTTGGCGCTTCAGGAGCAAAAGCAGACCGAGCAGGAGAATGTCAACCGCCTGATAGCGGATACACAGGAGAAAATCGAGCAGTCAAACCAGAAGCTTACGGAGGCACAGTCGAACGTGGATGAGCTTTCGGACGAGCTGGCAAGGATGATTGCCTATGAGGAAGAACTCGAGATACAAAAGGCAAAAGAGGATGCGGCGCGTCTTGCCGCAATCAGGGAGCAGGAAAAAGAGGACACGTCCCAGAATACATATGTACCCGCGGAGAGCGACGCCTATCTGCTCGGAGCGATTATTGAATGTGAGGCGGGCGGCGAATCCTACGAAGGAAAGCTTGCGGTGGGCAGTGTCATCATGAACCGTGTAAAAAGCTCCTATTTTCCGAATACGGTTTCCGGTGTGATTTATCAGAGCGGACAGTTTTCTCCGGTAGCCAGCGGCCGTCTTGCATATCGGCTGGAGGCCGGCGTGAGCAGTGAATGTCTGCAGGCGGCACAGGAGGTACTGAACGGAAACATTACGACAAACTGTCTGTATTTCAGGGCGAATAACGGCATCATACAAGGAATGGTAATCGGAAATCACGTATTTTATTAGTCTCTCCGAAAACTTTGCAGGCGGGGCCAAAAGGCATTATGATTCTGTCTTTGGCCCTGTATTTGATGAAAACAGAAAATGCATGATAAATTTTTAACAAAAGCTGACGCAGAAGAAAGAAATCTGTTGCATTTAAGGGGGAAATATGTTAGCATGAAAAAGTACCAGAGAGCCAGAAAAACGGCTGGTTATCAAGTGATACAGGCAAAATGAAAAAAGGAAAAGGATAAATTTCAACGGAACGGTTTGAATTTATTTTTTTTCAAAAGATTGTTAAAAAATTAACAGCGTTTTTCGGCGAATTTATTTGAGAAGGAGACAAATTCTCTGCAAATGCGCAGAGTTTTGTGCGAAAACTGAAAGGAGAATTCAAAATGGCAAAGAAAGTAGTTTTAGCAGGCGCTTGCCGTACCGCAATCGGTAAGATGGGCGGAGCATTGAGCAACACACCGGCGGCAGACTTAGGTGCAATCGTAATTAAGGAAGCATTAAACAGAGCCGGCGTAAAACCGGAGCAGGTGGATGAAGTGTTAATGGGATGCGTCATCCAGGCGGCACAGGGACAGAACGTTGCACGTCAGGCATCTATCAAGGCAGGCCTGCCCATCGAGGTTCCGGCAGTTACCCTGAATGTTGTGTGCGGTTCCGGATTAAAGTGCGTGAACGAAGCGGCTACCATGATTATGGCAGGACAGGCAGATATCGTCGTAGCGGGCGGAATGGAAAACATGTCGATGGCTCCGTATGCCATGACAAAAGCTCGTTTTGGATATCGTATGAACAATGCGACCATCATCGATACGATGGTAAACGATGCATTGACCGACGCATTCAATCATTATCACATGATGATTACCGCAGAGAACATCTGCGACAAATATGGCCTCACCAGAGAGGAGCTTGACGAGTTCGCAGCGAACAGCCAGCAGAAATGCGAGAAAGCAGTCGCTGAGGGCAAGTTTAAGGATGAAATCGTTCCGGTTCCGGTAAAGGTGAAAAAAGAAATCGTTGATTTCGTGACGGATGAAGGTCCGCGTCCGGGAACAACTGTAGAGACGCTTTCCAAATTAAAATGCTGCTCCGGCAAAGAGGGCGGACTGGTAACGGCAGGCAACGCTTCCGGTATCAATGACGGTGCTGCAGCTATCGTTGTTATGAGCGAAGAAAAAGCAAAAGAGCTTGGTGTTACCCCGATGGCTACCTGGGTAGCAGGCGCACTTGGCGGTGTTGAACCGGAAATCATGGGCATCGGTCCTGTTGCTTCCACCAGAAAGGTACTGGAGAAGACCGGACTCAGCATTGATGATATGGACTTGATCGAAGCAAACGAAGCATTTGCGGCACAGTCTGTTGCGGTAGCAAAGGATCTCGGCTTTGATATGTCTAAGGTAAATGTCAACGGAGGTGCAATTGCACTGGGACATCCGGTTGGAGCTTCCGGATGCCGTATCCTTGTTACCTTACTGCATGAGATGCAGAAAAGAGATGCAAAAAGAGGTCTTGCGACACTTTGCATCGGCGGTGGAATGGGCTGCTCTACCATCGTTGAGAGAGATTAATCTTTGCCAATAAAATAATTCCCGGAGAGGCTGCTCTCCGGGGAATTGTGTTTTTTGTTTCACAGGAAAGCCCTGCGGGTTGCATAATACCAGGGCGGGCTTTCATAATAGAATAGTTTACATAAAATCAGGAGGTTACGGAAATGAAGGTTGGCGTTATTGGTGCAGGAACTATGGGACAGGGCATTGCAAAAGCATTTGCTCAGGTAGAAGGCTATGAAGTAGCTCTCTGCGATATCAAGCAGGAGTGGGCTGACGGCGGAAAAGCAAAAATCGCAAAGGGCTATGCGAGATTAGTAGAAAAAGGAAAAATGACCCAGGAAGCAGTAGACGGTATCCTTGCAAAAATTACTCCGGGCTTAAAGGAAGATTTATGCAGCGACTGTGATTTAATCGTAGAGGCTGCATTTGAGGATATGGAAGTAAAGAAAACAACCTTCCAGGAGCTGGATAAGATTGCAAAACCGGAGTGTATCTTCGCTTCCAACACATCAAGCCTTTCCATTACCGAGATTGGAAACGGCCTTACCCGTCCGATGGTAGGTATGCATTTCTTCAACCCGGCAGACCGCATGAAGCTGATCGAGGTAATTGCGGGTGTGAATACGCCGGACGAAACGGTTGATGCGATTAAGAAGATTTCCGAGGAGATCGGCAAGACTCCGGTACAGGTAAATGAGGCTGCCGGCTTTGTTGTAAACCGTATCTTAATCCCGATGATCAACGAGGCTGCTTTCATTAAGATGGAAGGTGTTTCTGATATTGCCGGCATCGACGCGGCTATGAAGCTTGGTGCAAACCATCCGATGGGACCGCTTGAGCTGGGCGACTTTATCGGTCTGGATATCTGCCTCGCGATTATGGATGTGCTTTACAAAGAGACCGGCGACAGCAAATACCGTGCATGTCCGCTCATCCGTAAGATGGTTCGCGGCGGAAACCTCGGCGCTAAGAGCGGAAAAGGTTTCTATGTATACAATGCGGACCGTACGAAGACACCGGTTGATGCTCAGTAAAATTAAAATTGATGGAGGAATTTAAATCATGGATTTTTCTTTAGATAAGAAACATGAAATGGCGCGTTCATTATTTAAGGAATTCGCTGAAGCAGAAGTAAAACCGCTTGCACAGGAAACGGACGAGACCGAAGCGTTCCCGATGGAAACGGTGAAAAAAATGCAGAAATACGGCTTTATGGGAATCCCGGTTCCGAAGGAATACGGCGGACAGGGCTGTGACCCGCTTACATACATAATGTGCGTGGAGGAATTATCTAAGGTATGCGCGACTACGGGCGTTATTGTGTCTGCCCATACCTCTCTCTGTATTGACCCGATTTTAACCTACGGTACCGAGGAGCAGAAGCAGAAATATGTAGTGCCGCTTGCGAGCGGAGAAAAAATCGGCGCATTCGGATTGACAGAGCCGGGCGCAGGTACGGATGCACAGGGCTGCCAGACCAAGGCGGTATTAGACGGCGACGAGTGGGTATTAAACGGTTCCAAATGCTTTATCACAAACGGTAAGGTTGCGGACGTATATATTGTAATCGCTGTAACAAGCGTAACCGAGGATAAGAGAGGCAGAAAGAAAAAGAACTTCTCAGCATTTATCGTGGATAAGGGAGCTCCGGGCTTCTCTTTCGGAACCAAGGAAAAGAAAATGGGTATCCGCGGTTCCTCTACCTATGAGCTGATTTTTGAAGATTGCAGAATCCCGAAAGAGAATCTGTTAGGACCGGAAGGAAAGGGCTTCCCGATTGCAATGCACACCCTGGACGGCGGACGTATCGGTATCGCTGCACAGGCGCTCGGTATTGCCGAGGGCGCATTGGAAAGAGCTGTCGCTTATACAAAAGAGAGAAAACAGTTCGGACGTTCGATCGCACAGCAGCAGAATACACAGTTTAAACTTGCTGATATGGCTGCGAGGATCGAAGCTGCACAGCTTCTGGTGTACAAGGCTGCTATGGCAAAGGCGACTCAGAAGGTATATTCCGTAGAGGCTGCAAAGGCAAAATTATTTGCGGCAGAGACAGCGATGGCTGTTACCACCGAGGTGGTTCAGTTATTCGGCGGATACGGATACATCAGAGAGTACGATGTAGAGCGTATGATGCGTGATGCGAAGATTACCGAAATCTATGAAGGAACGAGCGAAGTTCAGAGAATGGTAATCTCTGGTGCACTGTTGAAATAGCTGTAGCTTTCATTATAAAAAATAAGGAGTGGAAAATACATGAATATCGTAGTATGTATTAAACAGGTTCCTGACACAAAGGGCGGCGTAAAGTTCAACCCGGACGGAACTCTTGATAGAGCGGCGATGCTCGCGATCATGAACCCGGACGACAAGGCGGGTCTTGAGGCAGCACTTAGAATTAAAGACGAGACAGGAGCAAAGGTTACCGTGCTCACCATGGGACTTCCGAAGGCGGACGCAGTTCTGCGTGAGGCGCTTGCAATGGGAGCGGACGATGCTATTCTGGTAACGGACAGAGTATTGGGCGGAGCAGACACCTGGGCAACCTCCACAACGATTGCCGGAGCGCTTCGCAATCTTGAGTATGACCTCATCATTACGGGACGCCAGGCGATTGACGGAGATACCGCGCAGGTTGGACCGCAGATTGCAGAGCATCTCGGCTTACCGGTTATTTCCTATGCAGAGGAAATCAAGATTGAGGGTGATTCCGTTATTGTAAAACGCCAGTATGAAGACAGATATCACGAGCTGAAGGCAAAAATGCCTTGTCTTATCACTGCTCTTTCTGAATTAAACGAGCCGCGTTACATGACTCCGGGCGGAATTTTCGATGCGTTCGACAAAGAAGTTACCGTTTGGGGCAGAGCAGACTTAAAGGATGTCGATGATTCTGACCTTGGCTTAAAGGGTTCTCCGACCAAGATTGCAAAAGCATCCGATAAGGTTGCAAAGGGTGCCGGCGAGAAAGTAAACCTTGACCCGACGGAATCCGTAGCTTATTTGATGGGTAAGTTTAAAGAGAAACACATTATCTAATAAAAAATAAGGAAAAGTGGTGAAAAAAATGGCATTAGAAGAATATAAGGGAGTATTTGTCTTTGCTCAGCAGGTAGATAACGTATTGGACGGCGTTGCGTTTGAGTTACTTGGAAAAGGCAAAGACCTGGCAAAAGATCTGGGAACCGACGTGACCGCCGTATTAATCGGTTCCGATGTAAAAGGCCTTGCAGACCAGCTTGCAGAGTATGGCGCGGACAAGGTTATCGTAGTGGATGACCCGGTATTAAAGGATTACAGAACGGAGCCGTACGCACATGCGCTGGCATCTGTAATCAACGAGTACAAGCCGGAAATCGTACTGGTGGGAGCGACCGCAATCGGACGTGATTTGGGCCCGACCGTTTCCGCAAGAGTAAAGACCGGTTTGACGGCAGACTGTACCTCTCTGGAAATCGGAGATTTCCCGTTGGTTGCAGCACCGGGCAAAGAGTCCGAGCAGAAGCATAACCAGCTTTTAATGACCCGTCCGGCATTCGGCGGCAATACGATTGCAACAATTGCCTGCCCGGATAACCGTCCGCAGATGGCTACCGTACGTCCGGGTGTTATGCAGAAAATCGCTCCGATTCAGGGTGCGAAAGCGAATATCGTGGAGTTCAATCCGGGATTTACGCCGAACGACAGATATGTGGAAATCCTCAATATCGTAAAGGCTGTAAAGACCACCGCCAACATTATGGATGCAAAAATCCTTGTTTCCGGCGGCCGTGGAGTCGGCTCCAAAGAAAACTTCAAGCTGCTGGAGGATTTGGCAGAGGTGCTTGGCGGTACCGTAAGCTGCTCCCGTGCAGTAGTAGAGAATGGCTGGCTGCCGGTAGATTTGCAGGTAGGACAGACCGGTAAGACGGTTCGCCCGCAGATTTATTTTGCAATCGGTATTTCCGGAGCAATCCAGCATGTAGCAGGTATGGAGGATTCCGATTTGATTATTGCAATCAATAAGGATGAGGACGCTCCGATTTTTGATGTGGCTGATTACGGTCTTGTGGGAGATCTGAACAAGATTGTTCCGGCATTGACTGCGGCATTAAAAGCAGAATTAGGAAAATAAAATCGCAGACACAAACACGCCCGGGGACGAGATGCCCCGGGCGTGTTTTTATGTGCTTTTTCCCTTGCATAAAATCGGCAGCGTTGTGAATTGCTGGACGAGCAGAGACGGGTTTTCCAGCTTGCGCACGATGGTATTTCCGGCTTGCACGCCCATATCGTACACGTCAATATCAATGACCGTAGGATGAGGGTCTATGACAGCCGAATAGGGATAGCTGTCGAAGGTTAAAAAGGCTACCTCCTCCGGCACCTTTTTTCCCATGTGCTCGAGAGCGCGCGCAACGCCGAGGGCAATCGTATTGTTTTCGCAGATAATGGCGCGCGGGGGATTTTCCGATGTGAGAAGCTCTTTCGTGGCGCTGTAGGCAGCCTCGCGTGAGGAGTCCGTGTACACGATATGTTCCCGCGGAATCCGGTGGCCGCTCTTTAAAAACGTCCCGGTGACACCCTTCTGGCGCTGTTGGGAAATTACGTCCGTTTTTCGTCCTCCGATAAATGCCGTGCGCTCGTAGCCGCAGGAGAGCATGTGCTCCGCCGCAAACTGTCCGCCGAGCAGATGGTTGGTATCAATCCAGCAGAGCTGGTTGGAAAATCCCGGATTTCCGATAATGATATGAGGAAATTGATGTGCGAGAATCAGGGAAGCGTTTTCCCTGCTTAGGGCAGAACCGTGGATGACAATGCCGTCGGCGCTTCGGGTGGCGATAATTCGGGAAACCATTTCGCCTGGGACGGCTTCCTTGCGCGTATCAATCAGCGTCATGGAATATCCGTGCTTTGCCAGTTCTCCGTATACCCCGCACATGATTTCGAACATGTGCGGGTTTTTATATGCCTCCTCCTTTCCCAGGGAGGTCAGAAAAACAATATTCATCGTGGCCTTCCGGGCGAAGCTGACCGCTCTGGCGTTGGGGGTGTAGTCCAGAGCCCGGATGGCGTCCTGCACACGCGCGGCGGTTGCCGGTGAAATGGTAGACCAGCCATTGATTACTTTTGAGACGGTGGAAACCGATACACCGGCCGCTTTTGCCACATCGCGAATCGTAACAGCCATATATTATCCTCCTTAAATTTGCACAAATCTATATATATGGTATAGCGTTTTCCTGACAAAGTCAATAAAAAATACAGGAAAAACATTGTAATATAAGGGAGAAAGTGATAAAAATAAGACATAGAGAAAACGGGAAATAATAAAAATTAGGAAACTGTTTTCTTTGTTAATGGGGTATCAGTAAGGAAAAGGAGGAAGAAATCATGAAAAGAATTTTAAGCAGCATACTGTGCGGAGTGTTGATAACCGGCTTGCTTGGCGGCTGCGGTGGCGAAACGGGGAATGTCGGAGCAAACGCCGCCGGCACGGCGGAGAACGAGTCGGTGACAGAGGAAACACAGCAGAAGGGAGAGCCCCAGGTTATCCGTATCTGGCATGACGGTGATGAGGCCATAATGGAAACCATTGCGGAGGAAGTAAACAATATTCTGGCGGATGACATGGTCTCGGTGCAGTTTGAGAAAAAGACAGGGCTGACGGATCAGCTTCAGCTTTACGGAACCGATGAGGTGAACGGGCCGGATATGTATTTTTATGCGCATGATTCGCTGGGAACCTTTGCGGAAATGGGGATTTTGGCGCCGATTACCGATTTGATTACGGAAAAGGATGAGGGATATCTTCTGCCGATGACTGTTGAAGCGGGCACCTATCAGGGTATCCAGTATATGCTGCCGGTTTACTATGAGACGCTGCTTTTTATTTATAATCAGGATTTGTGGGAGGGAGAGGTTCCCGATACGACGGATGGACTTTATGACTATATGACGGCACATACCGATACGGAGGCCGGAACCTATGCGGTTTTAAATCAGCATTCCACCGCCTATAATGTGGCCCCCTTCATCAACGGTTTCGGTGGCTATATCATCAATGAAAACGCAAAACCGGGACTTAACGATGCGGCAACGATAGAGGCGATTACCTATAACCAAAAGTTTGCGGCGCTGCAGGCGGACGGTGATTACAATACGATAAATACGCTGTTCCTGGAGCAGAAGGCAGCAGCAATCATCGGAGGACCGTGGCTCATTTCCGGTATTAACGAGGCGGGCATCCATTACGGAATCAAATCACTGTCTGAATTTACACTGCCCAACGGGGAAAAGCTTGCACCGTATTCGGGCATCCAGGGAGTCGGAGTGTTAAAATACGCGGTGGAAAATAAAAAGGATGCCGTGTCAAAGGTACTACTGGCGCTCTGTGACGAATCTGTCGGCGTTGCGTTGGCGCAAAAGGCAAACTGTGCACCGGCAAATCAGCAGTCCTACGCGGACACTGATGTTGTGGATAACGAAATGATCATGGCAATGCGCGAAACGGCCGAGACGGCGCAGCCGATGCCGAATATCCCGGAAATGAGCGTAATGTGGGGACCGGCGGAGAGCCTGCTTGCGGCGGTAAACAAGTCCGGCGAGGATGTGCAGACAGCCGCGGAAACGTATCAGAAGGAGGCCGAGACGGCAATCGCCGATATGCACTAAGCACGGGGAAGGAAGGCAGAATATGAGAAGTAAGAGGAAGGCAGCGCCGTGGCTGCACATGATACCGGCATTTTTGCTGATAGGCGCAATCATTATTTTTCCAATCGCCTACACGGCGTACATATCGCTTACCAATATGAATCTGTTCCATTGGGATGATTACAGCTTTATCGGACTGAATAATTATGTGCGGGCACTGTTTAAGGTAGACACCGGTTTCCTCTCGGCGATCGGTGTGACCCTCCTTTGGACGGTGCTCAATATGGGAATCCAGGTGGTGCTTGCGTTTTTTATTGCATTGGGTTTAAATGCGCGCGGGTTAAAGCTTGCCCGATTGTACAAGACCCTTTTGATGTTCCCGTGGGCGATGCCTGCCTATGTATCAATTTTGTTGTGGAAGGTCGGAATCTATAATACGGAATTCGGGCTGGCAAATAAGCTTCTGGGATTGTTTGGAATTGACAAAATCAACTATCTCTCCCGCAATGTTCCGGCGTTTATTTCCTGCATGATCTTAAATCTGTGGATGGCGCTGCCGTTTATGATTATGAC
Organism: uncultured Roseburia sp.; assembly: GCA_944380515.1. Lineage (GTDB taxonomy): Bacteria > Bacillota > Clostridia > Lachnospirales > Lachnospiraceae > Roseburia. Next base: position 109,857 of record CALWHT010000016.1, read on the forward strand.
CTTTGACGGCGCGCTGCAAAGCATTGACAGGAGCTATTATGAGAGCGCGAAAATGGACGGCGCCGGGTTTTGGGTAAGCACGCTTAAAATTACTGTACCCGGCGTGCGCCCGGTGATGGCGCCCGCGGTGATTATGACGACGTTTACAACCTTTAAGCAGTTTGACATCATTTACCTGCTGACACAGCAGAAGGGATCCTTAAGCGGGGCGACGCTGCAGACCGTCATTACCTACGCGCATCAGAATGCATTTGTTTCCAATAATTACGGCTTGTCCGCGGCGGTATCCATGATTATCTTTGTGCTGATTATCGCGTTTTCGCTGTTTATGAACCGGGGATTAAAGGAGGAGGAAGCATGAAAAAGAAAAAGGTAAGGCGCGTATTTGGACTTGCGTTTTTAAATCTTGCATTTATGATCCTGTGCTTTGTGGGACTGCTTCCCATTCTCTACGCACTGCTGCTTTCCGTTTCCGAGGGGGCTTCGGCGCTCTCCTCCGGCCTGTTTACCGCGTCACGGGGGTTTACGCTGGAAAATTACCGCAGCATTCTGGTGGAGGAGCCGTTTTTGCGGTGGCTGTTTAATTCCGTGATTCTGAGTGTCGGAACCATGGTGGTGGCAATGGCCTGCTCCGTGGTGGCGGCCTATGCGTTTTCCAGATACCGTTTTCGCGGACGCATGCAGGCACTGCGGGGCCTTCTGGTGCTCAACGCGTTTCCACAGATATTGACCATGTTTGCGGTGTTCCGGCTTTTTCGGACGCTGCATTTGCTGGATTCGAGGGCGGGGCTGATTTTTGTTTATGCCGGAAGCATGTGTATTTTCAGTATTTTGAACCTCAAGGGTTATTTTGACACGATTCCGGTGGAAATTGAGGAGGCGTCAAAAATAGACGGGGCCACGGAGCTGCAGCTTCTGTGGAAAATTATTCTCCCGCTCGCCAGACCTGCGATTATTGTCACTGCGGTCATGGTACTGATTTATGTGTGGAATGAGTATTTGTTTGCGACCACTTTTATGCTCAGCGAAAGCAGCTATACGCTTGCAGGCGGTCTTTATCAGTTGCAGGCAAACGATTACAGCAGAAGCTGGCCGCTTTTTTCGGCGGCGGCAATTTTGGTCTCCGTGCCGATTCTTGTGATATTTTTTGCGGTGCAGAAGCATATGGTATCCGGGCTTACGGCCGGCGGAGTGAAAGGATAGAGGAAAAACATGCAATTACAGGCAATTACGCATACGCCGCTGTCGAGGGACGCCTATCTCGAGCGGGGCAGGCTGGTGATTCGTATCAGAACGGCGAAGGGAGATATGAAAAACGTATGGCTTTATTACGGAGACCGGGTGTGTCCGAGGGAGCCGATGGATGTAGCGGGGCTTAGGATGGAGAAGGTCGCAAGCGATCTGCTGCACGATTATTATGAGTGTGTAATTATAAGCGGCTATACCAGAATCTGTTACTACTTTTTTCTTGAGGGCCGGGACGGCGAAGAAATCTATTACAGTGAATACGGCTTTCACGGCCAAAGCAGGGTGGAGCGGGCCCGTTATTTTCAATTTCCGTACCTGCGCCGGGAGGACGAGGTGAGGGTTCCGGACTGGACGAAAAGCATGGTGATGTATCATATTTTTCCGGACAGCTTTGCCGACGGGCCGAAACATATATCGGGCAGGCCAAAGCAGAGGATGCTGAAAAACGGAAACGTGAGCAGGAGCCATAACGGCGGAACGCTTAGCGGCGTGCGTGACAACCTGGATTATCTGAACCGTCTGGGAATCAACTGTATTTACTTAAATCCTGTTTTTGAGGCTGCATCGTACCATAAATACGATACGATTGATTATCGGAAGATAGATCCGTGCTTCGGGACGCTTGAAGATTTAAAGGCTCTGGTGGCGGACTGCCACCGTCTGGGAATCCGGGTGATTCTGGACGGTGTGTTCAACCACTGCGGCAGCGGCTTTTTTGCCTTTCAGGATGTCTTAAAAAACGGGGAGGCCTCGCCGTATAAGGATTGGTTTTATGAGCTTCATTTTCCGGTGCGCTATCAGGATCCGCCCAACTACGAAAGCTTTGCCTACGTCAAGGAGATGCCGAAGCTGAATACCGGAAATCCCGAGGTGGAGGAATATTTCTGTGAGATTGGGCGTTACTGGATTCGTGAGGCGGATATCGACGGCTGGCGGCTGGATGTGGCAAACGAGGTAAATCACGGCTTTTGGAGAAAATTTAAAGAGGCGGTCCGCGCGGAAAAGCCCGAAGCATTTTTGATTGGCGAAATCTGGGAGGATTCCGGGGCATGGCTGCTGGGCGACCAGTTCGATTCTACGATGAATTATTCCTTCAGTTATCTTTGCCGGGAATTTTTTGCGGAAGACTCCATCGGCCTTGTGGAATTTGACCAGAAAATCAATCACATGAATATGCGTTATCAAAAGGAAACGGCGCTTGCGCAGATGAATTTTCTGGATACCCATGATGTGCCGCGCTTTTTATCCTACTGCGGCGGGGAGGAAAGCCGCTTCCGCCTGGCGTTTTTCTTTTTAATGACAGCCATGGGGATTCCGTCTGTTTTTTACGGGGACGAGCAAAAAATCATGGGTATGACCGAGCCGGAATACCGCAGTCCGATGCCGTGGTCCGCAGAGAAGCGGGAAAACGAAACGCTTATGGAGTATATGGCAAAGTGGATACGCGTCCGCAGACAGGAACCTGCGCTCGGCAGGGGAAGCTACCGGACAAAGCTTGTTGATGAAAGCAAGGGACTGTACGGATTTGTGCGGAAAGACGGGAAGGATGAGGTGACAGTCATATTAAATAAGGGAGAAAAAGTGCAGGAGATAAGGCTTGACGTTTCCGAAAACGCCAGGTGGACCGAACTTGGCTCCGGGCAGCAGGGAAAGGGGCAAACGGTGCTGTGTCCGCCCATGCAGGGGATTGTCCTGAAAATAAGAGACGCTAAGACTTGCATTTCGTAATGCGCAGTGCTATACTGCGGAAGACGGTGTTTCGTCAGGAATATGTAGAAGAAAGAGGAAAAGACTATGAACAAAACAAAGTTCTCCACAAAGTATCTTGTGGAAATGGCGCTGTTAGTCGCTATCATTTTAATCATGGCTTTTACCCCAATCGGTTACATCAGAACGGCGGGTCTTGAAATTACGCTGATTGTTGTTCCGGTGGCGGTGGGAGCTGTAACGCTGGGACCGATGGCGGGCGCGATTTTAGGAGGCGTATTCGGAGTAACAAGCTTTATCCAGTGCTTTGGCATGAGCCCGTTTGGGACGGCGCTGCTTAGCATCAACGGATTTCTTACCTTCCTGGTATGTGTGCCGACCCGGATTTTGATGGGCTGGCTGACAGGACTGATTTATCAGGGACTTCGCAGGACAAAGCTTCCGTCGGGGGTTTCGGTGACGATTTCCAATCTCTGCTGCCCATTGTTAAACACGACCTTCTTTATGGGGGTAATCGTTCTCTGCTTTTACAATACGGAGTACATACAGTCGCTTGTGACCTCGCTCGGGGCGCAAAATGCACTGCTGTTTGTCGTTGCCTTTGTAGGAGTGAACGGACTAATCGAAGCTGTTTTATGCTTTGTGGTGGGAACCGCAATTTCGGCAGCGTTAAAAAAAGCGCTCCGTTATCAATAATGCTTTTTCGGGACCGCGTCAGTGGTCCCTTTTTGTATCAAATAAAGAACCGTCAAACTTGTGCCCAAAGCCTTGGAAAAAAAGGCGGAGGAGTGTATAATAGTCTGGTGATGTGAAAACATAAGGAAAAGCAGAGAGTGTAATGAGGATTGCTATGAGCGAAAAGAATATTATGGATTACGATACGGTCCGTCTTGACGATGAGAATAACGAGGTAGTTATCATCGATCAGACCAGGCTCCCTGGCAGCATTGAACTTATCGGACTTCATACGGCAGAGGAAATCTGGGAGGCTGTCTATCGTCTTCGGGTGAGAGGAGCGCCGGCAATCGGTGTGGCCGCGGCATATGGAATCTATATTCTGGCAAAACAGATCCAAACGGAGGATTTTCAAACGTTCCGGCAGGAATTTGTGCGTCAGAAGGAATATCTCGATTCCGCAAGGCCGACGGCGGTCAATCTGAGCTGGGCATTAAACCGGATGCTGACGGTTGTGGAGAAGAATCAGGATAAGACGATTTGTGAAATCAAAAAGCTTCTGAAGCAGGAGGCGGAGGAAATCCAGAGAGAGGATATTCTCGTCTGCCGAAAAATCGGGGAGTACGGACTTTCTCTTGTGAAGCCCGGAGACGGAATCCTGACGCACTGCAATGCCGGGCAGCTTGCCACGAGCAGATACGGGACGGCGACGGCGCCGATTTATCTCGGTCAGGAGCGCGGCTATCATTTTAAGGTATTTGCCGACGAGACAAGACCTCTGCTGCAGGGGGCGCGGCTGACCGCGTTTGAATTGCAGGCTTCCGGCGTGGATGTTACCTTAATCTGCGATAATATGTCGGCGGCGGTCATGCGAAACGGCTGGGTCAACGCCGTATTTGTCGGCTGTGACAGGGTGGCGGCAAACGGGGATACCGCCAATAAAATCGGCACTTCCGTCGTGGCGGCGGTGGCGAAGCAGTACGGGGTTCCGGTGTATGTCTGTGCGCCGACCTCGACAATAGACTTAGACACGCCGACGGGGAATGAAATTCCGATTGAGGAGCGTCCGGCGGAGGAAGTCACCGAGCTTTGGTATCGGGACCGTATGGCGCCGGAGGGAGTGAAGGTGTATAATCCGGCCTTTGACGTTACGGATTCGGCGCTGATTGCGGGAATCGTGACAGAGTACGGTGTGGCGCGTGCGCCGTATACGGAATCGCTTGCGGAAATTTTCAGGCGCAAACAGCAAGCTCCGCTGCAATAAAAAGCGGAGAAAATAAGGGAATCATCGAAAAAGATTATGATTCAGAATGGAGGATAAAATGGCGGAAAACAGCAGTTGCAGCAGTGCATCCAGCTGCACCAGGGAAAGTTGCGAGGGATGTCCAAGCAAGGCAAAGGGAGGAAACGGAATCGCGAAGGAGCCGATGAATCCGTTTTCTGATATTAAAAAGGTAATTGGTGTAGTAAGCGGCAAGGGAGGCGTCGGAAAGTCTTTTGTCACAGCGTCTTTGGCATGTGCCATGAGAGCGGCCGGTTACCGTGTGGGAATTATGGACGCGGACGTTACGGGGCCTTCGATACCGAAGATGCTGGGCGTTCACGGACAGGTGGTCGGAGACGAGCAGGGAATGATTCCGCTGGAGGCTGAAAACGGAATTAAGGTCATGTCGGTCAATCTGCTTTTGGATAACGAGGAGGACCCGGTAATCTGGCGTGGGCCGGTTATCGCGGGCGTGGTCAAGCAGTTCTGGAACGAGACCGTGTGGGGGGATATTGACTATTTATTTGTAGACATGCCGCCCGGAACCGGCGATGTGCCGCTTACCGTATTCCAGTCGCTTCCGGTGGACGGGATTATCATTGTCACCTCCCCGCAGGAGCTGGTGCAGATGATCGTAAAGAAAGCCTACCACATGGCGGAGATGATGCGTGTGCCGGTGCTGGGAGTCGTCGAGAATTTCAGCTATCTGAAATGTCCGGACTGCGGGAAAGAAATCAAGCTGTTCGGTGAGAGCAGAATCGAGGAGGCAGCGGCGGAGTTACAGCTTCCGGTATTCGGAAAAATACCGTTGGATCCGGCGTATGCACAAAAGGCCGACGAGGGAAAATTCGGCGAGCTTACACATCCGTATCTGGATACTGCGGTGCGGGCGCTTGAGGCGCTGCAGGGGTAACGCGGTTTGCGGACACGGAGAAAATGAGTCTGCCCTAAGGGCAGCCGCTTTGGCGGCGGGAAAGGAGAAGGCAATGCTGAAAAACAAAGTAGCGGTAGTAACAGGGGGAACAAGGGGAATCGGATACGCAATCGTCAAAAAATATCTGGAAAACGGGGCGAAGGTCGTGCTGTTTGGCTCCAGAAAAGAGACGGTGGATAAGGCGCTGGCGTCTTTGCGGGAAGAAAACCCGGCCTGGGAGGTTGAGGGGGCATTTCCCAATCTGTCAGACGCAAAAGCGGTAGCGGATGAGATTGCAGCCATTGGCAGAAAATACGGCAGAATCGACATTCTCGTCAACAATGCCGGCATTTCGGACAGTACACCGACGATTGACTGTGCACCGGAGCATTTCGACGAGGTGCTGGGGCTCAATGTAAGCGCTGCGTTCTATGCAATTCAGCCGGTTGTTGCCATTATGAAGGAGCAGGGAGGCGGCTGCATCATCAATACCAGTTCCATGGTCAGCAAATTCGGACAGCCAAGCGGCGTGGCGTATCCGGCCAGCAAGTTTGCAGTCAACGGTCTGACGGTCTCCCTTGCGAGAGAGCTTGGGCAGTATCAGATTCGCGTCAATGCGGTAGCGCCGGGAGTCACAAGAACCGACATGGTGGCGAAGCTTCCGGAGGAAATGATAAAGCCGCTGGTTGCGAGAATCCCGTTGGGCAGAGTCGGAGAGCCGGAGGATATTGCAAATGCGTGCCTGTTTCTGGCAAGTGATCTGGCAGGCTATGTGACCGGCGAGGTGCTTTCCGTAGACGGGGCGATGATGGTCTGAAATTTACCTCTTACCGGGAAAAACGAACCACTTGATGTAAAACGGTTTACATCGGCGGTTCGTTTTTTTATGATATAGAAAACGGCGGTATCGCAGAGGAAGGAGGGGAGCGGAGTTATGAAAATTAAAATCGAGATTGACGAGGAGGCGCAGGAGGATGAGGTCATCATCCGCTGCCGCGGACTGACCGGGGAAATTGCCGCAATTCAAAAAGCAGTCAGCGAAGTGGCAAATGCTGCTCAGAAATTTACGGTTTACAAGGGAAACACGGAGTATTATCTGACACTGGACGACATTCTCTTTTTTGAGACGGACGGCTCGGGCGTCTGCGCCCACACAAGAACGGATATGTATCAGACCAAATATAAATTGTATGAGCTCGAGGACTTGCTTCCCGGTTGTTTTATGCGGGTATCGAAATCCGCGATTTTAAATATCCATCACATTTATTCCATTAACCGGAACTTAACGGCATCGAGTGTGGTTGCGTTTACTGGAAGCCACAAACAGGTGTATGTTTCCCGGTATTATTATAAACCGCTGATCAGCAAATTAGAAGAAAGAAGGTTGCATGTATGAAAAAGAAAAAAATCATTTGGGGAGTATTTTTCCTCCTCGCCGCAGTATTTCTGGTAGTCGGAAAGCTTGGGTTTGGCCCGGATATCGGTCTGTTCAGCGTCCTGATGACCATATTTTTTATCGGGCTCCTCATCGAGGGAATCCGCAGTGTTAATTTTTATGAAATCCTGTTTTCGATTGCGTTTCTCTATATTATATATGACGAGCCGCTTGGAATTGCAAACGCCGCGTTGACGCCCTGGACAGTGCTTTTGGCCGCTCTTTTGGCTTCGATTGGATTATCTATGATTTTCCGGGGAAAACGCAAGTCCTCCTGGGGAAGCAGTGAGAGCTGGGGCGACGGGAGCGGTAGCTCGGGGGAGCAGTGCAGCGGGGAGCATATCCGCTGTGAAAATAATTTCGGCTCGGCTATCCGCTACATTAATTCCGACAACTTCTGCAATGCGCAGATTGAAAATAATTTCGGAGAAATGAGCGTTTATTTTGACAATGCGATGATCCAGGGCGATTCTGCCTATGTGGAGGTAGAGAACAATTTCGGGGAGACCAACCTTTATATTCCAAAGGAATGGAAGGTGGAAAACTGTTTGGATCATTCCTTCGGAACCATCGGCGTAAAGGGAAAATGTGAGGGAACCTCGCAGGCTGTGCTTTATGTCCGGGGATCGGCAAACTTTGGAGCTATTAACATTTATTATATTTGAGGTGTTCGGAAAGAACACGGAAATGAGGGAAGAGCGAAGAATGAAACTGGATATTATGAAAACAGAGGAGATTCAAAGGCTGGAAATTCAGATTGACTACGCCGATATGGAAATTGCGGATTCGGCGGATGAAAACATTCATGTGGAAGCGGAGGGGATAAAGGAAGACTGCTTTTCGTGCGGCGTGACCGGAGAAACGCTTCGCGCGGCTTACCGCGTGCGGGCGGCAAAGTTGATTTCCATCAGAAAGGGGAATGGTCCCAAAATCCGTCTGTATCTGCCGGCGGGGCTTATGTTTTCGGAGGCTTCCGTCTCATGCGGGGCGGGCGATCTAAATATCAGGCGGAAAGAATTTGCGTGCGGAAAACTGGTACTTTCTGTCGGGGCCGGAAATATGCGGGTGGAACAGGTCGTGGTGGAACAGGAACTGAGAGCGGACATCGGGGCCGGAAAGCTGGAACTCATTTCCGTAAAGACGAAGAATATGGAAGTACAGTGCGGTGTGGGGGAATTTTTGATGAGAGGAGACGTTGCGGGCAGTCTTCGCACAAACTGTGGCGTTGGAAACTGTCAGATTTTTCTGGAGCGCAGGGAAAGCGATTATGATTATGACATTTCCTGTGCACTCGGAAGCGTCAGGGTCAATGAGCAGAAAATATCCTGTATCGGAAGCGAACACCGCCATTCCGGTGCCGGAACCATCGGAACGGTTACACTGGAATGCGGCATCGGCGAAATCAGCCTTGAGACGGCAGGAAGGTAAGCGGCTGTCTGTGTCAGAAAAAGATGGAGCCGCCGGATGCTTCCGGAGCCGGATAGGTGCGGACAGGAATGCGGTCGAGCTCTCCGGTGCAGTCGAGATAAAAGATAACGAATGTCTGGTTCATGTAAGGTCTTACCCATAAGGCTGCGATTCCGAGCGAGCAGAGGATCAAAAGGCTCCAGCCGATAAAGCTTAAAAAAAGATAAAACAGCCTTCCGCGGTTTCCTTTCATAAGCAGCCTACATTCGCGGAATGCCGCCAAAACCTTCATTTGCGGATAATCCAGTAAAAAGAAATCAACAAAGTAAAAATTCAGCGTAACAAGGACGGCGAGTACGAGGGAAATAATGGCTCCTGCCGCCAGAACAGCGATGGAGACAGCATCGGTTTCTGCAAAAATAAAATATATGAGACCGCCGATGAGCGGGAGGCAGGCAGCCAGTCCAAGCAGGAACTGTATCAGCCCTGCTCCGAAAAAGCGTTCCGTACCGCTGCGGAAGGGGTCAAATACCTGAAGAAATCGAAATTCCGCGCCGCGGGTCATATTCAAATGTACACGTGTGACGCCGGCGCTTAAAACGAAGCTTACCAGCGTAATGAGAAATTCCGCCAGCAGTACGATGATAAGCTGGGAGGTTGTGGGGTTTGCCCCTAAGGACATGGAAAAGGGGATTTCCATCACTGCGACAATGATGCTCACAGCAACGAAAGCCCCCATTGGTACACCGTACCGGTCATTTAGTATATCGCGTGCAATACGTTTTATTTCTTTCGATGGTCGTTTCATGGAAGAACTCCTTTGGGTCTTATATGATGTCTGTTTGCAGCGTCAGTTTACACTGACGCTATTATGCCACATAGTCAATGTTGTTTCCGGTAAAGCGGATGGCATCCTGCGCTTTTCGCTCCTGCTGATACGGATTCGACTCATTCGGATACCGAATCATGGTATTGGTGGTTCCGCCGGAGACATAGGTGCGTCCGCATTCGGGACAGATTGCCGTATGAATCGTCACCGAAGCCGAGACAACCGTACCGTTTTTCTGCGCCGCCTTGCTGTAGGCGTTGGAAACATGTTCTCCTTCGTGGCTGCGGACAGCGGATGCAGCCGCTTCGGGTGAAATATGGGAAGCCGATTTAAAGGATACATTTTCATTGGAGCCGTCCTGATACTTCCTCTCTTTGCAGGTCTGGCATTCCTCCGGCGAGGATTTGCGCCCTGCTTTTCGGACAGAATCATTTCCTGCTTCTGACGAAGGCTCCAAAGCGCCCGTGAGACGGCTGCTTTCGCCCGGAACTTTGGAATAACTGGGATAGGATAAAACAGAATCAAAACGAATTCCCTGCATCCTGACTCAACTCCTTTCGAATCATTCAAAACTGTAATAATTATAGCATAAGAGGGAAAATGACGCCACCTATTTTACCGGAAACTTTACAAAGCGCGGAACATGCAATATACTCACATTAAAAAACAGACGGAGGCAGCGGATGTACCGGCACGGAAAAAACAGGACAGTGGGAAGGAAAACAACGATTTCAGACAGGCGGCAAAAAGAGCTTGACACAGGCTGGTATATTGCCGGCTGGTGTATTTTGGCATTGTTCGGGGGATATTTGCTGATTTCCCATGTCACCGGATTTCGTATCGAAAGCGTGCTCTATCCCTGCCTGTTCCATTCCGCGACGGGGCTGTACTGTCCCGGCTGCGGGGGAACACGGGCGTTTCAGGCGCTTCTTCGGGGCGACCTTATGGGCGTCCTGCGCTATCAGCCCTTTTTTGTATATGTGCTGATTGCGGGCAGCTGGTTTATGTTCAGCCAGACAATCGAGCGGCTCAGCCGAGGAAAAATCAAAATCGGGCTGCATTACCGTGACGCATATCTCTGGATTGGGCTTGCCATATTGTTGATAAGCTGGCTGGTAAAAAATGCCGCGCTCTTAATCTGGGGATTTGACTTATGAAAGCCATAGGGGCATAGAGCAGGAATACTATGGCTGCCCAAACAGGGCGTCATAATCAAGTCCCATCATTTCACAGCTTTCCCGCAGCATATTTTCAAGACCGCCGTAATAGAGATTGGCGAATACAATTGTATAGATAAAAAAGAAAACGACCATGGCAAGCGCTGAAATGCTCATGGTAAGCCCGGCCTTTGCGCGGTTGGAGAGCTGTGTTTCGCCGCCCCGCGAGAGCAGTGCAAATACGATGCCCAATGCGCCGCAGATGATAGAAGGATATACCATGCAAAGCGTTGATAATGAAATAATTCCCATGACAATGGACCAGGTTTCCATCCGTCTGGAATGTCTGTCATTTGGTTTTGGCTGTTGATAAAATTGATAGTCCATAGCAATTCCGTTTCCTGATACTGATGTTTGTGTGATAACACATAGTGTATCATGTTTTCTTTCAAATGTAAATTACGCAAACTGTTACAAAAGATTTGAAAAATCCGCTATCTGTGTTAAACTATACAGCATGGAAATGAGCCGGGACGTCATGCCGATATGACATGCCAATACGGCGAGACGTCCTGGCGGGAAAGAAAAGAAAAAGGGGATTGTTATGGACATCATTGCAAAAATATCGGAGGAGCTTGGAATCCGCAAAAACCAGGCGGAGGCAGCGGTAAAGCTGATTGACGAGGGAAATACCATTCCGTTTATCGCCCGCTACCGCAAGGAGGCGACGGGCGCGTTAAGCGACGAGATCCTCCGTAATTTATACGAAAGGCTTAACTATTTAAGGAATCTTGAAGAACGCAAGGAAACGGTGCTTTCCGGGATAGAGGAACAGGGAAAACTCACGGAAGAGCTGCGGGAGCAGATTCTTGCCGCGGAGACCATGGTGGCGGTTGAGGATTTATACCGTCCGTACAAGCCGAAGCGCCGTACCCGCGCGACGATTGCAAAAGAGAAGGGCTTGGAGCCCCTTGCCGACATGATTTCCCTTCAGATGTTAAAGACGCCCCTAACGGAGGAGGCGGAAAAGTTCGTTGATGAGGAGAAAGAAATACATACGGCGGAGGAAGCGATTGCGGGCGCGAAGGACATTCTTGCGGAGCGTATCTCGGATGAAGCGGATTACAGGAGCCGTATCCGCGATATGACGGTAAAAAAGGGACGCATCGTTTCCACAGCGAAGGATCCCGAAGCCGAATCCGTATATGAGATGTATTACGCATTCGACGAGCCGGTGGCAAAGCTTGCGGGACACCGTATTCTGGCTTTAAACCGCGGCGAAAAGGAAAAGTTTTTGAGCGTAAAGGTCGAGGCTCCCATCGAGGATATCCTGCGTTATCTGGAAAAGAATATCATCGTCAGAGACAACCGGGAGACCGCGCCGGTATTACAGGAAGTGATCGCGGACGCTTATGACAGGCTGATTGCTCCCGCCATCGAGCGGGAAATCCGAAGCGAACTGACCGAGCGCGCGGAGGACGGGGCAATCCGGGTATTCGGCAAAAACTTAGAGCAGCTTCTGATGCAGCCTCCGATTGCCGGACAGGTCGTGCTCGGCTGGGATCCTGCATTCCGCACCGGCTGCAAGCTTGCGGTTGTGGATGCCACGGGAAAGGTACTGGACACTACCGTTATTTATCCGACGGCACCGCAGAATAAGGTGGAGGAAGCGAAGGCTGTTTTAAAGAAGCTGATTTCCAAATACCATATTACACTGATTTCGCTCGGGAACGGCACGGCCTCCCGGGAATCGGAGCGGGTAATTGTGGATTTGTTAAAGGAACTTCCGGTCAGGGTTTCCTATGTTATTGTAAATGAAGCGGGGGCCTCCGTTTATTCCGCAAGCAAGCTGGCAACCGAGGAATTTCCGAATTTTGACGTGGGACAGCGGAGCGCCGCGTCCATGGCAAGAAGGCTTCAGGATCCGCTCGCGGAGCTGGTAAAAATCGATCCGAAGTCGATTGGTGTCGGGCAGTACCAGCATGACATGAACCAGAAAAAATTGAGCGAGGCGCTTGGCGGTGTTGTGGAGGATTGCGTCAACCGTGTCGGGGTGGACTTAAATACTGCGTCGGCGTCCCTGCTTGAGTATGTTTCCGGCATCAGCAAAACGCTTGCTAAGAATATCGTAGCCTACCGGGAGGAAAACGGGCGGTTCGAAGCGCGGGGGCAGCTTCTTAAGGTGGCGAAGCTCGGGCCGAAAGCGTTCGAACAGTGCGCCGGATTTCTGCGCATCACGGAGGGAAAAAATCCGCTCGACGCTACCGGGGTTCATCCGGAAAGCTATCAGGCGGCGGAAAAACTGCTGGAGCGTCTTGGGTATACGCCGGAGGATGTCAGAGAGCGCAGGCTTGACGGGATTTCCAAAAAGATTTCGGACAGTAAAAAGCTGGCGGAGGAGCTTGGCGTCGGCGAAATGACCCTGCAGGACATCGTAAAGGAGCTGGAAAAGCCGGCGCGGGATCCGCGGGAGGATATGCCAAAGCCGATACTGCGAAGCGACGTGCTGGAATTAAAGGATTTAAAACCGGGCATGATATTGAAGGGCACGGTCCGCAATGTCATCGATTTTGGGGCGTTTGTCGACATCGGCGTCCATCAGGACGGCCTGGTGCATATTTCGCAGATGAGCGAGCGGTTTATCAGGCATCCGCTGGAGGCAGTCAGCGTGGGGGACATCGTGGAGGTCAAGGTGCTGGATGTAGATTTAAAAAAACAGCGGATAGCCCTCACTATGAAACTGAATGGTTGACAGAACACCGGGCTTATGTTAGCATACGCATATCAGAGAAAAGAAAAGGAGTGTGATTACATACATGGACGACAGTGACGATAACGATACGGATTATCGAAGTTTTATTCTCCATGTGGTATTATGAATAGATAAAGCATAGCCTGTGTTCCGGCGGGATGGTGAAGTTTTTGTAATCACTGCCCTGGGGAATATGGGCTATGCTTGTTTCGGTTTAAAGGGTGCTTTGTAAATAAGCACAGAAGATTCAGATACTGCAGAAGTTTTATTTTGGAGGAGAACAATGATAGGAGCAATAATTTTACAGATTGTATTGATTGCCTTAAACGCAGTCTTTGCAGCGGCGGAGATAGCCGTGATTTCTATGAATGACGCAAAGCTAAAGCGCCTGGTCGCGGAAGGGGACAGGCGTGCCGCAAGGCTGGCTGTATTGACGGAGCAGCCCTCCCGGTTTCTTGCGACCATCCAGGTAGCCATTACACTGGCGGGCCTGTTGAGCGGTGCGTTCGCGGCGGATAATTTCGCGGATCCGCTGGTCGATCTTCTTGTGGGCATCGGCATTTCACTGCCGAGACAGGTGCTGCGCTCGGTGTGCGTTGTATTGATTACGCTGGTGCTGACCTACTTTAATCTGGTGCTCGGTGAGCTTGTGCCGAAGCGGATCGCGATGAAAAAGGCCGAGCAGCTTGCACTGGGCATGTCCGGCACGCTTTATATGGTATCGAAGGTGTTTGCGCCGCTCGTTTGGCTGCTGACGGCTTCGACGAACGGACTGCTTCGAGTATTCGGGTTAAATCCCGAGGAGGAGGAAGCCGCCGTAACCGAGGAGGATATCCGCATGATGCTTGCGGAGGGCAAGGAAAAAGGCAGCATTCCACGTGAGGAAACAGAATTAATTAAGAATGTGTTTGAGTTTGATGATATTACCGCGGAACAGGTCTGCACCCACCGTAAGGATGTGGTCAGCCTGTATATGGAGGATGATATGGCGGAATGGGAGCAGACGATTTTTGAGAATCGCCATACCTATTATCTGGTCTGCGGAGAGACAGGAGAGGAAATCCTTGGAGTGCTGGATACGAAAGAGTATTTTCGTATGAAGGATAAAACCAGGGAGAATGTTTTAAAGCATGCGGTGAAAACGGCGTTTTTCATTCCCGAAACCATGAAGGCGAATGTCCTGTTTCGGGTAATGCGCGAGCAGAGAAATTACTTTGCCGTTATTGTGGACGAATACGGGGGACTTTCCGGTATTGTTACCCTGCATGATCTGCTGGAGGCGCTGGTAGGAGACATCAACGACGATAAAGAGCCGGAGGAAATTCAGAAAATCGGCGAAGGAACGTGGAAAATCCAGGGAAGCGCTTCGCTTGCCGATGTGGCGGAGGAGCTGCAGGTTGACCTCCCGCTGGAGGAATATGATACCTTTAACGGTTTTGTATGTGGTGTTGCGGGAAGGATTCCGGACGACGGAGAGAAGTTCTGTGTAAAGGCAGACGGCCTGACAATTGAGGTACATGACGTCGAAAGGCATGTGATTCGGGAGGCTACCGTGTGCGTATAAAAAAGGGATTGACAGATACGTCCGATATGCATACAATGAAATAGGAAACAGAAAAAATGAATAAGGAATTCTTCGGGGCAGGGTGATGCAGCAGGAGCCGCAGTAGCGGCAATGTGCAGATTCCCGACCGACGGTGATTCGAAGCCCGGGATACCGTGCGCGGAAGCGCAGAACGGGGCATTCGAGAGTCCGTGACCTGCAAAAGCAGCTGAGCCGGTGAGAATCCGGTACCGACAGTATAGTCTGGATGGGAGAAGATAAGCATGTGAAGTGTAAGACGCCGGAGGCGGCTTCGCTTTCATTGGAATGACAACCCCGGATGATGTGACATCCGGGGATTTTTGCGTTCGGCACGCTTAATATCCCTCGAATTCCTCAGAAAAGAAAAGGAGACGAGTAAAATGGATACGGCAAACAAAGCAATGACAGGTAAAAAAACGGGTAAAGCGGTGAATGTACGCTATCTGACGGTGACGGCGATGCTCTCGGCGGTCGCCTACATCTTAATGTTTCTCGATTTTTCAGTTCCGTTTATGCCATCTTTTATCAAAATGGATTTATCGGAGCTCCCGGCGTTAATCGGTTCTTTCGCGATGGGACCGCTGTGCGGAGTGATTGTCTGCCTCATCAAAAACATTCTTCATTTGTTTATTACTTCCACAGGAGGTGTCGGAGAACTCTCCAACTTCATCCTCGGCGTAGCGTTCGTGCTTCCGGCGGGACTTATTTACAAGCGCAGAAAGTCCAGGAAAACCGCACTGCTCGGTTCCCTGCTTGGAGCGGTATTTATGGGAATATTCAGTATCGTGTCAAATTACTGGCTGGTTTATCCGGTTTATTACAATTTCATGCCAGAGGAGACCGTGCTTGCGGCGTATCAGGCTATCCTGCCGTCCATGAAGAGCATCTTACAGTGTCTGGTGTGCTTTAATATGCCGTTTACGGTCATTAAGGGCTTATTTTCCGTCGTGATTACATTTCTTACTTATAAGCATATCTCGCCGATTTTAAAGGGAGCGGAGCGATAGGAAACCGAATAGACGGGGACATACAAAGAACGGGAAAAGACGCAGAATGAGAATGCGTCTTTTCTTTTTTGCGGAAAAATGTTATACTAAACTGATTCCAAACAGCAGGGAGATTGAAGATGACGATAGAATTTGATATCACACTGACACCCAGGGATATGTATCGATTTAATATGTACCAGACATATTCGGGATTTCACGGATGGTTTTCCATCGTCGTGTCTGTTCTGATATTTGTTGTGGCGTATACGACGCGCGCACGGGTGGAAACTGTCTACACGGTTTTATATGTTCTGTTCGGCGTCCTGTTTTTGGTTTATTTGCCTGTGACCCTGCTGCTGCGCTCAAAGCACAGCATTGCAGCTTCGGAGGTTTTAAGCCGCCCTCTGCATTATGCAGTGGGGGAGGAAGGCTTTGCCGTGACGCAGGGCGAGGAGGGGGCCAAGCTTCCGTGGAACCAGATTTATAAAATGGTTGCGACAAAAAGCAACGTTTTAGTGTACAGCAACCGCATTAACGCCTATGTGATTCCCAGAGAGCAGCTTGGGGACAAATATGAGGAGCTTGCCGCGCTTGCGAAGCGGCAGCTTCCGGGATATCGTGTAAAAATAAGAGGATGATATGAATACAACAGTTTACGAAACCAATTCGCCCGAAGAAACACGTGCGCTGGGGAAAAAAATAGGCGCATTGGCGGGGCCCGGCGATGTCTACACACTTGTGGGGGACCTTGGAGTGGGAAAAACCGTCTTTACGCAGGGAATCGCGGAGGGACTCGGCATTACGGAGCCGGTGTCCAGTCCTACCTTTACGATTGTGCAGATATATGAGGAGGGACGGCTGCCGTTCTATCATTTTGACGTTTACCGGATTGGGGATCTGGAAGAGATGGAAGAGATTGGCTATGAGGATTACTTTTACGGGCAGGGGCTCTGCATGATTGAGTGGGCGAACCTGATTGAGGAAATACTCCCCGAAAAACGTTATGACGTAACCATCGAGAAAAATCCGGAAAAAGGATTTGATTACCGTAAAATTATCATCAAAGGACGGGATGGGAAAGCATGAAGATATTAGGCTTGGACAGTTCGGGACTGGTGGCGAGCGTCGCCGTGGTCTGCGATGACAATCTGATGGCGGAATATACCGTCAATTATAAAAAGACGCATTCTCAGACGCTTCTGCCGATGCTGGACGATGTGGCAAAAATGATAGAGCTGGATTTAAACACCATAGACGCTGTTGCGGTGGCGGGCGGACCGGGCTCTTTTACCGGGCTCCGCATCGGTTCGGCTACGGCGAAGGGCCTTGGTCTGGCGTTAAATAAGCCGATTGTGAGCGTTCCTACCGTGGACGCGCTTGCATATAATCTTGTGGGGCACCAAAGCCTGGTATGTCCGTTGATGGATGCGCGCAGAAATCAGACCTACACCGGGCTGTATGAGTTCTGCGGCAACGATATGAAGGTAGTGCGGGAGCAGTGTGCCGTCGGCATCGATGAAATTATCCGGGCTGTGAACGATACGGGAAAACCGGCTGTTTTTTTGGGAGACGGAGTCCCGGTATTCAGCGGCTATATCAAAGAAAATTGCAGTGTACCGTACACCTTTGCCCCGGCACATTTGAATAAGCAGCGCGCCGGAGCGGTGGCTGCGTTGGGAATGAAATACTATGCGGAGGGCAGATATGAGACGGCTGCTGCGCACAGGCCTGAATATTTGAGACTTTCCCAGGCGGAGCGTGAGCGGAAAGAGAGTGAAAACGCATGATTGCGGTAAGAACGATGCGGCAGCAGGATGTGGAGGAGGTTGCAACGCTGGAGCGTGAGATTTTTTCACAGCCGTGGAGCACCGCCGGATTTTTGGATGCGTTAAAGCTTGACAACACCGTATTTCTGGCGGCAGAGGAGCATGGACATATTGTCGGATATATCGGCATGTATCTTTCCGCGGAGGAGGGAGAAATCACCAACGTCGCGGTTGCACCGCGCGAACGGTGCCGGGGCATCGGCGGAATGCTTCTGGATGAGATAAAGAAAGAAGCGGGCGTACATTCGGTGGAAAAAATTGTCCTGGAGGTGCGCAGATCGAATGACAGCGCGATTCGTCTGTACGAGCGAAGCGGATTTACGATAAGGGGTATCCGGAAAGGGTTTTATGAATTTCCGAAAGAGGATGCCTATATTATGATATACGGCCAGTAATTTCCACTATATGAGGTATGATGCTTCTTATATAATGGTAGCGTCATGACAGAAAACGGAGTGGAGGGATTCAATGAGCAGAAAAAACCAGATTATTTATTGCAACTGCTGCGGAAAGGAAATCTGTGCGGAGTCATTGGCGGAGCGCACGTCATTCCTTACAGTAAAAAAAGAGTGGGGCTATTTTTCTCACAAAAAGGACGGTAAGATTCACAGCGCAGATATTTGCGAGGAATGCTGCCAAAAGCTGGCGGAGACTTTTGCCATACCGCCGGAGGAAGAAGAAATTACAGAATTTGTATAAAGGAGACCAGTTATGTTGGACGTATGCCTTTTGGGAACCGCCGGAATGATGCCGCTGCCGCATCGATGGCTGACTGCGGCAATGCTGCGCTATAACGGAAGCAGCCTTTTGATTGACTGTGGGGAGGGAACCCAGATAGCGATCAAGGAAAAGGGATGGACTTTTAAACCGATTGATATCATATGCTTTACCCATTACCATGCTGACCATATCAGCGGACTTCCGGGGCTTTTGCTTACGATGGGAAATGCGGAGCGCAGTGAGCCGCTGACCATCATCGGACCGAAGGGATTGGAACGGGTAGTCGGGGCGCTGCGCACCATAGCTCCGGAGCTGCCTTTTGAGATTCGCTATATTGAGATTACGGAGCCGGCTGCCGATATAGAATTAAAGGGCTACCATATACATGCGTTCCGCGTAAATCATAATATCACATGCTATGGCTATGCGGTTGAAATCAGACGTGCAGGCAGATTTCAGGTAGAGCGCGCCAAAGAGCTGCAGATACCTCAGAAGTTCTGGAACAGGCTGCAGAAGGGGGAAACGATTACTCTGGAGACAGGCGGGCTTTATACGCCTGATATGGTTTTAGGGCAGCCGCGCAAAGGAATAAAAGTGACCTACTGCACCGATTCCAGGCCGACGGAATCTATCGTAGAGGCGGCAAAGAATTCCGATTTGTTTATCTGTGAGGGCATGTACGCTGAAAAAGAAAAGCTTGCCAAAGCAAGGCAATATAAGCATATGACATTTTACGAGGCGGCGGAGATGGCCAAACGGGCGGAGGCAGCAGAATTATGGCTGACGCATTTTTCGCCGTCGCTGGTCAGGGCGGAGGATTATATGCCGCAGGTGCGCAGTATCTTTGAACATTCGTTTCTTGGCAGGGACGGAAAAAGCGTAGAGCTGATGTTTGATGAAAATGAGTAGCTGTGAGTTTACAGAGGGAGGCGGTTTTCATGAAAAAAAGAGTACGGAGTATTGTTCTGGCGGTAATCTGTGTTGCCGTGATTGTCGGTGCGTTCTGGGCGGTCTCATCACGGCGCAGCGGGAGCGTGCAAAGTGATGCCGAGCTGACAGAAGTGCAGAAAGTGATTACCAGGGATTTGGAGAAAAACTACCCCAAGACACCTCGCGAGGTCGTAAAATTTTATAACCGCATCATCTCCTGCTTTTACAACGAAGAGTATACGGAAGATGAACTGTATGAATTGGGAGACCAGGCAAGAATGCTCATGGACGATGAGCTTTTGGAAAATAACTCCCGCGACGATTATTTTGAAAACTTAAAGGCGGACATAGAGACATATCGGGAAAAGTCAAAAACGATTGCATCCACTTCCGTCTGCGACAGTAATGAGGTAAATTACCAGACAATTGACGGGGACGAGTGCGCCTATGTCAATGCATCTTATTTCATCGATGAAGACAAATCCTACAGCCGGACCTATCAGACTTACGTGCTGCGGAAGGATGAAGACGGAAATTGGAAAATTCTGGTATTTTACCAGACGGAAGGAGAGCCTTCGGATGAAGACGAATGAAAAAAGTATAAATATACTGGCAATCGAGAGTTCCTGTGACGAGACGGCGGCGGCTGTGGTTACGGACGGCAGAGACGTGCGCTCCAATATCATTTCCTCGCAGATTGCGCTGCATACGCTCTATGGCGGAGTTGTACCGGAGATTGCTTCACGTAAACATATTGAGAAAATAAATCAGGTGATTGAACAGGCGCTTGAGGAAGCGAATGTAACGCTTGACGATATTGACGCAATCGGCGTTACCTACGGTCCGGGGCTGGTGGGTGCTTTGCTGGTCGGAGTTGCGGAGGCAAAGGCAATCAGCTATGCCAAAAAGATTCCGCTGGTCGGAGTGCATCATATTGAAGGCCACATCAGTGCAAATTACATTGAAAACAGGGATTTGGAGCCGCCGTTTTTATGTTTGGTAGTGTCAGGAGGGCATACGCACCTTGTAAAAGTCATTGACTATGGTAAATATGAGATTTTGGGGCGGACCAGAGACGATGCCGCAGGGGAAGCGTTTGACAAGGTGGCCCGGGCAATCGGTCTCGGCTATCCGGGCGGGCCGAAAATAGAAAAGGTTTCACATGAGGGGAATCCGCATGCGGTGGAGTTCCCGCGCGCAAAAATCGCGGACGGGCCATATGACTTCAGCTTCAGCGGATTGAAATCGGCTGTGCTCAATTATCTCAACGGCTGTCGGATGAAAGGAATTCCGATTGTTCAGGCGGATGTGGCGGCGTCGTTTCAAAAGGCGGTGACTGATGTACTGATTGGAAATGCGATGAAGGCGATTGAAGAATTTAAGCTGGATAAATTTGCCATTGCGGGAGGCGTGGCATCAAACAGCGTGCTGCGGGAAGGTATGAGAGAGGCGTGCCGCAAAAGAGGGGTAGCGTTTTACCAGCCGTCACCTGTTTACTGCACGGACAATGCGGCGATGATAGGTGTTGCCGCTTATTATGATTTCCAAAACGGCGTGAGGGACGGACTTACGCTTAATGCGGTTCCAAACCTGAAATTGGGTGAACGCTGATGCCGGGGGAAGCGGTGAAAACAGACAGTGGGAGAAGGCAATGACCAAAGCGGAAAAATTTACGGCGATTGTCCTGGCGGCAGGCTCAGGAAAAAGAATGAACAGCAAAGTGCATAAGCAGTATCTTACAGTGGCCGGGAAACCTGTTCTTTATTATGCACTAAGGGCGTTTGAACAGAGTGAGGTTTCCGAAATCGTGCTTGTTACGGGTGCGGGCGAGGAAGCCTATTGCAGAAAAGAAATTATCGAAAAATACGGACTGAAGAAAGTGGCTGCGGTTGTTCCCGGCGGGCGTGAGCGCTATCATTCCGTATATGAAGGACTGTGTGCGGCCAGGGGAGCGGACTACGTCCTTATTCATGACGGGGCGCGCCCTATGGTGGATGAAGACATCATCAGGCGTTCCATGGAAGCGGTGAAAAGATACGGCGCGTGCGCGGCGGGAATGCCGGTCAAGGACACGATAAAGCTGTCAGATGAGGATGGGTTTGCGGAGCAGACGCCAGAACGCTCAAAACTCTGGCAGATACAGACACCCCAGAGCTTTTCCTATCCGCTGATATTGGGGGCATATCAAAAAATGCTTCTCAATGAGGATGATGCCATAACGGATGACGCGATGGTTGTGGAGCGCATCACGGAACAAAAGGTCAAACTGATCGAGGGCAGTTATCGAAATATTAAAATTACAACGCCGGACGACCTCGTAGTGGCGGAAACATATCTGCAATCGGCTTCGTTGTAAAAAATGTAAAAAAAAGAAAAATAAATGTTGACATCACGTGCGGATGATGGTAGAATCATTTTTGCACTGATTTGAAACGAAAGACACGGAGAGGTATCGAAGTGGTCATAACGAGGCGGTCTTGAAAACCGTTTGTCCGAAAGGGCGCATGGGTTCGAATCCCATCCTCTCCGCTCATCGATATTTTTTCGAAGTTCATCATATTGGTACAATAAAATATTGAAACTTATTCGGAGAAGTACCCAAGCTGGCCGAAGGGACACCCCTGGAAAGGGTGCAGGTCGTTAATAGCGGCGCGAGGGTTCAAATCCCTCCTTCTCCGCTCGCTTGACATATGAAAAGATTGCCTGAAAATTAATGGACATTGTGATTTGAGGCGACATAGTCAGGCATGGTGCGAAAGACCGTTTTGAAACATTGGTCTGTCGTTGCAAAGGACCTTGATAACTGAACAGTGAAATAACCTTGAAAGATTCAAAGAATTTCAGGGTGCTGTAAAACAGCACACGAACGTTTCCTGATTGAAAAATCGGGAGACCCTTAAAACAGTAAAGACGTTTAAATTCGGATGCTCCGGGTTTAAACGGGATAAACCTTGGTTTATCAAAGCCAGAGGATTCTGGCGGGAAAGAACTTTTTAACATGAGAGTTTGATCCTGGCTCAGGATGAACGCTGGCGGCGTGCTTAACACATGCAAGTCGAACGAAG
>CALWHT010000017.1 GCA_944380515.1 uncultured Roseburia sp.
ATCCCAAAAGCTGTTCCTGTCAGGCAAAAACCATATCAGATGCCTAAAGCACCTCTATATTGAAAGGTCAGATTTCCTTTTACGGGAACACTTCCTTTTTCGAACGTTCTTAACTAACTGACATTGGTTCAGCCATAAGCTGTTACTCTACAAGGGAAAAAGTATAAAAAAGCTATGGCATTATACAGGAAAATGGTATATGATTATTAACAGAAGAATTTTAAAAGGAGCTTGTACTTACAATGGAGAATGACTACAGAATCGAGACAAAATGCATCCAGTCCGGGTGGAAACCCAAATGCGGAGAGCCCCGGGTGCTTCCGATTTATCAGAGTACGACATTTAAATACGACGACAGCGATCAGATGGGGAAGCTGTTTGATTTGGAGGCAGAGGGCTATTTTTACACCAGGCTGCAGAATCCGACGAATGATGCGGTAGCAGCAAAGATTACGGAGCTTGAGGGCGGAGTGGCAGGTATGCTCACCTCTTCGGGACAGGCGGCGAATTATTATGCCGTATTTAATATCTGCGAGGCGGGAGATCACATTGTCTGCTCCAATACCGTTTACGGCGGGACCTTCAATCTGCTCGGAACGACAATGAAAAAGCAGGGCATTGAGTGTACCTTTGTTAATCCCGATGCTTCTTACGAGGAATTGTGCAAGGTGTTCCGTCCGAACACCAAGGCAGTATTTGCAGAGACGATTGCCAATCCGTCGATTGTTGTTTTGGATATCGAAAAGTTTGCCAAATTGGCCCACGACCACGGGGTACCGCTGATTGTGGATAACACCTTTGCCACTCCGATTAACTGCCGCCCGTTTGAATGGGGCGCCGATATTGTGACACATTCCACCACCAAGTACATGGACGGGCATGCCATGGCGGTCGGCGGTGCCATTATCGATTCCGGGAATTTCGACTGGGAGGCGCATGCGGATAAGTTTCCCGGCCTGACAACGCCGGACGAGTCGTACCACGGAATTATTTATACAAAAAAATTCGGAAAGGCTGCTTACATCACAAAGGCAACCGCACAGCTTATGCGGGATCTGGGTTCCATCCCTTCGCCGATGAACGCGTTTTTACTGAATGTGGGGCTTGAAACTCTGCATCTGCGCGTGCCGAGACACTGTGAAAATGCGCAGAAGGTGGCCGAATTCTTAAACGGCCATGAAAAGGTAGCCTGGGTGAATTACGCGGGGCTGGCCGATAATCAATATCACGCGCTTGCCCAAATGTACATGCCGAACGGAACCTGCGGTGTGATGGCGTTTGGCGTCAAGGGGGATCGGGATACGGCCGTTCGCTTTATGGATTCGCTGAAGCTTGTTTCCATTGTGACGCATGTGGCGGATGCGCGTACCTGTATTTTGCATCCGGCAAGCCATACGCATCGGCAGATGACGGATGAGCAGTTAAAAGAAGCGGGCATTGCACCCGATTTGATGCGCCTTTCTGTCGGCATAGAAAATGTCGATGACATTATAGATGATTTGAGTCAGGCATTAGCTGCGATTTAAAAAACATAGAGGAGGTATTTTATGAAGAAGATACTTTTTGCAGCATCAGAATGTGTTCCTTTTATCAAAACAGGGGGCTTGGCAGACGTTTGCGGAGCGCTGCCGAAGGAATTTGATAAAAATGACTGGGATGTGCGCGTAGTGATTCCGAATTACAGCTGTATTCCGGAAAAATACCGCAGTCAGTTTGAGTATGTGGCGCATTTCTATATGAGCGCGGGCACGTATATTACAAACAAGTATGTCGGTGTTCTCCGCTATGTCTTAGACGGTATCACATACTATTTTATCGATAACCAGGAATATTTTAATTCTCCGGTTCCCTATGGTGATGTCCGCTACGATATAGAAAAGTTCGTCTTCTTCGATAAGGCGGTTTTATCCATTTTAAAGCAGATCGGCTTCCGTCCCGATTTGATTCACTGCCATGACTGGCAGACGGGATTGATTCCGGTTTATCTGAAAAATGAATTTCAGGCGGACTCCTTCTACTGGGGCATCAAGAGTATCATGACCATCCATAATCTGAAATTCCAGGGAATCTGGGATATCAAGACAATGAAGGGGCTGACCGGTTTTTCCACATCTTTGTTTACGCCGGATAAACTGGAATTTAAAAAGGATGCCAACATGTTAAAGGGCGGCCTGGTATATGCAGACTATATCACGACGGTCAGCGATTCCTATGCACAGGAGATTCAAACGGAATATTACGGCGAAGGCTTAAACGGTCTGCTTTCCGCAAGACATTTTGATATGCAGGGAATTGTAAACGGAATTGATTACGGGGTTTACAATCCGCAGACAGACCAGAAAATTTATACAAATTACGGACCGGAAGACTTCCGAAAGAAGAAATACATGAACAAAGTAAAGCTTCAGGAGGAATTGGGGCTTGCGGTTGACAAAAAGAAATACATGATCGGTCTCATTTCGAGGCTGACAGATCAGAAGGGCCTGGATTTGGTCAACTATACGATTGACCGGATTGTGGACGACTATACGCAGCTTGTCGTGATTGGAACCGGTGATCCACAGTATGAAAACATGTTCCGTCATTACGCATGGAAATACGGCGACCGTGTTTCTGCCAACATCTGTTATTCCGATGATCTGGCGCACAAGCTCTATGCCGCTGCGGACGCGTTTTTGATGCCGTCCAGGTTTGAGCCCTGCGGCCTGACACAGCTTATTTCCTTCCGCTACGGAACGGTGCCGATCGTGCGGGAGACGGGCGGTCTTAAGGACACTGTCAAGCCGTTCAATGAATATGAGAACACCGGAGACGGCTTTTCCTTCTCCAATTATAACGGCGAGGAAATGCTCTCCATCATCAATTATTCCAAGCATATCTTCTTTGACCGCAAAAAGCAGTGGAACCAGATGGTTGACCGCGGTATGGCAAACGATTATTCGTGGAACCAGTCGAAGTTCAAATACGAAGGTCTCTACAATTATCTGCTTGGATATTAGGCTTTCCATAAAAATTAGCGTCAAGTGTACAGGAGTCAGCGTGGTTTGGTCACTGATGCCGTGCCATGTATAAGAAAATATAAGATTGCAGATATTAAAACAGGATGTATCCGGGCGGTGCATCCTGTTTTTACTGCCTTTGGGAGGCTTGCGGCGTCCGCGCAGGGGGCGCGGAGCAGGTCCGGCTTTCTGCCGGAAAAGCGAAAAGGCGGGATTTCGGACAATCAGAAAGGAAAAATTCATGGCGGAAAAAAATCAGGAAAAGAAAAATGAGGAAATCAAAGAATTTGGGCAGGTAAAATTAAACCGGATTTCGCTGCTCACGATTATCGGGGAAATCGAGGGGCATGACTGCCTTCCGGCGACGGCAAAGACTACAAAATATGAGCATGTCCTGCCCAAGCTGGCCGAGCTTGAGGATAACCCCGAAATTGAAGGCCTGCTGCTTTTGCTCAATACCGTGGGAGGAGATGTGGAAAGCGGCCTTGCAATCGCGGAGATGGTGGCGTCTATCAGTAAGCCCACCGTATCTCTGGTACTCGGCGGCAGCCATTCCATCGGCGTACCGCTGGCGGTTTCCACCGACTATTCCTTCATTGTACCTTCGGGCACCATGGTCATCCATCCGGTGCGCATGAACGGGCTGATTATCGGGGCGAAGCCGACCTACGACTATTTTAAACAGATGCAGGACCGTATTCTTCATTTCATCAGCACCCACTCCGGGGCTAAGGAGGAACGGCTGGAACAGCTGATGATGAATACCGGAATCCTGACCAAGGATTTGGGTACGATTCTTGTCGGAAAAGAGGCCGTGGAGGAAGGCCTGATTAACGAGGTCGGCGGTATCTCCGATGCTTTTGCCAAGCTGCACGCTCTGATGGAAGAAAATAAAAAAGCTTAAAAACCAATTAATGACAATCCGTCTCAAATATGTTAAGATAAAATATGTATGCGAAAGAACGTTTAACGACGAAACTACGAGGAGGAGACAGATATGTCATTATTGCAGGCGGTACTGATGGGACTGATTCAGGGCTTGACGGAATTTCTGCCGGTCAGCAGTTCGGGACATCTGGCAATCTTTCGAATATTATTTGGGGTAGATACGGACACGGGAATGCTTTTTGATGTGCTGCTGCACGTGGGTACGCTGGCGGCAATCTGTATCGTATATTACAAAGACGTGTGGAAGCTCATTGTTGAGGGCTGCTGTATCCTGCGTGATGTCGCGGTCAATGTCGTCCTGTTTTTCAAAAACAGGACGGGAGGAGGGCAGGAGCCTTATCGGAGAATTGTAAACAGCAGCTACCGGAAATTTGTCATGCTGCTTGTGGTATCTACGATACCGACGGGAATCATCGGGATAGCGGGCGCCGACGCGGTGGAAAAATCCTCGGAGATTCTTCTGATACCGGGCATCTGCCTCATTGCAACGGCGGTACTGCTTGTGATTGCGGATAAAACAAAAGACGGCGGTAAACTCCCCAAAAACGTTACCTATACCAATGCGTTCGGTATCGGAATCGCCCAGGGCATCGCAACGCTGCCGGGACTTTCGCGCTCCGGTACGACGATTACCGCCTGTCTTTTAAGCGGCTTTAACCGTAATTTTGCGGTGAAATATTCGTTCCTGATGTCGATTCCGGCAATCCTGGGAGCGTTGGTGCTGGAACTGAAGGATTACAGCGCCGCTGCCGTATCCGGAACGGAGATAGTATATTACATCATAGGAATGCTTATTTCCGCGTTGGTGGGATATATCTGCATCAAAACAATGCTTGTCATTGTGCGGAAAAAGAAGTTTATCGGTTTTGCCGTTTACTGCCTGATTGTGGGAGCGGTTTCCATCGGCGGTTATTTTTATATGGCATAAAACCGCAAAGATTACGATTTATTTTGGAGGTAACACGTTGGCATCAGGGAATAGAAAGAGTTCATCCGCCGGAAGGAAAGCGTCGTCCGGCAGAAAGACGAATTCGGGACGGAAAAGAAGCAGTAAAAAACAGCAGGAGCGGGAGGCGGAGTTTACCAGAGAGGTAATTCTCTGGCTGGTAGTGGCTGCATCTTTGCTGTTATTCATCAGCAATTTTGGAATCGGCGGGGCAATCGGCAATACGGTCAGCCGTTTCTTTTTCGGGATTTTCGGAATCATTGCCTATGTATTTCCGATTGTGCTGCTGGTCGGGACCTTTTTCGCTGTCTCCAATCGGGGAAATAAGGTTGCCGTGGTCAAAATACTGGCAGCCTGTCTTTTTGTGGCATTCCTGTGCCTGTTTATCGAACTGGCAATGGACGGTACCGACACCGGAACGGCGTTGGAGGCATATCATTACAGCTATGAAACAAAATTCGGAGGCGGTCTGATCGGCGGTTTCCTTGCGTCTCTGCTCTGTCCTAATTTCGGACTGGTGGGCTCATATGTCATTGACATTATTGTTCTGATTATTGCCTTGGTTCTGATTACGGAGCGCTCGGCGCTGCGGGGCATGCAAAAGGGCGGTAAGAAAGTATACGAATCGGCAAAGGTCAGCAACGAGAGGCACCGGGAGCGGGCAGCTCTGCGCAGGGAGGAGCGCGAGCTGCGCAGAATGGACCGCAAGGTGGAGGGCGTTGCTTTAGATACCCGTATCATACGGGAAAAGCCGGACAAGCGCTCTGAGGAAATCAGCGAGCTTGTGGCGGAGGAATATGTGGAGCTGCCCGAGATTAAAGAGGAGAAGCAGGTAACGCTCACCTCGGGAAGTAAACAGGAGGAAGCTTTCCCGCCTTCCGCTTTTTCGGACGAGGCGCTTGCGGCGTTTGAGGAGGAGCCGGCTCTTGCTGATGATTTCGGACTGCCGCAGGAGGAAGCGCCAAAGACGGCGGAGCCTTCGATGGCTGAGAAACCAAAGGAGCCCACGCAGCAGCCCGTACATACGATTCAGCCGGTACATACGCAGCAGCCGGATATGGATATTCCGGTTTCTGCCCCCCAGCCCGAGAGGAACTACGTATTTCCTCCGGTTACGCTTTTAAAAAAGGCTGCGGGAAAAACGGGAGACAGCAAAAAGCAGCTTCAGGAAACCGCGATGAAGCTTCAGCAGACGTTAAAGAATTTCGGCGTAAATGTAACGATTACCAATATCAGCTGCGGACCCGCGGTTACAAGATATGAGCTTCAGCCGGAAATGGGCGTGAAGGTCAGCAAAATCGTAAATCTTGCCGACGACATTAAGCTCAATCTCGCCGCCGCGGATATTCGGATTGAAGCGCCGATTCCGGGAAAAGCGGCCATCGGCATTGAGGTGCCCAATAAGGAAAATGTAACGGTTTCCTTCCGTGAGCTGGTAGAGTCCGAGACCTTTCAGACACATGCCTCCAAAATATCCTTTTGCGTCGGCAAGGACATCGGGGGCAAGGTCACAGTGGCGGATATCGAAAAAATGCCGCACCTTCTGATTGCAGGGGCGACCGGCTCTGGTAAATCGGTATGTATCAATACCATTGTCATGAGTATTTTATACAAGGCTGACCCGAAGGAAGTAAAGCTTATTATGGTGGACCCGAAGGTGGTGGAATTAAGTGTTTATAACGGGATCCCGCATCTTTTGATCCCGGTTGTGACAGACCCGAAGAAGGCGGCAGGCGCCCTGCACTGGGCGGTTTCCGAGATGACGGATCGATATCAGAAGTTTGCGGAGGCGAATGTCCGCAACCTCAAGGGCTACAATGCCAAAATCGAGAGTCTGCCTGACGTTCCCGGCGAGCCGAAGCCTGAAAAAATGCCGCAGATTGTCATTATTGTCGACGAGCTGGCGGATCTTATGATGGTGGCGCCCGGTGATGTGGAGGAAGCAATCTGCCGTCTGGCCCAGCTTGCGCGGGCGGCCGGTATTCATCTGATTATCGCGACGCAGCGTCCTTCCGTCAATGTCATTACGGGCCTGATTAAGGCAAACATGCCGAGCCGCATTGCCTTTGCGGTGACCTCCGGCGTGGATTCCCGCACGATTCTTGACATGAACGGAGCCGAAAAGCTGCTTGGAAAGGGCGATATGCTGTTTTATCCGCAGGGCATGCCAAAGCCCATGCGCGTACAGGGCGCTTTTGTTTCGGATAAAGAGGTTGCGGACGTTGTGGAGTTTATCAAAGAGCAGAACGGTCAGGTGACCTACAACGCCAGCGTGGAGGAACACATGAATAATGTCGAGACCGGTAATACCACGGTAGCCATCGGTTCGGATTCCGGGCCGGGAGACGGCAGAGACGCTTATTTTGCGGAAGCGGCAAGGCTTCTGATTGATAAGGAAAAAGGTTCCATCGGCATGCTGCAGCGCTATTTTAAGATTGGCTTCAACCGCGCCGCAAGGATTATGGACCAGCTTGAGGAGGCCGGGATCGTCGGCCCCGAGGAGGGAACAAAACCGCGCCGCGTTTTGATGACGCAGGAGCAGTTTGAACAATATGAGGAAGAATGTCTCTAAAGGGGCAAGAAGGAGGATATGATGAAGACGGATATTGAAATCGCACAGGAAGCAACGATGGCACACATTACAGAGGTTGCCGAAAAGCTTGGAATTCGGGAGGATGAGCTGGAGCTTTACGGAAAGTATAAAGCGAAGCTTTCGGATGAACTCATGGAGCGCGTGAAGGATGAGCCGGACGGAAAGCTGATTCTTGTGACGGCAATCAATCCGACGCCTGCCGGGGAGGGAAAGACCACAACAAGCGTCGGGCTGGGTGAAGCCTTTGGCAAACTTGGGAAAAAGGCGGTCATCGCGCTGCGCGAGCCCTCGCTTGGCCCCTGTTTTGGGATTAAGGGCGGCGCCGCCGGCGGCGGATACGCTCAGGTAGTTCCGATGGAGGACTTAAACCTGCATTTTACGGGAGATTTCCATGCGATTACTTCCGCAAATAACCTGTTGGCCGCGCTTCTGGATAACCATATCCAGCAGGGCAATGAGCTTGGCATCGACCCGCGCCAGGTAGTCTGGAAACGTTGTATGGATATGAATGACCGTGTGCTGCGCAATATCGTTGTCGGGCTTGGCCGGAAAATGGACGGCATGGTGCGCGAGGATCATTTTGTCATCACCGTTGCATCCGAAATCATGGCGATTCTCTGTCTTGCCGACGACATGCATGATTTGAAACGAAGACTCGGAAATATCATCGTGGCATATAATTTTGCGGGAGAACCTGTCACGGCAAACGATTTAAAGGCGACAGGGGCAATGGCGGCTCTCTTAAAAGACGCCTTAAAGCCAAACCTCATTCAGACACTCGAGCATACGCCCGCAATCGTACACGGCGGCCCGTTTGCAAACATTGCACACGGCTGCAACAGCGTCCGCGCTACAAAGACAGCTTTAAAGCTTGCTGACTATGTGATTACGGAGGCCGGCTTCGGAGCTGATTTGGGAGCCGAGAAATTCTTTGATATTAAGTGCCGCAAGGCGGGGCTTGCACCGGATGCGGTTGTTCTGGTGGCAACCGTACGCGCGTTGAAATACAATGGCGGTGTTGCGAAGGCCGACCTTGGAACCGAAAATATAGAGGCCTTAAAAAAGGGAATTGTAAATCTGGAAAAACACATTGAAAATCTCCAGAAATACGGGGTTCCTGTCATCGTAACTTTAAATTCCTTTGTCACGGACACAAAGGCGGAAACAGATTATGTAGCGCAGTTCTGCCGGGAAAGAGGCTGCGAATTCGCACTTTCCGAGGTCTGGGAAAAGGGCGGCGAGGGCGGTGTCGCGCTTGCCGAAAAGGTGCTTGAAACCTTAGAGACGAAGGAAAGTCATTTTCAGCTTTTATATGGGGACGATCTTTCTCTCGAGGAAAAAATCGAGACGGTTGCAAAGGAAATCTACGGCGCGGACGGCGTGACCTATGCCCCAGCTGCCGCAAAGGAATTGAAAAAGATTGCAGAACTCGGAATGTCCCATTTTCCGGTCTGCATGGCAAAAACGCAGTATTCCTTATCGGACGACCAGACGAAGCTTGGACGGCCGACGGGATTCACTGTCAATGTCAGAGAGGTTTATGTTTCCGCCGGGGCTGAATTTGTTGTTGCCGTGACCGGCGCGATTACAACGATGCCGGGGCTGTCAAAATCGCCGGCTGCGTATGGAATTGATGTGGACGATCACGGAGTGATTACCGGATTGTTTTAAGCATATGACAGGTTGCAGCGCGGATTGAAGCCCTGTGACAAATAAGGAGGAGAAAAAGTTGCCGCAAATCATTGATGGGAAAAAGATTTCACAGGAAATCAAGGACGAACTAAAAGAAAAGGTTGCCGCTTTAAAACAGGAGGGGAAAGAGGCAGCGCTGGCTGTCATCCAGGTCGGAGACGACCCTGCCTCCAGCGTTTATGTGAATAACAAAAAAAAGGCCTGCGCATATATCGGAATCCGCTCGCTTTCCTACGAGCTTCCGGCAGAGACCACGGAGCAGGAGCTGCTGGATTTGGTAGAGACCTTAAACCGGGATGATTCCGTCAACGGAATCCTGGTTCAGCTTCCGCTGCCGGAGCATATTGACGAGGATAAGGTGATACGGACTATTTCACCCCAAAAGGATGTGGACGGTTTTCATCCCGAGAATGTGGGCCGTCTGGTGATAGGCGAAAAGGGCTTTGTTTCCTGCACGCCGGCCGGAATCATCCAGCTTTTGAAGCGTTCCGGCATTACCATAGAAGGAAAGCATTGTGTGGTGGTGGGCCGAAGCAATATCGTAGGCAAACCGATGGCGCTTCTGATGCTGCGGGAGAATGCCACTGTGACAGTCGTCCACTCGAAAACCGTTGGTTTAAAGGAGCTTTGCAGGCAGGCGGATATTTTGATTGTGGCTGTCGGAAAGCCGCGTTTTATCACGGCGGAATATATTAAGGAGGGGGCCGTCGTCATTGATGTCGGCATTCACCGTGAGGAAAAAATCGTAGACGGGAAAACCGTGAAAAAGTTGTGCGGGGATGTAAAGTATGATGAGGTGGCGGAGCATACGTCCGCAATTACGCCGGTTCCGGGAGGTGTCGGACCGATGACGATTGCAATGCTGATGAATAACTGCGTAGAAGCAATGCTTTAATAAGTGAGAGAGGATTTCATATGAAATGTGCGAAGTGTGGGGCAGAGCTGAAAGAGGGCTGCCTTTACTGCTCCGTCTGCGGTCATGAAGCGCAGATTGTTCCCGACTACAGTGTGCTGGAGGACGATTATCTGCGCTCTTTGCTGAAGGAGGAAAGCAGCGGCGGAGGGTCGCAGAAGATTAAAAATCAGAAAAAGAAGAAGCCGGAAAAAAAGCAAATCAATAAGACTGTAATCGCAGTGTCATGCTGTGTTCTGGTGGCTGCCATTGCCACGATAATCGCAGTAAAGCTGTATATTGACAACAGAAACGCGAATTCCTATGAATACCAGATGGAAATGGGACAAAGGGAGGCGCAGGACCATAAGTTTGAGGAAGCGCTCGGATATTATAAAACCGCGTTGGCGCTTCAGCCGAATGATATCGACGTACGGCTTGCAATGGCAGAAATTTATATGGGACAGAAGGAATATGATTCCGCGATGGTTCTCTACATGGAGATTATTCAGTTGGATTCGGACAACGAGGAGGCCTATCAGAATCTGATTGCCATCTATGATGAGAAGAAAGATTATGACAGTATCCTCTCTCTCAGGGAGAATGTCACGGACGAAGCCATTTTGGAGCTGTTTGCGGATTATGAGGTGGATGAGCCGGTGGTATCTCCGATTGGCGGGGAATATGACGACTATATCACTGTCATTTTATATTCGACGCAGGACTTTCCGATTTATTATACGCTGGACGGAAGCGACCCGGATGAGGAAAACGGCATTCTCTATCCGGAGGACGGAATCGAGCTGGATGAAGCGGGCAATTATGAAATCCGCGCTGTCTGCCGCAATGAAAAGGGGATTAACAGCGAGATTGTGACTGCCGAATACGAGATTGTCATTGAACCGCCGGACTATCCGGTCGTGACCCCGGACGGCGGAACACTGACCGGAGAGACGCTCGTGACCATCCGCGCGGAAAAGGATTGCAGCATTTACTATACCTGGGATTCCACAGACCCAACGGAACTGTCCGCAAAGTATACGGAGCCGATTTTAGTGCCGCAGGGGAACAATGTGCTTTCTGTTCTGGTCGTAAATGATAAAACAGGATTATCCAGCAGAATTTACCGGACAAACTTTATTTATTATCCGTAAAATTTATCGGTTTTGTTATGCTGAGACACAAAAACAGGCGGTATGCTGTCAGAAAAGGCAGCATACCGCCTGTTTTAAAAGTGCCGCAGGACGGCGTTTTTTATTCGGGCAAAAATTCGATGAGATCCTTCCCGAGCTTTGCGATTCTGGCGAGGGAGTAGACATCAATTCCCTGTTCCGTCAGTTTTTCACGTCCCGGCTGGAAGGATTTTTCAATGAGAATACCGATGCCGGCGACCGTAGCGTGTGCCTTGCGGAGCAGACGGATTGCTCCTGTGGCGGCTTCTCCGTTGGCGAGAAAATCGTCGATAATCAGTACATGGTCATTTTCGTCGATAAACTTCTGGGAAAGCGTCAGCTCGTAGCTTGTCCCTTTGGTGAAGGAAGTCACGACCGTATGGAACAGATTTTCATTTAAAACCTTGGAAGGCTGCTTTTTTAAAATAATCATCGGAACACCCAGCGCGTACGAGGTCATAAGTGCGGGAGCAATTCCGGAGCTCTCAATGGTTACAACCTTTGTAATTCCCCGATCCTTAAAATACGCGGCAAATTCCTCGCCTATCTGTTTCATCAGTTCCGGGTCCACCTGATGGTTGACAAAACCGTCTACCTTTAAAATATCCTCGTTTACCGCAATTCCCTCAGAAAGGATTTTTTCTTTCAGTGCTTTCACAATAAATCCTCCATGTAATATTTTATAATTGTGCCTATACATTCGCCGTTCGCCGAATGTATAGGCACATTCTTCTCACTAACGCTCATTATATCATAAAAGCGGCGTAGAAAAAAGATTTTATGCGGAAAATATTTCGTCATAGAGCGTATCAATGACATGGTCGAGAAACGCTTCCTCCGTTTCCGGGTACTGACTTCGTATCAGTCTGCCCATCGTTTCGCAGCGTTGGAAATAAAGCTGCTCCGCGGAGAGGGTTTTGTCCGTCTTTGCGTCGCAAGCGGCCGCGTCATAGGTACCGAGAAACCATTCCCTGATTTCGGAGAGTTTTTGCTCCTCCCGGTTCACAGCGCTTTCCAGTGCTTTTAGTTCTGCAAAGGACCGGACACCGATGAAGAAGAACGCGGCGAACATAATACCCATCACGATGCAGATAAGTACCTTCATATAAAAGGCAGTATTTAAGGGGAGTACGCCTGCCGCAAACAAAATGAGAAAAAGGAAGCCGATGACGCTCATCACGGTAAATGCGTAGGCGGTAGATTTGACCTCCTCCCGCACGGCCCGTTTGGAAACGTACGCGTGCGCATGACCGTCGGATTTGAGGATTTCGTTCTGACCTTCTGAATGACTCATGGAATATACCTCGTTTCTGTCTGGATTTTTTTCATTATAGGCAGTTCTGACAGGTAAAAATAATTCGCACTAAAACCTATTGAAAATGCACAGCTTCACTGCGAAAATAGAAGTATGACAAAAAAATTTTTTCGCAGTGAGGCTGAAATGGGAAGAAAAGAACAG
>CALWHT010000018.1 GCA_944380515.1 uncultured Roseburia sp.
GAACGCCCTTTGACATGTCCGTTTCATATTATGCGACGGATTATAAGGATTTTACGGACGGGACAAAGTTTCAGACAAAGTCGTTGACGGTATATGCGCAATGGAGAAAAAATAATTATACAATTACCTTCCATGGGAACGGCGCGACAGGCGGCAGTATGAGCAATCAGGTATGTGATTATGGCGTGGGTTATTATCTGACGGCGAATGCGTATACGAGGACAGGTTATACCTTTACGGGCTGGAATACAGCGGCGAACGGCAGCGGCGTGTCCTATGGAGATGGTCAGGCAGTACAGGATATCGGCGATATTACGTTGTATGCGCAGTGGCGTATCAATTCTTATAATGTGACGCTTCATGCCGGTGAGGGCATCGCCTCCGTTAGCGGCAGCGGTAAATATACATTCGGAACGAGGGTCAGCATTACGGCCACATTAAAGGAAGGCTATCATTTTGAAAACTGGACGGGAACGTATCAGACTGCAGTATTGAATTATAGCTTTCTCATGCCGGCGCAGGATGTTACTATGACAGCTAATGCCGAAGCGAATCAGTATACCATCCATTTTCATCCGAACGATGGCGCGGAGCTGTCGCATGTGGATGACATTGTAGCGGAATACGGGCAGGAAATCACGCTGCCGAATATTATCACATCGGACGGAACGGCGGCTTATGTCAAGTACACGCTAGACGGAGAGAATGTGACGGAGGGCGTACTTTCCGGCGCAATCCCGGAAAGCATGATGTACGGGTATGTAGCGCCGGAGGAAGCAGAAACGGAGCGGCCGGAGGAAGAAACGGAAGCTTCGGAAGAGGAACAGCGGGAAAGCAAAGAGAAGGCGGCCGGAACGGAGCAGCCGGAAGAGGAAACGGAAACAGATCCGCAGCCGACGGTTTATCCGTCTGTATTTCTCGGCTGGGCGTTGGAGGAAAACAAAGACAGGCCTACGGCACAGTGGGCGGCAGGTGATACCGTGAAGAATCTTGTCATAGAGCACGGCGGGGAAATCACGCTGTATGCTGTTTGGGATGACTGCCCGTGGATTGTGGCGGAGGATTTGTATTATAGCCTGGAACAGGCACAGAGCGGTTTTATTACCGAGGCGGAGATATTAAGCCATGCGACGGCTTCTGACCGGGAGGACGGCAGTCCGATTGATCCGGGCTTTCATGAGAATGGTACATCTTTTTCCATTCCGGATTACCGTGCGGAAGATTTTACAGGGCTGACAGCTAATCTGGAAAAAGCGGAAACCTTCGAAATTACGGAGACTTTGACAGTCGTTGACAGCTCCGGCAGCATGTATAGTAAGGAAATTACTGTTTACGTAGTTGATACGACGCCGCAGGATGTGAAAACGGAAGGAACGACACGTTTTATTGACGAGTATTTTTATAACCAGCCTTACGAAAACGGAGGTCTGGAGGATAATTCCATCTGGAAAACCGATCCGGAGTATGTAGAGACGATTACACAAACGTTTGAAAATTTGAAAAATGATACGCCGGTGATGGAATTTCATTTCACGCATGAGGATGTGTTAAAGGCAAAAGAATACATCCAGGAACATGGCATCGGGAATAGTAAGGAACCGGATGCGTTATCGAACTTCTATGATACGTTTATGGAGCCAAACAGGACGAAGTAAAAAAAAGAATATTGTGATTGTATTGAAAAAGGAAGATAACCTGGTGGTATCTTCCTTTTTCGTTCTAATTTTTGTTTTCTGAATCGGGAATGTATTCGAGAATATCTCCGGGTTGAAGATTGAGAAGTTTGCAGAGTTTGTTTAAAGCGTCTTGTGTTAGTAATTTGTTGTCACGGATATTTTGTAATTGGGATTCCGTAAAAATTTTTTCTTTTCTGATTTTATATGTACTGTAGCCATTGGTTTTGAGAGTTTGAATAATGTCTATTTTGTATTTTATCAAGATTTCACCGCCTTTCTTTGGCATTGATAATACTATATTTATGCTTTAAAATCAAGTGCATATTATACATCTAAAAATAATGTATATTATGCACTAAAAATCAATGTATAATTTGTGCAAAGCGTCAATATACATACTCTAAAATATAGAGTATAATAATAGCATAAGGAACAGGAAATAAAGAAAATCAGGAGGAAACGAACATGATTATTAAAGCAAGCGAAATTAAAGTAGGTACACAGTTAGCAGAGGCAGACGGATTTTTATTTGATGTAGTAGAAATCGTTAAAGAAACGGAAAAATCAATCACGGTTAGACTTTGTAGTGATTATTCCAGTTTTAAAAATCACTGGACGATTAAGCCAGACGGAACACCGGGCGGAGTAATAAAGACTTTTAGAAAGTCTACAAGGCTCTACGGAATTGCATAAGCCGAAACGGTCAGCAATGGCCGTCTGCCGGGGATAGTCTCCCGGTACTGATGAGGCAGACGAGAAAGTAAAAGCATGTGGAGGATATGAAGAATGAATATGAAAAATTTACAGACAGCAAAAGCGGACGTTTTGGTTGCGTATAAACAAGCAAAAGCGGCGTATTTGGAAAATATGACGGCTGAAAATTGGAAAAATTTTTGCGAGCGAAAAGCGGATTGTATGCGGTTGGGCGTCAGGATTTAATGACTGCGATATTAAAAGCATATGGAGGGTATGAAGATGGAAGCAACAGGAGCTGCGGCACTTTTGCCGGTATGTGAAAGAGTAATGAATGATACGAGATATGAAGGGCAACGGATAGCGGAGAATGAAGGGAGGGAGGTTTTCTTGATTTCCGCCCGTTCCCTGAAACGGATCTGTGAACTGAAGAAAGAAAATACCGGCGCTGCTTTTGTTGCGGAATTTCATACAGCAGAGGAATTTGCCGCCCTGATGTGGCGTTTTAAGCAGGTCGGGACGATTCGGATCTGATAAAGGAGAACGTGTTATGAAGAAGAAAGAAGAAAGGGAAAAGCTTGTAAAAGTTACAATTTCGCTTTATTTAAAGCCGGAGGAAAAAAAGCTGTTGGAATGGTATGCAAAAGAACGTACTTTGAGGAGTTTTGAGTTCGGCGGGGATTTATTGTATACGCGGGAAGATATATTGGGATTGTGTGTGGAGTATGCGCTGGATGCGGCAGTGGCGCAACGGAGTATGAATAAGGTTATTGAACAGCTTTTGTCGTTGGTAGGGTGGCCTTTTCATACTGCCACAAACAAATAGTCGGAGAACCTCGGCGTAAAAGTGGAGTTGCCGGAAGCTTGGCATCGGGTTCGAGACCCGGACACCGGCTTTTGGCGGACCGGCCAGCCGAACGGCCGCAATGATTCCGCGTCAGTGCCTTAGAGCAGCTGGAAAGAAAATTCGCGCCTTGTCCATGATGTGTACCTGGGAGCAGCCAGGGCTTAAAAAGCAAAGCCGCTGCTTATGCGCAGCCAGGGATTCCGCCTTTCCGGCTTTTGCTCCCCTGCGGTTTGCCTTTGCCGGACAGCTTCCCAACCTGTTTTTTGTATAAAAAGAAAAGGATAGATAACAGAGGGCGCAGCCGAAGGGGTGGGATTGTGGGTAACCCGTGCGCTTATGGAGCTGTTGGCAACTGGGTGGGAAAAGTGTTGGAAGCCTTGTGGAAAAGGCTTTTCCATAGGATTTCAATGCTTTTTCCATGCGGTTGTCAATGGCGGAATGCGGGTTATCCATAAATCCACGCCTTTTGGTTTTCCGGGGAGTTAAGGCAGAAAAGCGCCGGTATTGCGGGCGGCAGGCCCGCGCGGGCAAAGCGTAAGCAGCGGAGCCAGCCGCCCGCAAGGGCGGCGCCGGACGCGCAAGCGTCCGGCTTAACCCCCGGGATGTAACACGGGGGTAAGAATGTAACCAAATACTCGTG
>CALWHT010000019.1 GCA_944380515.1 uncultured Roseburia sp.
ATATATGGTCGCTGGAGGAAGCGGATGCGGAGGAATACCAGGTTGTTTATTCCGTGGTGCAGGAGCTGGCGGAAGATGGTGCTACGTCGGAAAGTGAAAATGCTTATCAGGTAAGAGTGCATGTAGATAGCAGCGGCAATATGGTAATCATAAAAAACCCGACTGTTTATGCGATGCCGGGAAAATCTTCTTATGCGCCGAAGGAAAAGGAAGTGGATGGAACCGTGGACGCCAGTACGTCAACGGAGATACAGGAATTTTTGAATACGTTTTTTAACCTTTATCCGACGTCTACGGCGAAAGAACTGTCCTACTATGTAAAAGATGGCGTGCTTCCTGCCGTTTCGAAAAGTGATTATGTATATGCCGGTCTGGATGATGCGGTTTATTATAAGGAAGGGGAGCAGATAAAAGCAGCGGTTTATGTGAAGTATTTAAACCAGGAGACTAAGATCAGTGAGATTTTTCAGTATGATTTGGTGCTGGAAAAGGGGGATAACTGGAAGATTGTAGGTGTGGAATAAAAAGAAATTCTCTTTCTGGCGGTGGTCGGAAAGGGAATTTTTTTTGTGTGAAAAAGAGGTTATTGTGTATTAATAGGTGCTTTTAATTTTTAACGGTTAGCAACAGATTAGCAACAAAAGCCCGTAAAGCCGCTATTTTAGCGGGTGAAATGTGGAAAATATTAAGAAAGTTTTAAGCTTCACAAAATTGACAAAATTATATGTAATGATAGAATAACGTTACAGTGATTTCTGGTCAAAAGAATGAGGAAGCCATGAAGATAAGATTATATTTTGATAAAGGGAATCTGGGCAGGCTGGCGATAGCGATGATTCTGGCATCGGTGCTGTATGCAGGCATCGGATTTTCCGTGTGGGCGCTGCTTGGTTTTGGAGCGCTGTATTTTCTGATAAAAAGCTTAAAAATAGAATTAAGCGGGAAGCTTTCCTGGCTCTGGACGGGACTGATGCTTGTGGGCAGCAGTTTTTTTACGGCATATCAGGTGCAGTATCTCCTTTTGGACGCGGAGCTTCGCGCAAAAATAACAGATACCAAAATGTTTTTGAACGTGCTTTGCTGCCTGACCGTGTTTCTTCTTGTGCAGGCCTGCACCAATCAGGCGGGGCTTACCTGTATGATATCTTACCTTTTCCTGATGATTCTGGCGGGCGTGAATTATTTTGTCTATCTGTTCCGGGGCAATGAATTTATTTTCAGCGATTTAAAGTCAATCCAGACCGGGCTTTCCGTGGCGGGAAATTACGAATTTGTGCTGGATGAGCGCGCCGGCTATGTCATCCTGCTGGGCACGCTTTATGTGGCGCTTGCCCGAAAGCTTGCGGTTCCGCGTAAAAAAAGGATTCCCATGGCGATTGTCTGCGTTTCGCTGGCAGTGTTATGCGGCGTTTATATCGGACGGGAGACCGAGAGCTACGTGACGGAGACCTGGGAGCAGAAGGGAAGCTACCGAAACGGTTATATCCTGAATTTTGTGCTGAGTATCCGGGACTGCTTTATCGCGGAGCCGGAGGGCTATTCTGAGGAAGCGGTGCGGGAACTGGAGGAAAAATATGACGGCACCGGGGAAAGCTATGTGGACGATGTGGAGGAGCAGCCGACCATCATTGTCATCATGAGCGAGTCCTACGCGGATCTGAGCGTGGTCGGTGATTTTTCAACCAACATGGAGGTGACGCCGTTTTATGATTCCCTGACGGAAAACACCTTAAAGGGCTATGCGCTTTCCTCCGTATTCGGGGCCAAAACGCCGAATTCCGAATGGGAGTTTTTGACGGGAAACTCGATGGCCTTTCTGCCGAGCGGATCTGTTGTTTACCAGCAGTACATTTCGGACACGCCGACATCGCTGGTGTCCAATCTGAAAAATATCGGCTATACCTGTGTGGCAATGCATCCTTATTATGAGACAGGCTGGAGCAGGAACAGCGTATACCCGGATATGGGCTTTGACGAAATGTATTTTATCGACGATTTTGACCAGTCAAAGATGTACCGTGAATATATCACGGATCAGGAATTTTATGAAAAAATCGTGGAGCGCTATGAGAGCCGCAAAGCCAACGAGGATTTATTTATCATGGGGATTTCCATGCAGAATCACGGAGGCTACACCGAGAAATATGATAATTTTAACGAGGAAGTACGTATGCTGGGGCTGAATTACCCGGACGTGAACCAATATCTGTCCCTGGTACACGAGAGCGACAAGGCGCTCGAATATCTGATTTCCTACTTTGAAGGCGTGGACGAGCCCGTGGAAATCGTATTTTTCGGCGACCATCAGCCGAGCCTTTCGTCAAGCTTTTACCCGTATCTGAACAGGAAGGGGCTTTCGGGACTGACGCTCTCGGAGCTGGAGGATCTGTATACCGTGCCGTTTTTTATCTGGACAAACTATGACAGCCAGGAGGAAACGATGGAGCTTACCAGCATCAATTATTTATCCACGCTGGCGCTGAAACGGGCGGGAATCGCACTCCCGGCGTACAATCAGTTCCTTGCGGATATGATGGAGGTCATACCGGCAATCAATTCCAGGGGATACTATTCGGCGGCGGACGGAAAGTTTTACCACGTGGAGGATGCCGCGGGAGAGGACGCCGAGTGGATGAAAAATTACGAGATACTGCAATATAACAGCATGTTTGACAGCGGGGGAAAAAGCGAATTGTTTTTCCCGTATATCCGGCAGAGCGGCTCATAGGGAGCCGGGAGAGCAGAAGGGAAAAATCGCCGCAGGAAAGGAGAAATGAGGGTTATGGAAACAGTGACACTTGGAAGGACGGGAATTACAGTCAACAAAAACGGATTCGGAGCGCTGCCAATCCAGCGTATCGGCACGGATGAGGCGGTGCGGCTGGTACGCAGAGCGTATGACGCGGGCATTACCTTTTTTGATACGGCCCGTTTTTACACCGACAGCGAGGAAAAGCTCGGGGCGGCATTTGACGGTATGCGGGAGAAGGTGATTCTTGCGACCAAGACGGCAGCCGCGAATGCGGAGGAATTTTGGGAGCAGCTTGCGACATCCCTGCATAATTTAAGAACCGATTATATAGATATCTATCAGTTTCACAATCCGGCGTTTTGTCCGAAACCGGGGGACGGTACAGGGCTTTATGAGGCGATGCTTACGGCGAAGGCGCAGGGCAAAATCCGCCACATCGGAATTACCAACCACAGGCTTGCGGTGGCGGAGGAAGCGATTGCTTCGGGACTTTATGAGACCCTGCAGTTCCCGTTCTGCTATCTCGCATCCGAACAGGACATCGCGCTGGTGGAAAAATGCAGGGAGGCGGGCATGGGCTTTATCGCCATGAAAGCGCTCTCCGGCGGTCTGATTACCGATTCCGCGGCCGCGTATGCCTTTGCGGCACAGTACGATAATGTGCTGCCGATTTGGGGAATCCAGCGGGAGCGGGAGCTGGACGAGTTTATCTCTTATATAGATAATCCGCCCGCGATGACGGAGGAATTAAAGGCGCTTATCGCGCATGACAGGGAGGAGCTAAGCGGTGATTTCTGCCGGGGCTGCGGCTACTGTATGCCCTGTCCGGCGGGAATCGAGATTAATAACTGCGCCCGGATGTCGCTGCTTTTGCGGCGGTCTCCGTCGGAGTTACAGCTTACGCCCGAGGTGCAGGAGAAAATGAAAAAAATCGAAAACTGCCTGCACTGCAATCAATGTAAAAGCAAATGCCCGTACGGGCTTGACACCCCGGCGCTGCTGGCAAAAAATTATGAGGACTACAAGCGGGTGCTTGCCGGCGAGGTAAGCGTCTGTTAAACAGGATGGAGGAAAAATGAGGACATATGATACGGTTGTTTTTGATTTGGACGGGACGCTGTTAAATACGCTGGAGGATTTGGCGGACGCGGTCAATTACGCCCTCGGGGAGATGGGAATGCCGAAGCGGACGATTGCGGAGGTAAGGGAATTTGTCGGAAACGGCGTGCGCCGCCTGATGGAGCTTTCCGTACCAGGAGGCTTTGACAATCCCGCATTTGAGGAAACCTTTGCGAAGTTTCGTGAGTATTACGGAA
Source organism: uncultured Roseburia sp. (assembly GCA_944380515.1). Lineage (GTDB taxonomy): Bacteria > Bacillota > Clostridia > Lachnospirales > Lachnospiraceae > Roseburia. The sequence goes on from CALWHT010000019.1 coordinate 4,069, forward strand.
TACACTGCAATGATAAGACAAGGGCATATGACGGCATTCTCGAATTGCTGCGCGGCCTTAAGAAGGACGGTTATGCCCTTGCGATCGTATCCAATAAGCTGGATTCCGCCGTAAAGGAGCTGAACGAGCTCTATTTTGAGGGAATCGTAGAGGTTGCTATCGGAGAGCGCGAGGGAGTTGCAAGGAAGCCTGCCCCGGACACCGTGTTCGCGGCATTGCGGGAGCTTGGCAGGGCACCGGAGACGGCGGTATATGTCGGTGATTCCGATGTTGATATTATGACGGCAAAAAATGCGGGACTGCCCTGCATTTCCGTGCTCTGGGGCTTTCGTGACCGGCCGTTTTTGGAGGCGCACGGAGCCGGGTACTTTGCCGGGACGCCGGACGACGTGAGAAAATTTTTGGAATAAGGGGAAAAGGAAATCTGAGAGAATGAAAAAGAGAGTGACAGCATGTATGCTTGCGGCGCTGGTGCTTGCCGCAGGCTGCGGAAATAGCGGACAGCCGTCCGGGCCTGTTTCGGAGTCTTCCGAGGAGAACGTGCAGGAGACAGAAACGGAGGAGCAGCCTTATCAGGTGGAGATGGTGAATTACGCCAAAAGTGATCTGGTGGATATTAATTATCCGCAGATTACCGGATGGAGCAATGAGGAGAAGCAGCAGGAGTGGAATGAGATATTTGAGGACGCGGCGATTCAGATGGCAGGCGGAATGACCGGAGATACGGAGGAAAGCCCGCTCGGGGAAAATGATTCGGTAAGCATGACTTTTACCGTGGAGGAGCAGAGCGACGAGCTTCTTTCGCTGACCTGCCACACCTATTATGCCTATGAGGGGGCGGCACATCCGTCTGCGGCGCTGACTTCCTACAATATTGATATGCAGACCGGAGAGAAGGTAACATTTGCGGACATGGCCGATCCCGAGCAAACCGCTGCGCTGCTGTTTGACGGGACGGAGGGGTACACGCTGCTGGATGCGGAGGGTTCCCCGTCCGGTGAAATTACCATGCGGGATGTTTTGGAATACAATTTTATCTGGATGGAGCCTACGCAGGAGGCGCTTGCCGCAAGCCTGTCCCATTTTGACGGGGGTGTGGAGGATTACGCCGAAAATGAGACGATGGGATATTCCTATCGCAGGGACGGGACCGTCTGCCTTATTTTTTATGTCAACCATGTCATGGGCGACTATGTAATCGTAGAGCTGGAGTAGCGTGCCGCCGGAGGGCGGGTGTTTTCGTCCCGGCATCAGAGCAGGCTGTCGCTCATTTTAGCTTTGACCGAATAAGCATACTGGGACGGCGTCATGCCCGAAAATTTCTTGAATTGCCGGGAAAAATAATGCACGGAGCTATAGCCGAGCGCTTCCGAGATCTGAGTGAAGTTCAGGTTGTCCGCTCGGATATACTGCTTGGCGGCATCAATTTTGAGCCTGGAAAAATAGTGAATGACGCCGCAGCCGTCATGCGCGGAAAAAAGCTTCTGAAGCTGGGAGCTTCCGACGGAAAGCTCCTGGCAGATTTGCTCCATGGTAAGCTGACGGCCGATATTTTCCTGCAGATAGGCGACCGCGCGGCGGTAAAGCAGCAGGTCGTTTTTCTGCCGTATGGTCTTTTGCGGTGATTCAAAGTTTTCAAAATAGCCCATGGGGTTTGAAATCTTAGGCGCGCCGGCTTCCCGGCGGATCAGGCCGAGAAAAAATGCTTCCAAATATATTTTTATCATCTGAAGGCTGCCGAAGGGCGGCCTTTCTTTTAATTCCAGAGCGGTCAGGAAGGGATCGTCCAGACGGGAGGAAAATGTCAGGAGGGCTTCATTGACCAGCTTCGCAAGGAGCGTCCGCTCCCGTTCACCCGCCTTTAATATCCGTTTGCGGAAAAAATCCATGGCGGGAGAAGCACAGGAAAAGGCGATCACAACCAGATTGGGAGCGACTACGCCGTTTGCGCGCACATTGTGAAATTCGTTTGGTTCATGGAAAATAATATCGCCCGTTGTAAGCGTGTATTCCGCATCGTCCGTCATGACAAGGACCTCGCCCTTATCGACAAAAAGAAACTCCCAGAAATCATGACGTTCTCCGGCAAAATAAAAGTCGCTGCGGTATTCAAAATAGTGAACCGTAATCACGTCCGTGACAGTTATCTCCGAATCGAGCGGGGTAAATACAAAATCCGGCATTATGCACCTCTTTGTTCATTGATATGCTTCGTTTTTTCTGTATTTATTATAATGCATAGGCAGGAAAAAATCAAAATTGCACAGTCAAAAAGGGAAAAAATTAAGTGCGATTGTGCACATTTCATGAGGAATCGTGTAAAGCATTTTCGGGAAATGATGTTAAGATAAGAGCAGCAGGACAATGTGATGCACGACAGAAAGCAGCAGTGCAAATCAAAGGAGAAGGGGTGGACGTATGAAAAAACCGATTTTAGTCATTATGGCAGCCGGAATGGGAAGCCGTTACGGCGGACTCAAGCAGATTGACCCGGTAGACGGGGAAGGACATCTTATCATTGATTTTTCTCTGTACGACGCAAAGCTGGCGGGATTTGAGAAGGTTGTATTCATTATTAAAAAAGAAAATGAAGCCGACTTTCGGGCAACGATCGGCGAGCGCATGGAAAAGCAGATGCAGGTGGAGTATGTCTATCAGGAGCTTGCAAAGCTGCCTGCCGGCTATGACGTGCCGGAGGGCCGGATAAAGCCGTTTGGGACGGGGCATGCCGTTTTGTGCTGCAAGGATGTGGTGGATGCGCCGTTTGCGGTCATCAACGCGGATGACTTTTACGGCAGGCATGCGTTCTGCGCAATTTATGATTATCTGGCGGGCCAGGGAGAGGACGCGCAATACCGCTATGCAATGGTAGGCTACACGCTGGAAAATACGCTGACGGAAAACGGCCATGTGGCGCGCGGCGTGTGTGCGACAGACGCGCAGAGGCATCTGCTTGCGATTACCGAGAGAACCCACATAGAAAGGCGTGGAGACATCACTGCATATACGGAGGACGACGGGAAAAGCTGGACGGAAATCCCGGCGGGCAGTACGGTTTCGATGAATATGTGGGGCTTTACGCCGGAATTTTTAAAGGAGCTGGAAACCAGATTCCCGAAGTTTCTGGATGAAAATTTGAAGAAGAATCCGTTAAAATGTGAATTTTTCCTGCCTGCGGTCGTGGGCGAGCTGCTGGCGGAGAAAAAGGCGGTTGTTTCGGTGTTAAAGTCGGAGGACCGCTGGTATGGCGTTACCTATCACGAGGATAAGGCCGCCGTTACGGCGGCAATCGCACAGATGAAGCAGAGCGGGCTTTATCCGCAGAAATTATGGGAATAGGGGGATGTGAAGCATGAGAGCAGAGGAAATATTTACGCGGTTTTCAGTGCAGGGAAGGGTGGTTTCCCTGGAGCCCTACGGCAGCGGACATATCAATGAGACCTATCGTGTTGTAATGGAAGACGGGAAAAAGTACATATTGCAGCGCATTAATACCTCCATTTTTACAAAGCCGGCAGAGCTGATGGAAAATATATGCGGTGTGACCGAATATCTGAGAAAGAAAATTATAGCCAGAGGCGGGGAACCCGAGCGGGAGACCTTAAATATCGTTCCGACGAAGGAAGGCAAAAGCTATCTTGAGGCGGAGGATGAAACGTGCTGGCGTGTGTACCGATTTATCGAGGGAGCGACCTGCTATGACGAGGTGAAAACGCCGCAGGATTTTTATCACAGCGCGCTTGCTTTCGGCAAATTCCAGGCGGAGCTGGCGGACTATCCGGCACATACGCTCCATGAGACGATACCCGATTTCCACAATACGGCAAAGCGGTTCCGGGATTTTGAGAGGGCTGTACAGGAGGATAAAATGGGGCTTGCGGCTGGCGTGCAGGAGGAAATTTCGTTCGCGCGTGAAAGGGCCGGCGAGACGGATGTGCTCGGAGAAATGTTACGGCGGGGAGAACTGCCGCTGCGGGTAACGCATAACGACACCAAGCTCAACAATATTATGATTGACGACGCGACGGGCGAAGGAATCTGCGTGATTGACCTCGATACGGTCATGCCGGGGCTGGCGGTGCATGATTTTGGAGATTCCATCCGATTCGGTGCGAATACGGCCGCCGAGGATGAACCGGACGTTTCGAAGGTTTCTCTGGATTTGGAATTATACGAAATTTACGTAAAGGGCTTTACGGAGGGCTGTGCCGGAAGGCTGACGGAAAAGGAGCTTGAAATGCTGCCGATGGGCGCAAAAATGATGACCTATGAATGTGGTATCCGTTTCCTGGCGGATTATCTGGAGGGCGATGTTTATTTTAAGGTACATCGCCCCGGACATAATCTCGACCGTTGCCGGACCCAGTTTGCCCTGATCGCGGATATGGAGCGAAAATGGCAGGAGATGAATGAAATTGTAAAGAAATACTGTCAGGTCTGTTCCCGGAAGGATTTTCGGTAAGCGCTTGCGCTCATATGGCAGTGTTTCTGGAAGCATTGGGCGAAGTAGCTCTGGGAGGAAAAACCGGAGGACTGGGCTACTTCGCTGATGCTGTAATCGGTGGAGGCCAGCAGTTCTTTGCTGGCCTTTATCCTTACGCTGCACAGATAGTTAATGGGGGAACAGCCGAAATATTTCACAAACGAGTGTACCAGATAGTACTTATTCAGATGTGAGATCCCGGCCAGCGTATCCAGCGTGATGTCGGAGGCATAATTTGCGTCAATGTATTGTTTGATGAGGAAGCAGCCGCGGCTGATTTTTTCAGAGGAAATGATCTCAAACGCAAAGTTGGTCCTCCGCAGCAATTTTACGATCATTACCTCCAGAAGATTCTGGCAGACAAGCTCGTAATTGCGTTTTTTCTCTTCCATTTCCTTCAGCATGGAATTCATATAAAACATAAGGTCGGACTGGTCGTTGCGGCAGTTGAAAATAATATGATCCCTGTTGTCTTCAAAGGAAAAGCTTAAGCCTTCCACTCCAAGGATAATGTATTCCAGAGGAGTATCTTTTTCCGATATCTCCGTGTGGGAAACATTTGCGTTTACGATCACAAAATCGTCTTCTTTGATGGGAAAAAGACGGTCGTCGACCAGAAATTTCCCATGTCCCTTTTTCACATAGAACAATTCAGTAAAGTAATGTGTGTGCGGCAGGCTTGGCCAGTCGTTTTCATACTTGGAATAAGTCACATATAGAAGCTTTGCGCTGACGGACTGTGCGTCGGCGGTGTTGATCTGGTATCTGGTTATGCCCATGGCTGCCTCCCTGAAATTTTAGTAATACTGCTCCGCAAAAATGACGGATTTCATTAAAAAAATAATGCACAAAAAATTAATTGGATAAAATAACTAAAAATATAATTACAAAAATGTACTGATTATACAAAGTGATTATAATAAAAATAAAATAAAATACTTTTACACGTTAAAACAACTATATAAATATTAACAGAAATACATGAAAAAAGCAATATATATAAAATTAAAAGCAACATATGAATTGAATCGGACAGGAGGAAGGGATATACTATAGACATCAAGAGAACAACTGAAGAAATATAGGAGGGAATTGTATGAAGCTGAAAAAAGTTTTATGTGTAGCGATGGCAGCGCTGACCGCTTTTGGGGCAGCAGCCTGCGGCGGCAATACGACCGGCAATACCGGAGCGGATACGGGTTCTGTTACGACAGACGGTACGGAAACGTCAGACGCAGCGGATGAGGGAACTTCGGGGGACAATCAGGTACTTAAGGTGGCAGCGGTAGAGACAGCGTACGGTGCGCAGATCTGGCAGGACGTATGCGCGGCCTTTGAGGCGTCTCATCCCGGCGTGACGGTAGAACTGACCATCGACAAGAAGCTTGAAGATGTGATCACGCCTGAGATGAAGTCCGGCGTATATCCCGATGTCATTATGAGAGCGGTTGGCGGAGAGCAGGCTCTGACCGAGACCTTTGTGAAGGATAATAATGTAGAAGATTTGACGGACGTTTTATCGATGACGGTTCCGGGAGAGGATGTGACTGTCGGCGATAAGATTTTACCGGGCTTTGTAGATAACTCCATCACGAATCCGTATGGTGACGGCAAGACTTATCTGATGCCGATGTTCTACGGACCGTGCGGATTGTTCTATAATCAGGGCCTGTTGGATGAGAAGGGCTGGACTGTTCCGACAACCTGGGATGAGATGTGGGAGCTTGGCGACAAGGCAAAAGCGGAGGGGATCGCGCTGTTTACCTATCCGACCACAGGTTATTTTGACGCTTTCTTCTACGCGTTGCTGCATGAGGCAATGGGAAGCAAGCAGTTTACCCAGGCCATGAATTATGGCGAGGGCATCTGGGAGACAGAGGAAGCTCAGACCGTATTTGACATTATTGAGAAGCTTGCAACCTATACTGAGCCGACAACTCCGGCAAATGCCAATGACAATGATTTCCAGAAGAATCAGCAGCTTATTCTGGATAACAAAGCAATCTTCATGCCGAACGGCACATGGGTAGTAGGCGAGATGGCTGAGGCTCCGAGAGCGGAAGGCTTTGAGTGGGGCTTTACCGCGCTTCCTGCAATCGTAGAGGATGGCGAGAGGGCTTCCTACACCTTCTTCGAGCAGGTTTGGATGCCGAAGGGTGCAGAAAATAAAGACCTCGGAAAAGAATTTATCGCTTACTTATACTCCGATGAGGCAGCAGAGATTTTTGCCTCCGGCGATTCTCCGGCGGTTCAGCCGATTGTCGGAATGTCCGAGAAGCTGTCAGGGGACAACAAGCTGTTCTACTCTATCTATGATAACGGTGCGGTAGCAGTTATGGATGCATTCGCGACGACGGATCCGGTAGAGGGAATCACGGTCCGCGGCACTTTCTTTGACCCGGTAAACTCTCTGGTAACCGGAGATAAGACGAAGGATGACTGGGTGAGCCAGATTATATCTGACAGTGATGCACTCAGGGCAGCATTGAAACAGTAAAGGTGATGGATGGTCGGCGGGCGGTTGCCTGCCGGCCATTTTCCGTTTTTTAAATGGAGATGGGGCAATGAAAAATAAAAGAAGAAGAAGCGGGTTTATCGCTGCCTGCGTGACGCCTGCGATCGTATTATTTATTATTTTTATGATTATTCCGACAATTGACGTTTTCCGTATGTCCCTGTACCGCTGGGGCGGGTACACGGCGGAAAAGACGTTTGTGGGATTACAGAATTTTTCCACACTGTTTGCGAGCGATAAATTTTACCGGGCATTTCAGAACAGCATTCTGTTGATTGTGATCGTTACCATTGTAACCTTTTTCTTTGCCATTATATTTGCGGCAATCCTGACCCGTGAAAAAATAAAGGGGCAGAATTTTTTCAGGGTCATTTTTTACATACCGAATATTTTATCCATCGTTGTAATCAGCGCAATCTTTTCCGCGATTTACGACCCGAACAACGGACTGCTCAACAGCTTCATCGCGCTGTTTAAGGGCGGTACCAATGACGATCCGATTCTCTGGCTCGGCAGTCCGAAAATCGTAATTTACAGTATTGCAATCGCTATGGTATGGCAGGCGATCGGGTATTATATGGTTATGTATATGGCGAGTATGGCAAATATTCCCGAAAGTCTTTATGAATCTGCGGCTCTCGAAGGCGCCGGCAGAATCAAACAGTTTACGTCAATCACGCTGCCGTTAATCTGGACGAATATCAGGACGACACTGACATTCTTTATCATCAGTAATATCAACATGAGCTTCCTGTTTGTTAAGGCGATGACAAACAGCGGACCGGACGGCGCTTCCAGCGTATTCTTAAGCTATATGTACCAGGAGGCCTACACGAACTCCTCCTATGGCTACGGTATGGCAATCGGCGTTATGGTATTCCTGTTCTCGTTTGCGCTTGCTGCGATTTTAAATGCGGTAACAAAACGGGAAGAAATCGAATTTTAATGTTGCCGTTTGCAGAAAGGAAGGCAGGGTAAAAGAATGGGAAAGAAAGAAGAAACGAGGCTCCATGGGAGCCCGAAGCTGGTCAAATTTTTTATTTATCTGATGCTGGCGCTTTTGGCGGTTACGATTATCGTGCCGGTGGCATGGGTATTCGTGGCTTCCATTAAAGAAAATTCAGAATTTTACGGCAGCCCGTGGGTGCTGCCCAAGGGGATTCATTATCAAAACTTTATAGACGCATGGCAGAAGGCTGATATGGGTTCTTATATGCTCAATTCGGTGCTCGTCACGGCACTGGCGCTGGCGCTTCTTATCATTATCGCGCTTCCGGCAGCCTATGTGCTTGCAAGATTTAAATTTCTCGGCAGAGGCTTTTGGAATACGATGTTTATGGCGGGACTGTTTATCAATGTAAACTACATCGTTGTTCCGATTTTCCTGATGCTCAATAATGGGGATATCTGGTTAAGGCAGACATTTGGGGGAACGTTTTTCCTGAATAATCTTTTTATCCTCGCGCTGGTATATGCATCCACGGCACTGCCGTTTACCATCTATCTGCTGTCCGGATACTTTAAGTCTCTGGCAAAGGATTATGAGGAAGCGGCCTATGTGGACGGGGCTGGTTATTTTTACACGATGGTAAGGATTATCATGCCAATGGCAAAGCCGAGCATCGTTACGGTCATTTTGTTTAATTTCCTTTCCTTCTGGAATGAGTATATTATATCCATGACGCTGCTCACAAAGGCAGAGCTTAAAACACTTCCGGTGGGACTGATGAATCTGATGGCGGCTCAGAGGTCGGCGGTACAGTATGGCCAGATGTATGCCGGTCTGGTGATCGTAATGCTTCCGACGCTCATTTTGTATATGTGTGTACAGAAAAAGCTGACGCAGGGCATGACAATCGGCGGTTTAAAGGGTTAGCTGGCGCTTTTGGCTGCGCGGAAATGAGGGAATTATGAGTGAAAAAATGAAGAAAATAGTGACGATGACAGTTCTCATTGTGATTTTTATCATAAGCATTGTACTTACGGTTGTCGGACAGCAGAATATAGGTCCGGCAGGACTGCTCACGATGCTGGTGGGCCTGGTGGGTCTGGTGTTTTTACTCTGGTTTTATAACAGGCAATATAAATAAATCGAAACGAAGGAGGTTCGTATGAAGCAGAATAAAGGGCGGGTCACAATTCCAACAGACACTGACGTCGTGAAAGAAACCTTAAGCCTGGCGGAACGATGGGGTGCGGACGCGGTGCGTGACTGCGACGGCACGGATTTTCCGGTCGAGCTTAAGGATGTGGGGTTAAAGGTATATTCTACCTATTATACGACGAGAAAGGATAACGAGTGGGCGAGGAAGAATCCCGATGAAATTCAGCAGATGTATCTGATGACTCCTATCTATACGGCGGCGGGGGAAACGCTTCGCGTCCGTTTGATGGAAGGACTTTATCCCGATATGCTCACGCCGAACAGCAGGGATGATATTGCCCGCTGGTGGGAGGTGATTGACCGGAGTACCGGAGAGGTGGTTCCGGTCTCGGACTGGTCCTATGAGGAGGAAACAGGAGAGGTCATTATCAGAAGCATCCCGTTTCATGATTATACCGTAAGCTTTCTTGCATATATTATGTGGGATCCGGTACATATGTACAATGCGGTGGTCAATGACTGGAAGGATGTGGAGCACCAGATTACATTTGATGTGCGGCAGCCAAAGACTCATGTATATACCATGGAGCGTCTGAGAAAATTTATCGAAGCGCATCCGTATGTGAATGTGCTGCGGTTCACCACCTTTTTTCACCAGTTTACGCTGGTGTTTGACGAGCTGGCAAGGGAGAAATACGTGGACTGGTACGGCTATTCCGCATCGGTAAGTCCTTATATCTTAGAGCAGTTTGAAAAGGAAGTTGGCTACCGCTTCCGCCCCGAATTTATCATTGACCAGGGCTATTACAACAACCAATATCGGATTCCTGGCAGGGAATACCGTGATTTTATGGCGTTCCAGCGCAGGGAGGTTGCAAAAATCGCAAAAGAAATGGTGGATATTACCCATGAGTATGGGAAGGAAGCCATGATGTTTTTAGGCGACCACTGGATTGGCATGGAGCCGTTCATGGAGGAATTTCAGAGCATCGGCCTGGATGCTGTGGTCGGAAGTGTGGGAAACGGTTCTACCCTGCGGTTGATCAGTGACATTGAAGGCGTGAAGTATACGGAAGGAAGATTGCTGCCATACTTTTTCCCGGATACCTTCCATGAGGGCGGAGATCCCGTGAAAGAAGCAAAGATCAACTGGGTGACAGCGAGGCGTGCAATTTTAAGAAAACCGATTGACCGTATCGGCTATGGCGGATACCTGAAATTGGCGATGGAATTTCCGGAGTTTGTGGAGTATGTGGAGTCGGTATGTGAGGAGTTCCGCGTGCTGTACGAAAATATTAAAGGGACAACGCCGTACTGTGTAAAGCGGGTAGCGGTATTAAACTGCTGGGGCAAAATGCGCGCATGGGGCAACCACATGGTGCATCACGCCATCTACTTTAAAAAGAATTACTCCTATGCGGGAATCATTGAAGCGCTGGCGGGAGCGCCGTTTGACGTGTCGTTTATCAGCTTTGACGATATCCTGGAAAATCCGCAGATATTAAAAGATATTGATGTGATTTTAAATATCGGTGACGCGGATACCGCCCAGACCGGCGGGGAGTGGTGGTGCGATCCCGTGATTTCCGCGGCGGTTAAGGAATTTGTTTATAACGGGGGCGGAATCATCGGAGTCGGAGAGCCGAGCGGCCATCAGGCAAACGGTCATTTTATCCAGCTTTCCACCGTCTTCGGGGTAGAGGAGGAACGGGATTTTACGCTGGGCTATGACAAATATAACTGGGAGAATCATGCACACTTTATCACGGAGGATGCTTCGGAAAAAATTGATTTCGGAGAGGCGCAGAAGCATATGTACGCACTTCCCGGGACCACGGTGCTTGTTTCGGAAAATGAAAATGTCCATCTTGCCGTTCACGAATTCGGTAAGGGCAGGGCGGTTTATATCAGCGGGCTTCCCTACAGCTTCGAAAACAGCAGGCTGCTCTACCGCGCGATTCTCTGGAGCACAGGGGACGAGGCGTCGATTCACCGTTGGTTTTCGACAAATTACAATGTGGAGGTACATGCCTATATCAAAAACGGAAAGTTCTGCGTGGTAAATAATACCTATGAGCCGCAGACAACAACCGTCTATAAGGGAGACGGTTCCAGCTTTCCGCTCGATTTGAAGGCGAATGAGATAGTATGGTATGAAATATAAACTGACATTTGACAAAAATATTTCCAGGTGGGATGAGGGCATCCCGCTTGGAAACGGCCAAATGGGAGGTTTGATATGGGGAGACGGAAAGGAGTTGTATGTGAGCCTGGATCGTGTGGATATCTGGGACAGGACAACTCCTTTCGGCATAGAACGGCCGGAATTTACCTATCAGACACTCATTGCGCTGGCAAAGGAAAAAAATACCGCGAAAATCCGGGAAATATTCGACGCACCCTATGATTATCCCGTTCCCACGAAGCTCCCGGTGGGAAGAATCGTTCTTTCCTTCGGGCAGCAGATGAAAACAAAGTCCGAGCTTTGCATCGAGGACGCACAGGCAAAAATTCAGGTGGAAAGCGGCGGGCGGGCGTTTGCGATACGCGCGTTTTTCGGCGCGGCGGAAAATATCGGCGTGCTGAGCATAAAGGAGCGGGAGAAAGAGACGGAAACGGAGTCCGGGGATGCCGAAAGAGGGCAAAATGACGCATTTCCCGGGGTGAGCTTAAAGCCGCCGGGCTTTGGCGCCGCAAAGGACGCCGTGCCGTATCGCCTGCACAAAGAGATTTCCAAGGGCGACTTGTCGGAGCTGAATTACGAGCCGGCGGTCCCGGGTGAACGTGTGATTTCCCGGGGACGGAAGCTTTTGTTTTTTTCACAGAAAGCGGAGGGAGATTTTTCTTACGGCGTTGTACTCGGAATCCGGGAAGAAGGAAATCAGAAGCTTTTGTATTTTCGTGTTGCCGCGTCAACGGACGCGCGGGATTGGCTTTCCGCCGCCTGCCGCGAGGTTGAGGCGTATATGCAGCGCAATCCGGAGGGGCTGTTTGCGGCACACAGGCAATGGTGGGAGCGCTATTGGTCGAAAAGCGGTATCACCCTGCCGGATAAGCAGTTTGAGTTACAGTGGTATCTGACAAATTATCTGTTTGCCTCCTGCTCGAGGGAAGGCGGTTATCCGATGCCGCTGCAGGGGGTATGGACGGCGGCGGAGGATAAGCTTCCGCCCTGGAAGGGCGATTACCACAATGATTTGAATACGCAGATGAGCTATTATCATTATCTGAAGGCAAACCATCTGGAGGAGGGACGGTGCTTCATTGATTTTCTGTGGAACTGCCGGGAAGCGGGGCGGGCTTTTGCCGCGTACTTTTACGGGACACGCGGCCAGTGTCTTCCGGCGGTCATGACGATTGACGCAAAGCCCCTTGGCGGATGGCCGATGTATTCTTTATCCCCGACAAATCAGATCTGGCTCTGCCATGCCTTTGCGGAGTATTTCCGTTACACGGGCGATATGGAGTTTTTAAGCGGACGGGCTTATCCCTACCTGAAGGAGACGGCGGAGTGTATCGCGGAATTATTGACGGAGGGGGAGGACGGAAAGCTTTATCTTCCGATTTCCAGCTCACCCGAAATCCATGACGATACGGCGGAAGCCTTTGTGAAGCCGAACAGTAATTATGATTTGGCGCTTATGCATTTTCTGTTTGAGACGCTTGCGGAGTACGCGGCTCTGCTCGGAAACGGGGAGGCACCGGACTGGAGGAAAATCCGTGCGGCGCTGCCAGGACTTTCCGTCAGCGAAGACCATGTCCTGATGATATCGCCGGAGGAGGTCCTCACGGAGTCGCACCGTCATTTTTCCAACGCGATGGCGATCCATCCCCTGCGTCTGATTCCGTACAGCGGGGACGAAAACCGGCGCATCATCGACGCGACGATTGCGGATTTTGAGCGCCTCGGGACGTCGCAGTGGGTAGGCTTTAGCTTCTGCTGGATGGCCGAGCTTTATGCGGTTCAGAAAAACGGTGAAAAGGCATGGGAAATGCTTTCCGTTTTCTGGAATTATTTTTGTTCCCCGAATGGTTTTCATTTAAACGGGGATTATAAAAAAGGAGGCTATTCGGACTATACCTACCGACCGTTTACGCTGGAGGCAAATATGTGCGCCGCGGACGCGCTTCAGGAGATGCTTCTTTTTATGAAAAATCGTACGATTGAACCGTTTCCTGCCATTCCGGCAGCATGGGAAAAAGGGCGCGCGTCGTTTGAACGTCTGCGCGGTGAAAACGGGATTCTCATCAGCGCGGAATTGGTCGAAGGAAGGTTAAAAAGCCTGCGCATTGACTCGGACAGAGAGGATGTCTTTAAGATTTTGGGCTGGACGAAGGAGGGAATCCGCAGCAGGGAGTCGTCGTTTTGCGTAAAACGGGGTCTGACACTGTTTGATGCACAGGCGGAATGAGAAAATCAATTTTTCCGGCGCGCAAAATTGTGAATAATAATCCACTATTTACAAATACTAGCAGTACAGCACTTGTAAATGGAGGAATAGACATGAAAGCAACAGGTATTGTTAGACGGATAGACGATTTGGGGCGCATTGTCGTGCCGAAGGAAATCAGAAGAACGCTGAGAATCCGCGAGGGCGATCCGCTGGAAATTTTTACGGACCGCGAGGGTGAGATTATATTAAAAAAATATTCTCCAATCGGAGAGCTGAGTCAGTTTGCCGGTGAATATGCGGAGAGCCTTGCGCAGACGACCGGACATCTGGTACTTGTCACGGACTGTGACCATGTGGTGGCTGCATCCGGAAGCGGCAAGAAGGATTTTGAGGGAAAGCCGATCAGCCGGCAGCTCGAAATCGCCATCAGTGAGCGGAAAAATTATCAGGCTGAGGCGGGCGGCACTGATTTCATCAAGGTAACGCTGGATGACAGCGGAGATTTTACCGAGCAGGCGGTGAGTACGATCATCTGCGAGGGGGACGCCATCGGGGCGGTCGTCCTTTACAATAAAGACGAAAAAAGTAAAATGGGAGAGACGGAGGGCAAGCTTGCCGCGGCGGCCGCGTCCTTTCTCGGAAGACAGATGGAGCAGTAATCCAATGGATGGGGGCATGTAATAAAAAGATACGGTATTTTGCCGGGATGGCTTAGCAGGCTGTCCCGGTTTTTTTGTGTGACCGGCGGTTTGAAATATATGCAGTTTTAGGCTATAATAGCCCTAAGCTTCGGAATGGAGGAAAAGATGGAAGAAAAATTTGTCAGAACAGGGCTTCTTTTGGGAGAAGACGGAGTGGAGACGCTGGCGCAAAAGCATGTGGCAGTGTTCGGTATCGGGGGCGTCGGCGGATATGTTGTGGAGGCGCTGGTCCGGAGCGGTATCGGGGAGATAACGATTGTAGATAAGGACGAGGTTGCGGAGTCGAACATCAACCGGCAGATTATTGCCACGACAAAAACTATTGGGCGGAAAAAAGTGGACGTAATGCAGGAACGCATCGGAGAAATTAATCCGGCGTGCACCGTGCATGCAAGGGCCTGCTTTTATCTGCCGGAGACGGCGGAACAGTTTGATTTTTCCCGGTATGATTACGTGGTGGACGCCGTCGATACGGTGACTGCCAAAATAGAGCTTGTGCTCCGGGCGAAGGAGGCGGGCGTGCCTGTCATTTCAAGCATGGGAGCAGGGAATAAGCTCAATCCGGCCGGTTTTGAGGTGGCGGATATTTATCAGACCAGCGTATGCCCGCTGGCGCGCGTGATGCGCCGCGAATTAAAAAAACGGAAGGTAGAACGGCTGACTGTGGTCTATTCAAAGGAACCGCCGCGGGTTCCTGTGGGCGCAGCGGAAGATGACGGGACCGGAAAGCGGATTCCGGGAAGCGTGGCGTTTGTCCCCTCCGCCGCGGGACTGGTGATTGCGGGGCAGGTTGTGCTGGAGCTGCTCGGAATCGCGCAGAGTACTTAAGAATGAGGTAATTTATGAAGTTTATGCATATATCAGACGTGCATCTCGGGGTGAGGCCCGACGAGGGGAGGCCCTGGAGCGATCAGCGGGCGCGGGATATCTGGGACAGCTTTGCCGGGGTCATAGAGACGGCAAAGCGGGAAAAACCGGAATTTTTGTTCCTGTCCGGTGATTTATTCCATGCGCAGCCGCTCAAAAAACAGCTTTTGGAGGTCAATTCCCTGTTTGGAAGAATCCCGGACACAAATATTGTGCTGATGGCGGGAAACCACGATTATCTGCGGCCGAAATCGTATTACCTGACAATGGAATGGCATAAAAATGTTTATTTTTTCCGCTCAGAAGAGCTTTCAAGGTTTGATTTTGCAGAGCAGAATGTCTGTGTTTACGGTATGAGCTATTGGCACAGGGAAATTGCGGAACGGCGTTATGACAGCCTGATTCCCGAGAATCCGCAGCGGCTGAATATACTTCTGGCGCACGGCGGCGACGAGCGCCACATTCCGTTTTCGCCCGCGGGGATATTAGAGAATGGCTTTGATTATGTGGCGGCAGGACATATCCACAAGGGAGCGCAGTTGATTCCGGGCAGGGCAGTGATGGCGGGAAGCCTGGAGCCCACGGATAAAAATGACACGGGCCCTCACGGCTTTTGGATGGGAGAGTTAAAAAAAGGCGGCGCCGGGCTCCGGTTTTATCCCATAAAAAAGTGCGAATACTGCCATGAGACCTATCCGGTCACCGGAGAGACAAGCGAGCGTGACATTCTCGACTGGGCGGAGCGTCTTTTGACGGAACGCCCGGATTATCAGTATTTCCGACTCTTTTTGAAGGGGAAAAGGAACCCGAATATCAGCTATGATGTCAGCCGGCTTATGCAGCTTGCCCGCGTTGTCGATGTGACGTGCGCGCTTGCGCCGGATTATGATTACGAAAGACTGCTGGAGGAGCATCGGGATTCACTGCTTGGCAGCTATATCAGGAGCATGAGGAACCGGCCGCAGGACGCGGTGACGGAAAAGGCATTGGAGTACGGCGTAAACGCGCTGTTGGGACATGAGATATGCAGATAAGGGAAGCACAGATATTTAATTTCGGAAAATTGCAGGACAGAAGCTTTGCATTTGCCCCGGGCATCAATGTAATTTACGGGGCGAACGAGGCGGGGAAAACCACGCTGCATGATTTTTTGACGGCAATGCTTTTCGGTATGGAAAAAGGCAGGGGGCGGGCGGCGTCCGGGGGGATGTACGCGAGGTACGAGCCGTGGCACGCCGCAGCCTATTACAGCGGGGCGCTGCGTTTTTCCGTGGAGGGGCGGCCGTTTTACCTGGAGCGCAATTTTTACCGTAAAGAGAAAAAAGAGATTTTAAGGAACGAGGCGGACGGAGAGGAATTATCCGTAGCCTATGGGGATCTGGATGTCCTTTTGGGCGGAATCAGCGCGGAGGCATTCCGCAGCACCTATGATATCGGCCAGTCCAAAGCGGCCGCGTCAAAGGAGCTGGCAGCGATTCTGACCGAATATTTGTCCGACGCGGCGGAGAGCGGGGAGGCGGGAGTCCGGGTGTCGAAGGCGCAGGCTGCGCTTGCCGCGAGAAGAAAAGAATTAAATCTTGATTTAAAAAATATAAAAGAGCAGAAGAATCAAGAGCTCCACAGGAAAATGATGGAGAAAGAGCTGCTGGAGCGGGATTGCCGCGAGCTGACTCACAGCCTGGCGGACGCAGAGCGCGAAATCAGCCGCTTAAAGAAAATAAAAGCGGAAAAAACAGACAGAACGAAAGAAGAGGAAGCGGGGCACGCTGCGTCCGCAGGCGGGAAAAAGAGACGCTGGCTTGCGGCGGCGGGCGCGGCGGCAGCCGGTTTTCTTTTGAATCTGGGGATGCACCGGGTGATATCCTATGCCTTTGGACTGTTCCTGGCATCAGAGGGGCTGCTGTTGCTTCTGACAGTGTTGTTTTTTGCGTTTTTTTTGCGGACAGGGGAAGCTGCGGCGGATAAGAGCGGCGAAAGCCTCCGGGGACGGGAGCGCGCCGGGGAGGCCGGCGATGAGAACGACTATGCGCGGGAGGCGGTGCTTTCCGCGGAGCATATGATGAATGGACTGCGTGATACGCTGGCGGAAAAGGAAGCCAGGCGCTGCAATCTCAGTCAGCAGATCGAAACGATGCAGGCACCGGGGGTGCAGGAACGGGAATTATTGCGGGATATTCAGGCGCTTGAGCTGGCGTCCGCAGAAATCACGCGGCTTGCCAGAGAACGGTATGAGGACAGTGTGGACGAATTAAACGGCGCGGTGTCAGGCTGGGTTGCAGGAATTACGGGCGGCGCCTATGACAGCGTGACGATAGATGACGGCGGCGGCTTAAAGATTTTGACGGAAGGGAGAGAAGTGCCGCCGGAAGCACTTAGCCGCGGAACATTAGAACAGATATATCTCGCGTTCCGCCTTGCGGTGGGAGATATTGTGACACGGGAAGAAGCGATGCCCGTATTTTTGGATGAAGCATTCTGCATGTACGACGACGGGAGGCTCAGACAGGCGCTTACGGCGCTGGCGGGTGAGGCGGAACAGAAACAGATTTTTATTTTTACCTGCCAGCGGCGGGAAATGGAGGCGCTGGATGAGCTGGGGCTTCCATATCATAAGGTTTATTTGACATAAGAGGAGGCACGCTGTGGCGGCAAGAAAAAAGAGAAAGAAAAAATACCGTTCTTTCTGGATATTTGTAAAATTGCAGGCGGTACTGCTGCTTGTGGTGGCGGCCGGGGCTTTCTGGTATTTTTTCGGAGGATACGGAGAGCAAATAAAAGAACTGAAGACTGAGGCCGTGCGGCTGGTACGCAGTTCCACAAAGGATACGTTTAAGGTGAGCCAGACCAGTATTGTCTACGCGGCAGGCGGGGAAGTGATTTCCACGTTAAAGGGCGGGAAGGATTCTTACTATCTGTCAATCGAGGAGATACCGGAGGAGGCGGTCTGGGCCATCGTCAGCATCGAGGATAAGCGATTTTTCCGCCATAACGGGGTCGACTTGCGCGCGCTGGCGCGGGCGGGTCTGGCGCTGATTGAAAACGGCGAGGCGACGCAGGGCGGGAGTACGATTACCATGCAGCTTTCGCGCAATATTTTTCTGACGCAGGAAAAGACATGGCAGAGAAAGGTGGAGGAAATATTTATTGCCCGGGAGCTGGAAAAGAAGTATACGAAGGATGATATTCTGGAATTTTATCTCAACAATATTTATTTTGGAAACGGCTATTACGGAATCCAGTCGGCGAGCCGCGGGTACTTTAACCGCGATGTGGGGGAGCTGACCCTCTCCGAAATCGCGTTTCTGTGCGCGATTCCGAATAACCCGACGCTTTATGATCCCGTCACGAATATGGATAATGCGCTCTCGCGCAGGGACCGCATTTTAAAACGGATGCTGGAGGACGATAAAATTTCCGGGCAGGCGTATTCCGAGGCGAAGGCGCAGGCAATTACGCTCACCCGTCCCGAGGCGCTGACGAAAAATGATTACGTGGAGACGTATACCTATTACTGCGCGACCCGGGCGCTGATGGAGACGGAGGGGTTTGAGTTCCGGTATGATTTTTCCTCCGACGATGACAGAGAGGCTTATGAGCAGGCGTATAACGAGCTTTATACCGATTGCCAGAAGCGTTTGTATACAGGTGGTTATCGGATATATACTTCCCTGGACCTTGCCATGCAGGAGGAATTACAGGCGGCGGTGGACGAGACGCTTGCGGGCTACACGGAGGTCAATGAGGAGGGAGTGTATACGCTGCAGTCGTCCGCAGTGTGTATTGACAATGACAGCGGCCGCGTGAAGGCGATTGTGGGCGGCAGAAGCCAGGACTTTGCGGGCTATACCTTAAACCGGGCGTACCAGAGCTTCCGGCAGCCGGGAAGCGCCGTGAAGCCGCTCACGGTGTACACGCCTTCCTTTGAGCGGAACTATACGCCGGACACTCTGGTAGAGGATGAGCCGATTGAGGACGGGCCGTCGAATGCGAACGGGGCGTACCTGGGAGAAATCACTGTGCGGACGGCGGTAGAAAAATCCGTCAATACGGTTGCGTGGAGGCTTTATGAGGAACTCACGCCGGAGGTTGGGCTTTCCTATCTGGAGGAGATGAATTTTTCCCATCTTGACGCGGAGGACTACCGGCCAGCGACAGCGCTCGGCGGTTTTACAAACGGCGTCTCCGCCCTGGAGATGGCGTCCGGCTATGCGGCGCTGGAAAATGACGGAAAATACCGTATGCCGACCTGTATCGTAAAGATTTTGGACGCCGAGGGGAACGAGGTGTATGTTTCGGCGCAGGAGGAAAAGCAGGTGTACAAGCAAAATGCCGCGCGCATGATGACCGATGTCCTTCAGGGAGTTCTCACGAACGGAACCGGAAGAGGGCTCGGGCTCTCGGATATGCCCTGCGCCGGGAAAACGGGTACGACCAACGACCAGAAGGACGGCTGGTTTGTCGGCTATACGCGTTATTACACAACAAGCGTCTGGGTCGGATATGATATGCCCAGGCAGCTCGATAAGCTGATGGGCTCCACCTATCCGGGAACCGTCTGGCAGAAGTTCATGCGGGGGGCGCATGAGGGGCTTGAGCCGATGGAGTTTCTTCCTTATGCAAAAATCTCGGATGAATTTCACACATTCCGCTCCAGTGAGACGGAGGAGGCTTCTGAGCAGGACGGCGGTGAAATCCTTGACAGATAAAAACGGAAACGTTATCATAAACTTAGAATCGGCAGAATACATAATAATTAGGAGAGAGACCATGAAAAAATACGCATTTGGAGTTGACATTGGGGGAACCACATGTAAAATCGGTTTTTTTGAGACGAATGGAACGCTGCTCGACAAATGGGAGATTACAACCAACAAGGAAAACAACGGCGCGTCCATTCTTTCGGACGTCGCGCACAGCGTAGACAACAAGCTGGCGCAGGAGGGCATCAGTAAGGACGAGGTTCAGGGAATCGGCATCGGCGTGCCGGGACCGGTAAAGAGCAACGGCGTGGTGAACCGTTGCGTGAACGTCGGCTGGGGTGTTGTGAATGTCGAGGAGGAATTATCGAAGCTGACAGGTCTTATGGTAAAGGCCGGAAATGACGCGAATGTCGCTGCGCTGGGAGAAATGTGGCAGGGCGGCGCGAAAGGCAGCAAGGATGTTGTCATGGTAACGCTGGGAACCGGCGTCGGCGGAGGAATCATCGTTGACGGAAAGATTGTGGCAGGCTTCGGCGGAGCAGGCGGTGAAATCGGTCATATCACGGTCAATCCGGATGAGATTGAGGCGTGCAACTGCGGGCAGTACGGCTGTCTGGAGCAGTATGCCTCCGCAACCGGCATTGTGCGTGTGGCAAAAAGAAAGCTTGCGAAAACGACGGAGGAGACAAGCCTCCGCGGCTATACCGACCTGACCGCAAAAAATATATTTGACGAGGCAAAGGCCGGCGACGAGGTTGCGCTGGGGCTTGTGGATGAGGTCTGCGGCATTCTCGGAGCGGAGCTCTCGAACATTGCCTGTGTGGTAAATCCCGAAATTTTTGTGATCGGGGGCGGTGTCTCAAAGGCGGGGGCGATTTTGATTGACAGTATCCAGAAGCATTTTGTTGAGTCCTGTTTTAACGAGTGCCGGAACACGAAGTTCGCACTGGCGGGTCTTGGCAATGACGCCGGGATGTACGGCTGTGTGAAAATGCTGTTGGATTGAAGTTTCCATTGCAACAAAAAGGGGCTGTGAAAAAACGAATTTATGTTTTTTCACAGCCCTTTTTTGTCGTTCGCCTGGCGGCGCACGATGCCGGCTATTTAATCGGTTGAAAATATTCCGGATGTTTATACACAATTTCGGTGCTTGCATTGAAAAAGTCGTAGATATGGTGCGTAATCGTATCGGAAAGCCTGTCGTAATCCCGGTTTGAAATATATTCAAGGATTGCATTGTGGTCTTCGTACAGACGCATTAAATTCCTGCGCTCACCGAGATTTAAAAAGGTGCGGAAACGTTCATACTCGGAATTAATGCTCTTTAAAAAGCTCATCACGTTCTTTTTGCCCGCCATCTCGTAGAGGGTAACGTGAAATTCGTTGTCGCTGATGATAAATTGGCGGGCAAGCTCATCCGCGTCCAAATCGGCGTCTAAAAGCTCTCTTTGCTTCTGTAAAATGAAACGGACACGGAATTCCTGCGATTTGTCATAGCTGGAAATCAAATCACGCAGAACCGCCTGCTCCAACGTCTCGCGGATATATAAAATATCCGAAATCATATTCAGATCAATCAAAGAGACAAAGGTTCCGATGTGCGGCCGAATCTCAAGCAGGCCTTCACTGGCAAGCATTTTGAACGCGTCGCGCACAGGAGTCCTTGACGTTTCATACCGCGCGGCGGTATCAATCTCGCTGATTGCCGAACCCGGAGGAAGCTCCAGATAAAGAATTTGTTCTTTCAGTTTTTGGTAAACGGCCTCCGAGGTGCCGGTGAGCTTCTTTGTATTCATATATCCCCCACTTTATCCATTACTTGTATACTTAATAATATAAGGCCCAAATGGCAAAATGGCAATCTCTTTTTGCATATAACACGGAAAATGAATTGTGCAATACTGCTAAAAATAAAACTGCAAAATACACAAAATATACAAAAAATGAAAAGGCATTGACACTTGTATACAAGCGCGATATACTGAACTTATAATATGAATGAAAATCACGCAAAGACGCGGATATATTCATGTATGCAAGTAGGCTGGCAATAACCGCCGGAAACACGAAAAGGCGCTGAGAGACAACGCCGGAATGGAGGAGAACATGAAATTGTCATTTCGCTGGTACGGAGACGATGACAAAGTGACCTTAGAGAACATCCGTCAGATTCCCGGTATGCATTCTATCGTTACTGCTGTGTACGACGTACCTGTAGGAGAGGTCTGGAGCGAGGAAAGCATCGCAAAGTTAAAAAAACAGGTGGAGGACGCGGGACTTCACTTTGAAGTGATTGAAAGTATCCCGGTCCACGAGGATATCAAGCTTGGGAAACCGAGCCGTGACAGATATATTGAGAACTACTGTGAGAATATCCGCCGTGTCGCGAAAGCGGGCGTGAAATGCATTTGCTATAATTTTATGCCGGTATTTGACTGGACAAGAACGCAGTTGGATCATGTGCTTCCGGACGGCTCCACCTCCCTTGTATACTATCAGGAGCAGGTGGACGCGGTGAACCCGTTGGAGAGCGACAGTGATCTGACGCTTCCCGGCTGGGACTCCAGCTACACAAGAGAAGAATTAAAAAGTATTGTTGCCGAGTACAACACGATGTCCGAGGAGCAGCTTTGGGACAACCTGAAATACTTCCTGGAGAGGATTATCCCGGTAGCTGCCGCGTGTGATGTAAATATGGCAATCCATGAGGATGATCCGTGCTGGAGCATTTTCGGGCT
The DNA here is from genome assembly GCA_944380515.1 of uncultured Roseburia sp. Classification (GTDB taxonomy): domain Bacteria; phylum Bacillota; class Clostridia; order Lachnospirales; family Lachnospiraceae; genus Roseburia. Next base: position 26,571 of record CALWHT010000019.1, read on the forward strand.
TCCGCGGATTATCACCTGTGAGGAGAATCTTGACCGCTTCCTTAAGCTGGTGGACGATACGCATAACGGAATTACCTTATGTACAGGCTCCCTGGGATGCTCGAATAAAAACGACGTGGTTAAGATGGCGGCCAAGTATACCGCGATGGGACGGGTACATTTTGCGCACCTGAGAAACGTTGCGGTATTGGAAAACGGTTTTGAGGAGAGAGCGCATCTTTCAAGCTGCGGCTCCCTTGATATGTACGAAATCGTAAAAGCACTTCATGACAATGGATTTACGGGATATGTAAGACCGGACCACGGGCGGATGATCTGGGGAGAGACCGGAAGAGCCGGATACGGACTTTATGACCGGGCGCTGGGCGCAGCCTACATCAACGGACTGTTCGAAGCGGTTGAGAAGGCGTCAGGACATTAAGAGCAGCACAGATACAATGGCGTAAACACGATAGAAGGAGGGAAAGTTTGAAACAAATAAGTGAAAGACAGCCAAGAAATAAAGGGCATAGCAAGTAAGCCATCTTTCGGTGGCTAAAAATAAAATATAGACGCAACACCTAATCAGGTAATCGGAACAGCATCATCT
>CALWHT010000020.1 GCA_944380515.1 uncultured Roseburia sp.
TACCGTATCAAGGATGATGTGCTGGTGCTGACACTGGCCCGCACCGGGTCGCACAGCGACTTGTTCGGCAAATAAACCGTCTGCCGCCGTATGGGGAAACCTGTGCGGCGGTTTTTCTGTGTGCAAAAAGGTTGATTACCTTGCTGGACAGCGCGGGCAGATCACCCGGCCCGGACGGAGCCGGAGCTTCCGGGGTTTTGCTTTCCTCCGGGCTCACGTCTGCGTTTTCATCTGCCATCGGCCAATCCCCTCTCGCCGGAGATGAAATAAGGCCTGACCTCCCGGCCCGGCCAGCTAAAAAATTCCCCCTTTCGTTTTAGTATTAAGTCAGCACCACTCCTTTCCCAAACCGGGCCATGAAAAAAACGCCGCCTTTTTCTTGAAAAAGCGACGTTTTAGTGTAGGTTGGCTCAGTTTTTTGTTTTGATTTATGATTATGCCTTTGTAAAGAAACCTAATGTGTTCTGGAGAACATTCGAGATATAATCTTTCACAATTATTGAATTCTGCAATTGCACTTAAAACAGGTACAAACAAATGATTATTCCTATAGATAGGGAAAAATTCAATCCATTCTATAAAAATATTATCATCTTTCCAGATACTCGTACATACATACCCGATATGATTATCATCGTTAATAATTTTATAGATATTATCTACTTTAAATCCCGGATTAAACTCGGACACAGATATTTCCTTAAAACTAATCATATTCTCCCTTTTCAATGCCAATTTGACAGTATATATTAATAAAGACTCTGCGCATTACGCAGGGCCATTATTTAGCATACCCAAAGGTTGAGACATGAAAGTTTGGATTACGACCAAGCTTTGGCTCTACCTCCTTAACCAGCCTCTATCTTCCTCTTTTATGATTTGAAAAAACAACTTGCTGTTCCGACTGTGTTAATTTTAATGCCTTTTCATATGCAGTAGTAAGAATTAAATCATATCTCTTACAGAGCATTGTTTTATAAAATGTTTTCCTGATGTTAGATATTTCTGCGATTCCGTCTATAAATTCATTAATCCTTTTCAAATCAATTTTAGGATAAACTCTTAATAACGCATCTGTGCAATCTTTATTTGTTAATGAGTTAATGAATTCTAAATAATTAGCTTTAGAACCATTTTCAAGTTCTAATGCTGCTTTTGGAAATTCATTGATACGCTTCCTTATTGCCTCTTCATCATTTAAAATATCTGGAATAGCTTCATCCGATAATTGCGGATAAAGGCATGAACCACAATCATATATAGGAGCTAACATCATTTCCCCTGTTTTTTCACTTATTAAATATCCCCAGTTATTACCATGTCGATCAAAATTTCCAAGCAAAGCATCAAAAATAAAAGTATCCCAATATCTTTCCAATGCTTCTTTGCCTTGTTCTCTGTTAAAATAAACATTCTCTTCTGTAAAAATTCGATATATTTCACCAATCTTAGGAATACGTCTAGGCTTTTCATCAGATAATGTGTTTTGTATATTTTTAAACTCAATAAGTTTATATCCTTCTGGAATGAAGTTTTTACATGCTACCACAGGAACCAATTTGTCTTTATTTCTTTTTGTATCCATTACAACCTGACCCAAAATTGTTTTTTGGGTATCATAACCGCACATATCAATTATGTGACAAGAAATATATTCTGAAAAAACACTATTTGAATATGAATCACGCAAACTATCTCTCTTATCTGTATTAATACGATCAGAAAGTTTTAGCATATATCTTTTTCCATTATAGATAATTCCTCGCTTTTGATCAGAACCTTTATAATCACTAAATATATCAATCTGGCATCCTGTAAAATCAATCATACCTTTTTCACCTTCTTTGCATTTTTCTTACGGGCACATAGCCTTCCGACAAAAGAACTCAATTACAGTCTCTTCTTGTTCTTCATTTTCTAAATATCTAGCCAAACTTCTAATCTCATCTTGATATAAATCCCTATTCAAAGGATTCTTATCATTTTTATATTCCTCTATTATCGCTAAAAGCTGTTCTGGCAAATCAAAGTCGAAATACTTATTATTTGACATATCAGTTACACTCCTTTTTATTGCATGATGCTCATTTACGATTTGGCTTATTTAAAGACTTTTTTGTTCATCTGAGAAAACATTGCTTTTTAAAATATGCTTCATTGCCGATTGTATAATGATAACTGACAATGTCTTTTACGATTATCAGAATCTTGTTTACTCACACAGTAGGACATCCAAAAGTAGCCATGTGAAAAGTCAGCGGACTCCCCTTCGCCTCCGTAAGCTGCCGCACATACTCTCTCGCAATATCCATAAAACAGTACTGGCGCTGCGGCTCGCTCTGTGGAATCTGCTGTCTGTCTATAATGTCAATGTAACGCTTTTTTTCCATAAATATTCTATATCCTCACTTCCAGGAATTACTTTTCGCTATGCTTAAGGGCGTACCTGCCCGTTTCCGTAAATAATATACTTTGTGCTTGTAAGGGCCGGCAGTCCCATCGGTCCTCTTGCGTGCAGCTTCTGCGTGCTGATTCCGATTTCCGCGCCAAAGCCGAATTCACAGCCGTCCGAAAAACGGGTCGAGGCATTGACATAGACGCATGCCGCGTCCACCTCGTCCAGAAACTTCTGCGCATTTGCGTAATCCTTTGTGATAATCGCCTCGGAATGTCCCGTATTATAACGGTTGATATGGGCAATCGCCTCGTCAACGGAGGACACCGTCTTCATGGAGACAATGTAATCCAGATATTCCGTTCCCCAGTCCTCCTCCGTGGCAGGGCGAAGCAGCTCCCGCTTTAACTCCCCGTCGCGGGATACTGCCTGAAGGCTCCTTTCGTCTCCGCGCAGCTCCACATTTTTTTCCTGGAGTGCCCGTGCGAGTTCCGGCAGAAAGGCATCCGCGATTTTCTCATGGATAAGCAGCGACTCACAGGCATTGCAGACACCGATGCGCTGCGTTTTCGCATTGATGATAATATTGACCGCCATATCAAAATCCGCTGTCTCATCCACATAAATATGGCAGTTTCCCGTTCCGGTCTCAATCACGGGAACTGTCGCCTGCGTGACCACCGCCTGAATGAGGCCCGCGCCTCCGCGCGGAATCAGCACGTCAACATAACCGTTCATTTTCATAAATGCCGCTGTCGTCTCTCTCGATGTATCTTCAATCAGGGCCGCCGTTCCCTCCGGCAAGCCGAGCCGGCAAAGCACATTCTGAATGACTGATACAATAGCGATATTAGAATGGATTGCATCGCTGCCGCCCTTTAAAATAACGGCGTTTCCCGTCTTAAAGCAAAGACCGAAGGCGTCCACGGTCACATTGGGACGTGCCTCATAAATCATGCCTACCACGCCGAGCGGCACACGCTTCTGCCCGATCATAAGTCCGTTCGGGCGTTTTTTCATGGAAATCACTTCCCCGATGGGATCGGGGAGCGACGCCACCTGCCGCAGCCCGTCAGCCATCTGCCGGATACGCGCCTCGTTTAGCATCAGACGGTCAAGCAGTCCTCCCGGCATACCGTGATTTCTGCCGTTCTCCAAATCCAGCTCGTTTGCCCGAATAATCTCCTGTGCCGCTTCCTCAAGCGCGTCCGCCACGGCACACAATGCGCTGTTCTTTTCATTTGTGCCGAGATTTCCGATTTTTAACGCCGCTTCTTTTGCCCTCTTACCGATTTCTAACAATTCCATTTCGCTACCTCACTGTAAATCAAATTCATTTTCACATCCGTCTCCGACGCTGCCAGCCGCTCGATTATCTGGTGCTCATACGCCAGCCCCAAACGCAGAAGCGCCGGATAGCGCGCAAAATAACGGTCATAATATCCCTTCCCATAACCCAGGCGGTTCCCGCTGTGATCAAACGCCACGCCCGGAACCAGCACAGCCGCACGGCCGCATCCTGCGGCCTGATTTTCTTCAGGAGAAAAAAGAGGACAGCTGGCGATGGGTTCCATCACATGGAAATTTCCCTCCTCCACCTGCTTTAGTGAAGTCACCTCATAAAAGTCCATTGCGCAGCCGGGAGTAAGCATTGTGCGCGGCAGAACCACGCGTTTTCCGTCCGAAAGCGCCTGCATAAGAACTCTGCGGCAGTCCACCTCGTTTCCGAGCGGATAATAACCGAAAATGACCTCCGCCGTTTCATACCAGCTTTCCGATAAAAGCTTATGACAGATAATGCGGCTCTTTTCCGCGGTCTCCCGCTCCGTCATCTCCCCGCGCAGCCTTAAATGCCGCCTTCTGATTTCCTCTTTTTCCTCAGGAGAGCCGTTTCTTTTTTCCATATTTTTCTCCCAGATTCTCAATGGTACCATCGGGATTTTGAATGTCAATGTTGTTCAGCTGTGCGGTCAGGTTATTCCTTACATCCGCCACGAATTGCTTGCGCAGCATGGCCTGCTCCTGTCTTTCCCGCTCCGTCAGCCCCTCCGCCTTTGACTTGCGGTACAGCTCGTTGATCCTGTCAATCTGCTCCTGTTTCATCTGTTATTATTTCCTGTTCTATGTAATTATCCAATGGTTTCCAGTATAAAATCCTCAATGCGAAAGGTGTCCTTTTTATCGGACGCAAAAATCGTTCCCGTAAAGCTGTCGTCGAAAATATGATGCAGAATGCACACGTCCTTTCCGTTGGCAATAATCATATCCGCACCGGAAAGCGTCGCAATTTTGGCCGCCGTCAGCTTTGTCGCCATGCCGCCCGTCCCCACGTCGCTTCCCGTGGAGGTTTTTGCCATGCCGTAAATCTCCGCATCCATCTTTTCCACCACCTCGATGAGCTTCGCCTCCGGATTTCTGCGCGGGTCGTCGGTAAACAGACCGTCGATGTCCGAAAGCAGGATCAAAAGGTCCGCCCCCACCAGGGACGCCACGATCGCGGAAAGCGTGTCGTTGTCGCCGAACTGCATCTCGTAGGTGGAAACCGTATCGTTTTCATTGACAATCGGGATGGCTCCCAGCCGGAACAGCTCCTCAAAGGTATTTCTCGCATTTTCCCGGGACACAGGGTTAATCATGGTATTTTTCGTCATCAGAATCTGTCCCGCCACCTGATTATATTCCGCAAACAGCTTCTGATAAATCATCATCAGTCGCGCCTGCCCTACCGCCGCGCACGCCTGCTTGGTCGATATATCCTTCGGCCGCTGCTGCAGACCGAGTGACTGTCTTCCGACTGCGATTGCCCCCGAGCTTACCAGGCACACATCGATGCCCCGGTTTCTTAAATTACAGAGTTCCCCCACAAGATGCTCGAGCTTTGTAAAATTCAGGCTTCCGGTCTCCTCGTAATTTAACGAGGACGAACCGATTTTGACAACTACTCTTTTTTTCTCGTTAAAGTGAAAGCTTTTCTGCTCCATGTTCCGCCGTATCCCCTTTGTCTGTATCTATGTCGTATTTCACTGTATTACTCTACCATATCTTATCGGAAATGGCAAAATATTTTGCACTTTTCTTTGCCGGCTTGTAAGCAACCTGCTTTTGTGCTACAGTTTCTGTAGCATCGTCATCCTTATGAAATGGGAGGTTTCCATGAAAAAGAAAAAATTAGTCCGCTGTGTTTTCCTTTTATTATTTCTTCTGCTGCTGACAGCGGGAAGTACGCTTTTTACGCGTTCAAACGGCAGCCATTCCGGCTCCATTTCAAAATCCGGCTTTTATTTTAATACGATTATCACCGTAACTCTCTACGACAGCTCCGACGAAGCGCTGCTGGACGGCTGTTTTGACCTTGCCGCACAATATGAATCCTATTTTTCCAATACGATAGAAGGCAGCGATATTTCCAAAATCAACGCCTCCGGCGGCGCACCGGTCACGGTACACGAAGAAACCGCCGAGTTGCTTAAAAAAGGACTCTACTACGGGGAGCTAAGCGGCGGAAAATTTGACATCACCATCGGAAGACTTTCGGATTTGTGGGATTTTTCCACCAAAGCGCTGCTCGATGAAACGGATGCCTCCATGATTCCTTCCGACGAGGACATTCAGTCCGCATTAAAAACCGTGGATTATCACGCCGTCGTTGTGGATGGAACTACGGTTACACTGACGGACCCGGACGCTAAAATTGATTTGGGCGGCATCGCCAAGGGCTACATCGCTGACCGGATGAAGGACTACCTGAACGAAAACGGCGCGACAAGCGGTATTATCAATCTGGGCGGCAACGTGCTCTGCCTCGGCACAAAAGCCGACGGCTCCGCCTACAGCATCGGACTTCAGCGGCCCTTTGACGAAAACGGCTCCTTAATCGCCGCAGTCCATGTAACCGATGAAACCGTTGTATCCTCCGGCGTCTACGAGCGTTCCTTTGAAGTGAACGGAAAGCTCTACCACCATATTCTGGATACGGCTACCGGCTATCCCTATGACAATGGACTGCTGGGCGTTACCATCATCACCGACGAATCCGTGGACGGTGACGGACTTTCCACCACCTGCTTCGCGCTCGGATTAAAGGACGGCATGGCGTTGATCGAAAGCCTTTCCGATACCGAGGCGATTTTTATCACGGACGACTACGAGCTTCATGCTTCCTCCGGCATTGGCAGCCGGATTCCCTGCGATGTCTATTAAGCTTTGCTTTCGTAAATAAGCCGCGGCGCCGGCCGGCACACAACGGCGCAGAAAGGAGCTTTTATGCAATATTTCCCAACAGATAATGCACTCATCATCCGCCACCGGACCGAGCTGCTGCGCATCGAGCCCTGGGGAACGAACGCCCTCCGGGTAAGGGCCACACAATATATGGATTTTACCGGAAGAAAACGCGCGCTGACCGAACCACTCACAGCCGGAGGGCAAACCGCGGAAATTTCTATCCTCCCCGATGGCTCCGCGGAAATCAAAAACGGCAGACTCTGCATCCGGATTAACCCGGGCGGCGTCCTCTCATTTTTCCGGGACGGCAGACTGTTCCTGCGTGAATATTACCGAAATTACTTTGGCACTGAAAGCGCGGAGAGCCGCTGTCTGAAAATTGTGGGAAGGGAATATAAGCCAATTATCGGCGGTGATTATACGCTGACCGTTCGTTTTGAAAGCCGGGACGGGGAAAAACTGTTCGGCATGGGGCAATACCAGCAGCCCTATTTGGATTTAAAGGGCTGTATACTGGAGCTGGCGCAGCGAAATTCCCAGGTATCCGTGCCGTTTGCCGTATCAAGCCTGGGGTACGGCTTTCTGTGGAATAACCCGGCGGTTGGAAAGGTTTCCTTCGGCAAAAATTACACCGAATGGCGTGCAGAAGCCACAAAGGAGCTGGATTACTGGGTAACTGTCGGCGATACGCCAAGAGAGCTTATCTTAAATTATACTGCCGTCACCGGGCGTGCCCCCGCCATGCCGGACGGATTGCTGGGACTGTGGCAGAGCAAGCTCCGCTACCGTACGCAGGAGGAGGTCTTGTCGGTAGCAAAAAAATACAGGGAGCTTGGCATACCGCTCGATGTGATTGTCATTGACTTCTTCCATTGGACGAGACAGGGAGACTGGCAGTTTGATCCTGAATACTGGCCGGACCCAAAGGCCATGTGCGATACGCTGCATGCACAGGGCACAAAGGTCGCGGTATCCGTCTGGCCCTCCGTAGACCGGAAAAGCAAAAATTTTGAAGAGCTGTTTTCGCGCGGCCTTCTTATCCGTACGGAGCGTGGAAGCCTTCAAACCTACGACTATCAGGGGGATTGTCTGGAGATTGACGTGACCAACCCAAAAGCCCGCGAATTTCTGTGGGAAATCTGTAAAAAGAATTATTACGATTACGGAATTGATCTATTCTGGCTGGACAATTCGGAGCCAGACTACGCGGTCTATGATTTTGACAATTACCGCTATGCAGCCGGCTGCGCACTCGAAGTCAGCAACCTTTATCCCAAGCTTTATACACGCGCCTTCTATGACGGCCTGACCGCGCAAAAACCGCAGAATGGCATCCTTAATCTGGTGCGCTGCGGGTGGGCAGGAAGTCAGAAATATGGCGCTTTGATCTGGTCCGGCGATATTCCAAGCACCTTCGAAGCCCTGCGTGACCAGCTCTGTGCAGGTTTAAACATGGGACTTGCGGGAATCCCCTGGTGGACGACCGACATCGGCGGATTTATGACGGACAATGCCGGCAACCCGGCGTTTCGGGAGCTTCTGCTGCGCTGGTTTGAATTTGCGGTTTTCTGCCCGATTCTTCGCATGCACGGCGATCGTGGTCCACACGATATTGCGCCCCTCTCTGATAAGGAATGGGGCGGCGGCTATCTTTTTACAGGGCATGACAACGAGCTCTGGAGTTACGGTGAGGAAGCCTTCTCCATTATGAAAAAGCAGCTCAATCTGCGCCTGTCCTTAAAGCCGTACCTGGCAAAACTGTTTGAAGAGAGCAGGCAAAACGGTTCGCCTCTCATGCGGACCATGTTTTATGAATTTCCCGAGGATAAAATCTGCTGGGAATTAAGTGACCAGTATATGTTCGGCCCCGATTATCTGGTGGCGCCCATCCTCCATGCGGGAGAGTTTGCGCGCGACATTTATCTTCCCTCTGGAAACTGGAAAAACATAAATGACGGTACCGTCCTGACGGGCGCACAGACTGTCCGCTGCGCCGCGCCTCTGGAGTCAATCCCCGTTTTCCAAAAGCTGTAGGCTCCACGGCTCCCTACATATGCTCTACCATATTGTGGACCCAGACGCCCTTTTTCAGCAGCACAAAACCAAGCACCGCCTTTACAATCTCGACACTCTGGCAGATAAAGTAAACCGGCAGGAGCGGCAGACCCGTAAAGCGGCTGAGTAAAAAAGCAGTCGGAATATTCACCACCCAAACATAGCAGCTGTCAAACAGGAAGGTAACCATCGTTTTACCGCCCGTGCGCAGGGTAAAATACGAGGCATGATAAAAGGCATACAACGGCATAAACATCGCCGCAATCCGAATCAGCCCCGCCGCAAGGCTCCTGACCTCCTCCGAGGTATTATAGATTTGCGGGAACAGGGGAGACGCCGCAAACATCAGCGCCCCGATCACCACACAGCACATTACGGAGAAAAATATCATTTTCCGGTCTGTTTCGACGGCCTTCTTAAGCTCGCCGGCGCCAAGCTGCTGACCGATCACAATCGAAATGGCACTGCCGAGCGCAATATAGACAATATTAAACAGATTCGATACCGTCGTGGAAATATTGAGCGCCGCCACTGCATTCAGTCCCCGCATGGAATAGCACTGCACAAGCATTGCCTGTCCGGCGGACCAGAGCGTCTCATTGATGAGCAGAGGCGTCCCCTTCTTTAGAATCTGACCGATTAAGGCGCGCGGAATCCGGAAGGTACGGTAGGCTCCCTGGATAAAAATATTGCGCTCGCTGTTGCGATGGGTCCATATTACCACAATTGCCGTCTCGGCAAAACGCGAGGTTACCGTGGCAATCGCCGCCCCGGCAACTCCGAGCCTCGGACAGCCGAAATTACCGAAAATCAAAAGGTAATTGAAAAACAGGTTGATAATCACCGCCGCAATCCCGGCGAGCATCGGCAGGACCGTCTGCCCTGTTTCCCTCAGCGTACTTGCGTAAACCTGTGTCACCATATAGGGAAGCAATCCCACAAGCATGACGCTCAGATATTCCATCCCGGACGCATGGGTAAGAAGCACATTTCCCGCGTCCGTATCGTTTAAAAACAGATTGATCAGCGCAGCGCCATTCGTCAAAAATATCACAATCCACAGCAACAGAATCAGAGCACAGCAAATCAGCTTAAACCGGAAGGTATTACGCACTCCCTCGTGATTGCCGTGCCCATAAAACTGTGCGCTGAAAATGGACGCACCCGAAACCGCACCAAAGATGCAGATATTAAATACATTCAAAAGCTGGTTTACAATCGCAACTCCGGACATCTGCTCCGTCCCAAGCTGCCCGACCATAATATTATCCAGCAGACTGACAAAATTCGTAATCCCGTTCTGAATCAGAATCGGAAACGCAATGACAAGAATCATGCGGTAAAATGCCTTGTCTCCGATAAAACGTTCTTTCCACCTGTACATAACTTTTCCCCTTTGCTTTTTATCACGATTTTATATTCTACAAAAAGTATCGGGGAAATGCAACAAAAATCCTTGTCAGATATCTTCTACCGCGGCTTTCAGCTCATCCGCCATGCTCTGTACGCACGCCGTCTGCGATGAAATCTCCTCCGTGTTTGCCGCAATGGTCGCTACTTTTCCGTTCATTTCGTTAATATGCTCAATCAGGCTCTTGATGGATTCGATACTGGAATTGATTTTGGGAATAATCTCCTCCGCCTTCCTGTTGTTTTCCACTATCAGCGATTTTGTCGAGTCGGACAGATTGCGGATTTCTCCCGCGACAACCGCAAAGCCTCTGCCCTGCTCTCCCGCCCTTGCCGCTTCTATGGATGCATTCAGGGACAGCAGATTGGTCTGCCCCGCAATCGAAGAAATATCCTCGTTGCTCGCCCTGTAAATATTGATAAAATCAGACATCGTGTTCAGCGACTCGCTCAGTTCGCTGCAAAAATCAGAAATTTCCTGTATCCCCTGCGCCAAATCCGTCGCCTCCGTAGCGGAGGTCTCATTTGCAGAATTCAATTCCCCGATATTTTCACTCAGAGTAACAAACTGCTCCGTAATACGCTCCAGCTTGCGAATGTGGATTTTCTGCTCCTCCTGCTCCCGCTCCCTTATGCTGGAGAGGTTTTCCTTCTCCTTCTCCACCTGGCTTTTCACATAATGGATACAATTTTCCTTTACATTCACTCCGTTGTAAATTGCCCTTGCCATATCGCGGCAGGTGCTGTAACCACAGCATTCACAGTCAATCCGTCGCTCCGACTGATCCATCTTATCCATAGAGCAGAAAATATCGGATAACTCCCGTTCTGACGGTTCCTTTATCATCACCCGTCTGTCCGTGTATTTTCTGACAAAATCATTGACATCAAGCTCCCGGAAGGCATACATCAGATTTTTCAACCGCTGCTCGTGCGGTATCAGCTCCGTCCACGGATTCTTATTCTTTCTTGAAGCGACTCCCTTTTTCGGGGCCTGTCCGTCGTCAATGTTTCGCATGCCGCTGAGCGTTAACATGACATCGTCGGTATTGCGCTCCGGCTCCGTTGCGGTTCCATAGATACATCCCTTTGAACAGTTTAAAATATCGACCATAAACGGCAGCCGGCGCTTGTCTTTGATGCGCTCTGAATATTCACTCAGATAGCGGTAAGCCTCCTGCTCTCCCTCCACCTGGCGCACCACCTGTGCCTTTCCGAGAAAATGCTCCACGTTTTCCCGCAGACCTCCGGGCATCGGATAGAGCGAGCCGAGACCGTATTCCAGTTCATCCGTATATTCGCCGCAGTTTTGATATGCACCGCCAACTGCCTCCATAAGCTTGCGGAAGGTTACGTTATATTTCACATAGCCGAAACAATTTTCATCCGTAATTTCCAGTTCCTTGGCGATACACGGACTGATAAACGCGATATCATCGGTAAGCTTTAAATACTTTTTCACATAAATTGCCATGCACATCATCGGACTGTGAATCGGCATCAGGTACGGAATCAATTCCGGTATGTATCTCTCGACATATCTGACCACCGCCGGGCACGGCTGCGAAATTCCGCCGGAAAACTGATGCTCGGTAATATATTTTAAATAGCCCCAGGTCGTAATGTCCGCACCAAACGACACGCTGAATATGTGATTGACTCCCTGTTTCTTCAAATATCCGAGCACTCTTTTGTATTCCTTCGGATAATTGGCAAGAAATGCCGGCGCCAGTATCACGGATATTTTCTTTCCCTGTTTTAAATCCCCAAAAAATCTCTCTGTGTCGTCGCGGTAATCTCTGGCGTTATGTCGGCACGCGTCAAAGCATGCGCCGCAGGCAATACAGTTTTCCGAATTTACGGATACCTTTCCCGCCTCTGTGGCAACATTGGCCACAAGTACCGGGCAAGCCCTGACGCATTTGTTACATCCTGTACATAAGTCATTCGTATAAACAGGCTCCATTGCGCAATCCCCCTGTTCTCTGATGTGCTCTCAAAGTTTTATTTAAATTAATTTTACTACAAAACTGCTGTGCAATCAATGATTCTTGCCGTTTCTTTTGTACATTTTAACCAAAAAGACGGCGCCGGGAATTTTTTCTTCCCGGCACCGTCCTAAAAACATTTGCCTGTATTTCTTAAAGAATGATTTTTTTCGGGCACTTCTCGGCACAGATTCCGCAGCCCGTACATTTTGTCTGGTCAATATACGCGATATTGTCCGTGACATGGATTGCATCGGAGGGGCAATTCTTCTCGCAGAGATGACACGCGATACAGCCTACCGAGCAGGCCTTCATAACATCCTTTCCTTTGTCCTTCGAACTGCACTGTACAAGATGCTTTGCCTCATACGGTACAAGCTCAATCAGGTGCTTCGGACATGCAGCCACACATTTTCCGCACGCCTTACATGCCTCCTTATCCACCAGCGCGATTCCGTCCACAATATGTATGGCGTCAAACGGACACGCTTTGACACAGGTACCATAGCCCAGGCAACCGTAATTACAGGATTTCGGTCCGCCGTTCGGAACGAACGCCATCGCCGCGCAGTCCTCAACGCCGGTGTACTCATAGTCCTGTCCGGCCTTCTCACAGGTTCCGGCACACTTCACGAAAGCGGTCATCCGCTCGCCTTCCTCCGCGTCCACACCCATAATTTCCCCGATTTTTTCCGCGACCGGAGCGCCGCCCACCGGACACTGATTTACCGGGGCCTCTCCCTTTGCAATCGCAGCAGCCAATCCGGAACAGCCGGCATATCCGCAGCCGCCGCAGTTATTTCCGGGCAGTACCCCTAAAATCGCTTCTTCTCTTTCATCTACCTCTACCTTGAACTTCTCTCCGGCAAAACCGAGGAAAACTCCAATCAAAATACCTGTTCCGCCGACAATGGCGGTCGCAATGACAATTGCCAAAATATTCATCTTCTTTTCCTCCTAAATCATACCCGAGAATCCCATAAATGCAATAGACATCAGACATGAGGTGAGCAGCACGGAAGCCATTCCCTGAAACGGCTTCGGTATGTCATTAAACTCAATTTTTTCACGGATTCCCGCCAAAATCACGATAGCAATCAGATAGCCCATCGCGGTCGCAAATCCGTTCACAACACTCTCAAGGATTCCGTATTCCTTCGTCACATTGGTAAGCGCAACACCGAGCACTGCGCAGTTTGTCGTAATCAGCGCAAGATATACGCCGAGGCTCTGATACAAAGAAGGAACATTTTTCTTTAAGAACATCTCCACAAACTGAACCAATGCAGCAATCACCAGAATGAAGACAATCGTCTGCAAATAAGTGAGGTCGATTCCCCTGCTCATCAGGTAGTCGTTTGCAAGTACAAATTTATAAATGACTGCCGCCACAAAAGAGGAAATCGTGATGACAAATACAACCGCCGCTCCCATTCCGACCGCTGTTTCCGTTTTCCTGGATACACCTAAAAACGAACAGATGCCGAGGAACTGGCTTAAGACAACATTATTCACGATCGCGGACGCAACCGCAATGAGTAGTAATTCTTCCATCCGTATCTATCCTCCTATTCCATCTTTTTCTCAGTCTGCTCTGCCGTCTTCGAAACCGCTTTCCCGCTGCAGGAAGCAGCATGGCCGCAGCCTGTGCAGTCGCCGGTCAGACAGCCTGCCGGTTTTGCAAGCGGCTTGCCCTTGGCTTCCATCTTTGCCCGGACAAAATTCATGCCGACCACCAGGAATGCGAGTACGAGAAACGCTCCCGGCGCCATGACAAAAATGGTAATCGGTGTAAACCAGTCAAGCGAGAACACCTGGAATCCGAAAATCTGTCCTGCGCCCAAAAGCTCGCGCACCATACCGATCAATATCAGGCCGACCGTAAAACCGAGCCCCATTCCGATTCCGTCAAAAATAGAAGGAATGACGGGATTTTTCGACGCGTAGCTTTCGGCACGTCCGAGAATGATACAGTTTACGACAATCAGCGGAATATACACGCCGAGCGAATCCGTCAGGCTGGGCGTATACGCATTCATCAAAAACTGTACCACCGTCACCAGCGAAGCCACGATGACAATATACGCAGGCATACGCACCCCGTCCGGAATAATCTTACGAAACGCAGAGATAATAAGATTGGAAAATACCAGTACCGCCGTGGTGGAAAGCCCCATTCCAAGCCCGTTCATCGCCGATGACGTAACCGCGAGCGTCGGACACATGCCAAGCATAAGAATCAGTACAGGATTTTCTTTGATGATACCGTTATATAGCCGTTCCATATTTTTATTCATTGACAGCACCTCCCAACACATCCCTGAAATAGGTAAGGCAGGCATTCACGCCGTTTGCCATTGCCCTGGACGTAATTGTCGAACCGGAAATAGATTCGATTTCATTGTCCGCTGCGGGCTCTGCTTTCACAACCGTAAAGGAATCTACGTTTTTCCCCTCAAACTGGCTGTAAAACTCCTCCTCCTGCGCCTTCATGCCAAGTCCCGGCGTCTCGGCGATGGACGTGATGGAGTAGCCGTTCACCGTTCCGTCATTTTGAATCCCGACAGAAAACGTAATCGTGGACTGGCTGGCATCCTTCGCTGTGACCGTGATGACATAACCGAGCGCATTTCCGTCCGCGTCCTTCGCCACCTGAACGCTCTCGATATCGTCGGAATATCCGTTTTCCGTCATCAGCGCAGCGGCCTCCTCCTCGTTGAAATCCGCATATTCCTCAAAGGAATCGGCATCCGGAAACACATTACGATACGCCGCCTGCTCCTTTTCATAATTTACCTGCGCAATCGGCTCCTTCGTAATGTCATACACCACTGCCAGCAGAAGTCCCAATACCACAGTAAAAGCAAATAAAATCAAAGCGTCGTGCACAATCTTTTTGTTCATCTTATTTGCCCCCTTCCTGTTTCTTTTCCCCGCGGATCTGTCCGAACGCTCTCGGGACCGTGTATTTCTCAATAATAGGCACCAAAAGGTTGCTTAAGATAATCGCAAAGGAAACACCCTCCGCGTTTGCGCCAAAGCAACGGAACACACCCGTAAGGATACCGCAGCAGATACCGAACAGAATCTGTCCCCGCGGTGTGATCGGAGAGGTCACGTAATCCGTCGCCATGAAAAACGCGCCGAGCATCAGGCCGCCGCCGCAGAGCTGTGCGGTGATATAGGTCCAGTCAAATCCATGTCCCCCGAACAGCAGCATGAAAATCACAAAGGTCACAATATAAGAACCCGGAATTTTCAAATCGATGACTCCCATGAGAATCAGGAAAATGGCTCCGATGAGAATTGCGATCGCGGAAGTCTCGCCGATGGTTCCGGCCGTACGCCCGATCAACATATCCATCGTATTGACCGCCTCCCCGTTTCTCATTGCCGCAAGCGGTGTCGCACCGGTATAGGTGTCAGTCACGAAATTTGTCATATCCGCCGCGAACGCGATCAGAAGGAAGCATCTTGCTCCCAGCGCCGGGTTCATAAAATTCTGGCCCAGACCGCCGAAAAGACATTTTACGATAATGATGGCAAACACGCCGCCGAGCACCGCCTCCCACCACGGCAGCGTTGCCGGAAGGTTCAGGGCCAAAAGCAGGCCGGTTACGACGGCGCTCAAATCGCCAATCGTATTCTTTTTATGTACGATGCGGTCAAATATCCACTCGGAAGCCACACAGCTTGCAATCGTTACTAAAATTAAAATCAGTGCTCTGTATCCAAAATTGTAAATACCAAACAGAGTGGTCGGGAGCAATGCAAGAATCACATACAGCATAATCCTGGCCGTGGTATCTTTGGAACGCACATGTGGTGATGATGAAACATGATATAAATCACTCACAGGAATCCACCTCTTTCTTCAGTTTTTGTATAGACTCGTATCTTATTTCTTACGTTTTGCCGCGAGCACCTGCTTTTTCATGGTCTTAATCGACTGTGCAAGCTGGCGCTTGGCCGGACAGATAAAACTGCAGCTTCCGCACTCCACACACTCTAAGCCGTGCCACTTTTCAAACTCCTCCGAAGCGCCATGATCCGCAAACTTCGCAAGCCTGGACGGAACCAGCTGCTCCGGGCACGCCTCCACGCAACGTCCGCAGTTAATGCACGCGGTCGGCTCCATAGCCGCCACCTCATCCGTCGAGAGACAAAGCAGGGAAGACGAGGTCTTTGTAGTCGGCACATCCAGTCCGAACATCGCAAAGCCCATCATCGGGCCTCCGGAAATGATCTTTTCGGGCTGAACTTTAAAGCCGCCTGCAGCCTCCACCAGCTCCGCATAATTGGTACCTATGTTATATAAAAAGTTTCCCGGTTTTTCCACCGCGTCACCCGTAATCGTGGCAACCCGGTTGGTGACCGGCTTTCCGAGCTTAACGGCATTGTATATGGCAATGATCGTCTCCACATTATCCACGATACAGCCCGCGTCCGCCGGCAGCATTTTGGAATTGATGGAGCGCCCGGTCACCGCATAAATCAGCTGACGCTCGCCGCCCTGCGGATATTTCGTCTCCAGCGGGCACACCTCAAGACGCGGCTCATCCTTTACCAGCTCCTGAAGCTTCTCAATGCAGTCCGGTTTATTGTTTTCGATACCAAAGATTCCCTTTGCCCCGTCAAAAAGCTGAAGGATAATTTTCATGCCTTCAATCAGCTCATTCGGATTCTCCAGCATACGCCGATAGTCGGCGGTCAGATACGGCTCACATTCCGCACAGTTGGCAATGATATACTCTATCTTGTCCGGCTCCTTGGGCGAGAGCTTTACATGCGTCGGAAAACCGGCGCCGCCCATTCCGACCACTCCCGCTTCTTTTATTTTCTCGATAATTTCTTCGTTCGATAATGACGTAACATCATCGCAGGGTGTATACTCCACTTCCGTGAACGCTCCGTCATTCTCAATCACAATGGAGTTCACCATGTCGCCCACCGCCACACGCCTCGGCTCAATCGCCTTTACCGTACCGGAGACCGACGCGTAAATCGGAGAAGATACAAAACCGCCCGCCTCTGCGATTTTCTGTCCCTTCAATACCGTATCGCCCTTCGCCACAATCGGACTGGCCGGCGCACCGATATGCTGTGACAACGGATACACCAAATCGCCTTTGGGCAAAACCTCTGTGATCGGCGCATCTTTCGCCAATTCCTTTCCCTCATAAGGATGGACGCCACCTTTAAATGTTTTTAAACCCATTTTTTGTGCCCCACTTTCTCTTATTGTATTGTATTCCATGTAAAAGGCCATAGAACACCCATCCTTTTGATTATAGCACAAATAAATTCAGAAAAAAGTCATTTTTTGTAATTTTAGCGTTTCTGTGATAAACTGACAGTGATACCATAGGAAATGAGGAGAACGCAATGATCACATGGCATGAGGAGCTTCCGTTTGATTTCAGCCATCCGGAAACCGGGCGGTATTTTACGGAAAACGCGCTTTTTTTCGACATAGAGACCACCGGCTTTTCGGCGACCCGCACTACGCTTTACATGATTGGCTGCGCGGCGCGGAAAAATGAAAAGCTGATCATCGACCAGTTTTTTGCCGAGTCCCCGGCGGCAGAGGCAGAGGTACTGCGCGCGTTTCTCGATTACCTGCGCAGTTTTGATACCGTCATCACCTATAACGGCATCGGCTTTGATATCCCCTATCTTACCTCCAAATGTAAAAAATACAACCTGCCGGAGCCGTTTGCCGGCTTTGCCTTTGTAGACATCTATAAGCTGATATCCGGCTTCCGGTTTTTGCTCGGCCTTCCCAATCTAAAGCAAAAGACGATTGAAAAATTTCTTGGAATCGGCCGGGAGGATCTTTATGACGGAGGTGAGCTCATCGAAGTGTACAGCGCCTATGTGAAAGCGCCGGAGGACGGGCTTGCCGCGCTCCTAAAGCAGCATAATTACGAGGATGTTCTTTCCATGCCGAAGCTGCTTGCGCTGCTTTCCTATTCCCGTGTGCTTTCGGGCGGCTTTGAAGTTCTATCCGTGGAGGGCAGCCAGCATCTGTCCTGTGACGGTACGACCTGCCGCGAGCTGTTTCTTTCGCTTGCGCATGATGTCCCCGTTCCAAAGCGCGTTTCCTGCCATTACGAGGATTTTCACCTTGTGATGAACGAGACCCAAACAAAGCTCGGCGTCCGCCTTTTCACACATGAGCTGAAATATTTTTTTCCCGATTATCGGAATTACGTTTACCTGCCGGACGAGGATCTTGCCGTTCCCAAAAACCTTGCGTCCGCCGTCGAAAAGGAAAGAAAGAAAAAGGCGACCGCCGCAACCTGCTATACAAAAAAGAACGCCATCTTTGTGCCCCAGTACAATGAGGTACAAAAACCGGCGTTCCGCTTGATGTACAAAGATAAAAAAAGTTATTTTGAGCTTTCGGAGGAGTTTCTCTCCTCCAAAGAGCAGCAAAAAGAATATGTTCTGCATGTGTTTGCATACATCGGCTCAAGAAAAAAATAGCGTTCTCCTATTTCTTTTCAAAGAAAAACGATTTTTTTCTGTCAAAGCCAAGCTCACGGTAGTTCATAATCTGTTCGGTGCTTCCGATAAAAAGGACTCCCCCCTGCGCAAGGGAACGGTGAAACTTCTGGTAAATTTTATCCTTTGCCTCCTCGGTAAAGTAGATCACGACATTCCGGCAGACGATCAGATGACATCCGCTTGGATAAACGTCCTTGAGCAGATCGTGCTCCTTAAATTCCACGCGCTTTTTAATCTCTTCGGAAATCTGCCAGGAGTTCCCGACTTTCGTAAAATACTTTTTCTTTAAGTCCTCCGGCACGGCCGCGATGCTCTTTTCATTATAAAGGCCCATCCGCGCCGTATCGAGCACCTGCTTATCAATATCGGTCGCAATCACCCGTATATTCGCAAGCGGAACCTGTCTTGACAAAGCCATCACCAGGGAATACGGCTCATCTCCTGTCGAGCACGCGGCACTCCAGATTTTTAAGCTTCTCCCGAACTTTTTTATCAGCTCCGGAAAAACCTCTCCCTCCAAAATCTTCCACTGTTCGGGATTGCGGTAAAATTCCGATACGTTAATGGTCAGAAAATTGATAAACTGCTCAAACTTTTCTTTATCCTTCCGAATCAACGCGACATAAGCGTCGTAGGTCTTAATCCCGTTTTTCGTGATCAGCGTATTGATCCTGCGCCTCATCTGCTTCTCTTTATAGGCGTTTAAATCAATTTTTGCAAGTGCCAGAACGTCCTTTTTAAATTTTTCATAATTATCGTTTTCCAGCATACACATTTCCTCCTTTTACGGAGCTCACAGCGGCAGCTGCGCACTGAAAGCATCATATATCAAGCGTCCCTGCGGCGCAATTTTTCAAAGAAAAACAGGCTTCCACGCAACGTGCAAGCCTATTTTTCTTTCCGCGATATCGCGGTCTTATTCTTCCTCTGACGCAACAGCCTCAATGTCTACGTCCGCAACATCTGCGTCCTCTGCATCGTCCGTCTCCGGAGCGAGCAGCGCTTTGACAGACAGGCTGATTTTCTTTTCTTCCTCGTTGAAATCAACAATCTTAGCCTCTATCTCCTGGCCCACCTTCAATACATCGGAGGGTTTCTCCACATGCTCTCTTGCAATCTGGGAAACGTGAAGGAGTGCGTCAACTCCCGGTGCAAGCTCAACAAACGCACCGAAGTCCGTCATTCTTGCAACCTTTCCCTTGACAATATTGCCGACAGCATATTTCTCAGCCGCATCATTCCACGGATTCTCTGCCGGGAATTTCATACTGAGTGCAATCTTATTCTCATTGATATCCTTGATAAATACTCTCACGTTATCGCCAACATGGAATACTTTCTTCGGGCTTTCCACTCTGCCCCAGGACATCTCGGAAATATGAAGCAGTCCGTCCGCACCGCCAAGGTCGATAAACGCGCCGAAATCCGTCACATTCTTCACGGTTCCTTCCATTACATCGCCAATCTTGATTCTGGCAAACAGCTCTTTCTGCTGCTCCAGCTTCTTTGCCACCAGAAGCTGCTTTCTGTCGCCGATGATCCTCCTGCGCTTCGGATTAAACTCGCTGATGACAAACTCAATCTCCTGATCCTTATATTTTGACAAATCCTTCTCGTAGGTGTCGGATACCAGGCTTGCCGGGATAAACACTCTTGTCTCATCTACCATGACACAGAGACCGCCGTCCAATACCTGCGTTACCTTCGCCGTCAATACCTCTTTGTTCTCAAAAGCTTCCTCCAGCCTCTTGCTTCCCTTCTCCGCTGCAAGGCGCTTATAGGTAAGCATAACCTGTCCCTCGCCGTCATTAACCTTTAAGACCTTCGCCTCCATCGTGTCGCCGACAGATACCAGCGTGGTCAAATCAACGTTTGCTTCGTTCGTATATTCATTACGGGTAATAATTCCGTCTGACTTGTAGCCGATATTCAAAACGATTTCATCCGGTTTCACATCGATAACGGTACCTTCCACGACCTCTCCATTTCTTATTGTTTTAAATGATTCCTCCAGCATTTGTTCAAAGCTCATTTCTGACATTCTTTTGAACCTCCTCAATAATTTTGTTTGGGGTAGAAGCCCCTGCGGTAATACCTACGTTATCGATGGATTCAAAACAGGTTAAATCCAAATCCTTTACAGTTTGTATATAGTAAGTATTTTTGCATTCATTTTTACAGATTTCAAATAACTTCTGCGTGTTGGAACTGTTCCTGCCCCCTATCACAATCATGGCATCCACATCGCGGGCAATCCTTGCCGCCTCTGTCTGCCGTTCCTCGGTGGCATTGCAGATTGTATTTAAAACAATTATATCATAACCTTTTTTATTTATAATTTCAACTAATTCTTGAAATTTATTGTAATTAAATGTCGTTTGTGATACAATGCATACCTTTTTTTCGGGGTCCGCGGTATAATTTTCGGCCTCCTCCCGTGAGGAAATCACCGTCACCTCCGGGTCCTTCGACCAGCTTTTTATGCCCTGCACCTCGGGATGATTTGCATTGCCGATAATCACAATCCGGCAGCCCTCGCCGCTGTAGCGCTCCACCAGACGGTGAATTTTCAGCACAAACGGACAGGTTGCGTCGACAATCCGAA
This sequence comes from uncultured Roseburia sp., assembly GCA_944380515.1. Classification (GTDB taxonomy): domain Bacteria; phylum Bacillota; class Clostridia; order Lachnospirales; family Lachnospiraceae; genus Roseburia. The sequence continues at coordinate 21,188 of CALWHT010000020.1, forward strand.
ACCCGAGCCGCGTAAGCTCGTTTGCCACGCCTTTTTCCACGCCGTGTGCCCGGATGATGATAGTTCCCGGCGCAAGCCCGCTTAGCTCTTCCACGGAATTTACCACACGTACTCCCTGCCTTTCGAGGTCGCCGACCACCTCCTCATTGTGGATGATGGGACCGAAGGTATAAATCGGACTTTTCCCCCGCGTCTTTTCCAGCTCCGTATACACCGTATCAACCGCTCTTTTTACGCCGAAGCAGAATCCGGCGCTCTTTGCCAACGTTATTTTCATGCCTGCCGTTCCTTTTTTGCTTTTTCACAGATTGCCCGGATTTCGCTGACCACTTCCTCAATGCCAAGCTCGGAGCTGTCCACAAGAACCGCGTCCGCCGCCTGCTTAAGCGGGGAAATCTCACGGTGCATATCCCGATCATCCCGGTCGATAATATCCTGCTCAATCTTCTGTAAATCGCAAGCCTCACCCTTTTGGGTCAGTTCATCATAACGCCTTTTTGCTCTGGTCGCCGTACTTGCCGTCAGATAGACCTTTACCTGCGCCCCCGGCAGCACACAGGTTCCGATATCTCTCCCGTCCATGACAACGTCCGATCTTTCCGCAAGACGGCGCTGCAGCTCCACAAGCTTTGTGCGCACGGCCGGATAAACGCTTGTCGCGGACGCCATATTTCCGACTTCCTCGGTGCGCAGAAACGCAGTCACATTGCTTCCGTTTAAAAGAACCTGCTGTTCTCCGTTCTCATAGGCAATCGTCACATCCACATCGGGACAGGCCTGCGCAATAGCGGTCTCATCGTCCCCCTGGATGTTATGCTGCAAAAAATAGTATGCCATGGCGCGGTACATCGCGCCGGTATCTACATATATAAAACCGAGCTCCTTTGCGAGCCGCTTCGCGATGGTGCTCTTTCCGGCGCCTGCCGGTCCGTCAATTGCAATATTCATACTCATAGTATTTTCCCTTTCCTGTAAAACATGTAATTTTTATCATGAAGAAACGGCCGACGCATTTCCGGCAAGATACCCGGTAGACCAGGCAATCTGCAGATTATAGCCTCCAGTCATGGCATCCAGATCCAATACCTCCCCGCAGAAATACAGTCCTCTTGCGCGCTTTGATTCCATGGTGGAAGGATTGACCTCTTTCACCGAAACACCGCCCTTTGTGACGATTGCCTCGTTAAAATCCCGCAGACCGCATAGCGTCACCGGAAACGCTTTTATCAGCTGAATCAGGCGCTGCCGTTCTTCTCTGGTAAGCTCGTTTACTTTTTTTTCAGGCGCGATCCCGCTTTGCGAAATCACAACCGGCAGCAATTTCGACGGAAACAGTCCGCCGACGGCGTTTTTAAACTGTTTATTCTTTGCCTCCTCAAATTCCCGCAGCAGCCGTTTGTCGAGCTGTTCCTCGTTTAGGGCAGGCTTTAAATCGATGCGCATATCCAGATTTTTTTCGGTGAACTTCGGTTTGAGCGCGGCGCTTGCACTTAAAATCAACGGCCCGCTGACGCCGAAATGAGTAAAAAGCATTTCCCCGAATTCCCGGTATAAAAGCTTTTTCCCGTCAAATATTCTGACTTCCACATTTCTCAGGGAAAGTCCCTGAAGCTGCGCAACATAAGGCTCTTTTGCGCAAAACGGAACCAATGACGGCGTAAGGCCGATGACGGTGTGACCCGTTTCCTCTGCAAAACGATACCCGTCCCCGGTGGAGCCGGTCGTCCGATAGGAAAAGCCTCCGGTAGCCACAATCACAGCATCCGCGCTAAGTTTTGTCCCGTCACAAAGCCTTACGCCCGTCACCTTCAGTCCGGGAAGCGAATCCTTTTTCTTTCCCCTGCGGGTGAGCTTTTCAGATGTCTCTCCCTGCTCCTTTGGTTCCTCAGGCTGCGGCTTTGTCAAAAGCTCTTTTACCTCCGTATGGAGCCGTACCTCCACGCCCTTCTCTTTGAGTACCCTCTGAAGTGTCGCTATCACATCAGACGAATGGTCGGAAACAGGAAAAACACGATTGCCGCGCTCAACCTTTGTCCGAAGTCCGTTTTTCTCAAAAAAATCAATCACGCGCCGGTTATCGCAGACAGAAAACGCACTGTATAAAAATCTGGCGTTGCTCACGACATTGGAAAAAAATACCTCCATATCGCTGGCGTTGGTAATATTGCACCGCCCTTTTCCGGTGATATAAAGCTTTTTTCCGAGCTTTTCATTTTTCTCGAGCAGGAGTACCCCGGCGCCTGCCTCGGCTGCGGCAATTGCCGCAAACATTCCTGCGGGGCCGCCGCCCACTACAATTGTTTTACTCATTGAAATCGGCATCTCCTATTTTCGCATAACGCATTTTGATGGAATCATCAATCAAATTTATCTCATCACTTTCATATACCTGATACTCGTCCCAGATTCCCTCCAGCATCTCAAGCGTCTTTGCGACCTCATCCTGCTTTTTCATGCAGAGCGCCACAATCAGCGCGTTGATCACGCTTAAGGGCGCTACAAGGGAATCCACGATAGACGCCATATCGCTGTCGGCGATCAAATTACAGGAGGAATAAAGATTCATGGGAGAATGTACGCTGTCTGTGAGCGTAATCACCTTGGCGCTGCGGTTATTCGCAAATTCCATGGCCTTTAGGGTCCGCATGGAATAACGCGGAAAGCTGATCCCGATAATGACATCTTCTTTCCCGATGCGCACCATCTGCTCAAAAATCTCGCTCGAGCTGCTGGTCTGTATCAAATGAACATTCTCAAACATCAGGGTAAAGTAAAAAGCCAGAAAGCTCGCCAGAGGCGCGCAGCTTCTGATTCCGATGATATAGATATGTTTCGCGTTCAATATGGTATCGACGGCCAGTTCAAAAGCATTCTGGTCGAGCTTTTCCAACGTGGAATGAATTTTGTCCGCATCCGATTTCAGAACGGATTCCAGAATCCTGGACTGACTGATCCTTCCGTATGTGACTTCCATCCGCTGAATCGAATTCAGTTTGTTGCGCACCAGCTCCTCAAGCGCGCTCTGAAACTCGGGATATCCCTTATAGCCCAGATGCGTGGCAAAACGAACGACCGTGGATTCGCTGACTCCTACCACCTCGCCCAGCCTGGCCGCCGTCAGGAACACCGCTTTATCATAATTATCTGTAATATAGGTAGCAAGCAGTTTTTGCCCCTTGCTTAATCTGCTGTAGGATTCGTTGATACGATTGCTCAAGTCATTCGTGCTGCTCATAACCCCTCGCTTCTGCCGCCTGCGGGACGGCATATCTATATTGATTTTCGAAAAATCATCAACATTTTTATTATAGCAGATACCTTTTTTTTTGCAATCCTTGTTTTCTGCGCCCGCTGTCACTCTCCGCCAAAATGCATAACATAAATAAAAAGATTAGAAATGAAAGAAATGACGCCTGGTTTTACATTTATTCAAATCATGAGGAAAAATACGCCCGACGCCGCAGCCTGGGTTACGGGAAACAGTGCCAACCCCGGGCTTTCCGGTCTGGTGAAATTTTATTTTACCGAATATGAGGGCACGCTGGTAGAAGCCGAGTTTTTCGGACTTCCAAACATTATCACTCCCGGAGCCACAAATTATTATGCCATGCATATTCACGAAAACGGAGACTGCACGCTCCCGTTTGATAAGACCGGCAATCACTACAGCCGTACAGCCGAACCGCACCCGAATCATACCGGAGATTTGATTCCGCTTTTCGGGAATCAGGGCTATGCCTGGTGCGCCTTTTACGATAAACGAATGACCATACCCGAAATCATCGGAAAATCAGTCATTGTTCATGCAATGTCCGATGACTTTACCACACAGCCCTCAGGAAATTCCGGGGAAAAAATCGGATGTGGGGTAATTCGATAAAAAGCGCCGCCCGCCGGGCGGCGCTTCATTATCTATTTTGTTCTCTTTGCCACTACCACAAAGCGTCCATCCTCCACATGGTACGCACAGCAGGATAAGGTGATAAATTCATCGCCGAGTTCTGCCGTCACGCCGGTATCATAAAGGGACAATTCCTTAATATGCCCGTACCAGTCGTCAAACTCCTCCTGCGTATCCGCCTGAAAGAATTTGTAATACTTAAATACATCCTCACTCTCATAATAGACCTGTGAGTAAAACACCGCAATCAGCTCATACTCCCGTTCCTCATACAGACTGTCAAAACAGATGCGGCTGTGTTCCTTTCCATACGCCTCATCCGCATAAAGGTCCAGGTCGCCGAACATATCCCCGCTCCTCATCGTATGCCCGTGAATAATCAGGTTCGTGGACGGGGCTTCCCCGTCCATATATCCATCCGCTTTTGTTCCTGTTCCCACAACGGAATCCGTATCCATGACCAGGCATCCGTTTTGATTCGGCTGTCCGTAAAAATCAATCGAAAGATAGTAGCTCTCGTCCTCCATGGTCTGCATCACGGGATAATCAATGACCGTTCCTTCAATCGTAAGCCACCCAACCATGTCAGGATTTATCTCATACAGGGACCTGTATTTTGATAATATCTCCGGCTTTTTGCTCTCTGTCTCCGGCACTGCCGCTTCTGTATTTGCTTCCGTTTCTTCCGGTACAGCCGTCTCTCCGGTGTTGCGAATATTCCGGAGAGCCGTCTGCACCTTGCGCACGGCCCGGTCCTGGCAAAGGCTAAAAACACCATATCCAGCCAGTCCCGCCGCGGAAACAATAAATACGATAATACATATCAGACGGATGAGCCTGCGTCCTGACTCCTGCTTTTTTCTTTCCCTCATGTTTTATTACCTGATATTCGAGTTCCGCCTCTTCCCGGTTGCCGCAATCCCGGCTCCCGAAGCCAGCATCAGACCAAGCAGTCTTTGTCAACTCCTTTTTTTGCAAAACTGCAAATTCGTAGTTATTCTACTACAAACCATCTGCCTTTTCAAGAAAAATAAAGCATTTTTCCGGCTAACAGTAGCACAGGTAAATGTACTTGCCTCCGTCTTTCTTGTTTTAGTCCATTAAATAATCCGCATATTTTTTTATCTTTTCTGAATTTTTCAACCTTTTACCTCCTTAATGACGGCAAAAGGAAACGCTTCCTATTCGGCAGATTTGGCGATAGCCTTCCCCTACCGGGATTTGGAAAAAATAAAAGGGGAACCTCCAGAACGGAGGAACCCCCTTTTATTGAAAGCGCTATGATTATACCGGATAAGCTCCGTTCTTGGTATCCGCCATCGTGACATCTACCTTTTTCTGCTGTGCCTCACGGTATTTGAAAAATTCCGTCGCTACCTGCGGGAACAGCGCGTAGGATAAAATATCCTCATCCTGCTGTTTCCACTGCCGCATTTCGGACTCAATCTTGTCAAGCTCCGGCTCCAGCAAATCTGCCGGACGGCAGGTAATCGCGTTTTTCTTCTCTTCGCCAAGTACCTTGTCAACGACTTCCGGATTGAACGGTTTTACAGTCTGTCCGTATTTTCCGAGCAATACATCCTTGGTCTCTTTTGTCGCAACCTTGTATCTTTCACCCATCAGAACGTTAAATACAGCCTGCGTACCTACAATCTGAGAGGACGGCGTTACAAGCGGCGGCTCGCCAAGGTCCTTGCGCACCCGCGGAACCTCCGCGAGCACTTCCTCGAATTTATCTTCCTTGCCCTGCTCCTTTAACTGGGAAAGCAG
>CALWHT010000021.1 GCA_944380515.1 uncultured Roseburia sp.
TGCCCGGGTATTATGAAGAGTGCTATTACGACATGCAGACGACCGCGATGCGCGAGCGCGTCAGCGGGGACGGAACGGCGCGGGACGGCATCACCGGCGTCTACACACAGGGTTCATTTGCCAAGGGTATTGACGGGCTGGCTTATTCCTCGGCTGATCCAAGCGTAACCATGCCGAATGGCTCCGCCTGGTCCTACACTGAGGGCTATTATCCGCACCTTGCCGTATTTGAAGTGCAGGGAGCAGGCAGCGCCTTTTTTGTGCCGTCCGTGACAGATGACGTACGGTATTCCGTCCCGATTGTCGACTGGATCAGCACCGAAGCCGACGGGACGGTGACAGCGGAATCACTGGATATGGTGGAAACGACGAACAACATGTCAAAGGCTTCCACGGCCACGGTTTTTCTGGAACATTGGGACAGTATTGTCAACACTGCCACGGGGACAGTCCCGGGGGAAAACGAATGGGTGTGCGGAGTCAGCGAAAATGAACTGAAATGGAATCAGACTAAAAACCGCTGGGAAATTTCCTATGAAAATGTGAAAGCAGGAATCTACGAGCTTAAGGTGCAGGAGGGAACCTCCTGGGCCTATAACTTCGGCGGCGACGGGTTTAACGGGGGAAACTGCACCCTGACGCTGGCGGAAGACTCGGATGTGACCATAGGTTTTTCCTACAGAGGGAGTATCGTGGATGACGGGGCAAGCAACGTGCGGTATCAGATCGTTGCGGAGATAACACCAGGGGACGGAAACGCTCCCTACACGGTAACGCTCGGCACCAATCAGCTGCCGGCGGATACCATTTATGTGGTGGCGGGAACCGAGCGTCTGACCGGGCATAACTGGGATACTAATGCGGATGATATGGTTATGACGGAAACCGCTTCCGGCAGCGGTATTTACCAGCTGACCATAGATAATGTGGTGGGAGGATATAATTACGCCTATACGATACTGCCGAAAGGAGGGACCAGGGATGCCAGCGTAAATCAGTTCTTTTATCTGAAAAGCGCGGAGGAAGGAGGAAAGGATTTATACCGACTGGTCATTACCTATAACAGCCTTGACGGAACGGTAACCCAGGCGGTGTATGAAACAGCAGACCCGGGTGTCGGAGGAAACAGTGTTGACGGAAAGGCGGCAAACCTGAGCATCGGCGAGACAGAAACCGAGGTGACAGAGCCGGAGAGTGAGGAAGCAGAGCCGGAAACTGAGGTGACAGAGCCGGAGAGTGAGGAAGCAGAGCCGGAAACCGGGGTGACGGAACCGGAGAGTGAGGAAACAGAGCCGGAAACTGAGGTGACGGAACCGGAGAGTGAGGAAGCAGAGCCGGAAACCGAGGTGACGGAACCGGAGAGTGAGGAAGCAGAACCGGAAACCGGGGTGACGGAACCGGAGAGTGAGGAAGCAGAACCGGAAACCGGGGTGACGGAACCGGAGACGGAGACGGAGGGAGTAACTTCGGAAACAGAAATAACCGGGTCTGAGACCCAAGAAGCAGTTCTGGAGGTAGTGCAGACAAACCGTGCGGCATGGGTAACCAGTCCAGAGGAAGTGACTCCGGAAAACGAACAGGTAATTCCGGAGGACAAGGTGCTGGGAGCGCCCGGGGACGATGTCACGGCGGATTGTCTGGAAGAGGTGCCCCGGATCAGCACCGTGGTCGGAGATGAGGACGCCGACCTGATTGAATTCTTCAGCGTGGCGGGAGACGAGGGGCTGACCGGCTATAACTGGCTGGGCGTGGACGGAGATACCGAAGAATATAAACAGCAGGCGGCAGCGGCCGGCAGAATGAATTACAATGACCTTACGGGAAAATATGAAAAGACCTAGTTCGATGTGCCGTTAGGAGGCAACGAAACCTACAGCTATTCCTTTAAGATTGTGGCAAACGGAAGCTGGGATTACGGCGTCAATTACGGAATCGACGGTTCAAACTATATCCTGATGCTGCAAAATGAAAATGCGGCGCAATGCAACGTGACCATCAGCTTTGACCCCGGCACGGGGGAAATCGGAGTCACCACCGACCCGGTGGATACCATTGTAACCGCGGATGAGACTGCCTTCCGGTGGTATGTGGCCGCAGCATACAACCTGGTGAGCAACGACGCTTATACTGCGGCGGCAACCACCTATGATACGGTCCGGGATATCACGGCAGCTTTCGATTTTACCGCCGACGCGGATTTAAGCTGGGCGGTGGATGAGAGACGGAACGAGGAGGAGGATTATTACGGCAGCTTTGCCGACGGAGGCAGCTTTACCATCCCTTATGAGGTTGCGGGAAAGACAGTAGAGGGAAGTTTTGGAGGGGAAGTGCTGACGCTCGAGGAAACCGAAGAAAACGGAGTCACCGTCTGCCGTGTGACCGACTTTATGCCGGGAAAGAACTGGGTACAGGTGGTAAGCGGGACGGGAGAGGAGCGGGAAGCCGGCTTTGGCGGAATGCGCCGAATCCGTCTGTTGCCGACGGCCTATGTAGAGGCGGGAACGAATGCCAGTGTGTCCGTCGTCTATGATGGAGGAACCGGGGACTGGCTCAACGAGATCCAGTGGGCGGCAAAGGGGGGAGGACTCTCCTTAAGCGGTGTGGAAAATGAAACCTTCTCCTATTACAACTTTGCCCTGGGGGCAGGTTATGTCGTGACGGATAAGATAGGTAAGGGCGTATACGATAACTATGAGGGTCAGAGACTTCAGAGCTATGACGCGGGTATGCTGCGGGATGACGGAAATGACGCGGGTTACACCAGCGGGCAGTATTACGCGATGTATTCGGCCTTTGTGCAGACGGTTGCCTATCAGGACGGCTACAGCGGCAGCCGGCCGGACGGGAATACCTTAAGGCTGGATACGCTGGTGGAGCAGGCGATGATAGGCCCTTCCTACAATGACGGGACAGGAAACGGAAGCAATACGATTGTAAAGGTATACCGGGTGCAGACTGCGGCGGACGGGACCGAAAGCTACAGTAAGGTGTTTATGGACAGCACCGACGGGAGTACATCCGCGTACCACCGGAATTACTTAAAGTGGACGGGGCAGGAAGCGTTCACGCAGGCGGATGCGGGGCAGTACATGGTAACGGTCTACTGGCTGATGTCGGACGGACGCTACTTATCGGACAGCAAATATGTCAGAATTTATGCCGGGAATGTAGGAAATCTGGAAATCAGCAAGGAAGTGACGGGGACAGGAGGAGAGACCAACCGCGCGTTCCGGTTCACGGTTACAGTGAATGACAGCAGCATCAACGGGTTTTACGGCAACGTGGCCTTCAGCAACGGAACGGCGAGCTTTACCCTGCGGCACGGGGAGACGGCCCAGGTGATGGGGCTTTCCGCGGGCTTAAGGTATACGGTGGAAGAACTTGCGGCGGAAGGCTACAGCACCACAGTGACGGACGCTTCGGGGAATGCGGCGCAGGGACTTGCTGTCGGCGGGACGGTTGGGGAAGATGAAACGGACACGATAGACTATGTAAACCACAGGGATGCCGCGGAGGAGCCGGAGGAACCGGGGGATACGGAGGAACCTGGAGACACGGAGACACCTGGAGATACGGAGAACCCGACAGATACGGAGGAACCGGGGGATACAGAGAACCCGACAGATACAGAAAACCCGGGAGATACCGAAAACACAGGAAACGGACAGAATCCGGGAACAGGCAGCGGCACCGACGGGACGGGAAATCCAAGAGGAACGGAGGGAAGCATCGTTTACTTAAAATCCCCGAAGACCTATGACAGAGGAGTGACGGGCTATGTCGTGGTTGCGGGATGCTGTGCAGTCTGTCTGATTGTAATTAATTGGAGGAAAAATAAATCTCAGTAGATTGTAAACTGAATGAAGAAGAATGTGCGGGCGGGATGCGGTTGGGTGTCCTGCCCGGATTTTTTAATAAAATCTTAATTTGACAGAATATTTCAAATGCGCTATGATATAAGCAACAAGTTCGTTAATGAACTAATTGAAGCGCGGTGGATTTTGACCGCAGGGAGCATGCAGCATGTACAGCGAATATGAAATACTTGGAACAAGTCAGCAGATACGCAAGGTGATGGATCAGGCGTGCGAACCATTGATGGAGGCGTGCGGGCTGCGCCATATCGAGTTGGATATTCTCTATCTTATTTCCCGTGAAAAAGAAAAAAATACGGCAAAGGATTTGATTGATATTCAGCATATGTCAAAAGCTCATATTTCCAAATCCGTGGATAATCTCCGACGGCATGGGTATATCGAGCTGGTTGCGGACGAGCTGGACCACAGAAAAATCCATATCCGCATTGCCCCCGCAGGGGAGCCGGTGATACAGGAATTTAAAAAAATCCGCCGGCGGATTTTAGAGCAGCTTTTTGCCGGTGTGACGGAGGAGGAGCGCGAGTGCCTGAGAACTGTCATGCGCAAAATAGAAAAAAATATACATTCAGAGTAAGGAGGAGCAGAGTATGAACCAGTACGGAGATTTTGGAAAAGAGACCGAAAAATTGATGGAAATCTGCGAACGCAACAGCCGGATAGCGCCGGAGCTGTTTAAGGAGTACGGCGTGAAACGCGGCTTGCGGGACCTGGACGGAACGGGTGTATTGGCGGGAATTACGAATATATCCAGAATTGACGCCTTTCGTATGGAGGACGGGAAGAAGGTTCCGTGTGACGGCAGCCTTTGGTACCGCGGCTATAACGTCATTGATTTGATTCGGGGACTGGAGGGAAAGCGTCATGGCTTCGAGGAGGTGGCGTATCTGCTTTTGATGGGCGAGCTGCCGGACATGGAGCAGCTTAAGGCATTTTCCGGTATGCTGGAGGAATGCAGGCAGCTTCCGACGAATTTTACCAGAGACGTCATCATGAAAGCACCGAGCAAGGATTTGATGAATTCCCTGACCAGAAGCGTGCTCACGCTCGCGTCCTATGATGATACGCTTGAGGATCAGCAGCTCCACACCCAGCTTGAGCAATGCATTAAGCTTATCAGCGTTTTCCCGATGCTGGCGGTATACGGCTATCAGGCGTACAGCCATTATCTGTGTGACGACAGTCTTTATATCCATCGGCCGCAGGAGGGCTTGTCGGCAGCCGAGAATCTGCTTCTGATGCTGCGCCCCGACAAGAAATATACGGACCTTGAGGCGCGGGTGCTTGATATCGCACTCATACTGCATATGGAGCACGGCGGCGGCAATAATTCGACCTTTACCACGAGGGTGGTGACTTCCTCCGGATCCGACACCTACTCTGTTATGGCGGCGGCGCTTTCCTCGCTCAAGGGGCCGAAACACGGCGGTGCGAACATCAAGGTGGTACAGATGATGGCAGACATCCGGGAACATATTAAAGACTGGAATGACAGGGATGAGGTCAAGGCATATCTGGAGAAGCTTGTGGATAAACAGGCCTTCGACCGGAAGGGACTTATTTATGGAATGGGACATGCGGTCTACTCCCTTTCCGACCCGAGAGCGCGCGTATTCAAGAGCTTTGTGGAAAAGCTTGCGCAGGCGAAGGGAAGAGAGAAGGATTTTCAGCTCTACAGCCTGGTAGAGCAGCTTGCTCCGGAGGTGATTGCGGAAAAACGCCATATTTATAAAGGCGTCAGCGCCAATGTGGATTTCTACAGCGGCTTTGTTTACAGTATGCTCGATATTCCGCTGGAGCTTTATACGCCGATTTTTGCGATTGCCCGTATTGTCGGCTGGAGCGCTCACCGCATGGAGGAGCTTGTCAATATGGATAAAATCATACGTCCCGCATATCGAAGTATTATGCCGGAAAAAGAATATGTGCCGCTGGAGTCCAGATAAGATAAAAAATCTCCTTTGCGGGCTTTATGACCCTGCCGTTTTCGGCAGGGTCATGTTTGCTTCTGGCTCTCATCGTCATCCCCCTTTTTTACAAGGCGGTAGATAAATGAATATGCCCAGAGCAATACGGGAATAATGACCGTGGCGTAGACAGACGCCATCAGCATATTCATAAAATTTTCGCTCGCTGAGAGTGCGCAAAACAGCGTGGATAGATAAAGTGCGATCAGAACGGCCACACCGAGCAGGGCAAGGATGCGTTTTATTTTTTTCATGCCGGACCTCCTTTTCATACAAAACCCGTTACAGTAATCCTACTGGAAAGCATAAAAAGAGTCAAGCAGGTACTTTTGCGCTGTAAATAAAAATGGCAGCATTCAGAAAAAATATTTTGAAAAAACGCCAAAGATTTGTTATAATAGTACAAGCATTTTTAATGCGACTATAATTCACATAGAAAACGAGGAAATGGACTATGGCATTATTGGAACAGTGGCAGAAGATTGCCTATAATGAAAAAGCGGACAAAGGGGAATTACAGAGATTTTGGCAGAGATATTTCCTTTTGGAAAAGGGCGTATATGAAAAGCTTCTTACAAATCCGGATGAGAAGGTAGAGGGAACCGTAAAGGAGCTTGCCGATAAATATGGATTAAGCGTCATGGAGATGACGGGATTTTTGGACGGCATCAATGACAGCCTTGTGGAGCCGAATCCGATTGACACGATGGAGGAGGATACCCGGGTAAGCCTTGCCTTTGACAAGGAGAAGCTGTATAAAAACATGGTGGATGCCAGGGCGGACTGGCTGTATGAGCTTCCGCAGTGGAATGCGATTTTCGATGAGCAGACCAGAAAAAGACTTTATCTGGAGCAGAAGAAGTCCGGTACCGTTATTGTCGGCAAAAAGGTAGGGCGTAACGATCCGTGTCCCTGCGGCAGCGGTAAGAAGTATAAGTTCTGCTGCGGAAGATAAAAAAGGACTTTACAGATTGCAAAAATAGTATTAAAATCCATATCAAGTGAAGGAAAGACAACACGCAGACGAGAAGAGTAGCCGGCGGAGCATAGCAGAGAGAGGCGCAGCGCGCTGAAAGCGCCTTTGTGGGAAGCCTGGTGAAAACCACCTCGGAGTGGCCCTAATCCGGTCCGGTGATTCCGTTACCATCGGCAATAAGATTTTCCCTGAAGCAGATATATGCAGGGCATATATGGCTGTGGGAGAATGAATCCGGGTGGAACCACGTTAAAAAAGTTTATCGTCCCTGATATCGCATGGATGCGGTGTCAGGGATTTTTTTATTTCACAGGAAAGACCTTGCTGTATTAACGTGTGAATGATTGGCTTTCCTATGAAACAAAAAGCAACGAGGAAAGGAGAAAAAGTATGAAAAAATGGAAAGAAGCATGGCTGTCCCTGTCTGAGACAGTCACCGTAACAAAGTTGGATGGTTTACTGACCGTGGCTGTCGCTGCTCTCGCGGGAATCATTGTGGGAATGCTCTGCTCTCCGAGAAAGAACGTGAAATTTGGCTGTAATAACGGCAATCATACGGAGAATCATTTCTGTGAGGATGAGGATTTTTGGGACGAGGACTTCACGGAGGAAGACGAAGACGAGGATTGTCTGTCATTCAAATAAGCAAAGAAAGGGATTGGAATTATGAAGATTACATTAAAAGACGGCTCAGTAAAGGAGTATAGCGAGGCAAAATCCGTATATGACATCGCAAAGGACATCAGCGAAGGACTTGCACGGGTGGCATGTGCCGGGGAAGTGGACGGTAAAATCGTAGATTTGCGCACGGAGATTTCCGATGACTGCACGCTCAATATCGTGACGGCAAACGATGCGGACGGCTTAAGGGTCATTCGCCATACGGCGTCCCATATCCTGGCGCAGGCGGTAAAGAATCTGTTCCCCGAAGCGAAAATTACCATCGGGCCGGCGATTGACGACGGTTTTTACTATGACTTTGACACAGAGCCGTTTTCCAGGGAGGATTTGGATAAGCTGGAAGCCGAAATGAAAAAAATCATCAAGCAGGGGCATGAGATTACAAGATTTACCCTGCCGAGGGAGGAAGCCATCCGGTTTATGCAGGAAAAGGGTGAGCCGTACAAGGTAGAGCTGATTGAAGAACTGCCGGAGGGCTCGGAGATTTCCTTTTATGACCAGGGAGGCTTTGTAGACCTGTGCGCAGGCCCGCATCTGATGACGACAAAGGGGGTAAAGGCGTTTAAACTGACTTCTTCCTCGATGGCATATTGGAGAGGCGATTCCGACAAGGCGCGCCTGCAGAGGATTTACGGAACGGCTTACAATAAAAAAGAGGACCTTGCCGCGCACCTGGAGCGCATGGAGGATGCAAAACGCCGTGACCACAATAAGCTCGGACGGGAAATGGAGCTGTTTACCACGGTGGATGTTGTGGGCCAGGGGCTTCCGCTCTTTACGCCGAAGGGAACCAAAATGATCATGAAGCTTCAGCGCTGGATTGAGGATCTGGAGGACAACGAGTGGGGTTATGTGCGCACGAGGACGCCGCTGATGGCAAAGAGTGATTTGTATAAAATTTCCGGTCACTGGGATCACTATAAGGAAGGCATGTTTGTGCTGGGGGACGAGGAAAAAGATAAGGAAGTATTTGCACTCCGTCCGATGACCTGCCCGTTCCAGTATTATGTATACAAGAATACCCAGAAATCCTACCGGGATCTGCCTTACCGCATGGGCGAAACCTCGACGCTGTTCCGTGCGGAGGACTCCGGAGAGATGCACGGCCTGACCCGTGTGCGCCAGTTTACGATTTCCGAGGGACATCTTGTCATCCGCCCGGACCAGGCGGTGGAGGAACTGCGCGGGTGTCTGGACCTTGCGCATTACGTGCTGTCGACGCTGGGACTTGCGGAGGATGTTACCTTCCGTTTGTCGAAATGGGACCCGGATAACCGGGAGAAATACCTCGGGGATGAGGAATACTGGAACACGACACAGGATGCGCTGCGCGACGTGTTAAAGGCAAAAAATCTTCCGTTTGTGGAAGCGGACGGAGAGGCGGCATTCTACGGACCGAAGATTGATATTCAGGCAAAGAATGTCTACGGAAAAGAAGACACCATGATTACGATTCAGCTCGATTGTGCCATCGCCGAAAATTTTGATATGTATTACATTGACCAGAACGGCGAAAAAGTCCGCCCGTACATTATCCACAGAACCTCGCTGGGCTGCTACGAGAGGACGCTTGCATGGCTGATTGAAAAATACGCGGGCAAGTTCCCGACCTGGCTCTGCCCGGAGCAGGTCCGCGTGCTTCCGATTTCCGATAAGTATGAGAGCTATGCGGAGGAAGTTTTAAAGGAATTAAAGAAAAACGGCATCGACGCAACGGTTGATAACCGTTCCGAGAAAATCGGTTTTAAAATCCGTGAGGCAAGACTCGATAAGCTTCCCTATATGCTGGTAGTCGGAGGACAGGAGGAAGCGGACGGCACGGTGTCCGTGAGAAGCCGTTTCGCCGGAGACGAAGGTGTAAAACCGCTTTCTGAGTTTATCGACGCAATCTGCCGCGAGATCCGCACGAAGGAAATCCGCAGGGAGCTTCCGCAGACGGAGCAGGCGTAATATATTATTTCCCTGATTTTTTGGAAAAAATTGCTTTTTTTCCTTCACTTTCCACTGCCGTCAGTCAGACAGGCGGCATAAAAGCAAAAAATTAAGAGACACTAACATTGTACGGCTGCAAAGCAAGATATGCTTTAACAGGTTGCTTTACAGCCGCCGGAATAACAGAAGTGAAAGGAGAAGGGCAGAATGACAATTTTGGATTGTACGGTCACAGGATGCGTATACAATGCGGACAGATGCTGCTGCAAGGGAGACATTAAGGTTGAAGGGCACAGCGCCAAAACGATGGGAGAAACCTGCTGCGGAAGCTTCCGCGAGCGCGGGGAAAAGAGCGGAAAAAATACCGTCGGTAAGATTTCCAGGGAAATTGAGGTGGCATGTGAAGCATGCAACTGTAAGTTTAACGAAGACGGAAGGTGCAGCGCGAACCATATCGGAATCGCCGGAGGCGAGGCGTGTACCTGTGCCGAAACAGAGTGTGCAAGCTTTTGCTGCGGCTAAAGCAGTGTAAGCGCACAAAGAGATATACCTGCCCGCGGGCAGGGATTCTGCCGGATAGTGACTATCCGGCAGAATCTTTTATCGGGAAACGGCGTTGTTTATAAAATTTTTACTTGTATTTCGGAAAGGGCGGACGTATAATGCGGTTAGGAAAAAGGTCATAAGCTTTGCGGGCATCCCGCGGAAATGGAGGAAAAATGCGCAAGAAATCTCATATTTCTCTTGCAAAGTATATTGTGGAAAGTCTCGGAGACGAGGAATTAAAAAAGCATAAGTATTCGTTTTATCTCGGCAGCATCCTGCCGGATATCAAGCCTTCTTTTATTTACAGGCGACATGAGATCACCGAAACCTTTCCTTCTATTAAAAAGCATATCGAACGGCTTTCGGAGGGCCAGAAAGTCATCGAGAAAAAAGGCAGGAAGTATTATATGGATTTAGGGCAAGTCAGCCACTATCTTGCGGATTATTTCACATTTCCCCACAATAAAATTTATCCGGGCGGGTTAAAGGACCATTGCTCCTATGAGGAGAAGCTCAAAAAAGACCTTAGGACTTATATCAAAAACCAGACGGAACCTCACCACAAGGAGACGGGACATTTTCTGAATGCGGGTGCTTTGTGTGAATATATTCAAAAAGCGCATGACGATTATATCGGAAGAAAGCATAATGTTGAGGATGATATCCGTCATATTGTTGAAGTGAACCACAGAGCAATTCAGGGTATGATGAATGTTTTGGCGGAAAAAAGAGCTGAGAGGTATCTGAAACACTCATAAAATCGGTGATTTCGGCAGACATTGTCGAAAAATGGGGAGATGTGACATGCTGTTTTGTTTGATTTTTGTACGATAAGGGAGTAATATGTAGATATGGAGTAAGGGTCATGCAAAAACTGTTTCGAGGGTGGGAAAAGGAACATTACGAGAAACGGCATAGGAATCTGCTAACTAAGGAGAGGATTCATATGGAGAATTTAAAGCTTTTACAGGAAAAAATTGAGTCCGCCAGGACGGAACTGGGGGAAGCGCTTTTACAGCGTGACGAATTTGAGAGCTACTACAGGAAAAGCACGGAACTGGACAGGCTCATCGAGGAATACTTGGAGACAAAGCAGCAGATGGTCAGATAACGGCATTTGCTGAAAGGGACAATTTCATACAAGAATAAATAAGACAGACCGGTCTTTTGACAGGTTTGTCTTATTTTTTTGCGGAAAAGAAAGGTTCTTGTTTTTGTTGACTTGTCCGTCAAAATGGGGTAAGATGTAATTAAATGTGGAGGAAAGTGGTGGATAATGGTTCATAGTGGTGACTAAGTGCCGGATTAGTGGAAGGCCGGATACGAGAAACATTGTCTCAGAGAGCACGGTTTCATGGAGCGGTATTCCGCGAAAAGGCAGGTGTTTGTGTAATGTTCATGGGAGAATACAACCATACAGTGGACCCGAAGGGAAGGCTGATTGTCCCGGCAAAGTTCAGAGAACAGTTGGGCGGCGAATTTGTCGTGACCAAGGGGCTGGACGGCTGTCTGTTTGTCTATCCTATGGAGGAGTGGCACAATATCGAGGAAAAGTTCCGGAACATTTCCATGACTTCCAAAGATGCAAGAAAGTTTTCGCGTTTTTTCTTTGCAGGTGCGGCGGCTGTGGAGCTGGACAAGCAGGGAAGGATACTGCTCCCTCCGGTGCTCAGAGAGTACGCCGATTTGCGGAAGGACGTGGTGCTGGTCGGTGTTTTAAGCCGGGTGGAAATCTGGGATAAAGAGCGCTGGCTGGAAAATACCTATGAGGAAGACGAGATGGACGACATTGCAGAGCATATGGCAGAGCTCGGATTCAGTATTTAGAAATGAGAGGGTGAAAACGTGGAGTTCAATCATTACTCCGTGCTGTTGCGGGAGACAATTGAAAATTTAAACGTCAGACCGGACGGCATCTATGTGGACGGAACCCTTGGAGGAGGCGGACACGCCTGTGAGGTCTTAAAGCGTCTCGGAAACGGCGGACGGCTGATTGGAATTGATCAGGATGCCGATGCCATCAGAGCGGCGGGAGAACGGCTGGCGGAGTTTGGAGACAAGGCCACGCTGATCCGCAGCAATTACGCGGATATGAAGGAGTGTCTTTCGGACATTGGCATACAGAAGGTGGACGGTATCGTCCTGGATTTGGGTGTTTCCTCATTTCAGCTTGATACGCCGGAGCGCGGCTTTACCTACCGGAATCCGGATGCTCCGCTTGATATGCGGATGGATGACCGGCAGACACAGACGGCGAAGGACATTATAAACGGCTACAGTGAAATGGAATTGTACCGGATCATACGTGATTACGGGGAAGACCGGTTCGCAAAAAATATCGCAAAGCACATAGTGAGAGCGAGGGAGGAGAAGGAAATTTCCACGGCGGGAGAGCTTACGGAAATTATTCAGGCTTCGATACCGAGAAAGGTACAGGCGACCGGCGGACATCCGGCGAAGCGGACCTTTCAGGCAATCCGCATTGAGTTAAACCATGAACTTGAAGTACTGAAAGATAATTTGGATACGATGATAGAACTGCTTGCTCCCGGCGGACGGATTTGTGTGATCACCTTCCATTCGCTGGAGGACAGAATCGTAAAGGCAAACTTTAAGCGGAATGAAAATCCATGCACCTGCCCGAGTGATTTTCCGGTATGTGTGTGCGGAAAGGTATCTAAGGGAAAAGTGATCACGAAAAAGCCGATTCTGCCGTCCGGGGAGGAACTGGCGGAAAATACGAGGTCAAAGAGTGCGAAGCTCAGAGTCTTTGAAAAAGCTCTTAAGGGTTCGGGAGAAAACGGTGCCGTATGACGGCGCGGTGAACAGGTATTTAAAGTGAGGAGTGGCAGAGATGAGAAATCAGACAGAGAGAAGAATACCGGAAAGAAATTATTATGTGGACGGCAATACGGTCCGCAGAATGGAAGCAGCACCGGATTACCGAAGAATCAGAAAAGAAAAAATCGAGCGGGAAAAAGAGGAGGAGCTTCGCAGAAGAAAACGTCAGGCAAGGCGCAATCAGGAGCGTGCGCTTCGAATGAGCAGAAGCTACGTGGCGTTTCTTACCGTGGCCGTGTTAGTGTTCGGGGTTTTTGCCGGAACCTATATCAAATTGCAGTCCGACGTGACGGCGAGAATGAAAGAAATTTCCAGTCTCGAAAGCCAGATTTCGGATTTGAAAGCGGATAATGATGAGGCGTACAAACGCATCAGCACCTCCGTAGATTTGGAGAGCGTCAGGGAGCAGGCGATGAACGGGCTGGGAATGTCTTATGTCAAGGAGTCCCAGATTATGTATTATTCGGTCGGCGATGACGATTATATGAACCAGTATAGCGAGATTCCGGAGGAATAGGAAGTACAGGGGTTACGATGGCAGCAAAAAGAAAAAGAAAACCGTGGTTAAAATTTCCGAAGCGCATGCAGAAAAAACTGATTGTCATGTTTTGCGGCATTGCGCTTCTGTTAATAGGGCTGATTGGAAGGCTGATGTACATTGAGCATACCAGCGGGGAAAAGTATGAAAAAATCGTGCTGTCCCAGCAGGGATATGACAGTCAGACCATACCATATCAGCGCGGAGATATTGTAGACAGCCAGGGAACCGTACTTGCCACCAGTATTGCGGTATATAACGTCATTTTGGACTGTTCCGTGCTGACAAGCGACGAGGATTATATAAGTCCTACCATTGAGGCGCTGACAAGCTGCTTTTCCGAACTGACAAGCGACGAGCTTTACGGTTATGTCAGGGACGAGCCGGACAGCCGTTACATTGTGCTCAAGAAAAAGGCATCTTATGAAGAAATCCAGCCCTTTGTCGAAATGCAGGAGGCGGTAGACGAGAAAGGCTCTAAAGTCAATCCGAATATCAAGGGCGTATGGTTTGAAAAGGAATTTGAGAGGCAATATCCCTACAATTCGCTTGCCAGCTCGGTCATCGGTTTTACGGCTTCCGGCAATCTTGGCTTAAACGGGCTGGAGCAGTATTACAACGATACGTTAAACGGTGTTGACGGCAGAGAATACGGATATCTCAACAGTGACAATAATTTTGAAAAAACCATCAAGGAGGCCAAAAACGGCAATACGGTCGTAACCACGATTGACGCCAATATTCAGACCGTCGTGGAAAAGAAAATCGCGGAATTTAACGAGGCTTACGCCGGAAATTACCGTGAGGATGACGCGGGGGCGAGCCACATCGACGTCCTGATCATGAATCCGAATAACGGCGATGTGCTTGCCATGGCAAACTATCCCAATTATGATCTGAGCAACCCGAGAGATTTGTCGGCCTACTACTCCGAGGAAGAGCTTGCACAGATGGACGAGGAAGAACAGCTTGACGCGCTCAACCAGCTCTGGCAGAATTTTTGCGTGACCTATACCTATGAGCCGGGCTCCACGGCAAAGCCGTTTACGGTGGCGGCGGGGCTTGAAACCGGCAAGGTATCCACGTCGGACACCTACTACTGCGACGGTGTGGAGCATGTGGGAGGACATGATATCCACTGTGTCAACCGGAGCGGTCACGGAATGGAGACGCTGGAGCAGACGCTGATGAATTCCTGCAACGACGCGATGATGCAGATCTCCTACAAGCTGGGCACGGACATCTTTACCCGGTATCAGCAGATTTTCGGATTCGGGCAGAAGACGAACATTGATTTGCCCGGTGAGGCGCGTACGGATTCCCTGATTTATACGGCGGAGGATATGGGGCCGGTCGATTTGGCGACCAATGTTTTCGGTCAGAACTTTAATACGACCATGATACAGCTTGCGACGGCGTATTGTTCCATCGTAAACGGGGGGTATCTCTATCAGCCCCATGTGGTGAAGCGCATTACCGATGAAAACGGCAATACGATTGAGGAAATATCGCCCACGCTCCTGCGGGAAACAGTTTCCAAATCTACCAGTGATATTTTAAAGCAATATATGTATTCCACCGTCACCAGCGGAACCGGGGCGACGGCCAAGGTAGACGGCTATTCGATGGGCGGAAAAACCGGTACGGCGCAAAAGGCGGGACGTGACGGCGTCAATTATCTGGTGTCCTTTATCGGCTTTGCACCGGTGGAGGATCCGCAGCTTGTTATTTACTGCGTTGTGGATGAGCCGAATGTGGAGGAGCAGTATCACAGTACCTTTGCACAGAATATCGTTCGTGAGATTCTTGAAGAGGTGCTTCCCTATATGAATATTTACCGCGACGAGGAGACGACGGGACTTCATGCCGGCTGGGGCATTACGGGAGAGGATGAAGGAGACGTCGGTTCCGTGGCGGCAACGGATGTTGCCAACCAGCCGGTTGAGGAAAGCCTTGACGTGCCGGATACCACGGACGGACTGCCCGAGAGCACCGGAGAGGATGTGTCGGGGATAGACCCCGACGCCGAGGATGCGGTGCAGATTACGGATGACGGAAGCGGCCAGACAGACGGTCAGACAGACGATGGAGCCGGTCAGGCAGATGACGGAAGCGGTCAGACGGACGGTCAGACAGATGACGGAAGCGGTCAGACGGATGGCCAGACAGATGACGGAGCCGGGCAATAGGAGTTCGGATTTCGTCACCCCAGGAAAGAAAATGAGAATAAGGAACATAACCTCACAAAAGTCGGAATAAAATGCTATGAAAACTTTTGTGGGGTTTTTGTATATGAGCAGGGAGCTTCCTTTTTATAGAAGCAAAACCTTTCATCGGAAAAAAACAGTCGTTCTGTTCGTGGCAGTGCTTTTTATGCTCATGTTTCTGATTGGAAGGCTGGTATACCTTATGGTATTCTGCTCCGAGTATTACGGGCAGAAAGCGGAGGATTTGCATGAGAGGGAGCGGGATATCAAGGCGGCGCGGGGAAAAATCATCGACGCCACCGGAACCGTCCTTGCCACAAATAAATCGGTTTGTACCGTTTCGGTCATTCACAGTCAGATTGAAGACCCCGAGGCGGTGATCGCCGCGCTGGTAAAAGAGCTCGGGCTGTCCGAGGAGACGGTCCGCAAAAGAGTGGAAAAGGTCAGCTCTATTGAACGCGTCAAAACGAATGTGGATAAGGAAACGGGCGACAGAATCCGCGCCTACGGGCTGGCGGGGATTAAGGTAGATGAGGATTATAAAAGATATTATCCCTATGATACGCTGGCATCCAAGGTTCTTGGCTTTACCGGGGGCGATAATCAGGGAATTGTGGGATTGGAGGTCAAATATGATGAATACCTGCAGGGAACCGACGGCAAAATATTAACGTTGACGGACGCGAGGGGAATCGAAATCGAAAATGCCGGAGAGACGCGGATGGAGCCGGTCAACGGCTATGATCTTTACATTTCGATGGATTATAATATACAGCTCTACTGTGAGCAGGCGGCGGAAAAAACCTATGTGAAGAAAAACGCGGATAATGTTTCGGTCATTGTGATGAATCCCTCCAACGGGGAAATTATGGCGATGGTGAATTATCCGGAATTTAACTTAAACGACCCTTTCACCTTAAATTATGAACTGACACAGGAGGTTACGGCGGAGGAGAAGCAGAATTTGCTGAACCGGATGTGGCGGAATCAGTGTGTCAGCGATACCTATGAGCCGGGTTCTACCTTTAAGATTATCACAGCCGCCGCGGCCTTGGAGCAGGGCGTCGTAAAACTTGACGATAACTTTTACTGTCCCGGATATAAGATTGTGGAGGACCGCAGGATCCGCTGTGCCAAAACCACAGGCCACGGCGCGGAAACCTTCGAGACCGGAATTATGAATTCCTGCAATCCGGTTTTTATCGAACTGGGAGAACGGCTGGGCGTTGATAATTTTTACCATTACTTCAGTCAGTTTGGACTTTTGTCGAAAACAAATATTGATTTGCCGGGAGAGGCGGCAACCATCATGCATCAGAAGGACAATGTCGGACCGGTCGAGCTGGCGACCATTTCCTTCGGACAGTCCTTCCAGATTACACCCATACAGCTTGTGACGACAGTTTCTTCTATTATAAATGGAGGAACCCGCGTAACGCCGCATTTCGGCGTAAAGATCGTGGACGAAGACGGAAAGCTTGTCGAGACGTTTGACTATGAGAGCTATGAAAATATCTGCAGTGAGGAAACCTCCGAAACGATGCAGTATCTTCTGGAGCGGGTAGTGTCTGAGGGCAGCGGAAAGAATGCAAAGATTGAAGGCTATGAGATTGGCGGGAAGACTGCCACCTCACAGACACTGCCGAGAAGTGAGCATAAATATATTTCATCCTTTTTAGGCTTCGCGCCGGCAGATGACCCCAAGGTCCTTGTCCTTGTGGTGATCAACAATCCTCAGGGAATGTATTACGGCGGACAGATCGCGGCGCCTGTCGCCAAAGAAATTCTGGAAAACATTTTACCGTACCTTGATAAATGATAAAAAATAACGTATACTATTGTGTTGTTAAAAAAGTACATGAGGTGTTTGATTATGACATATGACATTCTAATTCCGGTAATCGCAGCGTTTGCCATCACCGCGGTTTTGGGACCGATTGTGATACCGTTTCTGCGCAGATTAAAAGTCGGGCAGACGGAGCGCAAGGAGCTGGCCTCCCATCTGAAAAAGAACGGGACGCCGACGATGGGCGGAATCATGATCCTTGCGGCGATTGTGATTACCTCTCTGTTTTATGTGAGGGATTATCCCAAAATCATCCCGATTCTGTTTATGACAGTGGGCTTTGGCGTAATCGGGTTTCTGGACGACTATTTAAAGGTTGTGCTGCGCCGGTCCGACGGGCTTTTGGCATGGCAGAAGATGCTGCTCCAGATTGTGCTCACTGCGGTATTTGCCTATTATATGGTGAATTACTCGGGTGTTTCCCTTACCATGCTGATTCCGTTTTCCGGCGGCAGGTATCTGGATGCGGGCTGGCTCACCATCCCGATTCTGTTTGTGGCAGTGGTGGGAACGGTCAATGGAACGAATTTTACCGACGGACTGGACGGACTCGCGTCGAGCGTGACGATAATGGTGGCAACCTTTTTCTCGGTCGTCGCGGTCGGAACGGATGCCGGCATAGCGCCGATTACCTGTGCGGTCGTCGGAGCGCTGCTGGGCTTTCTGCTGTTTAATGTTTATCCTGCCAGTGTATTTATGGGAGATACGGGATCACTTGCCCTCGGCGGTTTTGTGGTGTCTACCGCATATATGCTCCAGATGCCGTTATTCATTTTGATTGTGGGACTTATCTATCTGGTTGAGGTACTTTCCGTGATATTGCAGGTGACTTACTTTAAGCTGACGGGCGGGAAGCGGATTTTCCGCATGGCGCCGATTCATCATCATTTTGAGCTGGGAGGCTGGTCCGAGACCAGGGTGGTCGCAGTATTTTCCATCATTACGGCAATCCTGTGCATGATAGCGCTGCTTGCGATGTAGTCTTCGGCAAAGGGGGAAGGACATGGATTTGACGGGGAAAAAGGTTCTGGTGGCAGGCTGCGGCACAAGCGGTGCGGCGGCCGCGGCGCTGCTTCGCGAAAAAGGGAGCGAGGTTCTTCTCTTTGAGGGGAATGAGCGCGTGGATGTCGAAAAGCTCCGCGGAAAATATCCGGCGTTTGCAGGGCTTCCGGTTTTTGTGGGAGAGCTTTCGGGGGAAGTGCTTAAGGAACTTTCACTTGCGGTGTTCAGCCCCGGCATTCCGACGGATCTTCCGTTTGCAGAGGCCATCCGTGAACAGGGAATTCCCATCTGGGGGGAGATAGAGCTTGCCTGCCGCTTCGCGAAGGGAAAAGTTGCGGCAATTACCGGAACCAACGGAAAAACGACGACGACAGCGCTGACCGGAGAGATATTAAAGGGCTGCTTTTCTGATGTGAGAGTGGTCGGAAATATCGGTATTCCCTATGCTTCTGTTGCGTCAGAGACAACGGAGAGGACCGTGACGGTGGCGGAAATCAGCAGCTTTCAGATGGAGACCACAGATACCTTCCACCCAAAGGTGTCTGCCGTGTTGAATATCACGCCGGATCATCTCGACAGGCATCACACGATGCAGCGGTACATAGAGCTGAAAGAGCGTATTACCCAAAATCAGACCCCGTCCGATTTGTGTGTGCTAAATTACGAAGACAGGGAACTGCGGGAGTTTGGGCAGCGGCTTTCCTGCCGTGTGCTGTTTTTCAGCAGCAAAAGACGTCTTTCTTCTGGTATTTATCTTAAGGACGGTGTCATATGGCAGGAGCAGGACGGACGCCGCAGAAAAATCATTGATGTTTCCGAATTGCAGCTTCTCGGGCTTCACAATTATGAAAATGTAATGGCGGCAGCCGGAATTGCGCTTGGCATGGGAGCTTCCCGCACCTGCATTGCGGAGGCGCTGCGGGAATTTCGGGGTGTGGAGCACCGGATTGAATTTGTTCGCGAGCTTCGGGGCGTGCGTTTTTACAACGATTCCAAGGCGACCAATCCCGACGCGGCAATCCGGGGGATTCGGGCGATGGATCGCGACACGCTTCTGATTGGCGGCGGTTACGATAAACAGAACGAATTTGACGAATGGATCGAAAGCTTTGAAGGAAAGGTCCGGCGTCTCGTTTTGATCGGACAGACAAGAGAGAAGATTGCGGCGTGCGCCGCGCGTCACGGATTTTCGGCGGTGACGCTCTGCGGCAGCTTAAGGGAAGCGGTCGATTTCTGTGCAGGGGAGGCGCGGGACGGTGAGGCAGTACTGCTTTCGCCCGCCTGTGCGAGCTGGGGAGATTTTGTGAATTATGAGGAGCGCGGAAAGCTGTTTAAACAGTATGTCCTGGGATTAGAGTAGCGATTGAAGTTTTTCCGGAAAAGAGGATGGATGATGGCAAGAAGACAGGAGAGAGAAAAAAAAGAAAAACCGGTTCGATATTTTGACTATAGCCTGTTGTTTTTAATCATATTTCTGCTCTGTTTCGGTCTGGTGATGCTTTACAGCACCAGTTCTTATTACGGCTCCACCCGTTTTGACGATGCGGCATATTATGTGAAGCGGCAGATGTATGCAAGTGCTCTGGGGCTGGCGGCGATGATTGTGGTATCAAGGATTCCCTATCAGATTTGGATGCGTTTTTCCACGCTTGCTTATTTCGGGGCGCTGACACTATGTACCGCGGTTATTTTCGTGGGAACAGAAGCGAAAGGTCAGTCCAGATGGCTTAAAATCGGACCTGTACAGTTTCAGCCCTCGGAGCTGGCAAAAATCGGCGTCATTATCTTTTTGGCGACGATTATTTATAAGACGCCGAAGCGGATGGGGGAGTTTAAAAGCCTCCTGAAGGTTATGTGCTTTATTTTGCCCGTGGTCGGGGTGGTTGCCTACAATAACCTGAGTACGGCGATTATTATTCTTGGCATCGCGGTGTGCATGCTGTTTGTGGCGAGCCCGAAATATTTCCATTTTATTCTGATGGGCGTCGGAGTGCTTCTGGTGGGCGTCGTTTTCATCCTTGCGGCCGCTTACCGCGCGGAGCGTATTAAAATCTGGCTGCATCCCGAGGATTATGAAAAGGGGTATCAGACGCTCCAGGGTCTTTACGCCATCGGCTCGGGCGGATTGTTCGGCAAGGGACTCGGGGAGAGCATGCAGAAGCTCGGGTTTATCCCCGAGGCGCAGAACGATATGATTTTTTCGGTCATC
This sequence comes from uncultured Roseburia sp., assembly GCA_944380515.1. GTDB lineage: Bacteria > Bacillota > Clostridia > Lachnospirales > Lachnospiraceae > Roseburia. Next base: position 20,621 of record CALWHT010000021.1, read on the forward strand.
TGCGAGGAACTGGGGCTGTTTGGGGCGATATGCCTTATCTTACTGTATCTTCTGATTATCTGGAGACTCATGGTGATTGCAAACAATGCGGCAGACCTTTACGGAGCGCTGATCGTGGTAGGGATTTTGGCGCATCTTTCCATCCAGGTATTGTTGAATATCGCGGTTGTGACGAATACGATACCGAATACCGGAGTGTCGCTCCCGTTTGTCAGCTACGGGGGAACCTCCATTTCGATTTTGCTTGCGGAAATGGGGCTGGCGCTTTCCGTATCGCGGGGAATTAAATTAGAGGTTACCTGATTATGATTAGAGAACAGAGAAGAAAAAAAAGGCGCAGAAAAATGATTCTTTGCATTTTTCTGATTGTGCTGATGTTTCTGGCAATCGCCGCACTTATCGTAGTGAAGGTGTTTACGGTGGAGAATGTGGTGGTTGAGGGAAACGAGCTGTATTCGTCCGAGCAGATACAGGAAATGGTGCTGAATGATGAATATTCCTGGAATTCGCTTTACGTGGAATTAAAATACCGTCTCATTGACGTGGGCGAGGTACCGTTTGTGGATTCCATGGAGGTAACGCTCGACGATCCACATACGGTCCGGATTTCCGTATATGAAAAGGGGATTCTCGGAAGCTTTTATATCGATACGCTTGGGCAGTATGCTTATTTTGACAAGGACGGCTTTGTGGTGGAAACCTCGTCGGAGGTGATAAAAGATGTTCCGAAGGTTACGGGGATTTCGTGCGATACGGTGGTGCTGTATGAAAAGCTTCCTCTGGAAAATGAGGACGTGCTGGATGACCTGTTGGGGCTGACACAGATATTGCAGAAATACGATTTGTCTCCGGAGGAAATCCATTATGACAGCAGCGGGAATCCACAGCTTACCTACGGAAATATTGAGGTCATCGTCGGTTCTGACGAATACCTCACGCAGAAGGCGGCACGACTGGCTGCCATTCTGCCGCAGCTTTCCGGGCTGTCGGGAACCCTGCATCTGGAAACCTGGACGCCCGATACGACAGATATCGTTTTCGAGCGGGAGGATTTATAATTTTTTTGATAAGATTTTGAAAAATCAGTTGATTAATTGAAAGAAAAATTATATTATAGTTTATATGAGTTTTTGAGCCGTGGATTTTGGGCGGAATGAAGGAGGAAGTACCTTGCTGGAAATTATGACAACGGAAGCAGATACCAGTGCAAAAATAATTGTAATCGGAGTTGGAGGAGCTGGTAATAATGCTGTAAATAGAATGATTGATGAAAATATCGGCGGAGTGGAGTTTATCGGCATCAATACCGATAAGCAGGCGCTTGCACTCTGTAAGGCGCCGACACTGATTCAGATTGGAGAGAAGCTGACCAAGGGACTCGGAGCGGGAGCTCAGCCTGAGATTGGCGAGAAAGCTGCGGAGGAGAGCATGGAAGAACTGTCCGCGGCGGTGAAGGGTGCGGATATGGTGTTTGTAACCTGCGGAATGGGCGGCGGTACCGGTACCGGCGCTGCTCCGGTAGTGGCAAAAATCGCCAAAGAGCAGGGGATCCTCACGGTCGGGGTTGTGACGAAGCCCTTTAAATTCGAGGCAAAACAGCGTATGTTGAATGCGCTTTCCGGTATCGATCGCTTAAAGGACAGCGTAGATACCTTAATCGTCATTCCGAATGACAAGCTGCTGGAAATCGTAGACAGGCGGACAACCATGCCGGATGCTTTAAAGAAGGCCGATGAGGTGCTTCAGCAGGCGGTTCAGGGAATTACCGACCTTATTAACCTTCCGGCATTGATCAATCTGGATTTTGCCGACGTATCCACCGTTATGAAGGACAAGGGTATGGCGCATATCGGTATCGGCAGTGCCAAGGGAGACGATAAGGCGATCGAGGCGGTTAAGCTTGCAGTTGCAAGCCCGCTGCTTGAGACAACCATCAGCGGCGCGTCCCATGTCATCATCAATATTTCCGGAGATATCTCTCTGATGGATGCCAACGATGCGGCAAGCTATGTACAGGATCTGGCGGGTGACAACGCGAATATTATTTTCGGTGCGAAGTATGACGAATCCATGACGGACGAGGCTACGATCACTGTTATTGCGACAGGACTTGAGAATGCGGCACAGGCTCCAAAGAGCAAGATTATGCCGGATTTAAGATATGGCAATACCGGCAGTGTCACAAGACCGGTAGGTACATCCCCCATCAACCGGAGCACACCCGGTCAGGCAACTGGCTTTGGCGCGGGAGCACAGACACGCCCGCAGGCGAATCCGACGCCGACCTTTTCCGGTATACAAAAACCCCGCCAGCCCGAAAGCTCGGTACAGCAGGTGGAGATTAAAATTCCGGATTTCCTTAAAAATTCCAGAAAATAGCATAAGACATACAAAATTTAATGAGGTTGTGAAAAAACGAGGCTTCGTTCTTTCACAGCCTCGTTTTTGTGTGACAGGATATTGCGCGTGCCGGGTGTCGAAAAAGCGGAATGAAACCCTTTGTTTGTGGGACGCATTTTGACAAAAACAGATTGGGACAGCGGTTATAATGACAGGGTGCAGAAAAGGGGTGATGGAAAATTTATGTGTTTTATGCGGACATATTTCTGCTGCAAAATCTGTTCCTGGATTATGTGGCGGTGCTGGGCACCAACTGTCTGCTGAAAAGAGGAAAAAGCAAAAGGCGCCTGTTTGCTGTGAGCCTTTTGTCCGGAATGGCGGGACTTGCCGCCGTGCTTTTGCTTACGGATTGGATGCTGTACCAGATACTGACGCATTTTATTCTCAATACGGGCATGGTGCTGCTCTGCTTTGGGGCGGAGGGAAGAAAAAGCTTTCTGGAAAACTGGGTTGTCACTTATTTTATGGTGGTGCTCTTAGGAGGCGGGCTGGAGTGGCTGCGGGAAACCGGACTGTTTGCCCCCAATTTTTTATTGCAGGCGCTGATTGCCTCGGCGGTGCTGTTTACCGCGGTGTCCTATGTCAGTGCGTTCCGTTCCTTCGGAAATCATATGTTTCCGGCGGAGCTTCGGAAGGACTGCCGAAGCATAAAGCTGCGGGCCTATTGGGACAGCGGCTGCCAGCTTAAGGATCCCTATACCGGAAAGGAAATCAGTATTTTAAGCGGCGCAAAGGCAAAAGAATTTCTGGAAGAAAGCAGGGATAAGCTGCGGCTTGTGCCTTATCGCTCCCTGGGCGAGGAGCACGGGCTGCTGGCGGTGACGGAGGTAGATGAGCTTTCCGTCTGCATGGGCGGCCGCAGCGTTTGTGTGAAAAATACCGAAATCGGGATTGCCGGGGAGGGTCTGCTTAAGGATAAGGAATATGATCTGATTTTACATGCAGCGTTGATAAGGCCGGAAGGGGAGAAGAGACACGTAAGGAGAAAGAAAAAGACGCAGAGAAATGAAACAGAGGCAGGGTGAGGCATATGTACATAAAATTTTTAGTGCCTAAAATAAAGGCATTTATGGTTCCAAAGATATTCTGGAAGGAGAAGGATGAGGTACATTATATCGGCGGCGCTGAGGTGCTTCCGCCGCCGCTTGCGGGGGAAGAGGAGGCGGCCTGTATCGAGATGCTTGCGGGCAGCGATACGGAGCAGACGGCGAGAAAACGGCTGATTGAGCACAATTTACGGCTGGTGGTTTACATTGCCAAGAAATTTGATAATACGGGAGTAGGCGTGGAGGATTTGATATCCATCGGTACGATCGGACTGATCAAAGCAATCAATACCTTTAACCCCGGGAAAAATATTAAGCTGGCGACTTATGCCTCGCGCTGTATCGAAAATGAGATTCTGATGTATCTGAGAAGAAACAGTAAAACAAGGCTTGAGGTTTCGATTGATGAGCCTCTTAATGTGGACTGGGACGGTAATGAACTGCTGCTTTCGGATATTCTCGGTACGGACGAGGATGTCATTTACCGCGATATTGAGACGGATGTGGAGCGCAGGCTGCTCAAGGGAGCCATCGAGAAGCTGTCGGGCAGGGAGCGGATGATTATTGAGCTGCGCTTCGGGCTTAATTCCGCCGACGGGGAAGAAAAAACACAGAAAGAGGTCGCCGACATGCTGGGGATTTCCCAGTCCTATATTTCCAGGCTGGAAAAAAAGATTATGAATCGTCTGAAAAAAGAGATCGTACGTCTGGAATAAGAAAGTAAAATTGTATAAAATGTATAAAAATATTGTGCAAAACGAAAAGGAATAGTATAATTATACCATACAAAAGGAATCGGACAGAACAGGGGGGACTTCGTATGGTATTACAATTTTTAGGGGCTGCTCACGAGGTAACGGGGAGCTGCCATTATCTCTCTTTCGGGGAAAAGCATATTCTGGTGGACTGCGGAATGGAACAGGGACCGGATATTTACGTGAACCAGGAGATACCGGTCAACGCGTCCATGATTGACTATATTTTTATTACTCACGCGCACATCGACCATTCCGGATTGCTTCCGCTGTTGTACAGCCATGGCTTTCGGGGACAGATTTTCTGTACGCTGGCGACGAATGAGCTCTGCAATATCATGCTCAAGGACAGCGCGCATATTCAGATGTCTGAGGCGGAGTGGCGCAACCGCAAGGCGAGAAGGGCAGGAAAGCCGGAGGTGGAACCGCTCTACGATATGAATGACGCGGTGAGTGTACTCGGGTGTTTCGTACCCTGTGATTATCGAAAGACGATTGAGATTTGTGAGGGGTTGCGGGTAAGATTTGTGGACGCGGGGCATCTGCTTGGTTCCTCGAGCATTGAGATGTGGGTGCAGGAGGACGGGAACGAGGTAAAGCTTTTGTTTTCCGGGGATATCGGTTCCGGAAATCGTCCGCTGATCAAAGACCCGGAATATGTCAGCGAGGCGGATTATGTGATCATGGAATCTACCTACGGGGACAGAGTCCACGCTGCGCCCCCTGATTTTGCGCCGGCGCTGGCCGGGGTCATTCGGGATACCTTTATCCGGGGAGGCAATCTTGTGATTCCCGCATTTTCGGTGGGACGTACGCAGGAAATGCTTTATTTTATCCGAAGAATCAAGACCGAACGGCTTCTGCCGGAATTTGAGGGTTTTGAGGTTTATATAGACAGCCCGCTTGCGGTGGAGGCGACGAGCATTTTCCACAAGAACGTGGCGGACTGCTTTGACGAGGAGGCCCTTGAGCTGGTGCACCAGGGGATGAATCCCATCGGCTTTCCGGGGCTTAAGATGGCAATTACCAGCGACGAGTCCAAGATGATTAATTTTGACGATAAGCCCAAGGTGATTATCTCGGCCTCCGGCATGTGCGAGGCGGGACGTATCCGCCATCATCTGAAGCATAACCTGTGGAGAAAGGATTCCACGGTGCTTTTCGTCGGATTCCAGGTGCCGGGAACACTCGGGCATTCCCTGATCAACGGGGCAAAGCAGGTAAAACTGTTCGGGGAGACCATCGAGGTGCAGGCGAAAATCGAGAACCTTCCGGGCATCAGCGGACATGCGGATCGGGAACAGCTCACCCGCTGGGCGGGGGCTCTTCGGGAGAAGCCGAAAAAAGTCTTTGTCGTACACGGAGAGGACACGGTGACGGAGCAGTTTGCGGCGCACTTAAAGGATGCGCTGGGTTATGAGGCCTACGCCCCGTTTTCCGGGGACGCCTTTGACCTCGTGACAGGACAGCAGGTGAAGCAGGGCTCCAGAGAAGCCGCGGCAAAGAAACGGGAAAGGGCGCAGGGACGTGTATCGAACAACGTATTTGCAAGGCTTTTGGCGGCCGGACAGAGGCTGCTTTCGGTTATCAATAAGTGCGAGGGCATGCCGAACAAGGAGCTCGGAAAGTTTGCGGACCAGATTAACGCGATGTGCGATAAGTGGGAGCGGTAGCCGCTACGGCGACAGGTAATGACGGATGGATTTTAAGGCTGATTTTTCCAGCCGGCTTACCTGCGCCTGTGAGATGTGGATTTCTTCGGCGACCTCCATCTGCGTTTTGCCCTCGAAGAAGCGAAGCTTAAGAATGTAATTTTCGCGTTCGTTCAGGTGATCTAAAGCGTCGTTTAGGGAGAGCTGTTCAATCCAGTTTTCCTCCCGGTTCTTTTTGTCGCTGATTTGGTCCATGACATAGAGCGTGTCTCCGCCGTCGGTATAGACCGGGTCGTAGAGGCTTAAGGGGCTTTGGATCGCATCCAGCGCAAAGACAATGTCCTCCTTGGGGATACCGGCCTCCCTGGCGATTTCGTCCAGGGTAGGCTCCCTTGTGGCAGTGCGGGAGAGGATTTCTCTGGCGTGGATTGCCTTATAAGCGGTATCGCGCAGGGAACGGCTGACGCGGATGGAATTGTTGTCGCGCAGATAGCGGCGGATTTCTCCGATGATCATCGGAACGGCATAGGTTGAGAATTTCACGCCCATCGTGGGGTCAAAATTATCGATGGACTTAATCAGCCCGATGCAGCCGATTTGGAACAGGTCGTCCACGTTTTCGTGGTTGCCGGAAAAACGCTTGATGACACTTAACACGAGGCGCAGGTTTCCTTTAATATAGGTTTCACGGGCCTCGGTGTCTCCCTGCTTGATGCGGGCGAAGAGGGCGTCCTTTTCTTCTTCTTTGAGGATGGGAAGCTTGGCGGTATTGACACCGCAGATTTCTACTTTATACGAAGCCATAATGAGTTCCTCCGGAGTTTTGTTTTCTCTTAAGAGGATGCTTCAAAGTGGCGTGTTTTATGCAGAAAGAAACTTTTTTTCCTTAGCAGTTTGTGGTAAAATAAAGAGAAAAACAGATGCGGATATGGGGCGGCAGAGATGAAAGATTCGATTGATGAAAGAAACGAGAGAGAGCGTATCGGAAAAAGCATTATCAAATATTGGAACGTCAATTATGTTCCCTGTGAATTTCCCGGGGCAGTGAAAACGGGAGAGGACACGGAGGATGCGACGGATGCGTCTTGTGATACCGTTTCGGACGCGCAGGAGGATCGTGAGCTTTATAATGAGACGACCGGGGCGTATTCCGGCAAATACGGAAGGGCGGAACTGGATGGCGTGACAAAGGGGCAGATTGACAAGATCCTCCACGAGAAGGCCGAGAAGCTGCGCAGCCTGATCCGGGAAAGTGAACGAAAGCAGGGAGACGGCATATAATAGGATAAGGAAAGAAAATGAAGGGCTGTGTATGGCGGAAATTGTTCTGCGTAAATATCATGGGCTTGGAAACGATTATCTTATTTATGATCCCCAGAGAAACAATGTGACGCTCGGGGAACGGCAGATTACGCAGCTGTGCAGGCGCAACATCGGCATCGGTGCGGACGGGATATTGTACGGGCCGTTTTTTGAGGAGGGAAAGATAAAGGTGCGGATTTTTAATCCGGACGGAAGCGAGGCAGAGAAAAGCGGAAACGGAATCCGGATTTTTTCGAGGTACTTAAAGGATGCGGGCTATGTGAAGGACAGCAGCTACCGTCTGACCACGAAGGCGGGGGAGACGGAGGTTGCCTTTCTGGACGAGGCCGGCAGCGAGATGCGCGTCGATATGGGATACCCAAAGTTTGAGGCGAAGGAAATCCCGGCAGTCGGCTTTGAAGGTGAGATTGTAAATGAAGCTGTTTTCTTCTGCGATAATTTTTACAATGCGACCTGCGTGTCGATCGGAAATCCGAACTGTGTGATCATGCTGGAAGAGGTCAACCGAAAGAAGGCATTGCAGTTAGGTCCCTATGTCGAAAATGCCAGATATTTTCCGAACAGGATTAACATGCAGCTTTGCAGGATTGTCGATGACTCCAATATCCAGATAGAAATTTACGAGCGGGGAGCGGGCTATACCTACGCTTCGGGAACCGGTGCATGTGCGGCTGCCGCGGCTGCCTACAGGCTTAATCTCATCGGCAGCAAAGTCACCGTACATATGCACGGCGGTGAGCTTTTTGTAGAGTTTGCAAAGGACGGAAGGATTTACATGACGGGGCCGGTTGTCTATGTAGGGAAAATTACGCTGGAGGAACAGTTTTTTTCCTGATAAAATTAGCTAAAAAAAAGAAAGAACTACAAAAGAGTTAAAGTGGTTCTTTCTTTTTTTACGTTAATATGATATAGTTATAAAGTGATTGTTTAAGGAATGTATCTATGGAGGAGAAATGAAAAAAAAGAATCGTTATCAGCTCCGTCGTGCGGCAGGCGTGTACTGGCTGCTTGATATGGAGCAGGACGGATTATCCTGCGAAAGACCGATCATGCTCAATGAATGCGGTGCTTTCCTGTGGCAGAGATTCCGGGACGGAAAAACCAAAGAAGCCGCAGTGCAGGAGCTCTGCGCGGAGTATGAAATCCCGCCGGAGAGAGCGAAGGCTGATGTGGAACGATTTATCGGGCAGTTAAAGGAACAGGGAATCTTATGAATATTTTATTGATTGGCGGAACTGGAAGCTTTACGGGGCTTTTGGTAGACAAGCTGGATAAGGAAGGGCACCGGATATTTCTGCTGACGCAGGAGCCGAAAAAGGGCCGGGGGCCAAAAAAGATATTTGAAACCTATTATTTTTCCTACCGTGATGCGTGTGTCAGGGAGGTGTTTGAGAGCATCCGCCCTGACATAGTCCTTTTTCTGGGTGCATACGACCTGGTTTTTTCCTGGGACGGGCCAGGCAATACGGCGGCCGATTATATTGCCGGACTGACAAATGTGCTGATGGCCTTTGCGGCGGGAGGGACAGGGAGATTTCTCTATCTGTCCTCCGAGCTTGTATTTCAAAAGAAACGCTCCGGAGAGGTCGGCGAGGAGGAGCCCTGCGCGGCTGATACCGCAAAGGGACAGGCCGTGGCAATCGGAGAGGGAATCTGCGAAAGCTATCGGAGAATGGGAAGTGATACCGTCGTGCTGCGTCTGGAGCATCTGTACGGGACGCCGCATACGGCGGCGGAGGCGGATGCCGTCTGTGCCGTGATGTGTGTGGAGGCGCTTGAGACGGGAGAGATCACCGCAGCGGACGGAAAATACCGGCTTTTGCATATGTCGGACGCGGTGGAGTTTATCTATCAGGTTATGTGCGCCGGACAGCATGAGTACGGCATTTATCATATTTCCTCCGGTGAGGCGGTGTCGGGCAGACGGATAGCGGAGCTGATTGCAGAAGGGCTTGGCGATGACATTCCGATTGCAGAGGCTTCTGACGGACGGGGACATGAGGTGATGCTTTCAGGGAACCGGTTCCGGGAGGAGTTCGGGATCCGTATCATACATAAGCCGGAGAAGGAGATCCCGGCGATGGCGGAATACATAAAGCGCCATAAAAAAGATTTTATCCGCATCTCAGGGGGAAAACGGAGTCCCATCGAACGGCTGCGAGAGGAGAGCAGGGGACTGTTTTCCTCCGTCATTCCGTTTTTGGAAAATCTGGTTTGCTTTATCCCGTTTTTTATGCTCAATAACCGCGCCGTCGGGAGCGAGTATTTCCAGAATATCGATTTCTATCTGCTGTATGTGCTGCTGTTCGCGATTGTTTACGGTCAGCAGCAGGCGGCCTTTTCTGCTCTGCTGGCTGTTTTTGGCTATTGCTTCCGTCAGATGTACCACCGCAGCGGGTTTGAGGTTATGCTTGACTATAACACCTATGTCTGGATTGCCCAGATTTTTATTTTGGGCCTGGTGGTTGGCTACATGAAGGACCGGCTTAAGAGCATGCAGGAGGAGGAAAAGCACGAGGTGTCCTATCTATCCAAGCAGATAGAGGATATTTCTGAAATCAATCTGAGCAATGTGCGCGTCAAGGAGATTTTGTCCGACCAGCTTGTGAATCAAAATGACAGCTTCGGAAAGCTTTATGAGATAACCTCAAGCCTTGATAAATATGAGCCGGGAGAAGTGCTGTTTTATGCAGCGGAGGTGCTTTCCAGGCTGATGGGGAGCCGCGATGCCGCGATTTATACGGTGGCGAACCGCTCCTATGCGAGGCTTTTTTCCGCCACCTCGAAGAAGGCGCGCAGCATGGGGAACTCCATCCATTACGTGGAGATGGAGGAGCTTTATGCGAGCCTGAAGGAAAAGAAGGTTTTCATTAATAAAAGTATGGATGAGCGGTATCCGCTGATGGCCAATGCCATTTATTCCGAGGATGAGATGCAGCTTATTTTGATGGTGTGGGGGATTCCCTGGGAGCGTATGACGCTTGGACAGGCGAACATGCTTACGGTAATCGGATATCTGATCCAGAACGCGGTGCTGCGCGCCAATCGTTATATATCCGCGCTCGAGCAGCAGCGCTACATTGAGGGAACGAATATTCTCGGGGAAGCTTCCTTCCGCTCTCTGGTAAAGGCGTATCTGAATGCGCGCAGCAGGGAACTGACCGAATGTGCGCTGATTCGGATTGATGCCGGGGATATGCCGCGTGAGGAAGCGGGCAGGAAGCTTGCGGCTATGCTGCGCCAGAGTGATTTTATCGGGGAGTTAAAAGACGGACAGCTTTATGCGCTGCTGGCGAACACAAACAGCAGGGATGCCGTTCTTGTGGAAAAGAGGTTTTCGGAGGCGGGCTTTGCCTGCCTGATTCAGGAGGACATAGCGGTATGAGTGGAACGGAGCGCATCTTTCTGGGGATTTTTGTAATCAACGCCATAACAGCCGTCTGTTATTACGTATGGAACGCGTGGTTTCCGGGGAGACACAGGGAAAGGCGCATGGAATATCTGTTCAAGGCTGTGGTCATGCTGCTCTGCCCGGTGGTGGGCCCTGCGTTTTTCCTCTGCGGACAGCTTTTTTACTGTCTGTTTTTCCGTCAGGATGTAGATTTGGAGGACGTGATTTTCAGCAAGGAGCGCGTCAGGACGCATCTGCGGGCGGACGAGGAGCGGGAAGGGAATCTGGCGCCGATTGAGGAGGCGCTTGCCATCAGCGATAAGGACAGCCTGCGCACGCTCGTGATGAATGTCGTGCGGGGGGATGTGAAAAATTCCCTGGCCTCCATTGCGCTTGCCTTAAACAGCGAGGACACGGAGACAGCCCATTATGCGGCGGCGGTGCTCGGCGATGCGCTGAACGAATTTCGGAAAAAGGCGCAGGAGCTTTTGATTGCGATGCGGCGTGGGGAGGAAAACGCCGCGGAATATGCACAGCTTTTGATTGAATATATGAACGGTGTGCTGGTGCAGGGAGTGCTTCACGAGCAGGAGCAGCGAACTTACGTGGATTGGATGGAGGAGGCCTGCACCCTGCTGTATGAAAAAGGCAGCGTAAAGGCGCGCTATATCGAATGGCTGTGCGGTCTGCTGCTCGGGGAAAAGGAATTTGAGCGGATGAGGCGCTGGTGCCAGAGGAGCCGTGAGCTTTATCCCGATGAGCTTTCGACTTATACCTGCTTTTTGAAGCTCTATTTTACGACGGGAAGAAGACAGGAATTTTTTGAGGAATTGAACCGTTTAAAAAGTTCGGAGGTTGTGATAGACAGGGAAACCCTGGAGCTTATCCGAACCTTCCGTTAAATGCGGACGCAGGAAAGGAGAGGTATGGTATCTCGCCGGAATTATATCGCGATTGTCACCATGTTTCTGATACTCTTTTTTATGTTTCAGTTTACGGGTGTGATGAAGGAGCGGTTAAATGAATACGGAATCAATGAATATGAGGAGCTGACAAAGACCGGCCTGGGTGAAAAGGATGCCTGGGGAGGTTCTGCAGCAGGACAAGGCGGTATATCGGATGGCAGGCCGTATGTGGTTTATGCGGGAGATTTGTCCGAAGCTCCCGGAAGCGTTGTTCGGTGGTGGTGTATCTACACAAAGCGGGAACTGGCGGTCTGTGAGACAATCGCAGAGTGCAAAATAGCAGAGGAGGCACCGCCCGAGGTGCTTGTGGCAGACGGCAGCCTGGTGCGCGGGGAGGAGGACGTGCGCCTGCTCACGGGGCTTGCCGGGCAGGGAATCAGCATCATTTTTGCGTCCCTGCCTGATGTCTCGATTATTTCAGAATATGAGGAGCTCAGGGAGCTTTTGGGCATCCGTTATGTCATAGAGGAGGAAACAGAGCTTTCGGGCATGCATTTATATGAGGGCTTCCTGCTGGGAGGAGAGGCAATTTATGAGGCGGATACCGACGATGAGAAGGAGCGGCAGGATTTGGAGCAAACGCTTCCGTGGTATGTCACCGGAGCGGGGACCAAGACGTATCTTTCCGGCATGCTCTCCGGGGAGGAATTGGAGGAATCGGTGCCGCAGGATATCTGGCAACAGTACGGGATGATGGACGGGCAGTCCGCCGAAAACGCTCTGCTTCCCGCGGTCATTTGGCGGAACAGCTTTTCCGGTGCAAAAATTTTCTGCGTCAACGGTTCCTGGCTTTCGGATATGTCGGGCATCGGAATTTTAAGCGCCATGATGTCGGAGATTTCGTCCTATGAGCTTTATCCGGTTGTCAATGCCCAGAATCTTGTTATCGCCGGTTATCCGTCCTTTGCGGAGGAAAATGATAAGGAATTGCAGGAGCGTTACAGTCAGGGAATCCGGGGCATCTGCCGTGAGATTGTAGGGCCCTCGCTCTCGTCTCTTATTTCACGGATAGACCGAAAGGCGACCTTTATGCTCACACCGCAGTATGATTATGAAGATGAAATCAAGCCGCAGGGCGGCGATGTATCTTATTATCTGAGACTTATGAAGGAGGAACGCGCGGAGGCGGGGCTTTACGGGGCAGCGGCATCGGACACGGCTCCGGCAAAAAAGCTTGCCGCCGACGAGGATTTCTGGGAAGAGAATGCGCCGGACTATGCATTTTTATCTTTGTACCTGTCCGAAGAAGGACAGATTGCGGACACGCTTGCAGACGGGCAGAACGGGGAGATTCGAACAGTGGCGCTCGGAGAGAATGACGGCGGTACGCCGCCCGTCTCCTACGCGGGAGATGACGTGACGGTGCAGCGCTCCACCAGCACCGGAGTGCGCCACACGTTTTACGATGATTTTAAGGTCAGGGCATTCGAAACGGCGCTCGGTTATTCCAATGTGACGCTCGATTTAAAAAGTGTGGCCTACCCGGAATCGGAGGAGGATTCCTGGGAAAAAATGGGCAAAAAAATTTCTTCGAACCTTTCCACCTACTGGAGTGCTTTTGCGGCCTTTGACGCGACAACGCTCTCGGAGAGCGATGCAAGAATCCGCAGATTTTTGGCGCTTGATTTTTCTGATGAGCGAACGGAAAATGAGATTTCTCTTTCTGTTTCCAACTTCGAGGAGGAGGCGTGGTTTCTTCTGCGCTTAAGCGGGGAGGAAGTCAAAAGCGTGGACGGGGGAGACTGGGTGAAAATTGAGGATGGAGCGTACCTGATTCTGGCGGAGAGAGACGGGATTGTGATTCGTTTAAAGCAGCAGGACGGGCTGCACTATTAAGGAAGGACGGAAGCTGGGACAATGAAAATATGTATTGTGGCCGAGGGATGTTATCCTTATGTCGTCGGCGGTGTTTCAAGCTGGATTCACAGTATGATAAAAGCGTTTCCGGATTATCAGTTTATTATTTTGGCGATTGTCGCAAATCGCTCCTGCCGGGGAAAGTTCGTCTACGAGCTTCCCGAAAATGTGAGTGAGGTCTATGAGCTTTATCTGGAGGATTTTGACTGGCAGGGCGGAGAAGTGAAGCATTTAAAGCTTGGCATGAGGGAAAGAGAAGCGCTGCGCAGTCTGCTTCTCAACCGGAATGTAGAGTGGGAGACGCTGTTTGAACTGTTTTCAAAAAAGAGATTTTCCTTAAACGCGCTGCTGATGGGACAGGATTTTCTGGAGGCTGCCCGTGATTGCTACCGGCTTCGTTATCCGCAGGTTGTGTTTTCCGATTTTCTGTGGACGATGCGTTCCATCTATCTGCCGCTGTTTCTGACGCTTCAGGCAGAGCTTCCCAGGGCGGATTTGTACCACTGTGTCGCCACCGGGTACGCGGGAGTGCTCGGAAGTATGGCAAAGCTGCGCTACGGCTGCGGTCTTTTGATTTCGGAGCATGGGATTTATACGAGAGAGCGGGAGGAGGAGTTGATTCGGGCAAAGTGGGTCGAAGGCATCTACAAAAATATCTGGATCGAGCAGTTCCGCAAAATGTCGTATCTTGCATACGGGCAGGCGGATGTTGTGACAAGTTTGTACGAGCATGCGAGAGAGCTTCAGCTTGAACTCGGCTGCCCTCCCGAAAAGACCGTGGTGACGCCGAATGGCATTGATGTATCCCGGTTTGCCGGGCTTTGCCGTCCGGCACAGATGGAGGAAACGATGATTCATGTCGGGGCGGTGCTGCGCGTGACGCCGATTAAGGATGTCAAAACATTGCTCCGGGCATTTGCCTACGCCGTGGAAACGGTGCCCAACCTTAAGCTCTGGATTATGGGGCCGACCGATGAGGATGAGGAATACGCCAGGGAATGTTTTGCGCTTGTAGAACAGTCGGGGATTCCGAATGTGGTGTTTACCGGCAGGGTCAATGTAACGGAATATATCGGCGGCATGGATATGACCGTTTTAACCAGTATCAGCGAGGGGCAGCCCCTGACGATTCTCGAAAGCTATGCGGCGAAAAAGCCTGTCATCGCCACGGACGTGGGAAACTGCAGGGGGCTGATCTACGGGGAAGGGGACAGCTTCGGGGAGGCGGGGATTCTGACGCATATTATGAACGCGGAGGAGATTGCGGCCGCAATCACGGAGCTTGCGCTTCACCCGAAAAAGCGGGAGCAGATGGGGGAGAACGGCTACAGGAGGCTGATGAGTAAGTATCGGATTGAGGATATGAGAGAAAATTATCGGAAGATTTATTGGAAATTTGAGGATATTCAGTGCTAGGAAGCGGAGGATCATATGGCTGGAATCGGTGTAAAGCTTCAGAAAATCTATGAAAAACAGACAATTCTGGCAAATATTGCAGGCTTTGGCTACAGTACGATGGTCACGGTCGCGCCGATGTTTGTGGTCATCGGCACCGTGCTGCTGATGGGCCTGACGCTGGGATATGAGACGGTAGGCTATGCAAGACGCGGACTTTTTTCCGGTACGGTGCTGTATATCTTTATTTTTTCTCTTTTGACGGCAGCACCATTTAACGCGGTATTGTCGAGGTATATGTCGGATATCATATATGAGGAGACCTATGAGGATATATTGCCCTGTTATCATGTCGGACTTTTCTGCAATATTTTATTGAGCTGCGCGGTGGGGATTCCGTTCTGTATCCGGGAATATGTAACAGGCGGTGTGAACCCTGTTTTTGTATTTACCGGCTTCTGCGGTTATATCGCGCTTGTCCTGGTATTTTATTCGATGCTGTATTTATCCATCTGTAAGGACTATCAGAAAATATCACTGTTTTTTCTGCTTGGGATGGCGGCGGCCTTCGGTCTCGCCTGTATCTTTGTAAAGGTGTTTCACCGGGAGGTCGCCTACAGCATGCTTCTTGCCTTAACCTGCGGCTTTTTTTTGACGGCGGTGCTTGAGGCTGCCACCATCAAAAGCTATTTTAAAAGGAACAGCGGCCGCTACCGCAGGGTGTTTACCTATTTCAGAAAATACTGGAAGCTGGTGGCGACAAATTTCTGCTATACGCTGGGGCTTTATATCCATAATTTTGTATTCTGGAACACGGATCTTCGGATGACAGTGGCGGATTCCTTTGTGTATGCCCCCTCCTATGATATGGCGACCTGCCTGGCAATGTTTACCAATCTTTCCTCCACGATTATCTTTATTTCCCGGGTGGAAATGCATTTCCATGAGCGCTATAAAGCGTACTCCGAAGCGGTCATCGGAGGGCGGTGGGAGGATATACAAAACGCGAAAAACCGCATGTTCCGCCAGCTTTCCGCCGAGCTTATGAATCTGGTGCGGATCCAGTTCATCATTTCGGTGGCAATCTATCTGGTGTGCGTCGTTGTGCTTCCGCAGTTCGGCTTTTCCGGCATGGTGATGCAGATTTATCCTTGCCTTGCCGCAGGATATTTTATATTATTTTTACTGTACGCGGAAATTATATTTCTGTATTATTTTAACGATTTGACCGGGGCGCTTGCAGCTTCCGTTTCCTTTTGTCTCGTAACGTTCCTCGTCTCCGTGATTTCCTGCCGCCTGTCGGACCTCTGGTACGGACTGGGGGTTGTCATTGGAAGCTTTGTCGGATTTACGGTCGCTTATCTGCGGCTGCGTTGGGTGGAACGCCACATGGATGAGCATACGTTCTGCGTGGGGATTCTGTTTCCGGTGAAACGCGGGAAAAGGCCTTCCGCGCGTGTTTATCAGAAAAATAATAAGGAGGTAGGCGGAAGATGAAAACAATGATGATTTTAAGGCTTTTGTTTGCGGGGACGGGAATTGTACTTTTGGTGCTGTCATTTCTCTCCTACGCGCGCCAGCGGCTGACGGAGGGCATGGGGCTGATCTGGGGCTTTTTTTCACTGCTGCTGATTGCCGTGGGCGTCTTCCCCGGCCTGCTTGGTCTGACAGAAGGGCATGCGGCGCTTCTGGTGTGCCTGCTTGGCCTTCTGCTCATTTTTCTGCTGTTTAAAATCAGCATGGAGGTTTCCGTACTCGCGATGAAAAATCAGGAACTGGCGATGCAGGTGTCGCTGCTGAACCAGGAGAATGAGAGAATTTTGCATGAATTGGGGATACTGACCGATGAAAAAAAGGATACTGTTCGTGATTAATACGCTAAGCCGCGCCGGGGCGGAGAAGGCGTTTCTGGAGCTCCTTCGCAGTATTGATTATGAGGCGTATGAGGTTTCGCTTTACGTGCTGATGGGGCAGGGGGAATTGGCAGGACTCCTTCCGAAGGAGGTTTGTCTGCGGAACAAAAGCTATAGCGAAAAGTCCGTGCTGGAAAAAGACGGAAGGCGGCATATGTATCGGACCATCGCGGCCGCGATGCTTCGCAGGGGAACGGCGGTAAAGCTGTTTCCCTATCTTGCGTTTGGGTTTGCGGAAATGCTTAAGGCGGGGCGATTGCAGCCCGATAAGCTGCTCTGGCGCGTTCTCTCCGACGCGGGGGAGCGCTTTGAGGAGACCTTTGATTTGGCGGTGGCGTTTTTGGAAGGGGGGTCTGCCTACTATGTAGCCGACCATGTGAAAGCAAAAAAGAAGGCGGCATTTATTCATATTGATTATACGGGCGCGGGTTATACGAGGCGGCTGGATCAGGACTGCTATCTTCGTTTTGACGCGGTGTTCCCGATCGGCGAGGATGTAAAGCGGAGTTTTCTTGCCGTATACCCGGAATGTGCGGATAAAACGAGTGTTATCGGAAATATTATCAACCGGGAAGAAATCAGACGAAAGGCAGAGCTGCCCGGAGGATTTACGGACGATTTTGACGGTATCAGGCTTTTGACCGTCGGAAGGCTTACGGAGCAGAAGGCGTATCCAGTGGCGATTGAGGCGCTGCGGCTGCTGAAAGAGGGGCATCCGAAGCTTAAGGTCCGCTGGTATGTGCTGGGAGAGGGACCGGAGCGGGCAAAGCTGAAGCGGCAGATTGCGGCGGCAAAGCTTACGGAGGATTTTATTCTTGAGGGAGCCGTCGAGAATCCGTTTCCCTGGTATGCGCAGGCCGACATCTACATACATGCGACGCGGTTTGAGGGAAAGAGCATTGCCGTTCAGGAGGCGCAGGCGCTCGGGTGTGCCGTCATTGCCTCCGAGGGCAGCAGAGAGCTGGTGGAGGATGGAAAAGACGGGATTTTATGCAGGCTTGTCCCGGAGGACATCCGGGATGCGGTTGTCTGGCTGGCGGAGCATGAGGAAGAGCGCCGGCGTATGGGCCGGGCGGCGGCGGAGCGGGTGACGGGCAGCGCAGAGGATTCGGAGGCGTTGTGGCAATTACTGACGGAAACGCGGGAGGGGTCGTGATGGAGACAAAGCAAAAGGAATTATTAATTATCATGCCTGCCTATAACGAGGAGAAAAACATCGAGGCGGTGCTGCGTGAACTGGAGAGACCGGAAATCGCGGAAATCGCGGATGTGCTTGTGATGAATGACGCGTCGTCGGATTCCACCAACTGGGTGGTAAAGGCACACGGCCATACGCTGGTGACGCATGTGTTTAATCTCGGCTACGGAAGTGCGCTTCAGTTGGGGTATAAGTATGCGATTCGGAGAAATTACCGCTATGTCATCCAGATGGATGCGGACGGACAACATGACGTGTGCAATATCCCTCATATCTACGAGCGTTTAAAGCGGCCGGATGCGGGCGGGCATTGTCCCGATATTGTGCTGTGCTCCAGGTTCATGGAAGGAAGCTCCGAATTTCCGGTTTCCTTTGCAAAGCGGGCGGCTTACGGGCTGTTCCGGGGAATGATAAAGCTGTTTAGCGGGCGTGTCATCGCGGACCCGACCACCGGGCTTCAGGGCTTAAGCCGAAGGGCGGTGCTGTATTATTCCAAATACCGGCATTTTGACGACCGTTATCCCGATGCCAATATGATTATCCAAATGCTGCTTTTGGGTTTTCGGGTGGATGAGATTCCGGCTGTGATGCATGCAAGAAGCGCCGGTGAGAGTATGCATTCGGGCCTCAAGCCGTTTATCTATATGTTCCGCATGATATTTTCGATTTTTGCGGTGGTATTCCGCATTCGGGTTTTGCACATGGATACGGGGGCGGGAAAACAACATGCTTGACTTAAGAAGAAGTGAAAGGCTGCGGCCGAAGGTGCGCGGAGAGGCGGCCGGGGATTGCCCGAATCCCGGCAGAGGCTGGTACCGCATTTATACCTTCCGCCTCGGCGAGTCCGATGAGGAAGGCTTGCGGTGGCTGCCGTTTGAGCCCGGCGAACGGCTGGCGCTCATCCGTCTTGACATCGGCGGGCTTGGCGCAGATGATTTCAATAAAGAAAGGCTTTCCTTTGCGGAGCGGATATTCGAACGTTTCCGCACTGAGGAAAAAGATATCATTTTAAGGATCCTTTACGATACGGAGGGCCGGGGCATGGAGCGGGAGCCGTCGTCCTTACGGGAGGTGCTCGCTCATATGCGCGTGCTCGGTCCTGTCGTTGAAAAGTATGCCGACGCGATTTTTTTGTGCCAGGGCCTTTTTGTCGGGAATTGGGGTGAAATGCACGGTTCGAAATTTCTTGCGCCCGCGCAGATCAGAGAGCTTGCCGCAACCTGGCGGGAGGCAACAGGCGGAAGCGTCCGCCTTGCGCTGCGCAGACCCTGTTTTTGCCGCATGGTTTCTCCCGAGGGAGAAGAACCTGCCAAAACGGGACTTTACGACGACGCCATTTTCGGCTCAAAGAGCCATCTCGGAACCTTCGGGGAGAAGCCGGGGGAAACGGCAGGCTGGGAGGAGGCGTGGAGGCCGGAGGATGAGCTGTTGTATTTAAAACACAGTCTGACGAGGGTTCCGTGCGGCGGTGAGGCCCTGTGGCAGGAAGCTGTGGGAGCAGACGAGAGGAACGGCAGGAGCAAAAAAGAGGCGGAGGAAACCGTAAGACTTTTGAAAAGCATGGGTGTGACGTATCTCAACTGTATTCATGACGCGCGCCTGTTAAGCCGTTGGAAAACACTTACATGGCAAGGCGGGGAAAGCCTTTATGACTATATCGGATCGCATCTGGGCTACCGTATCTTTGTGCGCGGCGTTTCGGCAGAGCGCGGCGGCCGCCTGCGGATTTTTCTTGAAAATACAGGCTTTGCGCCGATGTATGACGAGGCGGAGCTAAAGCTTACGATAGAAGACGCAAAAGGCCAAAGGAAGACGAGGGGGGTCGCGTTTGATGTGTGCGGGCTTTCGGGCGGAGCGTCCGCAAAGCTGGACGTTGCCGTTCGGGAGCTTTCGGAACCCGGCATACGGGTCTTCCTTTCGATGCTGCGCAAAAAGGACGGCAGGCCGATACGGTTTGCGAACGAAGGGGCAGAGGATTTGCTGTTATTAGCAGAGACGGCGGCCGGAAAAAAGACCGGCAGGGAGGCGGAAGATGAATGAAAACAGAGAACAGATCGATTTTGTAGTCGCCTGGGTGGACGGGGCGGACGAAGCGTGGAGAAGTGAGCGTGCGCGGTACGCTAAAGCGGAAGGCATACAGGCGGACAGTGACGACGGAGAGGCGCGTTACCGGGACTGGGGTATTTTAAAATATTGGTTCCGCGGCGTGGAAACCTATGCCCCGTGGGTGCATAAGGTCTATTTTGTGACCTGCGGGCAGCTTCCGCCGTGGCTGAACACGGACTGCCCGAAGCTGGTACACGTAAAGCACAGCGATTATATTCCGGCAGAATTTCTGCCGACCTTCAATTCCCATACGATTGAGTGGAATTTTCACCGGATTTCGGGGCTGTCGGAGCGGTTTGTCTATTTTAACGATGATATGTTTGTGATAAACCGCATCAGGCCGGAGGATTTTTTTGTGGGCGGGCTGCCGAAGGACATGCTTGCGCTGCAGCCGGTGATCGCCAACGAAAGCGACACGGTTATGCCGTATATTTATCTGAATAACGCGATGGTGCTTGCAAAATACTTTGACAAGCGGGAAAATGTAAGGTGGCAGCCGGGCAGCTATTTTCATCCGGGATATCCCCCGCTTAATTTTTTTTACAATCTGCTTGAGCTGGCGTTCCCGAGGTTTACCGGGTTTTATACGGCACATGGGCCTTCGCCCTTAAAGAAGGCCGCCTACCGTACGCTGTGGGAGCTTGAAGGAGAGCTGCTCTCTAAGGTGTGCAGCCATAAATTCCGGGAGCGGGGGGATGTCAGCCAGTATCTGCTGCGGGAGTGGCAGAAGCTTTCCGGCAGGTTTGTGCCCGCGAATATCAAACGGCTGTGCCGTTATTTCGAGCTCGGCGGACAAAACGGGAAGCTGCTTCAGACGATAAGACGGCAGTCCGCGAAAATGGTCTGCGTGAATGACACAAACAGGCAGGTGGACGAGGAGCGGCTGCGCCCGCAGCTTCTTGCGGCCTTTGAGGAAATCCTGCCGCATCCTTCCGCCTTTGAACTGCAATAGGGCTTTATCCGGGAGGAAAACGAGAGGAGTGTGGCGCCGTGAAACAAAAGAGCAGAACTGAATATTCCGCGCTCAACACTTCGGTAGCGATCGTGGCGAGAATCATTGCGATTCTTATGGGCTTTGTGACGAGAGTGGTGTTTACACGAACCTTAAGCGAGAGCTATGTGGGGGTAAACGGACTGTTTACGGATATTTTAAATGTCCTTTCGCTGACGGAGCTTGGTGCGGGAACCGCCATTGTCTATGCGCTCTATGGGCCCATTGCAAAGGGAGACCAAAAAAGGCAGCAGGCGTTAATGCGCCTGTACCGGAATTTTTACCGCCTGACGGCGGCGTGTGTGGCAGCCGGGGGACTTTTGCTGATCCCGTTTCTGGACGTGCTGATGAAGAACCGTTCGCAGGTGGATCATCTGCTGTTGATTTATCTGCTCTACCTCGCAAATTCGGTGCTTTCTTACCTGCTGGTGTATAAAAGGACGCTGATTGAGGCTCACCAGATGAATTATGTGGTGCTGATTTATCAGACCGCGTTTCTGGTTATACAGGATGTCTGCCAGATCGTGATTCTGGTGACGACGCGCAATTTTATCGCGTTTCTGTTGATTTATATTGCCTGTACGTTGTTTAACAATCTGTGTATTTCCGCAAAGGCCGACCGCCTGTTTCCTTATTTGCGGGAAAAGGGAGTAAAGGAGCTGCCAGGGCCGGAGAAAAAGGAGATTTTCCGGAACATCCGGGCAATGATGATGCACAAGCTCGGCAATGTGGCGGTGAACAATACGGATAATCTTTTGATTTCCTCCTTTGTTGGGGTGGTCAGCGTCGGAATTTATTCCAATTATTATCTGCTGATTGGCTCCGTGCGTCAGGTGCTGGATCAGATTTTCCAGGGAATTACGGCGAGCGTGGGAAACCTTGGGGCCACGGAGGATGGGGGAAGGGTAAAGCGCGTATTTGAGACGGCGTTTTTTATCGGCCAGTGGCTTTACGGGGCGGCGGCAATCTGTCTTTATGAGCTGCTAAACCCCTTTGTGGAGCTTTCCTTCGGCAGCAATTATCTCTTTTCGAAGGAGATTGTACTGATTCTGTGTGTGAATTTTTATGTCAATGGTACGAGAAAGGCGGTATTAACCTTTCGGGATTCGATGGGGCTGTTCTGGTTTGACCGCTACAAGGCGCTGGCGGAGGCGGTGTTAAATCTGGTGCTTTCGATTGTGCTGGTGCGTCGGTTCGGCACCTTCGGCGTCTTTGCGGGGACGCTGATCAGTATGCTTTTGACCTCCGTGTGGGTGGAGCCCTATGTGCTTTACCGTCACAGGCTATATGCCCCGCTGGCCCCGTTTTATCGGAAATATCTGTGCTTTGCGGCGGTCACGGCAGGGGCCTGGGCGGCGGCGGATGTGCTCTGCGCGCAGTTTACGGGAAGTCTGCCTGCAATGCTTATTTATCGGCTCGCTGTCTGCGCGGTGGTTCCGAATCTGATGATGCTGCTTTGTTATTTCAGGCTTCCGGAGTTTCGGGAGGTCAGACAAATGCTGTCTGATATTGTCAAAGGAAGGAGGCGCGCCGGTGAGCCGTCAGTTAAATGAGGAAGAAACGGTGTTGTGCCGCCTGCTTTCGGCGGCGCTCCACGCAAAGCCGTGCCGTATGCAGGAGGTCAAAAATGCGGACTGGGAAAAGGTGCTCGGGCTGGCGGATGGGCACAGGGTGCTGCCGCTTTTATATGATGTGCTTTCGGAAGCCTCGGTGCTGACTCCGGAGCAGCAGAAGCTTTTGGATCATAAGAGCCGCCGGACGGTACGCCAGAGCTATCGGCTGCTGTTTTTAAGCCGCGGCGTCATTGAACTTTTAAAGGAGAACGGAGTGGACGCCGTTCTGTTAAAGGGCAGCGGCACGGCGGGGCTTTATCCGGTGCCGGAGCTTCGAAAATCCGGTGATATTGATCTGCTCCTCTGCGGTGAGGCTAAGACAGAGCGGGCGGCGGAAATTCTGTGCGCGCACGGCTTTCGCCGGGCGGAAAAGCAGAGTGCGCACCATCATCTTGTATTGTTTTCCCCGGACGGAATCGGTGTAGAGCTGCATAAAATGCTGGCGGAGCCTTTCGACAACGGGCAAATTAACGCCCGGCTGGCGGAGCTGATTCCGGAATATTTAAGACATCTGGAAACGAAAGAGGTTATGGGGGTAAAATTTCAGCTTCCGCAGGCCCCCTGGCACGCCTTTTATCTTCTGGTGCACATGCTCCAGCACTTTCTGCGTGCGGGCTTCGGGTTAAAGCTGCTGTGCGACTGGGTGGTTTTCTGGGAAAAGGAATATTCGAGGGAAGAGCAGCAGACCTTTCTTGAGCTTGTACAAAAAACCGGAATCCGCGGCTTTGCGGAGATGGTGACAGGCGTCTGTGTGCGTTATCTGGGACTGTCGGCGGAACGTGTGCGTTTCCTTGTGGGGGACGCGGCGGGAAAACGCAGCGGCCATTTCGGAGACGGGGACGCGCAGGAGCTGCTTTTGGATATTCTTGAGGCGGAGGAGTTCGGAAGGTCTGACGCAAAGCGCATGGTGGCGATGCGCGGCAACAGCCTCCCGGATTATCTGAGAGAGTTCCATCATCAGACCCTGCTGACCTATCCGAGTGCGCAGAAATATAAAATCCTGCTCCCGGCGTTCTGGACGGCCGCGCTTTTGGGGTTCCTTTATCGGAATCGAAAGCTGCGGGGCGTCTCAGGCTGGGCGGTATTACGGAAAGCGGGTGTCCGCAGCAGGCTTGCGGGACGGATGCAGCTGTTCCGAAGCGGTAAAAGCGATGCGAAGAGACCGCGGGGAAGCAGACGAAAATAAAACGGAAAGGGAGGTGAACCCATGGCAGAAGGGTATTGGTTTTTCGAATATGCAAAAGTGCTGGCGGCTTACGTGCTGCTGATGTTTGTCTGGCCGTCTGTCGTCTTCCGCGGCTATCTGCGGGGGAAGGGCAAGACAGTGCGCTTCTGTTTCTGTGTGACGGTACAGGTTTTGCTTGTAAATACCGTGGTGCTGGGGCTGGGTTTGCTTCATATCTTAAACCCGTTTACTGTCTGCGCGCTGTTTTACGGCGTGTTCCTCTTTTCGCTGCTCCGCGGAAAAAGGGTGAGCGCTGCGAACCGCAAGAGGTTTCGGCGTCTTCTGCGCGGAACCGAGGGAATGAAATGGTTTCTGTTTCAGGCGGGAGGGCGCATCAGGGGCGCTATACGGCGGAAATGGGCAGACTTTTGGCAGGCAAATCGAAACCATATGCCGGAATATGCGGCGCTGGCCGCCGTCATTCTTTTTGGGATGCTGTATTTTTCCTATGGGGTGTTCCGGAATTATTCCTACGGCTCCGGCGATATGTATGTACATCATCAGTGGATTCAGGGCCTGATAGAAGGACAGATTTTTTATGACGGTATCTATCCCGAGGCTATGCACTGTTTTGTCTACAGCCTGCATACCCTGTTCGGGATTCGTGTTTACAGCATTATGCTCTTTTTGGCGGGGATTCATGTGGCGGTGCTGTTTGCGGCGGTTTACCTGCTCTTAAAGGAGGTATTTCACTGGCGTTATACGGGAATCTTTGTCCTGACGCTGTTTTTGACAGTTGAGCTCCTGTGTGTGAATGAGATAGCCGGTATGTCGCGTCTGCAATGGACAATTCCGCAGGAGTTCGGTATGTATTCCCAATTCCTGTGCGTCCTGTTTTTGCTGCGCTATCTTAAGGGAGAGCTTCCCGGCATTGAAAAAGAGAACCGCAAAGGGGAAAAGAAGCGGGTGATTCTGGTGTGGAATGAGAATCTTCTGCTGTTTATGACATCTCTTGGCGTGTCTCTGGCGGTGCATTTTTATATCACCATTATGGCGTTTTTCCTGTGCGCTTCGTTTGCACTGTTTTCCCCGCGCAGAATTTTTTCCACGGGCTATTTCCGAGGACTTGTGCTGGCCGTCCTCTGCGGTTTTTTTATCGCGGCGGCTCCGATGGGGCTGGCGTTTGCATCCGGCATGCCGTTTCAGGGCTCCATCGGCTGGGCGTTAAATGTCATCCGCGGAACGGACGGACAGGAGGAAGCGGAAATAACGGAAGGTCAGGCGGAGAGCGGGACGCAGGGCGATATGGGAGAGGGGCAGCCGCAGGGCAGTGCCGCAGAGAGCGGGCGTTCGGAAAACACAGAAGAAGGGCAGGCTCCGGCTGCGAGCGCGGCAAACGGAGCGGAAAGCACAGGAGAGGCCCCTGTCAAACGGCCGACGGAGCTTGTGTCCCGGGGACAGAGGTTTCTTGAAGAAAAGCTCACGGCGCTGTATGAAAACGGCTACCGCCAGCTCTACCTTGAGCGGGGGGCTGCCTGTATTATCGGCTTTACGCTGCTTGGTGCGGCGCTTTGGATCGGTTTTCGGCTTGTGCTGTTTGGTCTGGGCTTCGTCCGGCGGCTGGGAATCACCGGGGAACAGAAGAGCTGCTTTAACGGCTACCCGCCGCTGCTCTTTGCATCGGTGCTCTTTATGGTATTATACGCCGCGCCGTCGCTGGGGCTGCCGGAGCTGCTTGAGTCCGTGAGGCTCTGCACGACGGAGCAGCTGCTTATCCTCTGCGTTGCCGTGATGCCGTTTGATATGCTTTTTTCCCTTCTGTCGCTGTTTTTGGGGAAACGTGTGCTTCACGTGCTTTCTGTTGCCTGTGTCGGAGGAATTTATGCGATGACGGTGGAGCTTGGCATTTTCCACGGATATCTTTACTGCGAGCTGACACGCTATAATTCCGCCGTGATGGTGACCAATGAAATTATTGCGGGCTTTCCGGAAAACAGCTATACGGTGGTATCGACGACCGACGAATTATATCAGGTCACGGAGTACGGGCGTCATGAGGAAATCCTGTCTTTTCTGGACGGGGTGGAGCGAAGCGTCTATACGCTTCCGACAAAATATATTTTTGTCTATGTGGAAAAAACACCCATCGAGCGCTCCCAGAATCATTTTTTTGCGGGGCCGGACTGGCTGGCGCAGGAAAAATACCCGGAGCGATGGCCTCCGGGTTGCAGCGAGGGAGAAGATATCCATGCGTCCGAGATTTCACCGGAGGCGGCAGAGGGCGTGTTAAGCGGCATGGAGAAGCTTTCGGATGCCTATTCCGATCTGGATAACCGTACGCTTCTGCAATCGAAGCTGTATGAATGGTGTGCAACATTTGGGGAACTATATGAGAAGGAAATGAACATATACTATGAGGATGATAATCTTATCTGTTATATGATTACGCAGAATCCAAACAGTCTGTTTCATCTGGAGGTGCAATGAAAAGAGGTGTGAAATGGAAAGGGGGAGCGGTGATTGTTTTACTTGCCGCCGCTGCCGTTCTTGTCTGCTTTTTCCTGGGGCGGTTCCACTGGAGGGTGGAATTTTCAACGCGGCAGTTTACGGAATCCGCCAGGAGCCTGAAAAATCCGAACCGCGGCTTTTATTACATTTACCGCTTTATGATCGGGGACGAGACAAACGATTACGGGGCGCTGGTGAAAGAGCAGTTTGCCGATGATACTGACACGAGCCTTGCCCTGATTCAGATTAATTTACAGAAATACCGGAACGGGGCAATTTCCGAACAGGGGCTTGCCAATATCCGGGGGCTGTTTGAGGCGCTCTCCGGGAGCGGAAAACAGCTTCTCGTCCGTTTCCTCTATGACTGGAACGGGGAAAATGCGCTTTATGAGCCGGAGAGCATTGATATTATTTTAGGGCATATGGCACAGGTGGAAGATATTCTGCGGGATTACAGCGCGCAGATTTTTGCGGTGCAGGGTCTCTTTATCGGAAATTGGGGCGAGATGAACGGCTCTGAATATACGGACCCGGAATCGCTTCGGCTTCTGGCAAACCGGCTCTTAGAGGTGACGGAGGAGACAACCTGGCTTTCGGTGCGTACCCCGGCACAGTGGCGGCAGATTACGGGACTTTCCGGGAGCTTTTCAGAGGAGCTTTCCTCCCATCCGCTTGCCGGACGGCTGGGGCTGTACAACGACGGTATGCTGGGAAGCGAAAGTGATTATGGCACTTACGCCTCCGGCAGCGGCGTACTGTCGGGGGGCGACGGACCCTGGAGCCGAGAGGAGGAGCTTGCCTTTCAGGAGGAGCTTTGCAGCATAACGCCGAACGGCGGGGAGGTCATCGTGGATAATCCCTATAATGATTTGGAAAACGCCATACGGGATTTCCGGAGCATGCATGTGACGTATCTGAATCGGGATTACGATAAGGCGGTGCTCGACAAATGGGCGGTCCAGACCGTGACGACGGGAGACTGCTTTGACGGCATGGACGGTTTATCCTATATCAGCCGTCATCTCGGGTACCGTCTGGTTCTGACAGAGACCGGGTTCTCCCATGATTTCTGGCAGGACCGCGTCACGTTGCAGGTCTGCCTGAAAAATGTCGGTTTTGCTCCAATCTACCGGGACTGCAGGGCGGTATTTGTCCTGTGCGGCGCGGATGGGGAGCGGGAGCGCACTTATGAGGCACCGCAGAGCTTAACAGGCCTCTCGGGAGGAAACAATGACGAAAAGGAGCAGGAGTTATCGGCGGAGGTGTTTCTCGGAGATTTGAAGGGCGAACGTTATTCGGTTTATTTTTATCTGGAGGATACGGCGAGCGGGGCGCATATTCAGCTTGGAAACGGGCAGGACGAGGAGGAGAACGGATACTTTCTCGGCAGCTTTACATTGTAGGCCTCCGGAAGAGCCGGAGATAGCCTTCCGGAGAGAAAAATTAGGTAAAATTTGGGTAATAAGTCTGCCTTGACACAGAAAACGGAAACATTTATACTTAATTTGTAATAGTGATATACCTTGAGTTTCTGCAAATTGCATTTCCAATGTGCCAAAAGAACATGCTGCGATAGCAGCATTGTTAAATTGCACAAAATTGCTCTTGGAAAACCTGTTTTCCAGATGCAATTTATGTGCAATGTTCACCTGCCATATTTTATGGCAGGTGCTTTTGGCACTTTAAAAAAATGCGCAAACTCAAGTGATAAACATTTTGGGAAGGAGCAGACTGACATGAATCGTTATGAAAGTCCGATGTTGTTTACGAATGAGGAGCTTTCAGAGGGGGTTTATCTGGCAAGCGGGGACGCAGGAGGCTGTTATACGGCGTCGGCCACTATCCATCAGACTCCGCAGGCGGGCAGGGGAGATTACCGTATTCAGGTGAACGGCCAGCATAATGCGGATCATACGAGAGAAGCACAGACACTGACCATATCCTTTAATCTTCCGGTGACTTACAGCAGCTCCGGCGGTACTTATGTCTCCGGCAGCGGCACGCAGACGCTTGTTATCAATTATGGCTATCATCAGAATCCGACCGATAATATCGGTCTGGGAGATTTGGTGGTTACCGCCGACGCGGGACTTGCGGTTACGAGCGTGAGCATTACGGACTGATCATTTGTTTTTGGCAGGGGAGGGGCGGTTGTCCGGCAGCAGGAAAGCTGACGGCAGCGGCCTCTTTTTTTTGGGGTTATAGGATAGCATCTTTGGTTGTGAGAAAAAGGACGGAAGTATGTTTCAGACAGTGAGGCATTATATCAATCGAATCAAAGCCGGCGGCTTAAGGGAGATGTGGAGGGAAACGCTCTGGATTTACCGATATGCGCGTCTTTATTGGAAGCAGATGATTTTTTATACGGTGCTCGGATTGACGGGGACGCTTGTGACCCTTATTTCCAGTCTGATTTCCCGGGATATGGTGGATATTATCACGGGACACCAGACGGGCCGCCTGATAGAGACCTTTTGTCTGTATATCGGTTTTTCGGTCGGAAATGTTCTGGTTTCCCAGTGCTCCAACTATTTTTCCAGTAAAATCAGTATCAGTGTAGACAGTGCGATCAAGGCCGATATTTTTGCCAGGATGCTGCAAACGGATTTGGAAGCTCTCTGGGGTTACCATACCGGGGATCTGCTCACACGCTGGAGCTCCGATGCCTCCAATATATCCAACGGGATTTTAAACTGGATTCCGAATCTGATCATATATACGGTGCGTTTTATCAGCACGCTTGCGCTGGTCTGCTATTATGACCCGATCTTTGCGCTTTTGGCTTTGCTCGGAATGCCGGTGAGCATGCTGATGTCGCGCCGCCTGTTAAAGCGGATGAAGGGCAATAACGAGCAGAGCGCTGCAATGAGCGCAAAGATGTCCGGTTTTCATCAGGAGGCTTTTTCAAATATACAGACGATAAAGGCGTTCGATTTGATCGAGCGCTGCACCGGGCGCTTAAAGCAGCTTCAGACGGAATTTCTCGGCATGAAGATGGAATTTCAGCGGATGTCTATGGCGGCCTCCTTTCTGCTTTCCGTCGTCGGCCTTGCCGTGTCCTACAGCTGCTACGGCTTCGGTATTTACCGGGTGTGGAGCGGGGCAATTTCCTACGGCACAATGACAATGTTTTTGTCGCTCTCGGGAACATTGACGGGAACGTTGAACCAGCTGACGTCGCTGGTGCCGACCGCCGTTTCGATGACGACCTCCGCAGGGCGTCTGATGGATATTCTGGAGATGCCGCAGGAGGATTTTTCACAGACAAAGCGCGCCGATGAATTTTTGGACGAGAACCGCGGGCGCGGCGTAAGCCTCTGTCTTTTTGGACTCTCCTATACATATCATAACGGTACGGAAGTATTTTCAGGGGCTGATTTCGTTGCGCATCCGCATGAAATCGTAGCTCTGGTAGGCCCTTCCGGGGAAGGGAAGACGACGCTGCTGCGGCTGATGCTCGCGCTGCTTGTACCGAAGGAGGGAAAAGCCTTTCTCAAGGGAGAGGACACAGGGGATATTTTTGATATCTGTCCATCTGCGCGGCGGCTTTTTTCCTATGTGCCGCAGGGAAATACGATGTTTTCGGGAACCATTGCGGAAAATATGAGAAATGTCAAGCCCGATGCGTCGGACGATGAAATCAGAGAAGCGTTAAAGGCTGCGTGCGCATGGGAATTTGTAACCAGACTGCCGGACGGCATCTACAGCAAAATCGGCGAGCGAGGAGGCGGCTTTTCCGAGGGGCAGTCCCAGCGGCTTTCCATTGCAAGGGCGCTTTTGCGCCGTTCCCCGATTCTGCTGCTCGACGAGGCAACCTCCGCGCTCGATGTCGCGACCGAGCGCAGGGTATTGAAGAATATTATGGCGGATGACTATCCGAGAACCTGTATCGTGACGACGCATCGGCCCACGGTGCTTACCATCTGCCAGAGAGTTTACGGCATCCGTGACAGGAAGTGCGTCATTTTGCAGGAGGACGAAATCGCCGGGCTGATTGACGACTTCTAAAGTCGGTCGATGGCGCGCCTGATGGTTTCCGCCGCTTCAGGCTGTGCGGTGCAGTACAGGCGGAAGATGGGGACTAAGTCCGTAAGGCGCTCGGAAAAACGGATATTTTTGGCAAGCAGTTCTTCGTTCCACGAGGGAGAAATCAGCCGCTGCATCAGAAGGAGTGCTTTCTCATCCGCCGCAGGAATTGCGGCGCGGTTTTCGGGCGCCTGCTTTAAAAAGACGATGCCGCCGAGCGGATATGTTTCTGCGGTGTGGATGCCGGAGGTGCCGCACCAGGGAAGTCCGTAGACCAGCGGGGCGGAATCGGTTCCGATACCGAGCAGATTTAAGTCTCCGTTTAAGTGCTGGGTGTGGTAGCAGTCATGCCAGAGTGCCGCGTGTGTGGATTTTCCTGTTCCGGAAGCGCCGGAAAACAGCCATGCCCTGCCGGCATAGAGAATGGAAGCGGAGTGGAGGACATAAAGCTCCCGGTTCTGCGCCAGAATCAGAAAGGCAAAGCGCAGGGCGTGAAATATATCGGAAAAATCGGATGGGGAATATTCCGGTTTGACAAAAAGGACGGCGGCGGAGCCGTCCTTTGTCACGTTCATTTCCCGGACGCCGCAGGGCTTAGAATAGAGAAAGTGATATTCGCCGCCGGCATCGCAGATGATAAGCTCGTCGGTGCGAATCAGAATCCGGCCGTTTTTGCGCGCTGCGGGAGAGCCGGTGTAAACCGTAATATGCTGGTCCGTGCGTTGTTCGGAAGAATTGTCAGGCGCGCAGGAAAAATCCGAAAAAAATTCGAAAAAAACCTCACTCGGCCCATCGAAGGAAAAGACCAGCGGTCCGATTTTCCAGTAAAAAAGCTGCTGATTTTCAGGCGGAACACATTCCCGGGAAGATGCGAGCATTCCCGTGCGGGAGAGAGCGTTCAGCCAGCAGTCCAAATCCTTTTTCAGAGCCGGAAGGTCGGATGGGTCTGCGTCATATTCCTTTGCCAGCAGAGCAAGAAGCTCATCCTGCGTGGCGCCCGCCGTAAGGGCGTCCCACAGGAGGCTGCCGGAGGCGTTTAAACGGATGGAAGGCGCATGATCCGCAATCTGCTGACCGTAGGGAAGCAGATAGGGTACGCCCGCGATAGTGGTCTTTACATAGCCGTCCGTCGGTTGCATGGTTTTCTCCTTTTTCATGAGCGCATTTATTCCTTTTCCACGCTGCTGTTGAATTTATCCAGCAGCAATGCGATGACGATACCGCAGACAATGCAGACAAGGTTGATCACGCACTGCGACAGGGAAGCGGTAAAGCTGGAAAACGGGATGATCATGACGGTTGCCGCAATGACAATTCCGATAATTCCGTGAAAAGCAATGGAATAAAAGTGATCGAATAAGGCGTTTACGGCCTTGGCAAGGCAGATAATCGTCACAAGTCCTCCGATTCCGCCCGGAATGAGCACGGAAAAATCCAGATGTCCGATGCCGTCCACAAAGGGCGTATAAAGTCCGAGCGGCATCAGCAGGGTGGAAAAGCTCATGCCCGGGGCAATGATGCTGAGCGCGAGGCAGAAGCCGCAGAATAAATACCAGAAAAAGTTAGGCGTTATGGTAACGGAAGCCATGTTTAAGCCGCCCAGCAGCAGGAAAATAAAAATCATGCACGCAAACAGGGAGATATAAGAGCCGCGGCTGGTACCCTGTTCTCTCGCCTCGCGGAACAGAGAGGGCAGCATACCGGTAATCAGGCCGATAAACAGGCAGACGGAAGGATCCGGGTATTTTTCCAGGAAAAATGCCAAAAGATTGGCAATTCCGAGAAATCCGATGATTCCGCCTAAGAATACGGGAATCAGCTTTGGAACATGTGTTTTAAAATTGGCAATGGGATTGGAGAGCAGCTCCATGATGGGCTTATATACTCCGAAAATTACGCCGAGAACGCCTCCGGAAATGCCGGGAAGCACTGCGCCGAGCCCAATCAGCGCTCCCTGAAGGACGCGAATGAGAAATTTCAGCGGGCGAAACTGTGTTGTTTTGGTTGATTTGCTAGAATTCATGTTCATAGTCTCCATTCATTTTACTTTTTACGGTGTTCATTATAGCATTAGACAGGTGAAAATGCTACAATGGTTTCTATGGAGTGTGAAAAAATGGACGGAAAGAAGGTAAATATAGAGCTGCTGCTGCGGGAGGGGAAAACGGTGCAGATTTTTCCGCAGGGCTTCAGTATGTACCCGATGCTTGTGCCGGGACGTGACGAGGCGGTGATCGCTGCTGCGGATACGGAAAAGCTGCATCGCGGAGACGTGGCGCTTTACCGCAGAAAATCAGGACTTTTGGTGCTGCACCGCATCTGGAAAAAGAAAAAAGACGGTTTTTATATGGTAGGGGACCATCAGACGCAGATTGAGGGACCGATAGAGCCGGAGCAGTTTGTCGGCGTTCTCGTGGCGTTTGTGCGGAACGGCCGTCGGATAGATGTGAAAAATCCGATGTACCGTGCTGCCGCAGGATTGTGGCTTTTACTCCGCCCCATGCGCCGTGCGTTTATGGCTGCGGGCGCGGCAGTAAAAAAGGGAATGAAAATACACGGAGCCGGTTGATTTTTAAAAGCGGTTGTGATAGACTGGCAGAGTTGCGGTCCGGGAGTTTCCGGGGCTGCAGCAAAAATATACCGAGTGTTCGAGACCTTCCACTCGTAAAACAAAACTAAAGGAGAAAAGAATATGAGAAACAAAAAGGTATTACTTATCGCTCAGGCTGCCCTCATTGCAGCCCTCTACTTTGTGCTGACTTATTTTATCAGCGCGTTTGGTCTTGCTTCCGGCGCAATTCAAGTCCGGATTTCCGAAGCACTTACCGTTTTACCGGTGTTTACCCCGGCCGCAATCCCGGGACTGTTTGTGGGCTGTCTTATCAGCAATCTGGTGACCGGCTGCATGCCGCTTGATGTTATATTCGGAAGCCTTGCGACGCTGCTCGGAGCGCTGGGAACCTACGCGTTACGCAGACACAGATGGCTTGCCCCGCTGCCGCCAATCGTGTCGAATACGATTATCGTTCCGTTTGTGCTGGCATATGTCTATGAGGCGGAGGGCACCATTCCGTTTTTTATGCTGACAGTCGGAATCGGTGAGGTGATTTCCTGCTATGTGCTGGGCGGTATTCTGCTTCAGGTATTAAACCGGTACCGGAACGTGATTTTCCGTCAGGAATAGATTAATATTTGACAATTCAGAAGTCGACGGCTACAATGATAGCACCAAAGGTGCTTTTAACACCCTTATCGTAATAAAATCAGGCGGCTGCGCCGCCCGGAAAGGAAATAACGGTTATGAAAAAAATCTTGGATCTGATAACGGATGAAGTGACGGAAGCGTTTACGGCATGCGGTTATGACGCAAAATACGGCAGGGTAACCTTATCCAACCGCCCGGATCTCTGTGAATTTCAATGCAACGGGGCGCTTGCCGCGGCAAAAGAATATAAAAAGGCGCCGTTTTTGATTGCGGACGAGGTGGCGGCAAAGCTTGCCGGACGGCCGATGTTTTCCGCGGCGGAGTCCGTAAAGCCCGGATTTCTGAATTTAAAGCTGAAGGAAGAGTATCTGGCGTCGTATCTTTCGGACATGCAGGCGGATGAGGGGCGCTACGGCTGTGAGAAGCCCGGACAGCCCAAAACCATAATCGTGGATTACGGCGGAGCCAACGTTGCAAAGCCGCTTCATGTGGGGCATCTGCGCTCCGCCATTATCGGAGAGAGCATAAAGCGCATGGGCCGGTTTGTAGGACACCGTATGATCGGGGATGTGCATCTGGGCGACTGGGGGCTTCAGATGGGCCTGATTATCGTTGAGTTAAAGGAACGGAAGCCAGGTCTGGTTTATTTTGACGAGAGCTATACCGGGGAATATCCGGCGGAGGCGCCCTTTACGATTTCCGAGCTGGAGGAAATTTACCCGACCGCGAGCAAAAAGTCGAAGGAGGACGAGGCGTACCGGGAGGCAGCCATGCAGGCGACCGGTGAGCTTCAGCAGGGAAGACGGGGCTATCGGGCGCTGTTGTCCCATATTTTAAATGTCTCTGTCACTGATTTAAAGAAAAATTATGAGAGCCTTAACGTATCCTTTGATTTGTGGAAGGGAGAGTCTGACGCACAGCCCTATATTCCGGATATGGTACAGCGGATGAAAGACGAGGGCTTTGCTTATATGAGCGACGGCGCGCTGGTTGTGGATGTAAGCGAGGAGACCGACGCAAAGGAGGTTCCTCCCTGTATTATCTTAAAATCGGACGGCGCTTCCCTTTACAGCACGACCGACCTTGCGACGATTGTCTGGCGTATGCAGGATTACAACCCGGACGGAATGATTTATCTTGCAGATAAGCGGCAGGAGCTTCATTTTATCCAGGTATTCCGCTGCGCAAGGAAAACAGGGCTGGTGAAGCCGGAAACGGAATTGACGCATATCGGCTTCGGCACGATGAACGGAAAGGACGGAAAGCCCTTTAAGACCCGGGACGGCGGTGTTATGCGTCTGGAATACCTCGTCAACGAAATTAACGAGGAAATGTTAAAGAAAATCAACGAAAACCAGAAGTCGAAGGAGAACCTTTCCATCAGTCCGAAGGAGGCGGAGGAGACGGCGCGCATGGTGGCGCTTGCGGCGATTAAATACGGTGACCTTTCCAATCAGGCAGGCAAGGACTATATTTTTGATATCGACCGCTTTACCTCCTTTGAGGGGAATACGGGACCGTACATTCTTTATACGATTGTGCGCATCAAATCCATCTTAAATAAATATTACGGAGCCGGAAAGAATACGGAAGGGGCGGCCATTGAGGGGGCGCATTCCGGCAGCGAGAAAAATCTCATGCTGGAGCTCTCAAAGTTTAACGAGGTGGTGGCAAACGCTTTTGACGAGCTTGCGCCGCATAAGCTTTGTGCCTATATATATGAGCTTGCGAACGCCTTCAACAGCTTTTACCATGAGACGAAGATTATGTCGGAGGAAAATGAGCGGATTCAGAAATCTTATATCAGGCTGCTGGAGCTGACAAAATCCATTCTTGAGACCTGCATTGATATGCTGGGCTTTTCCGCACCCGAACGGATGTAAACGAACATAATAATATGAAATAAATAAACAGGAGTGTTGACAAAAATGTCAGCGCTCCTGTTTTTCTGTGTCATAAATGCGGACAGGTTTCATACAATGAATCATGGGAAAACAAAGCGCGTGAAAGCGGCGAAATCGTATTTCCCATCAGGGAAAGGAGGAAGGCGGCTTATGTGTGAAATTGACAGGCTCTTTCCGCTGCATATCCGGCAAAAATTAAGCCCGGATTATATGGACGGGCTGGAGGAAATCCGCATCCGCATCGGACAGCCCCTGGAATTTTCCTATGCGAAAGGACGGTGGTATCTGATGCTGCGAGGAGAGCGCTATTCTTTATGCGGGGAGGAACAGGCGGCTGCTGCGGGAGAGCTCCTCTACCGGGTCACGGGGGAGGATATTGCCGAAATGTTGAACTACATCAGCAACTATTCGCTGTACGCCTACCGGGAGGAAATGAAACAGGGTTACATTACCGTGGAAGGAGGGCATAGAATCGGCATCGCGGGACAGACAGCGGTGGAGCAGGGAAAAGTTTCGGGGATGCATCATATCTCTTTTTTGAATATCCGGGTCGCGCATGAGAGACGGGGCTGCGCCCAGAAGCTGCTGCCATATATCAGGTACAGGAACAGCATTTACAACACTCTGTTTTTGTCGGAGCCGGGCGCCGGTAAGACAACCTATCTGAGGGACTGTGTCCGCATACTCTCGGACGGAGAAGCCGATTGGCCGGGTTTAAAGGTCTGCGTCGTGGACGAGCGCTCCGAAATTGCCGCCTGCCATATGGGCGTGCCGCAAAATGATGTCGGAAGCCGCACTGATGTTTTGGACGGCTGCACAAAGGCGGAGGGAATGCTTATGCTTTTACGCTCCATGTCGCCGCAGGTGATTGCGGTGGATGAGCTGGGAGGGGAACGGGATTTTTGGGCTGTGGAACAGGCGGTCTTTTCGGGCAGCCGGGTCCTGGGAACCGTCCATGCGGGAGAGATGGCCGAGCTGTCGCAAAAGCCCTTTCTTCGGAACTGGCTGAAGCGTCAGGTATTCCGCCGGTTTGTGCTGATTGAGCGGAAGGCGGGAGGAAAACGTGGCATACATATTTTTGACGAGCATATGGAGAGATTATGTTAAAGCTGTTGGGAAGTATATTAATCGGTACGGCAAGTATCGGACTTGCCCTGCGCATTACCGGGGAGCTGAAGGAGCATCTGGAGCTGCTTTATGAGGTACGTCAGCTTTTCGTAGACATTGCCGGCGAGGCGGCGTATTCGCTGCAGCCCGTGGAGCATATCCTGGGTGGCCGTATCCGGGTGCGTGACGCGCGCCTTACGGAAATCTGCGGTGAGATTGCCGAAAAGCTGGCGATGCGCCGGGATGCGAAGGGCGAGGAGGTGTGGGCGGCGGTATTTGAGGAGCATAAAAAGCTTCTGGGGCTGGAGGAGACCGAGCTTGCGGTGATTCGGGATGCGGGGAAAGCGTTTTTCGGGAAAAGCATGGAGGAAAATGAGAAAAATCTGGCGGCCTATCTCGAACGCCTGGATTTTCTGATTGAGGGGAGAAGGCGGGAGCAGAAGGAAAAGCAAAAGGTCATTCAGACCGTGAGCGTGATGTGCGGGCTGATGCTGATTATTCTGCTGATATAGCAAATGGCGATAGAAAGGATTGAAACACGGATGAGCGTAAATTTGATTTTTAAGATTGCGGCGGTGGGGATATTGGTGACGGTCATCAGCCAGGTGCTAAAGCACAGCGGCAGGGAGGAGCATGCGTTTTTGACGAGCCTGGCGGGTCTGATCATTGTGCTTTTCTGGATTGTGCCCTACATCTATGAGCTGTTTGAAACCATGCAGTCGCTGTTTGCCTTATAGCGCAGAAATGAGGAGAACCATGGATATTTTAAGAATTGCAGTCCTCGGAATCGCCGGCGTGCTGATTGCACTCGTGCTGAAAAAGGAGCGGGGGGAGTACAGTGCCTTTGTCAGCATGGCAGTCTGCATATGTATCTTTTTTTACATCATTACGAAGGTGGAGACCATTCTTGCGTTTGCTGAACGGATGGAGACGCTCATCTCGGTGGACGGCAGCTATATTGCCCTTGTGGTAAAAATGGTGGGCATTACATATGTTGCCGAGTTCGCGATGAATGTCTGCAAGGATGCCGGTTATGCCGCTATCGGCAATCAGATTGAAATGTTTGCGAAAATGTCAATTCTGGTGGTGAGCCTTCCGGTTCTGACGGCGTTTCTGGAGACGATAGGGAGCTTTTTATGAAAAAAAGAAAATTAAGCTGCGGGATTCTTATCTTTTTGCTGCTGCTCTGGGGAGCCATGCCCTTAAAAGCGGCGGAGACAGATGAGGACTCCTATCTGGAGGAGATGAAGGACAGTGTCGATTTTTCCGGTCTGGACGATTTTTTGTCGGGGATACAGACGCCGGAGGAAAGCCTTACGTTTTCGGGGCTGGTGGAGGAACTGCTGGATGAGGGAATAAGCGGCTTTGACGCCGGAGTGATCATCGAATGGTTAAAGGATGTGCTGCTGGGACAGCTTCAGGAAAACCGTAAGCTTTTGATTGAGGTGGTTCTGCTGGCGGTGGGGTTTTCCATCCTCAAAAATTTCGCGGGAGCTTTTGCTTCCTCCTACATCTCGGATTTATGCTTTATTTTGGTGTACTGTGTGCTTGCCGTCATGCTGCTGCAATCATTTCTGGCATTCGGGGAAATTGCGGGCGGAGCGCTCTCGGACAGCGTGGATTTTATGACGGCACTGATTCCGACCTTTTGCATTACGATGGTGTTTTCCGCGGGGACCGGGAGCGCGGCGGGCTTTTACCAGACGGCGTTTCTGGTGATCTATCTGGTTCAATGGCTGTTTTTAAATATTTTGGTCCCGATGATTCACATCTATGTATTAATGGAGCTGATGAACCACTTTTTTGAGGATGAAAAATTTGAGAATCTGACGGAGCTGTTAAAGGGGATGATCTGCTGGGGCATGAAAATTGCGGGAGTCGCCGTTTTAGGGCTGAATGTGGTGCAGGGACTTATCGCGCCGGCAAAGGACCGGCTGCTCCACGGGGGAATCAGCCGGGCGGCGTCTCTGATTCCCGGAATCGGAAACACCATAAACGGCGTAAGCGAGCTGCTGCTTGGTTCCGGTATTCTGATCAAAAACTGTGTGGGCGCCGCGGCGCTTGCGATTTTGGTGCTGATTGCCCTGATGCCGATGCTTCAGGTAGCCTGTATGGCATTTTTTTATAAGGTGGCCGCGGTTTTGGCGGAACCGGTGACGGACAAGCGGATTGCGGGCTGCCTGCGGGGAATGGCGGCGGGAGGGGTTCTTTACCTTAAGCTGATGGGCTACTGCATAGCGCTGTTTTTTCTGACCATAGCGCTTTGTACGGCAGTTTCAGGATTTATTTATTAGGTGTGGGAGGAAAGAGGAAAAACATGACTGCGGTGGCGGGCTATGTCAAAAGCTTTATGGCGCTGTTTCTCCTGATTATGGTACTGCGTCAGCTTGTGCCGGGAGAAAAATTGAAAAAATACATCTACTTTTTTACGGAAATTCTTCTGACCCTGGGGTTTTTATATCCGGTTTTGTCCGTTTTGTGCGACGGGGAAGCTTTTTTGGAGACCATCCGATATGAGGAATTTACTGAGCGCCTTTCGGAGGCGTCCAGGGACGCGGAGCGCATGGAATTTCTGCAAAATGATTATTATCTGCAGCAGTACGAGGAGGCGGCCGGCCTGGACGTAAAGACAACTGCGGAGGGCTATCTGGATTCGTACGGACTGAAGGTGCAAAAGGTGGATGTGACGCTGACGGAGGAATATAACGTCGCGTACATGGAGGTGGTGTTCGGGGAGGCAGACGAGGAAAAAATAGAGGTTGAAGGAATCCTTGTGGAGTGCGGGAAGGAGCAGGGAAATGAGGCAATCGCCAGGGGGCTGGCCGAAAAACTTCGGGAAACTTATCAGCTTTTGGAGGAACAGGTCAAAGTGCAGTATAAGGGCTCGTAAGCCCGGGGCTTCGGAAGGGAGGGAGAGAATTGGAGAAATTCAGAGAATTTTTCAGACAGAAAGGGTGGAAGCGCCTGAAAAAGAGCGACTGGGCGGCAATCGCGCTGCTTGGCGTCCTGTTGCTCATCATTGCGATGCCGTCGGGGAGTAAGACGGCGGTGAATAAGACGGACAATTTTGAAACAGTTTCCGGGACGGAAGCAGAGGAAACAACGGAAAAAGAGGACTATTCCGCGTATCTGGAGAATAAACTGGAAAGGGTACTGGCACAGATGGAGGGGGTGGGCAGGGTTACGGTTATGATTACCGTTTCGGACAACGGGGAGAGCGTGGTGGAGAAGGATGCCTCCGGATCGTCCACGACAACAACGGAAAACGACAGCAGCGGCGGAGTGCGGACGGTAACGGAGGAACAGAGCAGCGAAACAACCGTTTACCTGGAAACGGACGGGGAGAGCCGGCCCTATGTCCAAAAGGAGAAGCTGCCCTCCATCGAGGGGGTTATCGTGGTCGCGGAGGGCGGAGGAAATTCCAGGATTGTTTCGGAGATTTCGGAGGCGGTAGAGGCATTATTTTCGGTAGAAGCACATAAAATTAAGGTAGTAAAGATGAGTTCCAAGGAGGAATGAGCGTGAAAAAAATATTTCGGAAGAATCAGCTAATTATTACAGCACTTGCACTGATGATTGCAGTAGCCGGATATTTCAGTTACATGAATAATAACATTGACGACGGTACGGCTGCGGCCTCTGCGGGGGCGGGAACACTGGAGGAGGAGTACGAGATTTCGGATGAGGATTCTTACATAGAGGGAGAAATTTTTACGGATGAGGGAACCGGCGAGGAGCTTGCGGTGGTAGAGGGAACAGAGACCGCTTCCGCGGAGGAGACGGCGGACGTGGCGGCAGAGGAGACGGCCGATGTGTCGGCGGAGGATGCTGCCGTGGATGCAGCGGCCGGGGAAACGGCGGACGCCGGGACGACTGCCTCAGACGAGGTGGAAAATCCGGGCGAGGCGGTCCTTACCAGCACCAATATCGCCAATCTGGATTATGCTGCCGAGATGAAATTAAACCGGGAGCAGATTCGTTCCAAAAATAAGGAGGCGCTGCTTCAAATCGTCAACAACACGGCGTTGTCGGATGATTTAAAGCAGGATGCCGTCAATAAGATGGTGGCGATGACAGACATTGCCGAGCGGGAGGCGGCCGCGGAAATGCTGCTGGAGGCAAAGGGCTTTACCGATGTTGTGGTGAGCATTACAGACGATAACTGTGACGTGGTCTTAAACATGGGCGAGGTGACGGACGCAAAGCGCGCTCAGGTGGAGGACATCGTAAAACGCAAAACCAACATATCCGCAGACAAAATCGTGATCACGCCGATCGTGGTGACAGACGCCGAGTAAGGCGTCTGTTTTTTAGCGGAGGAGAAAGAGCGCGAGCCAAGTATAGTGAGTTAGGGAGAATGCGGTTTTTTTGCTTGATTTTATGCGATATCCGGTTTATTCTATTACGGTAATAGAGATTCTGTTATTTGTGAGGATGAACATGAAACGAGTATTTTTGATTGTGCTTGACAGTGTCGGAATCGGGGAGATGCCGGACGCCGCGGAATACGGCGACGCCGGGAGCAATACGTTAAGGGCGGCGGCAGGGAGCCCGTATTTTTCGATGCCGAATATGGCAAAGCTTGGTTTTTTTAATATTGACGGTGTCACCGTTGGGGAAAAGGCAGGGCGTCCGGCGGCTGCATTTGCGCGCATGGCGGAGCAGTCGAAGGGGAAGGATACCACCATCGGCCACTGGGAGATTGCGGGGCTGATTTCCAGACGTCCGCTGCCGACCTATCCGAACGGGTTCCCGCAGGACGTTATTACGGAGTTTGAGAAGAGGACCGGACGGGGCGTGCTCTGCAACCGTCCCTATTCCGGGACGGAGGTCATAAAGGATTACGGCAGTCAGCATATGCAGACCGGGGATTTGATTGTATATACGTCGGC
Organism: uncultured Roseburia sp.; assembly: GCA_944380515.1. Lineage (GTDB taxonomy): Bacteria > Bacillota > Clostridia > Lachnospirales > Lachnospiraceae > Roseburia. The sequence continues at coordinate 62,033 of CALWHT010000021.1, forward strand.
GGATTCCGTTTTTCAGGTGGCGGCGCATGAGGACGTGGTTCCCGTGGAAACACTCTATGCGTACTGCCGGACGGCAAGGGAGCTGCTGACGGGAGAGCATGGCGTCGGCCGTGTGATCGCAAGGCCTTTTACCGGGACGCCGGGCAATTTTACCAGAACCGCGGGGCGGCACGATTTTTCGCTGAAGCCGCCCGGAGTGACGATGCTGGATGAACTTTCGGGAAACGGTTTTGACGTGCTTTCCGTGGGAAAAATCATTGATATTTTTGCGGAAAAAGGAATCACGGAATATGTACGCATCGCCGGGAACGACGACGGAATCGACAAAACACTCGCTTACATGAAGAAAGATTTTGAGGGACTTTGCTTTACCAATCTCGTGGATTATGATATGCTCTACGGGCACCGCAATGATGTGGACGGGTATGCAAAGGCGCTCACTCATTTTGATAAGAGGCTGCCGGAGCTTCTCGACGCGCTGCGGGAAGAAGATGTCCTTATGATCACCGCTGACCACGGCTGTGACCCAAGCACGCCGTCTACGGACCATTCGCGGGAATACACGCCGTTTTTGATTTACGGGAAGCCGGTCCGGGCGGGCGTCAATTTCGGGACGAGGGAAACCTTTGCGGATATTGCCGCTACGGTGCTTGCTTATTTCGGGCTGAAACAGGAGTGCGCGGGAACGCCTCTTCCGGTGTTTGAGCCTTAAGGAGCCTGCACGCCGGCTTTCGGCAGGACTTGCGGCGCTTTAATGATTTTAAGTTTGGAGGATAATATAGTTTTGGCTGATTTGAGAAAAGAGATAGAAAAAAGACGCACCTTTGCGATCATATCCCATCCGGATGCCGGAAAGACGACGCTGACGGAAAAGTTTCTGCTCTACGGAGGAGCGATCAACCTGGCCGGCTCGGTCAAGGGGAAGGCGACCGCCCGCCATGCGGTATCGGACTGGATGGAAATCGAAAAGGAGAGAGGTATTTCCGTGACCTCCTCCGTATTGCAGTTTAACTACGGTGGCTACTGCATTAATATTCTGGATACGCCCGGACATCAGGACTTCTCGGAGGATACCTACCGGACACTGATGGCGGCGGACTCCGCGGTCATGGTCATCGACGGCTCCAAGGGCGTAGAGGCGCAGACAAGAAAGCTTTTTAAGGTCTGTGTGATGCGTCATATTCCGATTTTTACGTTTATCAATAAAATGGACCGCGATGCCAATGATACCTTTGATTTGCTCGATGAAATCGAAAAGGAGCTGGGGATCGCGACCTGCCCCGTGAACTGGCCGATTGGCTCGGGAAAAGCCTTTAAGGGCGTTTATGACCGCAATACCAGAGAGGTTATGACGTTTTCGGATACCTTAAAGGGGACGAAGGAGGGAAATGAAAAACATATCTCCATCGACGATCCCGCTTTAGTGGAGGAAATCGGCGAGGAAGCGAAGAAAAAGCTTTTGGAGGAAATTGAGCTGCTTGACGGCGCCAGTGCGGAGTTTGATATGGAGCTTGTGACAAAGGGAGAGCTTTCTCCGGTATTTTTCGGTTCCGCGCTGACCAATTTCGGTGTGGAAACCTTCCTGCAGCACTTTTTGCAGATGACCTTTTCTCCGCTGCCGCGCAAGGCGGATATCGGGGAAATCGACCCGTTTGACGAGCATTTTTCCGCCTTTGTCTTTAAGATTCAGGCAAATATGAATAAAGCCCACAGGGACAGGATTGCGTTTATGCGTATCTGCTCGGGAAAGTTTACGGCAGGCATGGAGGTTACTCATGTGCAGGGCGGCAATAAGAAAATCAAGCTTTCCCAGCCGCAGCAGATGATGGCGCAGGAGCGCCATATTGTAGAGGAAGCGTATGCGGGAGACATCATCGGCGTGTTTGATCCCGGTATTTTTTCGATTGGAGATACCTTAACGACGGCAAAGCCGTTCCGGTTTGAGGGCATCCCGACGTTTGCGCCGGAGCATTTCGCAAGGGTGCGCCAGGTGGATACCATGAAGCGCAAGCAGTTTATGAAGGGTATGCAGCAGATTGCGCAGGAGGGCGCAATTCAGATTTTCCAGGAGTACAACATGGGAATGGAGGAGGTTATTGTCGGCGTAGTCGGCGTACTTCAGTTTGACGTGCTCAAGTACCGGCTGGAAAATGAATATAACGTTGAAATCCGCATGGATAACCTGCCCTATGAGCATATCCGCTGGATTGAAAATGAGAATATTGATATGGACAGGCTGGTGGGAACCTCCGATATGAAGAAGATTCAGGATTTGAAGGGAAGACCGCTGCTTTTGTTTGTCAACGCGTGGAGCGTGGGCATGGTGTTGGAGCGCAACGAAGGACTCGTTCTCTCCGAGTTCGGACGGGAATAGCCCTGCGCGGAAAGGAAAAACGGTGAGATAAAATGTCAGTTGTTACGATTACGAACGATAATTTTGAGACGGAGGTGCTCGGAGCCAAAATACCGGTGCTTCTTGATTTCTGGGCGGAATGGTGCGGGCCCTGCAAAATGCAGTCTCCCATTATAGAAGCCCTTGCGGAAGAATTGGAGGGCAAGGTGAAATTCGGCAAAGTCAATGTGGACGAGGAACCGGCGCTTGCCTTAAAGTACCAGATTATGAGCATTCCGACGCTGATTGTCATGCATTACGGGCTGTTTCAGACAAAGGCAATCGGATTGCAGACAAAAGAAAACATTCTTGAAATGTTAAAAAGCTGTGAGGAGCAGGGATAACCCCCGCCTCATTGCTTTTCGAATGACAGACGCTCGGCGCGCAGATCAAGCAGAAGCCGCAGGACATTCCACTGGCTGTTTGTCGGGGTCAGAACAGCCTTATAGTCGATAAGAAGGCGGTTTTTGCGCAGGGAGAGCAGCAGCTTGTCCATGCGTTTTTCGGTAAAATCGCAGAATACCAGAAGGCTTTCCTGCGGCAATTCCCCGGTGTAGGCGGCGGTCAGGGCATTTTTCCGGTTTTTTGCGAGGCTGCCGAGCGTCTGCAGATAATCCTCCGGGGCGATGACATCCACGCGCATGTTAAGTGCTCCGGTACATCGTTTTAACTCTCTTAATTCCGTGTCGCTTAAATGAAAAGCCAATATTTTTTCCATAAAAATCCTTTCTAGGGTGGGCCATGGTCTGTTTGGCTGAACCGGCCGGTATTTTAAGCTCAGTTTACACGCCTTAAGGCGCAAAGGCAACCGTTTTTTTCGGATGCAGGATGGAAAAGATTGGAAAGACAATTGTTTTTTCCCTGTGGATATGCTACACTTTTCAAAGAGTGATTGATTCTATTTCTATTTCAAAGTTGTTTCAAAGGCGGGTTCTGCCGAATTTTCCGAAATAAATTAACTGTTGACAATTCAGGCAAATTATAATAGTATAAGAACAGAAAACGAACATAAGTTCGCATGGAGGGAAGAAATGGCAAAGGAAGATAAGTACAAGGATATCAATGCGGTAAAGGACGATAAATTAAAGGCCCTTGACGCCGCAATTTCACAGATTGAGAAGCAGTATGGCAAGGGTTCCATCATGAAGCTCGGTGATAATTCCGCGCATATGAATGTCGAGACCATTCCAACCGGCTCTTTGAGCCTGGATATTGCACTGGGGCTTGGGGGCCTGCCGAAGGGAAGAATCATCGAGATTTACGGACCGGAGTCCAGCGGTAAGACAACAGTTGCCCTGCACGCGGTGGCTGAGGTGCAGAAGCGGGGCGGCATTGCCGGCTTTATCGATGCGGAGCATGCGCTTGACCCGGTTTACGCCAGAAATATCGGTGTTGATATTGACAATTTATACATATCGCAGCCGGACTGCGGAGAACAGGCGCTTGAGATTACCGAGACGATGGTGCGCTCCGGGGCGGTTGATATTGTGATTGTCGATTCCGTGGCGGCCCTGGTGCCAAAGGCGGAGATTGACGGAGATATGGGAGATTCCCATGTGGGTCTGCAGGCCCGTCTCATGTCCCAGGCGCTCCGAAAGCTGACTGCGGTGATCGGAAAGTCCAACTGTGTGGTGATCTTTATCAATCAGCTCCGTGAAAAGGTGGGCGTGATGTTTGGAAATCCGGAGACGA
>CALWHT010000022.1 GCA_944380515.1 uncultured Roseburia sp.
CTGGTTGCCCTCTTTGAACCCCTGCACAAGCTGCTCAATCGCCTGGGGCTGGTCGCCGGTGGGGGCGTACTGCGATACTAATTTGAAATGATCCACATCGAACTCTCCTTTCATTCCATGAGAGAAAATCATAATATATAATAAAAAATGCTTCGTCCTTCAAAAATATAATCCTGATAATTTATACTACTTTTCCTCATTAGGCTCAGCTTCTACATATTTTTTAAGTGATAGTTAACAGTATGAGTTCCTACGTTATAAAGAAGCCTCATCATTTTCTGAGTAAGCCAGACATTTTCATTGAAGTCGCATGTCATCTCTTAGTCCCTCACAATATATCACATAGGGTCTCTATAAGCAAACAAATGTTTGCCACGCAAAGGACATTCGGGCTTAAAAGCCAAAAAGCCAAAAACCGGCCGCTCCCCTTTCGGAAGCCGGCCGGCTTTTCCTACAAATACTTTTCCGCAATTTTCCTGAGTTTCCCGGGATCTTCCCCGAACCATTCCTCAAAGGTTTTATTTTCTGCCGCAACCGCCTGTCCCAGTTCCGCAAAAAACGCGGGCATATCGCGCTCGAGCATCATACCCCAGGCCTCGCCGAAGCGCTCCTGCCCCTGCCGGTCACTGCCGTTTACATGAAGCTCAAACGCCGGCTCCGACACATCGCCCACACGCTTTACTACGCCCCGGAAACCAAGTGTTCCGATCTGATGGGTTCCGCAGGAGGAAAGACAGCCGGAAATATGGATCCTCGGCAGCACTCCATCCGCAAAATCATATTTCCGCATTTCCTCAATCACACGGGCAAGCGCTCCCTGGGAATCACGCAGCCCAATCTGGCAGATGGTGTTTCCGATACAGGACACGGAAGTTTCAAACAGGTTGTCCGCCCCGTCGTCAGTCACCGCAAGCACTCTTTCTGCCTCACTGCCGGTAAGGTTGATTACATAAATAGTCTCATCCGGCCCAATCCGAACCTCCGTCTCGTCCATGTCCCGAATTGTCTCGTAAAGCTCGGCAAACTTCGTGACTGCCGGAACGCCTCCGATGGGATGATACGCCACCGCGTAAAGTCCCCGCTGTTTCTGCGGAATCACTCGTTTTCCCTCTGCCGCAGACCCGTCTCCCTGTTTTGCAGCGGGCTTTACCTCCACAGATAAATCCAGTGTCTCATTCGCCTTTACCTGTGCGAGTTTCTCAAGATACGCCTTTTTATAGCCATCCTCTCCAAGCGTCTGCTGCATGTAGCGGGTTCTCGCCTGTGTACGTTTCTCATAATTCCCATAGGCAGTGAACGTCTCCACCATCGCCTTGATATAATAAAGAATTTCCGTCGGGGGCACCTGCCGTGCCACACAAAGGCCCATGCGGGGGTTATTTCCCAGACCGCCGGCACTGTATACGTCAAAGGTTCCGTCCTCCCTTGCCGCAAACCCAAGGTCACGGAAAGTGGCATGCGTTTCGTTTGCGGGGGAATTGGAGAATCCTACCTTAAGCTTTCTCGGAAGCTTTACGCTCTTAATAAAGCCCAAGAGATACTCGGATGCCGCCTCGGCATAGGGAAGCACGTCAAAATATTCCCCCTGCTCCACACCGGCCAGCGGCGAAACCATGACATTGCGCGGAAAATCTCCGCCGCCGCCCCGCGTAATAATCCCAACATCAAACGCCTTTTCCATAATGCCGCAGACTGCCGCTGCATTCAGATTATGAAGCTGAATCGTCTGGCAGGTCGTAAAATGTGCCTTATCAACCTGGTATTCCGCAATCACATCGGCCACAAATTTTAATTTTTCCTTCGTCAGCCGTCCGCCCGGAATCCTGAGACGAAGCATACTTTTTTCACCGCCGCGCTGAGCATAGCTTCCAAAACCGCCGGAAAAGCCCTTGTATTCCGCAACGCTGACCTCTTTTGCATAAAATTTATCCGTCATGTCGCGAAAATCCGCAAGGTCCTCCCGAAACTCTTTCATTAACTCATTCATTTTTTTCTCCCATTTGCCCGAAACTGTTTTCTTTTTTAAAGTGTACCCACGATTGCATCCGCCAATACATCCAAATCCTTCTGCTGCTCCGCATGCATTGCCGACTTTACGGTAACCTGCGTATCCAATATTGTCATATCCTTCAGCTCACTGATTTTCTCCCGCACCTGCTTTGCGGCAGTCGGAGCCCATGTACCATTTTCCATCACGGCCACGGTCTTTTTCTGTACGGCAAGCGCTTTCATATCGGAAAGCAGATTTTCCATAATAGGATAAATACCTCCGTTGTAGGTCGGCACTGCAAATACAAGATGGCTCGCGCGGAAAATCTCACTGATCAGCTCGGATACATGGGTATTCGAAACATCATAGACCGCAATCTTTTTGATTCCTCTCACCGCCAGCGCTCCCGCAAGTGCATCGGCCGCGGAAGCCGTATTTCCGTACATGGAAGCGTACATAATCACAACTGCCTGATCCTCCGCCTCATAGGTACTCCACTTCTGATATTTTTCAAGGATATACCCCAGGTTTTCCCGCCAGACAGGGCCGTGCAGCGGACAAATCACCGCTATGTCAAGGCCGGCTGCCTTCTTTAACAATGCCTGCACCGAAGCGCCGTATTTTCCTACAATGTTGGTATAATAACGTCTTGCGTCATCGAGCCAGTCACGATCAAAATCCACCTCGTCCGCAAAAATATTGCCGTTTAACGCCCCGAAGGTTCCAAAGCCGTCTGCGGAAAAGAGCACCTTATCCGCATCGTCGTAGGTCACCATAGCCTCCGGCCAGTGCACCATCGGCGCCATCACAAAATGAAGCGTATGCTTTCCGGTGGATAAGGTATCTCCCTCCTTTACCACCACGGAGCGGTCGGAAAAATCCGTTCCGAAAAACTGCGTCATCATACCGAAGGTTTTCGTATTACCGATAATCTTAACATCCGGATATCTGCGCACAATATCGCCGATCATCGCACAGTGGTCCGGCTCCATGTGGTTGACCACAAGATAATCCAGCTTAGAATCTCCCAGCACAAATTCGAGGTTTTCAAAAAACTGTCCTGCCACGGACGCATCAACCGTATCGAGAAGAACCGTTTTCTCGTCCTTTAACACATAGGCATTGTAGGAAACACCTCTTTTTATCGGAAAAATATTTTCAAACAGTGCAAGCCTTCTGTCGCTCGCCCCAACCCAGGTGATGTCCTCCGTCACTTTTCTCACGTTGTACATAACTGTCATCTCCTTTTCTTTTACATTTGTCATTAACAATTTGTCTGTCCGCAGAAATCATACCATATGGCATTTTCTGTTGCAATGACCTAAGTACTATTTTATAAAATTTTTGTAACAGTTCAGCCATAAGCTGTATGACAAGCAAATCATGCTTGCATGAAGTTGCTTGTTGTGCAGCTTATGAGCTGAGCGCCCGATAATGAGCAAAGATAGCTGCGCAGCAGCGGGAAAGCGCCTTTGGCACCTTGCTGCAAAAAAGCCGCATTCCGGCGCTTCGGGACAAAATCCCGCCGTCCGGAACGCAGCTTTCTGTAAGCTATGCCATTCTTCCGCAGCACTGTTTGTATTTTTTCCCCGAGCCGCAGGGACACGGGTCATTCGGATAAACCTTTGCGGCCGCGCGTTTCTTCGGCGTATTCGTCGCCGTTTCATCCTTATTGGTTCCGGTTACCTTGGCAACCTGCTCACGCTCTACCTTCTGCTCAATCTTCACATGATACAGAAGACGGATGGTATCCTCCTGAATGTTCGCCGTCATATCGTCAAACATATCAAATCCGGCCATCTTGTATTCCACGAGCGGATCCCTCTGCCCGTATGCCTGCAGACCGATACCCTGGCGAAGCTGGTCCATATCGTCGATGTGGTCCATCCACTTGCGGTCGATTACCTTTAACAGCACAACTCGCTCCAGCTCACGGAACTGCTCCGGCTCCGGGAACTCTGTCTCTTTCGCCTCGTAAAGCTTGACTGCCCGCTCCTTCAAAAGATGCTTCAGCTCTTTATTGTTCTTCACACTCTCCACATCCGCGTCGTCCACCGGCTTTAACGGAATGATGGAGGTCAAAAGCTGGTTGAGTTCATTTAAGTCCCATTCCTCTTTCGGAACATCCGGAGAAATGCAGGTATCCACACAGCTCTCCACACGGTCGGTAATCATCTTGAAAATCACGTCCCGCATGTTCTCGCCGTTTAATACGCGCAACCTCTCCGCATAAATAATCTCCCTCTGGTCGTTCATGACCTGGTCGTATTCAAGCAGATTCTTTCGAATACCGAAGTTATTTCCCTCAATCTTCTTCTGCGCCTTTTCGATGGCAGAGGTCAGCATCTTATGCTGAATCTGTTCATTTTCCGGCACTCCGAGCGTATTAAACACGTTCATAAGCTTCTCGGAGCCGAACAGGCGCATCAGATCATCCTCAAGGGAAATGAAGAACTGTGATTCACCCGGGTCTCCCTGACGCCCGGAACGTCCGCGGAGCTGATTATCAATACGCCTGGACTCATGGCGCTCCGTACCGATTACCTTCAACCCGCCTGCCGCGCGCGCCTCGTCGTCGAGCTTGATATCCGTACCACGTCCGGCCATATTTGTCGCAATCGTAACCGCCCCGTGCTGTCCCGCACCCGCGACAATTTCCGCCTCCATCTCATGGAACTTGGCATTCAGCACTGTGTGCGGTATGCCCTCACGCTTAAGCATCGCGCTGATGGTCTCGGACACCTCGATCGTAATCGTGCCGACCAGCACCGGCTGCCCCTTGGCATGGGCCGCCTTTACCTCCTCGACCACGGCGCGGAATTTCTCTTTCTTGGTCTTATAAACCGCGTCCTGCTTATCCTCACGCACCACCGGCTTATTCGTCGGAATCTCAATGACGTCCATGCCGTAAATATCACGGAATTCCTTTTCCTCGGTCAGCGCCGTACCGGTCATGCCCGCCTTTTTCTCAAATTTATTAAAGAAGTTCTGGAAGGTAATCGTCGCCAGCGTTTTGCTCTCACGTTTTACCTTTACATGCTCCTTCGCCTCAATCGCCTGATGCAGACCGTCGGAATAGCGGCGGCCCGGCATAATACGGCCGGTAAATTCATCGACGATCAACACCTCGTCATCCTTCACCACATAATCCTGGTCACGGAACATCAGATTGTGCGCCCTCAGCGCCAGAATAATATTATGCTGAATTTCCAGGTTCTCGGCGTCTGCCAGGTTGTCTATTTTAAAGAACTGCTCTACCTTCTTCACACCCTCGGCAGTCAGACTTACAACCTTGTCCTTCTCATTGACGATAAAATCTCCCGTTTCCTCCTGCTCCACGCCCATAATGGCGTCCATCTTGGAGTATTCCGGCATATCCTCGCCGCGCTTCATCTGCCTTGCCAGAATATCACAGGCCTCATACAGCCGGGTAGATTTACCGCTCTGGCCGGATATGATCAGCGGTGTTCTCGCCTCGTCGATCAGCACCGAGTCAACCTCGTCGATGATCGCGTAACGGAGTCCTCTCTGCACAAGCTGCTCCTTGTAAATCACCATGTTATCTCTCAGATAATCAAAGCCCAGCTCATTGTTCGTGACATAGGTAATATCGCAGTTATAAGCCTCCCGGCGTTCGTCGTTATTCATGGAATTTAAGACCACGCCGACTTTTAAGCCCAAAAATTCGTGTACCTGGCCCATCCACTCGGCATCACGCTTTGCCAGATAGTCGTTGACCGTGACAATGCAGACACCCTTGCCCTCCAGCGCATTCAGATATGCCGGAAGCGTGGAAACCAGTGTCTTACCTTCACCGGTTTTCATCTCGGCAATACGCCCCTGGTGCAGGATAACACCTCCGATAATCTGTACCCGGTAATGCTCCATGCCAAGCACACGTCTCGCCGCCTCACGCACAGTCGCAAAGGCCTCCGGCAAAAGGTCGTCCAAAGTCTCCCCTTTCTCCAGCCGTTCCTTATATTCTCTGGTCTTGTTTCTTAATTCCTCATCGGAAAGCGCTGTCATAGAATCCCGATAGGATTCCACCTTGTCAACGATGGGATTGATTCGCTTCAATTCCCGCTCGCTGTGGGTTCCGAAAATTTTTGTTATTGCGCTCATAAAAACTCCTATTCCTGACTTGTCTCTCAAATTTGCGGTCCTGCTTTTTCGCCGACAAAACGGTAAAACCCCGCACAATATTGATATTGTAACACTTTTCATGTTTCATCACAATAACAACCGGGGTAAATGTTTTGTGAATTTTTTATTAACTGACAGAAAACAGCGCCAAAATCAAATGAAAGCCCGGAGCACGGCATTCTTCCGCCGTATGCTCCGGACTTTCGTTCTTCCGAGGCGCGCTGTAACGGCGCCCGTTAATTCAACGCATCATATCCTGTTTCCTTCGTACGGATTTTCATAGCATTTCGGATTTCATAGCTGAAAATTTTTCCGTCTCCAACCTCTCCGGTAAACGCCGCCTCCTGAATTGCGTCAATCGTCTTTTTCTCCCATTCCTCGGAGGATACGATAATCTCAAACTTAATCTTCGGCTGCATCACCACATCCACTTCCGTGCCGCGCACCTGCTTTTTATAGCCGCGCTGCATTCCGCAGCCCATCACCTGTGAAACCGTCATGCCGTTCACGCCGACCGCGTCAAGGGCCGCCTTCACATCCTCAAATACCTCTTCCCTCACGATTGCTTCCACTTTTATCATCATAACTGCACTATCTCCTTTTCCCATTATGAATCCAAACCGTTAAAGGTCGGATATGCGCTCTCGCCATGCTCTGCCAAATCCAGACCGAGTTTCTCCTCCGCTGCGTCTACACGAAGCGGTGTAAAGATTCTTACAATCGCCAGACAAATACAGGTTCCGACAACCGCGACCACAATCGTTACAACAATTCCGATCAACTGCGCCACAAACAGATGATAATCACCAAATACCAGGCCATCCCACTGTGCGACGGAATTGATGGAACTCTTTCCAAACAGTCCTGTTGCAATACCGCCCCAGATTCCTCCGATACCGTGGCAGCCGAAAGCGTCCAGCGCATCGTCGATCTTAAGCTTTCCTTTCAGGAAGGAAATCATAAACCGGCAAATGGGGCTGACCAGAGCGCCAATAATGATTGCAGACCAGATCGGCACAAAGCCCGCACCCGGCGTAATCGCCACCAGACCGACCACCAGACCGGTGGACGCGCCCACCAGCGTCGGCTTTTTATCCTTGATTACATCCAAAAGCATCCAGGAAAGCATCGCACTTGCCGAAGCCAAAGCCGTCGTCATAAATGCATGTGCCGCAAGTCCGTTTGCCGCCAATGCGCTTCCCGCGTTAAAACCGAACCAGCCAAACCATAAAATAAACGCTCCCAGAGCCACAAACGGGATATTATGTATCCTGTACGCCGTATGCTCGTAGCCTCTTCTTCTGCCGAGCACCAGCGCAAATACGAGTGCGCTTACACCTGAGCTGATATGCACGACATTACCGCCCGCGAAATCAACCGAACCGATCGCCGCGAGGAAACCGCCCTCGCCCCATACCATATGCGCCATCGGATAATACACAACCACCGACCAGAGTGCGATAAACAGAAACATCGCCTTAAACTTCACACGCCCTACCAAAGAACCGGTAATCAGTGCCGGCGTAATCATTGCAAACATCATCTGGAATGCCGCAAACACGAGATGCGGGATATTATCCGCATAAGGCCCCGCCTCGTCCATCGCGATTCCGTTCAGACCGAACCAGCGAAAATCTCCGATAATCCCCGCATGATTGCCGCCGAATGAAAGCGAATAGCCGAAAAGCACCCACATTACAACGGACAGTCCCATAATCGCCGTACATGCCATCATGGTATTCACCACATTTTTCCTTCGTACCAGGCCTCCGTAAAAAAACGCCAGTCCGGGCGTCATAAAAAACACCAGGGCCGTACACACCAACATAAATCCGGTATCTCCTGCATTCATAATCTCATCCACCTTTCGTTTTGATTGAAAATAACAAAAAAGGTGCCAGCAAAACAGTCTCCTGTTTTTCTGACACCTTTGTCGCACTTTATTCTAGCAGAGTATTACAAATATAGCAAGACCTTTTTTTCATCTTAGCGCTTTCTTAGCGCCAAGCCCTTCTACAAAGCCTCCACATCCACTCCCTCAAGCATCCTGTTTTTATAGATATGCGCGTCTTCCTCCTCCAGAATATACGCACGGTACACCAGCACACACATTTTTTCTCCGACCGAAACGGGCCGCCGCTCCAACGAGCGGTTCGCCGTGAGCAAAATCCCGTTTACCTCAAGCGTAAGCGTAAGATAGCTTCCCCGGAAGGCAATCTCCCGGATTACGCCTTCCTCCGCCGCCGAAATCAGGCTTTTGAACTTCTCGTTATCACTCTTAAACGCTTCGACAAATTCCGGCCGCAGAATCGCCTGACGTCCCTTTGGTGCGTCCTCAAAGCCCTTAAAGCCGCTGAAATCCTCAAGAACAGAGGACGTACCGATAAACTGCGCCACAAATGAGGTTTTCGGTTTTTTGTAAATCTCCGTGGGCGCACCCATCTGCTCTAAGCTTCCCTCGTTGATAATAATAATTTCATCCGCTACCTCAACCGCTTCCTCCTGGTCATGCGTCACGAAAATACTCGTAATCCCGACCTTCGCTATCATCTCCTTGAGCCAGCTTCTCAGCTCTTTGCGGACCTTCGCGTCGATTGCGGCAAACGGCTCGTCAAGCAGCAGAAGCTGCGGATTCGGTGCGAGCGCACGGGCAAACGCCACCCTCTGCCGCTGTCCTCCCGAGAGCTGATCCGGATAACGCTTCTCCAGGCCTTCCAGTCCTACGAGCTGCACCAGCTCCATCACACGCTTATGAATCTGCTCCTTCGGTTTCTTCTGCACCTTTAAGCCGAACGCAATATTTTCATATACCGTCATATAACGGAACAAGGCGTAATTCTGAAATACAAAGCCGATACCGCGCTCGCCCGCCGGAATATCGTTTACGACCTTCCCCTCAATCACCACATCTCCGCTGTCCTGATGCTCCAATCCCGCAATCATGCGCAAAATGGTGGTCTTTCCGCTTCCGCTCGGCCCCAGCAGTGCCACCAGCTTTCCCTGCTCCACGCCAAAGCTGATATCTCTGGCAGCCTGATAATCTCCAAAACTTTTATTAATATGTTTCATTTCTACATACATACGTCTTTCCTCCGTTACTGCTCCCGTTTACCGCGATGTTCTACAATCTGCTTTAAAATGAGCATGACGACTGCCAGCAGCACAAGCAGGGACGATACGGCAAACGCCTGCGTGATAGAATCGGCGCTGCCCGCCATGTACAGCGCGTCAATCTCCAGCGGCAGGGTAAAGGTTTTCCCGCGCGCTTTGGAAACCGCATAAACCGCCCCGAACTCTCCAATCGCCCGGGCCGCGCAAAGAATAATGCCGTACAGCAGCGCCCAGCGGATATGTGGGAACGTCACCCGCCGCCAAATCGTAAATCCCTTTGCGCCCATCATGGCCGCCGCCTCCTCCTCGGAGGAACCCTGCGCCTGCAACACCGGAATCAGCTCCCGGGACACAAACGGGAAGGTCACAAAAATAGTGGCAAGCACAACTCCCGGAACGGAAAATACAAGTGAGATGTCGGTTCCGAGTACCTCATTGAGCCAATCTATGGCAGGCGTCGCCCAGCCCATTCTTCCGAAGGTCATAATATATGCGAGTCCCGCAATTACCGGCGATATCGAAAATGGAATATCAATCAGCGCGGACAGCACCTGTTTTCCCTTAAACTCAAATTTCGTGAGCAGCCATGCCGCGCAGAGCCCGAAAAAGGTATTAACCGCCACAGCCGTGACCGTCGCAATCAACGTTACCCGCAAAGCGGAGAGCGTATTTTTTGCCGTAATTGCTTCCACATAAAGCGCTAGTCCGTCCTTTAACGAGCGGTAAAGTACCTCCACCAGCGGAAATACCAGCATAATCAGAAAAAACACCACACTGATTCCGATCAGCAGACGGCGAACCCACGGTTTTTCTTCTCTGCCTGTCGTTTTCTGCTTTTTCATTCTTTTCCCTCCTCCCTATTGCCTTGTTCTCCTGCCTGCCGCGATTTGAATAAGATTAATCACGAGCAGAAGAAGGAACGAAATGAGCAGCAGCACCAGCGCGATCGCGGCGGCCCCTTCATAATCCACGCTGCCGGAGTTTAATTTCTGCATAATGATATAAGAAACGACCTGCGTGCCTTCCTTCTGACTGTTTCCCGATATATAAATAACGCTTCCGTATTCCCCGATTCCCCGCGCGAGTGCAAGTCCGAAACCGGTCAGGAGCGCGGGCATCAGCTCGGGGAGAATGACACGGCGAAACGTGTAAAACCTTCCGGCGCCAAGCATCATACTTGCCTCCTCAAAGCTTTCGGGCAGCTTTTCCAGCACCGGCTGCAATGCCCGGACCACAAACGGAATTCCCACGAATACCAGTGCGATGATAATTCCCAGCTTCGTATAAGAAGCCTGAATGCCAAACCGCTCCAAAAATCTTCCCAGCACACCCTGGTCGGAATACATGCGGGAGAGCGTAATGCCCGCAACCGCCGTGGGCAGGGCGAACGGAAGCTCAATCATTCCGTCCATCAGCCGCTTGCCCGGAAAATCATAGCGTACCAGCACCCACGCCAACAGAAGCCCGAATACACAATTGATCAGCGCGGCAGCAAACGCGCAGCCGATGCTGGTGGCAAATGCCTGTATGACATTCGGACGCGTAATCAGCTCCCAAAACTCCGCCGGCGAAAGGCGAAAGGAATAGCCCAAAACCGATGCCAGCGGAATCAGGATAAAAATGGACAGCATGGCAACCGTAATTCCCATGGTCAGTCCAAATCCCGGTATCACACTCCTTTTGCTTTTCATTCTCATTTCCTCCTAAGCTTTTCCTACTATTTTACCGGCATGCAGCCGCCGCTGTCCCTCAGCCGCCGTATATCTCATCAAAGATTGCGCCGTCGGTAAAGAAATCTTCATATGCCTGATCCCAGCCTCCGAAATCGTCAATCGTGCATAAATCCACGTTCAGATCAAACATATCCGAGAAGCCCTGCAGAATTTCCTCGTTGCACGGACGGTAATAGTGCTCGCCGATGAGCTGCTGCGCCTCGTCAGAGTAAAGATACTCCAGATATGCCTTTGCCACCTCCTGCGTGCCGTTCCTGTCCGCGTTCTCATCCACGATGGCAACCGACGGCTCCGCCTTAATGCTGACGCTCGGCGTTACCATTTCATACTCATCCGGATATTCCTCCAGTGTCAGGAGCGCTTCGTTCTCCCATGCGATCAGTACGTCGCCCTGTCCGTTTTCCACAAAGGTGGTCGTCGAGCCTCTCGCTCCCGAGTCCATCACCAGTACATTTTCGTATAACGCCTTTACAAACTCCTTCATCTTTGTCTCATCGCCGCCGTACTGCTGCTGGGCATAATACCATGCGGCAAGGAAATTCCAGCAGGCTCCGCCGGACGACTTCGGGTCCGGGGTAATTACCTCTACCCCCGGCTCAATCAAATCATCCCAGTCCTCGATTCCCTTTTCATTTCCCTTACGGACAAGAAATACAATTGTTGACGTATACGGAGAGCTGTTGCTCTCAAGCTCGTCCATCCAGCCCGGCTCAATCATCCCGGCTTCCTCAAGAATCGTAATATCATGCGCCAGCGCCAGGGTCACCACATCCGCGTCATTTCCCTCCAGAACGGAACGCGCCTGGGAGCCGGAACCGCCGTGTGACTGCACCACCTCAACATTTTTCTGCGTCTGTTCCTTATAATACTCCGCAAACATGGAATTATACGCCTCGTAAAATTCTCTTGTGGGGTCATAGGACACGTTGGTAATCGTGATTGTGTCACTGTCTCCCTGACTCTCCGTGGACCCGCAGCCGGCAGCTCCTCCCACAAGCAGCATCGCCGCCATCGCCAGCGCTCCCACTCTTTTCATTCCGGCACCGCCGCGGAGCATCCCGGCTCCCAAGCGGCGGTTGACCTTCCGGCACAATGACAGGCAACTGTTTTTTACAGCGAATTTCATCTTCATTCGAATCTTCTCCTCCCAAGCAAGCAAACGTTTGCTTATTTTTATTGATTTCTTTCCAAATTTTTGCTATAATTTCATAAAAGCAAATAAAAATTAACCTATTTTGACGTGCTTTGTCAAATTCTTTTTATGCAAACGTTTGCTTTTATATCACAAATTCTTATGATGGAGAAACATTATGTCGCTCAAAGAAATTGCCGCCCGGGTAGGAACCTCGGTTTCCACCGTTTCCCGGGTTTTGAACAATACCTCCCCGACCTGTGCCTCAAAGGAATTACAGGACAGGATATGGGCCGCCGCCCGGGACATCGGTTATCAGCCCAACGAAGCCGCCCGCTCGCTCCAGAAGGCCGGGCGCAGCCCCGTAAAGGCTCCCCGCATATCGATTATCCTCGCCCGCATTACCTCCCTGGAACAGGAACCGTTTTTCGCGGAACTGTTCCGCAGCCTGGAAATGGAGCTGCTGCGGCAGAAAGCCGTCACCGGTCAGGTCATCTATGCGGAAGAATCCCTGACGCAGGACCTTTCCGGCTCTGACGGGGTCATCATTCTGGGACGGTGCTCCCCTCTCCTGCTGGAGCATATCGTCTCACAGAACCGCAACGTGGTGGGCATCTGGCGCAATCCGATGAATTTTGACGTAGACGAGGTGGTATGCGACGGAAAGAAAGCCGCGGAACTGGCAATGGGTCATCTCATTTCCCTGGGGCATCGAAGAATCGCCTATATCGGTGACTGCTCCTATGAAAGCCGCTATGTAGGCTACTGCGATATGCTCATTCGCAACAATCTTCCGATGGATTACGACCTGATTAAACAGACCAACCAGACGAAAGAGGAGGCAGAGACCGCGTTCCATGAGCTGCTTGTGGAAAAGCTTTCCGGAAAAACCGATTTCAGCGCTGTTTTCTGCGCCAACGACAGCACCGCTGTCCGTGTTTTGGAGCTGCTTGTGGAAAAAAAGCGGCTGCTGGGGAAACAACCGATTTCCGTCATTTCCATCGATGACATCGAGGAAGCCCAAAATACGAAGCCCTACCTGACCACCATCCGCATCCCCCGGGGTGAAATGGCCCATATGGCCGTCCTGCTGCTGCTGGACCGCATCGCTAAGGGACATGAAGAAATCGTGCGTATCGAATTTCCCTGCCGCATCGTACAGCGCGCAAGCTGCCATCCCCTCTCCCCCGATACAGAAAATTAAAAAACACTTGCAGGAACAGCTTTCGGTGCTTATACTTTTACTGATAAGGCAACGGGCTGCCAAAGCACCCGGGAAAGGAAGGAAAAAATGACCTATACATATAAGACAAAGGGAACCTGCTCAACAAAGATTGAGCTGGAGCTGGACGGTAACATCGTGCACAATGTAAAATTCACCGGAGGCTGCAACGGCAATCTTCAGGCGATCCCGAAGCTGGTAGAAGGACTTACGGTAGAGCAGGTGGAGGAAAAAATCGGCGGCATCCACTGCGGCGGACGTCCGACGTCCTGCGGCGACCAGCTTGCAAAAGCCTGCCGGGAGGCTTATGAAGCCTCAAAAGGCTGACGCGTGTCTCTGCGCACTCACGCAAAAAGCTCCGGCTTCCGCATTTCCTTACGGAATGGCGGGAGTGCCGGGGCTTTTTATTTTTTCGGAACATCCGTTGTTCTTTTTCCTTATACGGGATTCTGTAAAATCGGCTGAATCTGCTTTCCCTGCATCGCAAGCTCAATCGTCTCCGGCAGAAGCTCCATTTTCGCAATCATAGAGTTCGGCTTACTCTTGTAATTATCCTGCCCAAAGGGCACAAAATAAATATTTTTCATATTCATCAGCATACCGATATTCTTAAATCCCGCTCCAAGCGCATCATTGGTAGAAATCGCAATTACCAGGGGCTTTCCGTTCCTCATGTGCGCCTTTGCCGCCATCAGCACCGGCGTATCGGTAATTCCGTTGCAGAGCTTTGCCGCCGTATTCCCGGTACAGGGCGCGATCGCCATAATATCAAGAAAATTATTCGGACCGATGGGCTCCGCTCCGCAGATGCTGCGGATTCCCTCATTCCCCGTAATCTCGCAAATTCCCTCCACATACTCCTTTGCACTGCCAAACCTCGTATCACAGGTCTGGGCATTAAATGAAAAAATCGGAATCACGTTGGCTCCCATTTCACAGAGCCTTTCAATTTCTTTTCTGGCCCTCGCGAACGTGCAGAAGGAGCCCGTGATTCCAAGCCCGATATTATATTTTGATAAATCCATTATGCCTCCCCCTTGCGCCTTTCGTTCTCTACAAACCGCTCCACGGAACGCTCCAGAATATACGCGCTTTCCTTCGGCGCGTATTTGCCCGGGATTCCAAGCACATGATCCGCGCGGATTCCGCACTCCTTCGCGCACGCAAAATCAATGCCGCCCGCGCCCGATGCAATATCTATCATATACGCATCCCTCGGAAGCTCCCGTATAATTTTTTCCGTGACAACCGGAGCCGGAACCGTATTTACCAGCATGGCAGCGCCCATTGCCTCCTCGGGCCCGAACGCGAAATCGGCCGCATAAAAGCCGTCCTGCTTCGCCGCCTTGCGCGCCTCCCGCCTTCTGGCAAGTACCGTCACCCGCGCTCCGAGTGCCTTTAAGCGTACGGCAATCGCCTTCCCGCAGCAGCCGTAGCCGGTCACAATAATTTTTGCCTCGTCAATATTATACGGGCTCTTATTTACAAGCTCCGCGATGGTTCCCTCCGCCGTAGCAACGGCATTTTCCTCCGTCACAATACTGTCCTCCATAAAATCCAGATAATGGATGTCTCTCCCTTCGAAAAGCTCTTTCTGCTCCTTTGAAAAGCATCCTCCCATAACCAGTGTTCCTCTCACCAGCTCTTTATTTAATATGTCATTCAAAAGCTTCTGTTCGGGAACCTTTGATACCGGAATCGGAAGTATCAGTATCTCTGCCTCCACCAGAAATCCTTTCAGTTTTTCCAACTGTTCCAGCGCCGTACCGCTGTTTCTGATATCCAGGCAGCGTACATTGTGACCCTTTTTTGTCAATATCTCCGCGAGATAAACCTGACGCATATCACTAATCAGAAGAATTGTCTGTTTATTCATAAAAATAACGCTCCCTTCCATATATTATATGAAAGGAGCGCCCTGTGGTGTTACCGCCCGTAGGTCCATACGCTGATAATACCGTTGAAACATTCCGGTTTTTCCTCTTCTCTTTTTCTTAAGTCTATATATTTTTCAAAATTATCATTATTTTCTATTTATTTATACTTTTATATCTAATTAGAAAATTTATTGGACTGATTTTTTAATTTTTTTCATTTTATGCTTGACTTTTTCTGTTTTGCCAGATATAATAAAGTTACAAACAAAGAAGAGAGAGAAGAAAGACAAAGAAATCGATTGTAAGGAAGGCAATCAGAAAGGAAGGTACAGACCACCAGAAACTTAACGATTTACCCCAAACGATATCAATGAAAGAGAGGTACGGACCACCGAAAACGTAAGTACATTCGATTTTTCTTTCAACCGGAAGAGGAAAACATGACATTCCAAATAATGGAAACAGGATTTAGTATCAGATGGAGAGATTCAGATATGGTACACTTCCAAACGTCATAAGCAAATGATACGAAGGATGAGGGAAGAAGCGAAGAAGTCCAAAAGAATTTGAGTGAAATCTCAAAAAAACAAAAGAAAGAGGTAAAGTCCCATGGACGAAATAGTTTAGAGGGCGGCGTCGAATGAATGATTACATACGATGCCGCCTTCTTCATGCAACAAAAGCAGAGATATGGCACCATACGGTATCACCCCTCTGCTTTTACCTGTGACTTTATAACTGAGTCACCACAAAAATATCGTAAATCGCCCGAATTGCATTCTCAAAATCCGCATTGCTTACGCCGATAATAATATTCAGCTCGGACGAACCCTGGTCTATCATCTTCACGTTGATGTTGGCATGTGCAAGTGCGGAAAAAATCCTTCCTGCGGTCCCTCTCGTGGACTTCATGCCGCGTCCCACCACCGCAATCAAAGCCAGATCTCCCTCCAGCTCAATGCTGTCCGGCTGTGCCAGACGGTGGATCGACGAAATTACGGCCTGCTCCTTGCCCTCAAACTCCGGCTGATGTACAAATACGGTCATTGTATCGATGCCGGACGGCATGTGCTCAAAGGAAATTCCATTCTCCTCGAAAGCGGAAAGTACTTTTCTCCCGAAGCCAACCTCCGAATTCATCATATCCTTATCAATATTCACGGAAACAAAGCCCTTCTTTCCGGCAATTCCCGTAATCGTATACTTGGACTGATGGCAGGTGCTTTCCACAATCCAGGTACCCTCGTCCTCCGGGGCATTGGTATTTCGGATATTAATCGGGATGCCCGCCTTACGCACCGGAAATACCGCATCCTCGTGAAGTACACTTGCCCCCATGTAGGACAGCTCTCTTAACTCACGGTAGGTAATCGTCTTAATTGTCTCGGGATTCTTAATAATTCTCGGGTCCGCAACAAGAAAGCCGGACACATCGGTCCAGTTCTCATAACAGCTTGCCCGAACGGCACGCGCCACGATAGAGCCTGTGATATCGGAGCCTCCTCTGGAAAAGGTACGGATGCTGCCATCCGGATTGGAACCGTAAAAACCGGGGATTACCGCCCGCTCAATTTTTGCAAGGCGCTTGCTTAAGACCTGATTTGTTTTATCCGCGTCAAAGTTTCCGTTCTCATCAAAAAAAATAACTTCCGCGGCATCTACAAACGTGTATCCCAGATAATTTGCCATAATGATGCCGTTTAAATATTCTCCGCGGGAAGCCGCATAATCCACGCCGGCCTTTTCCTTAAAATTCGCTGAAATCTTCTTAAATTCATCCTCAAGAGACAGCTTGAGGTTTAAACCATTGATAATGGTATCATAACGGTCCTTAATCTTCATCAGAGGAATCCGGAAATCCTCCTCCGCCTCCACGAGCTGATAGCAGGTATACAGCATATCCGTAACCTTCGTGTCCTTGGGGTTTCTCTTGCCCGGGGCGCTCGGTACGACATATCTTCTCTCTTTATCGGCGTTTATGATCTTTCCCACCTTTGCAAACTGCTCGGCGCTTGCAAGGGAGCTGCCGCCAAATTTTACAACTTTAATCATTTTCTTTTGAACCTCCGATTACTTGTAACTGACCAATGACTATATATTATCATAAATGGCGGCTCCGTCAAATCATTTTTTTGCTAAAATGCCAATTTCAGGCATTTATGTTATCTTCATTCCGGAGCGTTTTACGCGACGGGGCGACGCAAATCTCAAATTTGCGTCTGCCATCAAGGCTTATTTGTGACGCTCCGGCACAAATAGCCGTGTGAAAAATAAGCTATCAAGCTTATTTTTCACACTATCTCCACCGGACCGGCCAATACCTCTCTCGCCACATAAAGCGTCATATCGGGTCTGGTCGCCATCGTCCATTTTATGAGCGTCAGCCTCATATTCTCAATCTCTATCCCCGTAATGCCCCACGGATGCACACAGCTCCCCGTATTCAGGTACAGTTCATCCTTTTCCGAAAGCCTCGGCCGATGGGAATGTCCCGCCGCAAGATAGCAGTTATTATTTCTTGTCCAGCGCACCAGACAATTTTCATACCGCTGGGTTTTCCTGTAATTCCGCGCCGCGCTGGTGGGATCGTTCACGCCAAAGCGCTCCAGCGGCTTCCAGACATAGCGCACGAGGAAACGGGAAAGACGCCAGCATACGGAATTGAAAAAATCCGCCTGATGACCGTGAAGGATACAGATGTCACGTCCGCCCTCCTGATTGTCAAGAATGACCGCCTCTCCAAGCTCCGATTTCAGCTCCATGTTGTGGTTTCCGTATATTCTGGTAATGCGGCACCTTTCTGCAAATTCTTCAAACTTACAATATACGTTGCTGTGGCACTCTTTAATCCTTCTCATGCTTCTGTTTTCCCAAAGCTCCTCTCCGTCCCCGAGCTCCAGATAATAAAAGCCTCTGGTAAAATAGTAGTCCAGCGCCGCATAGTATAAATGCTGGTTTTTCAGGAAATTGTCATTTTCGGTTCCCGTCCCCCGATGACAGTCACTGATCAGGATATAGCGGCTGCAGGCATTTAGCGGAAGATGCTCCGCCTCCAGAAACGCCCGGTTGATTCTGCCGTGGCAGGAAAGGCGGCCGTAATTTTTAACATCTGCCATGCCGTCCTCCCAACCGTCTGAGCATCCTCCGAAAACAGCCCGGAATTTGAAAATATAAAAACAGCAGCCGATCCTCGGTACAGCAGAACGGATATGTCACAAGCCTGTATAAACAGCAGTTTACGGCATTGACCGCCTGAACGGCAGCGCGGTGCAGCCTTGACGGCCAGCTTATTTCGGGCGAAAAATCCATTCTGACGTATACCTCGTTTCTGCATATACGGTATTTGTTTCCCGGTATCTTTGTCCCGCACCTTTGCAGGCCCTTATAAAATGCCATCGCCATGGCCTGACTGTCAAACATAAAGGTGGTAATCAGACGAAGGTCCGAAGGTCTGGAAAAGGTTCCCACACAAAAACCGGTCAGCCACCAGTGGCGCTTCTGCAAAAAGTATACCTTCTTGTGCTTTCGGTCAAGTCTGCACTGGATAAACGGCATTTCATCATCCGACGCCGCCTCAAAATGAGCCGCCGGATAAAAAATTTCCGGAATGATTTCGTTTGCATGATACACGCCGACCTCTCCTCCGGTGGTGATTCCATACTGCCCCTTCCAAAGCTCGATGAGCCAGGTTTTTCCGCCGTATTCAAAATAGACCGGCAGCGCGTCGAATACCATATTCATCCCGACTGCAGCCTTGTCAAACAACGCCCCATAGCCCTGTGTTCTCTGCCATGCGTCCTCCCGTGAGGTAAAAACCCCCTCACGCGGTACATAAGAAAAGCCGAATGGTTCCACGAGTTCCTCCAGCAACTGGATTTTCTCCTTTCTGCACATCCGGCGTACCTTCCTTTTACTTTTTTCCCTTCTGACAATTATCCCGACTGCCAATATACAAACAAGCAGAATCACTGCCGTAATCACTATTATTTTTACGAGTCCGTAGTCCGGCAAATTTTTCCCTCCTTTATCTTTCGGGCGCCGCCGCAAACGACGCCCGTACTCTGTAATATTAAGATATGCAGGAAAAATTGTTATGACTATTTACCTTGCCAAAAGCCCCCGCACAAAATAGTCTGCCATTTCCAGCGCCTGTTTTTCAATGTCGCGGAATGTGTTGATACTCTGTCCGTATTCTCCGTTGATCTGATGCTCAATCTCCTCCCTCGTAAGGTCAAGATGATTCAGCAGCATATTTCTTGTCTCCCTCGCTCCGAAATACGGATTCTGGTTCGCCAGAAGCGTCGCAATCTGATTCGCGTTCGCATACCATTCCTTTATCAGGGAATCATAATTTGTCATTTCTCCCGTCTTTAACGCACGGATAATCTCACCGCCGATTTCAATATGATCCACCAAAAGGTTCCGAAGCTGTCTTGTCACCGCCACCGGGAGGTATCTTGCAAACACATCGGTGATTTCATCCGCCGTCTCCATCAGCCGCTCCTCGACGGCCTGCTGATCCGCGGCATCGGCTGCCACGCTCATCAGATACATCCGGGTCCAATATACATGGTCCAGCCATGCAAGACGCATCTCTTCATTCAATTTCAGCACGGCGTTTTCTCTCTCGGACTCCGTCTCCGTCTGGGTTCCGCCCGTCTGGTTTTCCCCGGACATGTTTCCTCCGTTCTGATTTCCCTGATTCTGGTTTCCTCCACTCTGGTTCCCGCCCGGATTCCCCGGCTCCTCGTACCCCTCGCCCGGGCAAATCGTAAGCTTCATCCCAATCTGAAGGTTATAGGGGTTGACACCGGGATTCCCGAGGATCAGCTCCGTCACCGTGGTCTTATACTGTCGTGATAATTTATACAGGGAGTCTCCCGCCTGTATCGTATGCACAATTTTGTTCTGACAATACATTCTGTTTCCATCACAATTCATTTTCATAATATGATATGTGACAGAGAAGGGTGTGGTGCGTGCCTTTCACCGCACCGTACGTTTCCAGTTCAAAAGCAGCGCCGAGTTGACAATAACCAGGACGGAGCCGGCATTATGTACCAGCGCCCCGACAACCGGATTTAACACGCCGGTAATGGCAAGCGCGATTGCCAGAAAATTCAGGCCCATCGAAAAGCTCAGATTGCATTTAATTGTTACCATCATGCGCTTGGAAAGCGCAACCAAATGCGGCAATTCCTTCACCTCATCGTCCACCAGTGCGATATCCGCGGCATCCACCGCAATATCGCTTCCGATGCCGCCCATCGCAATCCCGACATTCGCCTTCTTAAGTGCCGGCGCGTCGTTCACGCCGTCGCCGATCATGCAGACAGACTGCCCGTTTTTCTGACAGGCCTCGATCCGGTTTAATTTGTCCTCCGGCAGGCAATTCGCATAAACCTCCTCTATATGAAGCTGCGCGGCAATGGCAGACGCCGCGTTCTCATGGTCTCCCGTCAAAAGCACCGGCTCTGTCCCCAGCTTTTTCAGCTGCGCAATCATTCTGGCGCTCTCCTCCCTCACTGTGTCGGAAAGCACCAGATACCCCGCAGGTGTACCGTCCACCGCAACATATATGACCGTGCAGCCGTCGCCCAGATAACGCGCCGCCTCCGACCTCGTCTGCTCCGACAGCTCTGCCCCGGCATCGGCAAGCATTGCGGGATTTCCCGCCAGCACGCTTTTGCCGCCAACCCTGCAGGAAACGCCGCGTCCCGGAAGCATCTCAAACTGTTCCGCCGCCGGAAGCGTCTCTTTGTACTCCTGCTGAAAACAGCGGACAACGGCCCGTCCCAGCGGATGTTCGGAAAGCTGTTCCGCCGCGGCGCAGAGCGCATACAACTCTTTTTGGGGATATTCCGGCAGAAGACTTTCTACCGCCGTCACTCTCGGTGTCCCGTAGGTCAGCGTGCCGGTCTTGTCAAAGGTGATTTTCGACACTGAAGCCAGCCGTTCCAGAGCATCTCCCTCCCGGACTAAAAAACCGTGCTTCGTCGCATTTCCGATGGCCGCCATAATAGCGGTCGGTGTCGCCAGCACCAACGCGCAGGGGCAAAATACAACAAGAATCGTGACCGCACGGATGATTTCTCCTGTGAACAGCCAGGTTAAGGCTGCCGCTGACAGGGCTATCACCACGATCCAGGTCGCCCACCGGTCGGCAATTCCGACAATTTTTGCCTTCCCTGCATCCGCGGACTGCACCAGCCGAATCATTCTCTGAATGGAGCTGTCCTCCCCCACCTTCGATGCTTTCATCTCAAACGCGCCGAATTGATTGACGGTACCGCTGCACACTTCATCGCCCGCCGTCTTATCCACCGGAAGAGACTCCCCGGTCATCACCGCCTGATTCACGGAGGTCTGACCCGATAAAATCACGCCGTCCACCGGGATCGTCTCCCCCGGCAGCACGCGCAGGATGTCTCCGACCCTCACCTGTTCGGCGGGGACAATTTCTTCCCCGTCCTCCGACACAACGCGGGCAGTCTGCGGTGTTAAGTGCACCAGTTTTTCAATCCCCGCCCTTGCCTTCGCCACAGTCAAATCCTCCAGCAGCGCCCCAAGCTGCATGATAAACGCGACCTCGCCCGCCGCGAAATCCTCTCCGATACAGACCGACGCGACCAGCGCAATGGACACCAGCACATCCGCCTTGATGTCAAAGGCAGTGATAAGCCCGATTACCGCTTCCAGAATAATCGGAATGCCGCATAAAATAATGGCAATCCATGCCGCGTCAAACGGCAGCGGCAACAGTTCAAAAATGCTGCACAGCAGAGCGGCGCCCGAAATGACCAGCAGCGCGATGTCCTTTTTTGTGCCGCCCAATTCCAGCAGTTCTTCTACCTTTTCCAGAAAACCCATATGATTTTTTTCTTTCATTTCTCCCTCCTTTTATACCTATAGGGGTATACGCATATTATACATATGGGGGTATGGGTTGTCAATGTGTGTTTCATGCCATAAAAAAACAGACGATTTGATAGAAATCTCAAACCGCCTGTCTTATTTTTTCCTGCTTCCCGCTATTATTTCATATTGGCAAACCGCTCTACCGCCTTGGTAAAGCTCTCAATCGTTTTATCCGCGTCGCCGTGCTCGATTCCGTCGCGGACACAGTGCTTAATATGTCCCTCCAGCACAACCTGCCCCACCTTGTGAAGCGCCGATTTTGCCGCGTTTATCTGTGCCAGCACATCCTCGCAGGGCACATCCTCGTCCACCATCCGGTCGATGGCCTGCACCTGTCCGATAATTTTTGCCAGTCTGCGGTGCAGATTGTCCGCATCCATACATTGCCTCATATTCACCTCCATATACCATAAGGGGTATATGGATATTATAGGAAGACTCGTTTTTTGTGTCAAGGGAGAAGCCCCTTGCGTTTCCGCATTTTTATTTTACAGTGCCAAAAGGACAGCAACAATTACAGGAAATTCGCGAACACCGGAGCCGCAATCACCGTCAAAATTCCCGCAACCGCAATCGACAGGCTGCTCATGGCACCCTCAATCTCTCCCATTTCCAGCGCCCTGGCCGTTCCGAGAGCATGTGCGGAGGAACCGATTGCGATACCCTTCGCCACAGGTTCCTCGATTTTAAACACGCGGCAGACGGTCTCCGCCATCACGTTTCCGATAATTCCCGTGATGATGATGACCGCCACGGTAATCGTCACATAACCACCGAGTTCTTCGGAAACACCCATGCCGATTGCGGTCGTGATGGATTTCGGAAGCAGCGTCACATACTGGGAATGTTCAAGCCGAAACAGCGCCGCCATCGCCAGTACGCAGACAGCACTTGTGAGCACACCCGAAACCAGACCGGCAAAAATAGCCGCGACATTTTTCTTTAACAGCTCAAACTGCTCATAAAGCGGTATCGCAAGGCAGACTGTCGCAGGAGTTAACAGATAGCTTAAATATTTTGCCCCCTCGTTATAGCTCTCATAGGGAATGCGAAAAGCCAGCAAAAAGACGATAACCGCCGCAATCGCCATCAAAAGAGGATTAAATACCGCCAGCTTGAGCTTTTTTTTCAGAAACACGCCCAGCTCATAGGCAAAAATACTCACTGCCACACCAAAAAATACGGAATCACATAAAAATTCTTTCATTGCCGTTTGTCCTCCCTGTTTTTTCTGCGCATCATAAACTGCGTGACATGACCCGAAACCACCATAACAATCAGTGTGGAAACCACCATAATCACAAGCAGCGGAAGAAATATCGGTTTTAACGCATCCCATGCGTCTATCAGTCCCGCCCCCGCGGGAATAAACAAAAGCGGCATAATTTCAATCAGAAAGTTCCCGGCATCCCGCACGGCATCGAGCCGGACAATCCGAAGCTCCAGCGCCAAAAACAGCAGTACCAGTCCGTAAATACTTGCCGGAACCGGAAACGGGAGCAGATATTTAAGCAGCTCTCCCAAAAAAGAAAAAAACAGTATCAGCAAAAATTGTCTTACGTATTTCATGATAATTCCCCGGAATCCTTTTATTTTTTAACCGGATATAATCATAGCACTTTTTTCCATAATATCAACCGTCCGCGTGCTCTTTTTTCATTTTTCCGAAACGCTTCATCTGATGGAGCGCCGGATTGTCAAGCACCTCTCCCGTGTATGCAAACCGTGAGCCGTGACACGGGCAGTCCCAGGTCTGCTCTCCCGCGTTCCATTGCAGGACACAGCCCATATGGGAGCAGCGACAACCTCCATAAGGTCTTAGGATTCCCTTCATCGCCTCCCAGGCATTGATGGCAAGCTGGGGTTTTAAGATATTGCGCGAAGGGGAAAAAATAAGGGCAAATTCGTTTTCTCTCCCCTGTACAAGATCCGATAAAACGATTGCGGAGAGCATCGCACCGGTCATTCCCCACTTATGAAAACCGCTTGCCACAAATAAATCGGGGGTATGGGAGGAATATCTTCCGATATAGGGCATTCCGTCCAGCGACATGCAGTCCTGCGTTGCCCACTCGGTCACAATTTCCGCATCCGGGTAATATCTGCGTGCCGCCTCTCGAAGCTGTTCAAAGCCGTCCTTTTTCTTCCCGGTCCGCTCACTGCCTCCGCCAAAAAGCAGGTAATCTCCGTAGTTTCGGAAGGACAGCCCTCCTTTTTCCCCGTCAATATACATCCCGTCCACCCTGGCGGCCTGCTTGAGCGCCAGCACATAGGAGCGCTCCTGATACATTTTCAGATAATAGTTTCCCCTGCGGTTGATAAATGGAAAGTGGGTCGCCACAATAACCTTTTCCGCCGCCACGGAGCCTTTGTCCGTCAGCGCAAAATATTCCGTCATTTCGCGCACCGGCGAATGCTCATAAATATGGAGATTTTTCGCGATCGCCGCCGCAAATTTAAGGGGATGAAACTGCGCCTGCTTTTCAAACCGCACGGCCCCCACCGTCTCAAACGGAAGGTTCGGATGCTCTATCAATTCCGCCGGATAACCGAGATGCTCTAATGCCCGCACCTCCCGCTCCAGCTTTTTCCTGTTTTCCCTTTCATAGACAAACGCGTCCGCTTCCTCCATGTCGCAGTCGATCAGCCAGCCCAAATCCCGGTAGCGCTTTACCGCAAGCTGATTTGCCTTCAGAAACAGCCCCGCTTTCTCCCTGCCCCCGTATCTTAGCAGCTTATCATAAATCAACCCGTGCTGCGCCGTTATCTTGGCCGTTGTGTTCCGTGTCACACCGCTGCAAATTTCCCTGCCCTCCAGCAGACAGTAATCGACGCCCGCCTGCTGCAAAAAATACGCACAGAGTATTCCCGCCATTCCGCCCCCGATAATCAGCACGTTGGTGCGGATATCTCTCTTTAACGTCCCAAACTCCGGCATTTTCACCGTTTCCGTCCATACAGAACTCATTGCTTCCTCCTGCCCCGCCGCCTTTCCGGTATCGTACGCCGGCGCAGCGGTCTGAATGCTTTTCCGTTAGTATGAACCTTTTTTCCAAAAACTATCCAAATTTTGCTATTGACATTCCGATTTGTTTTGAGTATAGTCATTTAATAGTTTGATAATCAAAGTATTTTGTTTCAGTTTCCGTACTTTTTACAGTGCCAAAAGCACCTGCCATGTTCTTTTGGCACTGTAAATATCAAGTTTACGGAAACGCGATATTTTCAGGCTGCGGAAGCGGCCTTGCCGGACAACGGCAGGAAAGGACAGTTATGAGTGTGAAAATTGTGGTTGACTCGGCCTGCGACCTCACAAAACAGCGTGCGGACGCTCTGGACCTTACGTTTCTTTCACTGAAGACGATTTTCGGCGGGGAAGAATATTCCGACGGAATTACAATGTCCCACCGGGAATTTTATGAAAAGCTGATCGAAAGCGGCGATATGCCAAGCACCAGCCAGATACCGCCTCATGATTTTGAGGAGGTATTTGCACAAATCAAAAAAGACGGCGATACAGCCGTTGTCATTACCCTGTCCGCAAAGCTCTCGGGAACCTTCCAGAGCGCAGCGATTGCGCAGGAGGGCTATGAGGACTGTGTTTTTCTGGTAGACAGCGAAACTGTCTCTCTCGGGGAACAGATTCTCGTGCTGCTCGCCTGCCGTCTTCGGGACGAGGGGCGTTCCGCCGCCGATATTGCCCAGATACTGGAGGAACGCAAACGTGATATCCGGCTGATCGCCCTTTTAGATACGCTGGAATATCTGCGCCGGGGCGGACGCATTTCGGGCGCCGCCGCCATCGCGGGAAATCTGCTTTCCATTAAACCGGTCATTACCGTTAAGGACGGCGAGGTCGCCATCTTAGGGAAGGCCCGCGGTTCCAAAAACGGCAATAACATGCTGATCCAGGAAATCAATAAAACAAACGGCATCGACTTTTCCCTTCCGTTTGTGCTCGGCTATACCGGTCTTGACGACAGCCTGCTGCAAAAATATATTGCAGACAGCGAGGCACTGTGGAAGGGGCAGGTATCTGACCTTCCGATTACCACCATCGGCAGCACGATCGGAACCCATGCCGGCCCGGGCGCCATCGGCGTCGCATTCTTCGCCAGGGCATAGCATGGCAAAGCCGCCAAGGGCTTCTCTCCGCCGGGATATTTTCCCAACTCAATTCTCACGGAACGCCCGCCAGCCCGAATGCGCCCTTCGCCTCACGAAGCCGCTCGTAAAACTGCGGGTAAAAATCGCTGTCCGTATCGTACGGCTTTACAAAAAACTGATTCAAAAGGAACATGGCGACGGTCTTTGCCGCCTGTTCCCCCTGTGCCGTATCCAGATATTGTATCAGCTCCTTTTTCAAGGAATGCCAGTCCGCCAAAAACTTCTGGTATGCTTTCGGCTCTTTGGTATCCAGCCATTTCACAACCTTAACCTTAGAGCGGTTTTCCTTGCGGCAGGCCCCGTTCTGTAAAAAGTAGGATACTCCGTCCTCGCCGTAGATTCTGCCAAGCGGGAACAGCCGGCAGATACCGGGACGGAAGGCGTGTATGGAGCACCTTCCTTCCTTATTTAAAAACACACAGCGCTCCGTACCCTCTGCCATTTTCAGATTCGGGACAACCAGCCCATCCTCCACATGCAGCTCCACCGTTCCTGCCATCAGCTCCTGAAATGTTTTTCCGAGCCCCTTTGTCAGCCGGAATACATCCAGCGGGTCAAGCAGCACGGTGGTTCCCATCTGTTCACAGCATGCGTGGCAGCCTTCGCAGTCATTGCATGACACCCGGACCATATCGTGAAGACCGTAGATTTTTCCGTCCGAAATCTCATTGATATCCTGTAGCATAATGCCGCATCCTTCCCGCCCGCGCCCCTGGCGCGGCCTTTT
Organism: uncultured Roseburia sp.; assembly: GCA_944380515.1. Lineage (GTDB taxonomy): Bacteria > Bacillota > Clostridia > Lachnospirales > Lachnospiraceae > Roseburia. The sequence goes on from CALWHT010000022.1 coordinate 27,021, forward strand.
CTATCTAACGGCATTTTACTTTATTTTAAGGAAAGAATCAATCCCGGACGGGGTTTTAATCCTCAAACGGAATCACGGCTCCGTCATAAGTATCGTTGATGTACTGGCGGATTGCATCAGATTTTAGTACCTCCACAAGCGCCCGGATACCCGCCGCGTTTTCATTGCCTTCCTTCACGGCAATCACGTTTACATATGTCTGTGCCGCCTCGGAATCCGAGGTTTCATAGGCGATGGCATCCTCCCGCACGGAATAGCCCGCCTGAAGCGCATAGTTTCCGTTGAGCACTACGAACGCGACCTCCGGCGCGACCCTCGCCACCTGCTCTGCCGCCAGCTCCTGAATCTTTACGTTTGAGGGATTTTCCACAATATCGTTGACGGTCGCCTCAAGTCCCGCGTCCTCCCGCAGCGTAATGATACCGTTTGCCTCAAGCAGCAGCAGTGCCCGTGCCTCATTGGTCGTGTCGTTTGGCACCGCAATCGTATCACCCTCTGCCAGCTCCGAAAGGCTGCTTTTCGTTCCCGGATAAATTCCGAACGGCTCATAGTGGATGCCTCCCGCGTTGACTAAATGCGTTCCTTTTTCCGCATTGAAATTTTCAAGATAGGGAATGTGCTGAAAATAATTTGCGTCAAATTCCCCGCTTTCGACCACCTCATTTGGCAGAACATAGTCATCAAAAATAGTGATTTCCAAATCCCAGCCCTCGTCTGCAAGAATTTTCTTTGCCTCCTCCAAAATCTCGGCGTGCGGCGTCGCTGAAGCCGCGACAGTAATCACGCCTTCTTCTGTCTGCGTATCACTTTCCAAAGTCTCGGTCTTAACTCCGCCGTTATCCGTGGCGCCGCCCGCATTTTCCCCGGCCGCATTGCCGCAGCCCGCAAACGCCGCTGCCGCAAGCGCTCCCGTCAAAATCAATGTGAATACTTTTTTCTTCATTATTTTCTCCTCCATCTTTTCTATTTTCTTTTATCCAGGTGCGAGGCAAGCTTCATGCCTGCCGTCTGGAAAATCTGAAACAAAATCACCAGTAAAATGACTGTCACAACCATGATGTCTGTCTGCCATCTGGTATAGCCATAGCGGATCGCGATATCGCCGAGACCTCCGCCGCCGACGGTTCCCGCCATCGCGGAATATCCGAGTATGGTTCCAAGTGAAATGGTCGCTCCGACAATCAGTGATGTCCGCGCCTCCACCAGCATCACCCGGGTAATCACCGCAAAATCCGACGCTCCCATCGAGCGCGCCGCCTCGATGACGCCCGCATCCACCTCCTTTAAGGAGGATTCGACCATCCTCGCAATGTAAGGCGCCGCCGCAATCACAAGCGGCACAATGGTCGCCGTCGGCCCGTAGCTTTTTCCCACCACAAATCTGGTAAACGGAATCAGCACAATCAGTAAAATGAGGAACGGCACGCTCCGAATCAGATTTGCCGTTACGTCGAGCAGCTTATAAATCACGGCGTTTGGACGGATGCCGTCCCTGTCGGTCACCGCCAGGAGGATTCCCATCGGAAGCCCTATCACGTAACCGATTACGGTAGACATCAGCGTCATGTAAAGCGTATCGCGGATGCCCTCCAGCAGCATGATGATTACCTGATTATTCCACATCTCCCGTCACCTCCTCAATCTCCAGTCCTTTTTCCTTTAGATATTTTTCGATATCAATTTGAAGATGTCCGTCCTCGGGCAGCCCGAGAATCATCTCCCCCTTCGCGACCCCGCCGACATTTTTGGTGTCCGCCCGCAGGATATTGACCGGAGCCCCGAATTTCAAAATCATATTTGCAATCAGCGGTTCAAACGCCGAATTTTCCGAAAAAACAATACGCAGCTTTTTGCCGCCCGACATCCGCTCCGGAAGCACCGGTCTGTCTCCCTCGCCCGCGCCGCCCGGCCCGTCACGCAGGATTAATTCCCGCGCCGCCCGCGATTTCGGATGGGAAAAAATTTCCTCCACCCGTCCGTTTTCCACAAGCACGCCGCGCTCAATGATGGCGACACGGTTACAGACCTCCCGAATTACCGACATCTGGTGAGTAATGATGATAATCGTGATTCCCAGACTGCGGTTGATTTCCCGCAGCAGCTCCAGTATGGCGGCCGTCGTCTGCGGGTCGAGCGCGCTGGTTGCCTCGTCACAGAGCAGGATTTTCGGCTCACATGCCAGCGCCCTCGCGATGGCGACACGCTGTTTCTGTCCGCCGGAAAGCTGCGCCGGATATGCCCGCTCCTTTTCCGCAAGCCCGACCATCGCAAGCAGCTCGCGCGCCCGCTGCCTCGCCTCGGATTTCTTTTTCCCGGAAAGCCGCATCGGGAAACAGATATTATCGAGCACATTTTTCTGCATCAGCAGATTAAAATTCTGAAATATCATTGCAATCTCACTGCGCTGTACACGCAGCTCTTTTTCCGTGAGACTGCCGAGCTCCCTGCCCTCGATGAGTACCTGCCCGTCGGTGGGACGCTCCAGATAATTGAAGCACCGCACCAACGTGCTTTTTCCCGCGCCGGACATTCCGATGATTCCATAGATGTCCCCCTGCTCCACGGTCAGATTGATGTCGCTTAACGCCTCCACGGTCATCCCTTTTTGTGTAAAGCTTTTATATAAATGCCTGACTTCTATCGCCGCCATTTTTCATCCTCCCTCGCAATAAAAAAAACAGGCTGCCGCGCGTGCATACCTGTTTTTTCAAACGTTTTTTCCGAAACGATTCCCCAAATCAGATATTCAAACGCACGCAAAAATCCCTTATGCTGCACATACACATCCTGCCGCACATGGTCCCGTTCTCACACATCATCATTGTTAAGCTTGTGTCTGCCGCATGTTTTGTATGCATATCTGATTCTCCTTTCCATGAATAGTTGTCTGCTTCGATATTGCTATTATAGCAACCGCAAAGAAAATGTGTTAATACCGGAAACCTTGAGTTGGTTATAGGGTAAACCTATAGCCAACTCAAGAACATAGCGTCACTCTAATGATGTACAGGAAACAACATACGCAATAGAAAGCTTCCCGAACGCATGATATAATGAATGCAACCAGCTGTAGCGCAGTTGCAACCGTATTTTGGTGGTCTGCCACCCTTAAAAATGGTATTCTGACAGCGAAAGGAGAAGTAAGATTATGACATTTGGAGAAAAAATTCAAAAGCTGCGAAAGGAAGCCGGGTTGTCACAGGAGGAATTATCCTATCAATTAGGAGTTTCCCGACAGGCCATCAGCAAGTGGGAGCGCGACAACGGCTATCCGGAAACAGAAAAAATCGTGCGCATGAGCAAAATATTCCATGTAACACTCGACTATCTTCTGAACGAAGAAGATACAACATCACATGAGACATTTGATGCGGAGCAGGGACTATATGTCAGCCGGGAAACGGCGGACGGCTTTCTCTCCTATCAAAAACGAAAATTCCTTAAAACAGCGGCTGCCGCCGGCTTAATGGTTGGATCCCTTTCCTTATCGTTTTTATTTTCAGACCTTTCGATGCTCCTGTTTATGCTGATCATCATTATAGGAATTGTTCTTTTATTTTCGGTAAAGCTGTCCGATAATCCTTATCGGAAGCTTTGGAAGGAACCGCTGCTGTTTGATAAAGCCGTAAAGACCGAATTAAACACGATTTATGCCGAAAAGAAGAAAGCGCTGCAATTATTCAATCTTCTCGGCATCGCTTTTATCGCTTTGGGCTTTCTGTTTTTCCCACTCATTGTTCCGGCGGAATTGTACATTGCAGACGCGATCGCTTTGGCCTCCGGAATGCTGCTGGCGGGAATCGGAACGTTTTTATGTATCTATACGTCCGGTCTAATCCGCGCGTACCGGCTGCTTATTATGAATGAAGACTATCGTAAAAAAGGATGTAGCATATGAAAAAATTATTTATGTTCCTGGTTTTGTTTTCTGTCCTGCTCTGCGGCTGCCGGGCTGACGCAGATTCGGATGTATCGGAATATTATGAAAAACTCGCAAAGGCGCAGGAAATTGCCGCTTTTGCCGTGGATACGGAAACGGCGGTGAAAACCTTTACCTCCAAAGAGGATATCGATGGCTTTGTGACAGCTCTGGAAATAGACGAATGGGAATTGGCAGATCTGCCGCAGAACGCGAAGGAGATTGGCCATTTTGATTTTGCGCAGGAAGAAACTCTGTCATTGGGACAGACGGAAACCGACGGAAATTTATATGAAGTTTGCAAAATCACCCTGTACGACGGTTCCTTTATTGATTTTGAAATTGCGGGACTTCGCATGTCATTTGAGGTAACCCGGGACACGGCGGATTACCTCAGCGGATTACTGACGCAATAAAACGTATAAGCGGCTGCTGTTTAACGCTTCCGCCGTCACGGCCCTGCCAGATTACCGTCTGACGGGCCATTTTCATATCTTCATTTCATCACATGAACCTTATATTTTTGCAGTTCTTCTATATACAGCTCGCCGATGTGGCTGACCTTTGCCCCCTTGCGCTTCACATAGCCGATACGCATCTTTTCGCTCTCCTTTAGCGGTATGGCAATGTAATCGCTGCCGTTTAATTCCTCACAGATAATACCGGAGCAAAGCGTGTAGGCGTTAATCCCAACCATAAGATTCAAAAGCGTCGCGCGGTCGTTCGCCTTGATCAGCCGCTTATATTCATAGGTGCTTTTCATTTCCTCGGCAAGATAAAGCGAATTGTTTTTCCCCTGGTCAAAGGACAGGCAGGGGTATTCGTCCAGCTCAGCCATGCAGATGACATCCTTTCCCGCCAGCGGATGGCCAGACCAGAGATAGACATAGGTGTCACAGGAAAACAGCTCGATAAATTCCAGCCCGTGCTCCCGAATGATTTTCGTCATCACCTTTTCATTAAACCCGTTCAGATACAAAACGCCGATTTCGCTTTTAAAATCGCGGACATTCTCCACCACGTCATAGGTGGTCGTCTCATGCACCGCAAATTCGTACTGCTCCATGCCGGCTTTTTTGACGGTCTCCACAAACGCTTTGACCGCGAAGGTGTAGTGCTGCATGGAAACACTGAATTTTTCCCGCGTCTGCTTGTCGATGTATTTGGAGGAAAGCAGGGCAAACTGCTCGGTCACCTGTCTGGCATAGCCGAGAAACTCCTCTCCCTCCGGTGTGACGATAATTCCCCGGTTGGAGCGCAGAAAAATATCCAGCCCGATTTCCGCTTCCAGTTCACGTATGGTTTCGGAAAGACTGGGCTGGGAGATAAAAAGCTTTTTTGCCGCCTCGTTCATGGAACCGCAGTCCGCGATGGCAAGCGCGTATTTTAACTGTTGCAGCGTCATAATTCTTCCTTTTTTTCAATATAGCGTTTTTTGCTGGAAAAGCCCCTGCCGGACACCTCGCTGACGCGGCTGATCATCACAAACGCGTTCTCGTCCACACTGTGTATCAGCTTCTCCGTCTTTGCCAGCTCCCGCATGGAAACCACCGTAAGCAGCATGTTTGTCTCTTTTCCCATATAACCGGTCTCGCTCTTTAGCATCGTCACGCCCCGGTCAATATCCTTTAACACCGCTGCCCGGATTTCCTCAATTTTTGTGCTGACAACTTTAATCTGCATCTTCGCGGTTCCGAGCATTAAACACCGATCCAGCACGGAACTGTAGACAATGACGAGCAAAATGCCGTACAAAATCTGCTCCCCGGTGCTGTGAAATACCTGAAGCAGCAAAATCAGCATGTCAAATACATAAATAGATTTTGATACCGGTATTTTGAAATATCGGTTCAGTATAAGCGGCGGAATATCCATGCCTCCGGTGGACGCCCCTATCCGAATGACAATCCCGATTCCGACTCCGATGCAGATTCCTCCGAATACCGTGCACAAAATCAAATCCTGCGTGATACGGTAATCTCCCAGCAGTCTTGTAATACATTCAAGCGCAATCGGGTAGCTGAAGGTACTGACAATCGTGTTTGCCGCAAATTTCCACCCAAAAACAAAAAGACCCACGAAAAACATTGCCGTGTTAAATACAAAAACAAACGCCGTGACCGGAATCCCCCAAATATCATTGACAAAAAGCGCAATACCGGTAGTACCGCCCGTGATCACCCCGCCCGGCAGAATGAACATTGCAATCCCGAACGCATACAGACAGTTTCCAAGAATGACAACGCAGGTTTCCGCGACTCGTTTTACAAATTTTTCCATTATCATATTTCATCGTCCTCGTCGTCTTCTTCGTACCCGGAAACGCGCCCGCCGTTTTTCGAAGCGTTTTTGTACATTCTGCGGGCAAGCCTCCGAATGGCCTTATAAATTTCCCGCACAATTCCAAAAATAAAGAACATGACGATAAATCCGAATACACCGAACATGATGTCAACAAACTCCATGTTGCCGGTATTTGTCACCTTCTGTCCGATCTCAATGGCAAAGGTAATCACAATAATCAGGGTAAAAACATAAATCCATGCAATCACCATCACATGGTCATTTTTCGCCAGCCACTTAAAGATTGGATAAACCACAAAAATAAACGCCATGCCCATAATGCCAATTACCAGGAAATGCAGCTCCTTATCGGTGAAATTGTACTCGTACGCATCGTTGAGCTGCAGCAGATGGCTGTGGATTTTCGCAATCAGCTCCACAATGCCGTATAAAAATTCTCTCATCGCTTCCCTCTCTTTTTGTATGCTACGCCAAAGGTTTTTACATTTTTCCTGCTGATTGTAATATATCCGGCCCGTATTTTCAATATGATTTTGTGCTTTCGCCTTCTCTTATAAATAGAAAAGGGCTGTTTCACATGGCAGCTTTCCATGTAAAACGCCCTTTGTCCGTGTACAAAGCTTAAGCCTTTCGAATCGGATGACGAAGAACGGTTTTCAGTTTCCCGGGAGCTGCCCGCCTCGGGTCTCCGAGATAAATTTCATGGTGATAACGGTTGTCGGAAAAGTCCGGCAGATACCCCTGCTCCGCAATAAACCGCTCCATTTTTTCCACGGTTTCCGGCTCCATGTCATAGGGTCCGATGTGCATACACTGCACGCACAGTCCTTCCTGCCAGGTAAAAAATTCTACCGATGAGAAATCCTCCTGTTTTTTCCGCGAAGCTTCCTCCACTGCCCATTCAAAAGCTTTTTTATCCACAAAATCGGGCAGTCTTATCATAGAAATCCACTGAAATTTCTCTTTCCGTGTGTAATCCACGCCGCATACGCCTTCCTGCCACCAGAGTCCTTCTAACGGCGGCACCACATACGAAAAATAACCTTCGATTTTGTGCCCGGCCTTTTCGCTCATTTTTAAGGTAAACGCGACTCCGTATAAAAGCCCGATGGCACGCTTATATGCGCCGTCCTCCTCGTTCGGATCTCCGGCGCCGCGCACAGCCGCAAAATTCATTGCGGGAATTTCTACGATACCCGGTTTTTTCGGTGGGAGATAATATTCCCTGTATTCCTTTTTGTAATCAAACGCCATATGATAAGCCTCCTTTTTTCTCAGGATAACATATGGAACAGGACAACTGTATGTCGTGTTATTCCCGCCGCCTACCGCACTTCCTCCGCGCCGAGTGCGATATAGTAAACCTTAACGCCATGACGCCGCCTCTGTACATAGCCCTGCCGAACCAGCAGATTGGCATTTTCCCGGATTACCCGCGGCTCCAAATTTCTTTGATAGACCTCTTTTACGGCTTCCGACAGCTCGTCCGCAGCCATTTCACGGTTCCTGTCCCAGAGAATATTTAAAATCATATTTCCCGCATCTGATAAATTATCCAAAAATACACCGTCCATCGTGCTTCCTTCATCCTTTGTATAAACTTTCACATTTTCAATTCCAAACGCTCGTCAACTATGATTGTAGCACAGATATTGTATTTTTAAAACGAATTGTTTCATAAATTCAGTAAATTCTTTTTATTAAAGAAATTTTATTATTCAATTCTTTATTTTTCAGACTTTCTTGTGGGCACAATGAGCGGCGCCTGTCATCAGAGGTCATTTCGGACTGCTATCGTAATTCCGCTGTAATCATAATGAATGGCAGCCAAAATACGCGTTATCATAATCCGAAGCAGGGATTCCGTTGCTGACGTCTGTAAATTTACGGGAATTTATGATATGATATACAGGAAATTGTCGATTTGTTTTTATTACAGAGGTGCCTATGTATACTTACGAAGAATTAAAGAAGTTTGTAGAGCATTGCTCACGCTGCCCGCTGTCACAGACCAGAAATAAGGCCGTGATGGGAAAAGGAAATTTAAAATCACCGGTTCTTTTTGTCGCGGAAGCGCCCGGAAGAAACGAGGACAGAGACGGCGTGCCGTTTACCGGAAAATCGGGCGTACTATTTGACCGGCTGCTTTCCGAAATCAACCTGTCCCGCGAAGAAGTCTACATCACAAATGTTGTCAAATGCAACCCTCCCGGCAACCGTGATCCGCAGCCGAGCGAACAGGAGCTTTGCATTCCTTATCTGAAATATGAAACGCTTATGCTGCGCCCAAAAATCATTGTCTGCCTGGGGAGAATCGCGGCTCAGCGGCTGATTGACCCGCACTATAAAATCACAAGGGAGCATGGTACCTTCCTGTTTCGAAAAAACACCTGGCTCACGGCATTTTACCACCCCTCCGCCGTTTTAAGGGATGAGGGAAAGCTGGGGGAGATGCAGGCGGATTTTCAGAAACTAAAGGAAAAGCTGGGGGAAATCGATGCCTGTGATTTTACATCTAACAGTCCAAACTAACATAAATCATAAAAGAAGGGCGAAAGCATGTACAGTTTTCTTTCTGCCATTCAGAATTAATACTTATCCGGTAATGCCAAACCATACGAACAAAATCACACCAATTATTCCCAGCCCAATACCAACCTGAATATATGGCTTTTCCTCATATTTATCATACTTATAAAATAATTGTGCAGCTATCATAAAATCCAACGCTGCACTTCTGGAATGCATATCTATCTGCTCATCCCGTTCATCTTTTACAGGTCTTTGTTTCGGCGGCTGTTTCATATCACAATCCCTCCTAATTCCTGGCTTCATAATACAAATATGTGAATAATTCCGCAAACAAGGATATCGCAACCGCAAATGCCAGTCCTACCCCCATCGCCGTAAAGCCATCATAGCCGGATACTTTTCCCATTATTAACGATGCAAGCATCAGCACAAAGGAGATCGCCTGCGTCAGTCTGAAAGCTTTGCTTTTCGATTTCAATTCAATTAACCGATTGCGTTCATCAAATTCTTCCACTCTGTCTTCTTTTGATAATCTTTGAGATAAGCTGCGCATTATCATGCCAACGCCTAAAAAGAGCAAAACCGCTATGAGGATAATCCCGTTTATATCAACCTTCTTGCCGGAAATATCCGCAATGAGATTTAAAACGCCCAAAGCTGCCATAAAAACGCCGGAAGCAAACACCTTTTTGTTATAAATCTTCATACTGCCGATCCTCCAACTCTTTATTTTCTTTCAGACAGCACAATTCCTCCACACTCACGTCAAATACTTCCGCTAACCGATATGCCAGCATAAGAGATGGGCTGTATTGCTCCTTTTCGATGGAAATAATTGTTCTTGAAGAAACATGAACCAAATCCGCTAATTGCTGCTGTGTCATTTTTGCTGCTGTCCGAAATTCTTTTACTTTCGTTTTCATGCACTTTCTCCCGAAAACATGAAGTTTGCTTCATATGAAGGTAGCTTCATGCTATCACATAGATATTATATTGTCAATAACTGCCGCCTGTTTTTACAAACAGCAGACAGAATCTAAATTACCCTGCTCATATATGTCACCTTCCAGATACTTTGCGGATTTATAAGAGCCTTTCTGATTTTTTCCCCTGCTTCTCTCTTAAAATACTCCCAGTTTATTCCGGCTTTTCGCCCATTCGCATATGCCGTAGTTTGTTCCATATATAAGTACTATAATTCGTTTGATTATTTTCAATGGTTATGTCAAAATACAAATATCAGCTTTGTTTCGGAAAATTATTTTGTAAAGAGGTACTCTATGATATATGAAATTTCAAACACAAATACAGCTGCAGCTTTGTTCGGCAAATGGGACGAAACACTTATCTGGTCCTGTTTGCAGGGGGTAATGGGAAAAATCTATGCGGATGATTGGAACAATCCAACCGCGGCAATGGCTGTGATTGGGGATTTCACCTTTTTTGCCGGTGAACCGAATGCAGAATTAGTGTCTTATAAACCGGATCGGTGTACTCAAAATTTTATGATCATGGTTCCGCCGAATGAGTACTGGCAGCATATGATTACACAGGTTTACGGCAATAAAGCCAAAATTGTTTCCCGCTATGCAATCAAAAAGGAGCCGGGTATTTTTCATCAGGAAGAACTGGAAAAAGCCGTTGCTTCTCTACCGGAGGGATATCAAATTTCCATGATTGATGAACCACTTTACAACATGTGTCGGTCAGAAGCATGGAGCGCTGATCTGGTGTCACAGTTTCCGACCTATGAAAATTATCAGAAACTCGGACTCGGCGCAGTAATTCTCAAAAACAATGTGATTGTGTCCGGCGCATCCTCTTATTCCAGGTACCGTGAGGGCATAGAAATAGAAATTGATACCAGAGAAGATTGCAGGCGAATGGGATTCGCCTATGCCTGCGGGGCAAAACTGATTTTAGAGTGCTTAAAACGGAATTTATATCCCAGTTGGGACGCGCAAAATAAGGCCTCTGTCGCACTGGCAGAAAAATTGGGGTATCATTACAGCCATAGCTATACGGCAATCGAGGTGTGGGGATATGGAAAACTGTAGAAAGGACTTATGGGAGCCTGTGGCGTAAAACGCTTTGGAATGGAGATTGATATGATTGGCGATATTGTGAAAGTTACGGTAGACAGGCCGCTTGGCAGTTATCACCCGGAACATAAAGATATGTATTATCCTGTCAATTACGGATATGTAAAGGGAATTATAGCACCAGATGGAGAAGAACAGGATGCTTATATTTTAGGTGTGGATAAGCCTGTAACGGAATTTGTAGGCAAAATCATTGCCGTTGTACATAGATTTGATGATGTGGAAGAAAAATGGGTTGTCGCACCTGAGCATCTGTTTTTCAGCAAAGAGGAGATTATGAAACAGATTCATTTTCAGGAACAATACTACCATTCTGAAATTCGGATGTAAACGAAAATATATGGAGGATTGCCCTATGGTTCGTGAAGCGACGGAAAATGATTTACAGGAAATATTAGAATTATATCTATATTTGCACGAAAAGGCTGTTCCGGAAATGTCGGTGCATCTGGCCGATACATGGAGGCAGATTTTACAGGATGAAAATCATCATCTTATTGTAAACGTAGTGGATGGAAAAATTGTATCTTCATGTGTTTGTGTTATTATTCCAAATCTGACTAGAAATGTGCGCCCTTACGCATTTGTGGAGAATGTTGTCACCCATTCTGATTACAGACAAAAAGGGTATGCATCGGAATGTTTGAATTATGCAAAAAAAAATTGCAGAAAAACAGAATTGTTATAAGATGATGTTATTAATTGGTTCGAGGGAACAAAAAACATTGGATTTTTATAAAAACGCCGGATATAACAGTACAGATAAAATTGCATTTATTCAATGGATTGATCGGTAGGTCGGATTGGAGAAAATTGAAATGGTAAAGAAAGCAGAAGAGAAAGATTTGAGAGCAGCTGCGGAAATGGCAGTTATGATGTGGAGCAGTCATTCCGTGGAAGATTTATTGAGTGAGTTTGCCGAAACCGTTAATAGCGAAAAAGCGCAAGTCTTTTTGAAACATGTTCAGGATATTCCGGCAGGCTTTGCTCAATGCGGATTACGGCATGATTATGTTGAAGGGACAAACAGCTCCCCCGTCGGCTATTTGGAGGGTATATTCGTGAAAGAAGAATATCGGAAACGTGGTTATGCAAAGGAATTATTATCGGCCTGTGAAAATTGGGCGAAAAAACAGGGCTGTACGGAGTTCGCAAGCGATTGTGAATTGAATAATAAGGGGAGTTTTGATTTTCACAAAAGCATGGGATTTAAAGAGGCGAATCGGGTGATTTGTTTTACCAAGAGGTTGTAATTTGGGGAAAATCCGAGAGGGGGGGTGCGGACAAAAAGTTGGACCACCTAAGGGCTCCGAAAGGAGCTGAATTAAAATGTATTCGCAGGACAAAATTGATGTTGCCTTAAAAGTATTTCATCAGTGCGGATCGGTAACCACCACCATTCGAGTCCTTGGTTATCCCACCAGAAGGGCACTTTACACCTGGATAGCCAATGAAAGATCCGTCAAGTCGGAACGCTACACCAGAGCCAGTCTAAACGGCTGTACCCCGTTTGAACTGGCTCTTCACCTTTATACTGTCCTTGTATCATGGAGATGTTTTCATATATTTACTGAAATTCTTTTCTAAGTACTTCATGGGGAGCTTCGATTTCGTTGGCAATCGTATGCTCTGTTAATTCAGATAACAGCTTTATCTTTGCATTGATAATCGGTCTCATACAGTTTGGAACGTGTTCCTGATGCGCTCTGTGTATCGCAACACATTCTTTACAATTACCATGATAGCGGCAAGCCTTTTTACAGGGGCAATGATCTTTATCTTTATATTCTTCTCTAAAAGCAGCGGCAAATTCTTCTTGTAATCGCAGCCCCTCCTGCCGATTTCCTTTATGAAATTGTTCCATTGCCTCTATTTCTTTTTTATTGCCTTCAATAATCATATATGTACCTCCGCAAATCCCAGGTCTGGTTGAACCGATGATGCGGTTATCCAGTATCTCAGGATTTTTCTTCAATCGTATTTTTCAATATTTACAGTAGCAATCGCAGATTGATTTGGTTCCCCGGTAACAAGGTCCTGTGGTGCCGGGATTAACATCATAAAACCATCTTTCCCATATCTTTGCTCATAGCCTTGTGCATATTTTCTCTCAACGGAAATGTGCTGCACCTGACCGATAACCATAACAGTTATTCCTGCGCCGCTTAAATCCTGCATTTCCTTCAAGGTGCATTCCATATTGATAAATGCCTCCTGGATAACTGGCGCATGAATAGTTTTTGCATTTGAAAGTGTAAATTGACCTGCTGCAAATTCGTCTGTTTCCATCTCGTTGTGTTTGATGGTATTTACCAGCTTATCATAATCGCTTATGGGGAGAAAATTGATGCAAAAACATTTTTCTCTTTTGATATTGGCGTAGGTGTGGGTATGCTGATATAGATTTCCCATCACAGCAAAGAAAGCCGTTTTATCCCCGTGAAAGCAGCTCCATGAATGGAAACAGACATTCGGTTTTCCAGTTTCTTTCCATGTGGTGATTGCGAACAAAACCGTTGGTATCCCTGCGGTTACTTCAAGATGTGAAAACAATTCCAATTCTTCTGGATATAAAGACTTAAAATACTGGGGAAAATCTTTTCCAATCTCTATCTTCATTGCACTACCTCCATCAGATAAAACCTGC
>CALWHT010000023.1 GCA_944380515.1 uncultured Roseburia sp.
CTCCAATCTTGTAGTTCACACCGGTGTAGTACAGGATACGCTCGGTCAGAGTGGTCTTTCCGGCGTCAATGTGAGCCATAATACCGATGTTTCTGGTTCTCTCTAATGGATATTCTCTTCCAGCCAAGGTATTTCCTCCTTATTTTGCTAACGATATGCATTGTGCCACGAAAGCCGAAGCTCACGCGGCAGCATAATTAGAAACGGTAATGCGCAAAAGCTTTGTTTGCCTCTGCCATTTTGTGCATATCTTCTTTTTTCTTCACGGATGCACCGGTATTGTTTGCCGCATCCATAATTTCATTTGCAAGTCTTTCTTCCATCGTCTTCTCGCCTCTGTTGCGGGAGTACGTGGTCAGCCAGCGAAGTGCCAGCGCCTGACGGCGATCCGGTCTTACCTCGATCGGCACCTGGTATGTCGCGCCGCCGATACGTCTTGCCTTTACCTCAAGTACAGGCATAACGTTGTTCATTGCCGCCTCAAATACCTCAAGAGCTGGTTTCTCTGTCTTCTCCTCAACTCTTGCGAAAGCTCCGTATACAATCTTCTGCGCTACACCCTTCTTACCGTCTAACATGATGTTATTGATAAGCTTGGTAACCACTTTGTTGTTGTACAACGGGTCTGCTAATACGTCTCTTTTCTGAGTATGTCCTTTACGTGGCACGGTTCTTCCCTCCTTAATCATAATTTACTATACAGAAACATGTTTCTGCATCTACTGTGTCCGGTTTCCCGGCTCTCTACAGCATTGCTGCACCGCCGTACGGCGGAATGCTGTATCAGTGAACTTCATTTCGATTAATTCAACGGTACTCACATAGTGTTCGTGCGGAAATCTATCAATTGTGATAATAATCCCAACACTTACTGTGATACTAACGGTTGCTTAATCCCAGTAACGATCCTGTTACTTTGCAGCCTTCGGTCTCTTAGCGCCGTATTTGGAACGAGCCTGCTTTCTGTTAGCCACTCCTGCGGTATCAAGCGTACCACGGATGATGTGATATCTGGTACCCGGTAAGTCCTTAACACGACCGCCACGAATCAGAACAACGCTGTGCTCCTGTAAGTTGTGTCCCTCTCCCGGAATGTAGCTTGTTACCTCGATTCCGTTGGAAAGACGAACTCTGGCGATTTTTCTAAGAGCTGAGTTAGGTTTCTTAGGAGTTGCTGTCTTAACAGCGGTACATACACCACGCTTCTGCGGAGAAGACGTATTGGTCGGTCTTTTCTGCAGGGAATTGTATCCCTTCTGAAGTGCAGGTGCTGTAGACTTCTTTACAGATGTCTGACGTCCTTTTCTTACTAACTGGTTAAATGTTGGCATTATTTTCACCTCCTGTTAAATTAAATATGCATTTTTACAAATATGCACGCTAAATCATTATATAGGCGCAAACTCAGGATGTCAAGCTTTTTTGTTACTCGGCAGGCCGCCTCAGAACTTTATGCCCTCCTTGCACACAATATATAATTTATCCAATTCCAACGCAATTTTATACTCCCCTTTCGGAATGTCCTTTTTCGAAAAGATAACTTCATAGCCTGCCAGCGCCAGCTGCTTTCTATCCGGATTCTGCTCCTGTAAATCAGGACGCAGGCACCGGGCTGTCTTTACCATAAATACTTCACCATTTTCATGTATCAAAAGTATGCTTACTTTATTGTGATTATTGCTCTTTCTTTGTCTGTTATAAATCCATCCATTAATCTGAACATGTTCTGCCTTCTCCTCCACAAAATCCACGTGATAGACAAGAATTTCTTCTTTTTGCTCCACACGGCGATATTTGCTCAATTCTTTCTTTGACAGTCTTTTTATTTTTGCATGGGCAACCGCATTTTTCATGTCCATGGAAAAATCAACCTTGTCTGAAACCAAATTGGGATTATAGCATGGATCGTAACCCTTTTGAAACTTTGGATGCTTTTGATATAAAAGTTGCATCTCACGCGCTCTGCGTTCTTCTTTTACCGCTGACGCACGATCCAGACCACGGCTGACAGACTCATGATGAATGAGCGCAACGTCATTTCGAACCACATTAAAATATCCCAGCTCTACCAGCCGGAAACAAAGCGCCACATCGTTATAGGCCACGGACAATTCCTCATCAAATCCTCCTGCTTTGTCAAATTTCTCGCGCGCAATCATCAGGCATGCCCCCGTTACAGAGCAATAATTATAATCCAACAGGTTTCTGCCATAATAATAATTATAGCAGTCGCTTCCTCCATATAGGCAATGCGCCGGCCCAATGGGCAGATTCACAACACCGGAATGCTGGATCTGCAGTCCTTCCGGATAATATAATTTGCAGCTGACAGCTCCTGTATAAGACACCTGCGCCTGCCCCAGCAGGATAGAAAGCCATTGACCGGTCTGCGTGGTAAAATAAGGATTCTGTTTTATCGTCGCACTTACCTCAACATCATCATTCAAAAAAAGCAGGAAATCTCCCTTTGCCTCTGCGGCGCCGATATTACACATTTTAGAAAAATTAAACTGCATTGGCTGATATAGATATTTTATTTCCCGGTTTTCTGCCGTTCGATAGTTTACCACAATATTCTCTATTTCCGTTCGGTTTTCTTCCTTGCTGCCATTATCCACAATAATAATCTCATAATTCTGGTATTCTGTATTTTTTACGATTCCCAAAAGGCACATGGAGAGCATCTCCACATTATCCTTTGATGGGATGATAACGGAAACCAACGGATTTCCCTGTGGGATATAAGTTACACGATGCTGGGAAACGGATGGTATCAAGGTGATTTCTCCTTTTTCCCCGCGCCGCTCCAACGCCTCCGCTTTTGCCTTTGCCGCAGCTTCCAGTGCATACGGCTTTGCCGCCATATCATTTGCTGTGGATTCCTCACGCATGCGCCAATGATACAGTATTTTGGGCACATGCCCAATATGTGTTGTTTTTTCCATCACACGCAATACAAGATCGTAATCCTGTGAACCCTCGAAACCGACGCGAAGTCCTCCTACTTTCTCCAGGATCTCTCTGCGAAAAACAGAAAGATGACAGGTATACATAAAAGACATAAACGTCTGAGGCGACCAATCGGGCTTAAAAAACGGATCGCTTCGTTTTTTCCCATTCTGACTGATTTTATCTTCATCAGAATAAATATAATCCAACGTCGAATCTTCATTCAGTTTTTTTGCAATCTCATAAAGTGCATTTGGCGCATACAGATCGTCACAGTCACACAGCGCCACAAAATCGCCTTTTGCCGCACGGATGCCGTCATTCGTTGCTCGTGAAATATGTCCATTTTCCTTTCTGTAAATAACGGTAATTCCAGACCTTCCTTCATATTCGCCAAGCACTTCCCGCACCGATGCCTGCGAGGAAGCATCATCCACCAAAATAATTTCAAAATTATGATAGGTCTGCCCCAGCACCGAATTGATGCATGCCCGCAGCATACTGTCTTCTACATTATACACTGGAATAACCACGGAAAATAATGGCTCATAGTTCAACCTGGTGACTGCCATGACATCCGTTTCATTGGCTTCTATCCATATACTGTAGGCGCTTTTTTTAAAAATATGATTCAGGTCCACTTTTTGTCTTACTTTATAAAACAACATATCCGGACCTTCATTTTTCCAGATATACCACGCCTTTTTCAGCCGGCTCCTTAACATCTGTCTTTTCCTCCTATGAACAGATCTATGCTTTTTTTAACACTCTGCGCAAAAATCTTTTCAGGCTTTTGGGCATCCGTTTTTTACATTTATCGATAAAGACGCTTCTTTGATGTATCTTCACACGACATTCCAGCAAATCACGCCGATATCTTCCAATATTGCAATTCAAATATTGTATATCATCTGCCACCGCCAAAAACCAGCTTTCCGCATTTTTAATATCCGATCCCAAATTAATATTCTTTTTTGCATAATTGCCTGTATAAATATACTTTCGGTTTTCTCCATGCACATACTGCTGAAAATGATTGTCCATTTGACGGAACATACAGACTTTCTTTTCTGTCATATGAAACTCGTCCCAAAGCTGTGCTTCCGAAATTTTAATGTAATGAACGTTCTCACTGTAATAGTAGAACACGGTACGATAAATCAGATATTCGACCGGTATTGGGAAATCGAACACCCATTCATAGTCCAGACAAACCAGCTGGGCATCCGAACGGCGGATATAGTTGCTTAAAATACTGTCAACATTTGAAACACGCAGCGATTTCATGCCTGCGCTCACTTCCGAAATCTGCTCGGCATCCAGCAATCCAAATACCTTTTCAAAGGCATCTGTTACCTTAAAATCAACCAAAGCCTTTTCTGATTTGAAAAAGGCTCCATAAATACTGTCGACCGCACAGTGCATCGCCTGCAGGAACATCTGACTGTCCCCAAGGCTGCGATGAACCTCGTTTGCCAGACTCCTTCCGTTTTCAAACGCAAATACTGCCCGTCCTTCCTCTGACAAAAGCAGTTCTACCGGAACCGGTGCGCCTCCCCCCTCCTGCTTTGTTTCAAGCAGTGAATTTTCTTCGAGCAATTTTCTGCGGTTTGCAGCAAGCCGTTCCACATGCGCCGTCGCCTCCGGACATAGTGCCTTTTTCTCCACATACCTTTGCCCATTCTCCCGCACAATAATCTTTGTACTGATTTGAAATTCCGGCGCTCTTTGCCTGTTATATTTTGCATACACAACAGTTTCTTCCGGTGATGGAGACTGCCCGCATTCACTTATGACCAGAAAGGAATTGGCGAATTCATCAAACATCCCATCCTGGCAAATGCCGTCAAAAGCAAGTCTTTCATCAATCAATTCATATCGGTCATAATCATACGATACGCTCGGATAACGGACACTGCCAAAAGAAGGAAGGTTCTCATCGGAATATATTTCTGAGGGAAGTTTATAATCCGGCAGTGGATAATAGAAATGATTCAGAGAAAATCCTGCTTTCAGCAACATTTTTTGCAGTGTTTTATGCGAAAATGTCCGGAAATCGCTTGTAGCGGCATAATTCTCCAGGCCGTCAAAGCATCTGCCCGTATGCTCCTCAACCGCTCCGGCAAAATATTTCATCCCGTATTTATTTTCAATCGCCAAAAACATTTTTCCGCCGGGCTTCAGACAAGCTTTTGCTTTCGCAAGCATTTTCATGTAAACATCCCCGTCGGCATCCTTATATTGACCGGCATAGCCAAGTCCGCCGATCAGTGTCACATAATCGAATTTTTCCGATAACCGTACTGTAAGAAAATCCTCATTGCAAATCGTCAGATTATCAAAGTGCCTGTTTCTTTCCCGGTTCACACAGGCGTCCGGCGCGGACGGCTCTATCGCTACAACCCTGGATACTTTTCGGCAAAAAAGCGCTGTAAGCGCACCGCACTCCGCTCCGATTTCAAGCAGTGACGCTTCCGGTTGAAACGGGTACCACTCCAGAAGATTTTCACGTATGTCCGACAGATGATACAGCACCGGCCATGTGCTTTCCTCCATCAGGCACGCCTGCCGCTCCCCTTTCTGCAATAGGTCCAGCAACTTCTGCTTCACGTTCTCATCTATCATAATTCTACTTTCTCCACCGTCACCTGCGAATCAATATCAAACGTCCCGACTGTGTTCTGCTCGGACACCACCGTCAGATTCACGACGTCATAATGTCTGTCGTACACCGTAAACTGCCCGTTGTCATAACCAGTGCATCCAAACGACACCAGATACTCCCCGCCCTGAAGCAGTGCTTTTTGCATAAAGGTGATAATATACTGTTCTCCCCTTTTCGCCAGCGGGAGTTCTACCTTTTCAAACATGGTATTGGTACCCGTAATTTCCGCTCCCTTTGCATTCTTTATGGTATAAGTAAAAATCGGATATTCGATGTCCTCCATAAATTCTACTTTTACCTTAAAGCAAAACATACTTTTTTTCAGTATCATCCCGCTCAGCCTGCCGTTCTCATCGAAAATACCAAAATCGATAATCTTCGCCCTTCCATCGCCATAGATCAGGTGCTCCTCATTGAGCGAGAGCTGTGACATCCAGCTACCGGACGCGACCATCATCTGATTCTCGGACGCTCCCCTGCCCATCTCCTCTTTTTCATCATACTGATTTACAAGAATCTTTTTATAAATATCTACCATCTGCTTTGGATTACCCTGATTGACCACTTTTCCATGATTTAACACCACCACATGGTCGCAATACTTAATTACACTGCTCATATCATGGGTAACAAGCAGAATGGTAGTCCCTTTCTTTTTAATATCATCCATTTTCTTAAAACATTTGGACTGAAAATAAATATCTCCGACACTCAGTGCCTCATCGACGATTAAAATATCCGGCTCCACATTGATTGCAAGCGCAAACGCAAGTCTTGCAAACATTCCGCTGGAATAATTCTTGACCGGCTGATAAATATAATCTCCAATTCCGGCAAATGCAATAATCTCCGGAACCTTCTCTTCCATCTGCTCATCAGTAAACCCCATGAGCATACCATTAAAATAAATATTTTCCATGCCGGTGTACTCACCATTAAACCCTGCGCCAAGCTCCAGCAGCGCTGAAACTTTTCCGTTTACCTCAATCTGTCCCTTCGTCGGTGTCAATACTCCCGTCAATAATTTTAAAAGCGTTGATTTACCGGAGCCGTTGGTGCCAATAATACCCACCGTCTCCCCCCGCTTCACGGTAAAGCTTACTTCGGATAACGCGTAAAATTCTTCATACACTTTTTTGCGCGTCAAATGCAGGGCATCTTTCAAGCGATCCCCTTTCCCCCGATATAATTTATACATCTTTGAAATATGTTCTACTTTTACTGCGTATTCACTCATCTAAGCATCCCGTTGTAACTATATCTCTTGCCGTTACCTTTCTTTTTGTCAAATACGGTTCTATCTGTTTCTCCGAATGGCTCCTGACCAGACCATCAGATCACATCTGAAAAATGCGGCTTTAAACTCATAAAAACCTTGCTCCCCAACAAAAACAGCAGAATCGTCACAACCCAAAAGTACAGGGTCATTCCCATGTCCTCCCAAAACCAGACGTGATCAATCAGGGCATTGCGGTAACCCTTTACAATATAATACATTGGGTTAAGCCGCAAAATCCCTATCAAAATCGGATGACTATCCGCAGCTTGCGCATCCTGCCACATAATGGGTGTAATCCAAATAAATACCTGTATAAAAATATTAACCATTTGTCCCAAATCCCTGAAAAACGGAACAATCGCACCCGTAATCAGGATGAATGCGGCGGAAAATACCCACAAAGCGAATATATAATACGGAATTTGAAGTATATAAATATCCGGAGCATACCCCGCCGCAAGAAAGATGATCAAGGTAAACAGGAACAAGATCAGATGGATTACTGTGGCAGTGACAATCTTAATCATCGGCAGAATACTGACGTTAAATACAATTTTTTTCACCAAATATCCGTACTCCATCAGCACATTCGTACCGCTCGTTACAATATCGGAGAACAGAAACCAGGGCAACAGCCCTGAAATCAGCCACAACACAAACGGATATCCATTGACTTCATTGCTTGCGCCGCGCAGACCAACCGTAAACACAAACCAGTAAACGCATATGGTCACAATCGGACTCACAAATGCCCAAAAAATGCCGAAATACGAATCTGCAAATCTTTTTTTCAGATCATTTTTTGAAAGCTCTTTAATCAGCTTTGTATTAGACATTACATCGTTCAGAATACTGACTGCTACAGGCATTCCCCTTTTTTTGGCGGCATTTTGCATCATCTGCTGTAACCTCACTTATCTCTTTACCAAAATATTTCTTTTCTTTATTTAGGGCCAGTTAAATACGGCGTATTGAGATACATTATCATAATCGCTATCCCAATCCCCATTGACGCCCTTCATGGTGCCGTACATGCGGACGGTTCCATCTGCTTTGCTAATCTTTCGTTTCAGCCCTGCATTGACATGTGAATTTGATCCAAACGTAACTTCGTCATAAGTCATAAAATTGTGCAGGTATCTCACCTCTTTATCATCGGAAACCTTAAAGCAAATATTGGAAAATGTAGCATCTACCTTATCCCCGTTTAACCGACCGCTCGCCTCCAGTCTGGCGTAATTCCAATATGGATTATTCGCAAGACCAGGCTGGTAGAAGCTTCCTATTTTCTTATAATCCAGATAGACGCCTCCCTTTCCTTTTTTGTCCACCGTAATCATCAGATGATAGGTCTTATTCTTCTTAAGCGCCTTTCCCGATGGTCTGACATAGCTTTGTCCGCCTGAATTGTTTGTAGAAATATTCTCAATCAGCGTCACAGCCTTTCCCGCATATGGCGACACTGCATATTTATCGTACTGAATGCCATAGGACACTGCAGAAATATTATTTCCGATGACAAGCTTTGCATGATAGCCGGTGCCGGAGCCGGTCAGCTTGACATCAGCCTCAATTGCCTTATAACACTTTGTATTCATAATCGTCTTGCCATTTTTCACCTTGACAGACAAGGTCTTGCTCCAATCGCTGCACTTGGTTTCGTCCGCAGGATTCGAGCCGCGATAGCTGCGCATGCGAACATAGTATTTCTTGTTCGGCACCACGTCCAAAAGCTTTGCGCTCGTTGTGTTCTTTTTTACATAGCGTGTCTTCGTCTTGGATGCGGTAAATTTCTTGCTGGTGGAATACTGCAGGACATAGCCGGAAGCCGCAGTATTCTTGCCATAGGTTACCTTAATATAGGAAGGTGTCGGCGAAGTTGCCTTCTTGATCGCCGGCGGTGCAAACTTCCACTGTGCATACAGGGTTATCGTTTTCCCGTTATTATTTGGGGTTGCCAGCAACGAAGCATCCGCTTTATTGGCATAGCTTGTCCCCTTGCCGTTTGACTTGGTGTTCCAGCCCGTAAAAGTATACCCTGTTCTCTTGAATTTATTCGCTTTCAATTTGATAGTCGTGTTGGATGTAACGACCTGGCTGCTCATAGAGCCTTTTCCCTTATTTGATTTGAAAATCACCGTAACCGAATACGTCTGCTCAACGGCAGTCGCATCTTCTCCTGCAATCGTCGTGTTTTCCGCAGCGTATGCCGGCTGGATGTCCGTCTGCATGCCGAGCGCCAGAAAGAAAATGACAGCACACAGCACCATAAATTTCCTTTTCATAACCTACTCTCCTCCTTTTTATTTTCATTATAACATCAGCTTAAAGTGAGTTCAATAAAAAATGTCAAAAGGTAAAATCCGCTCTTTCTATTTTCAGATTTGGATTGTAATAGGGGTCTGCCTGCTCAAGCAATTTCTTCCACTGCTTTTTAAAAAAAGTCCGATCCTGTTGACAGCACCTGTCGTTTTTTCCTGAAACAGGTCCCCTTCCCCTCTTAGGGCCGAAATAAAATACCTCCGCATTGGGCGTATAGACCACCAGAAAACCCGCGCTGCGTATTTTCAGGCAAAGGTCGACATCCTCCAATATTTCCAGGAAGTCTTCGGTCATACCACCCACACGCTCATAAACACTGCGTTTTACCATCATACATACATCGGAAACCGCCGAATAATTCTGTGCACAGATACTGCGGCTCGCATAATCTACGGCATAACGCGACTTCCCCTGATAAATATAGCCCGCGATCCTCTCCTGGTCCAGAACAATCCCGGCATGATATATGGTATTGTCCGGACAGATGATTTTGGTGCCTACTGCTCCCACGTCATTTCTCATGCAATACCCGAGCATTTCCTCTATCACGCACGGATCCGCCAGCTCCGTCTGCGCGTCCAGCAGGAGAACATATTCCCCCTGCGCAGACCTGCATCCAATATTATATAATTGCGCGGGCTTTTGATGCTCCTCCGCGGATACCGGCTTTATCGGGACATATTCTGATGAAAGCTTTCGGCAATACGCCTCGATGTTTTGTTCTTCGCTCTTATGCGCCACAAGGATGATCTCATAATGGCTGTAATTTGATAAGATAACAGACTCCACGCATTGTCTTACGCTCTCTGTCTGGCTCTGATTAACAATGATAACAACGGAAACCAGCGGTTTTTGCGGCCAATGATAATGTGTGCGGTACAGTCCGAAAAACTGTGCATGCTCTGCCTTCGCTGGTATCTGCAGCCTGTCAAAATGTGCCTGAACCGCTCTCCTTCCGGCTTCATATACATATAGCTTGCTCTGCTGATTGACTGCGGTGGACTCTATATGACAGCGCCAGTGATATAAAATTTTCGGAACGTGATAGACCGCTTTGGCCCTTTCACAGCAACGCAAAATAAAGTCATAATCCTGTGATCCGTCGTATTCACTTCGCAGTCCTCCAACCTCAAGTGCAATTTCCCGTCTTACTGCAAAAAGATGGCAAATATAGTTATTGCACAACAGCAGATCCAAATTATAATCCGGTTTAAACTGGGGCTCCATATATTGCGTCCCGGATGCATCTGTTTTGTCTTCATCGGAATAAAGCGCATCAATTTGCGCATTTGCCTGAACAGCTTTTGCAAATGAGAACAACGCCTCCGGCGATATGGTATCATCATGATCCACCAGGACAAGAAAATCTCCTTCCGCCATCTGCATGGCCGCATTTGTATTTTGTGAAATGCCCTCATTTTTTTCCAAAATCCGATAACGGATGCGCGGATCGTCCTTCTGATATTCCCGTACCAGCGCACTCAGCCTTTCTCCGCCATCCCCGCTGCCATCCGCAAAACAAAGTTCCCAATTGTCATACGTCTGACTTTGCACAGATGCAATGAGCTCCCGCAAAAACCTTTCCTGTGTGCAATATAAGGGGACTAAAATAGAAAATTTCGGGCGGTTTTGCCATTGCCTCTGCTCCATTTTCTGCTCCTTGAGCATTTTCTCCGTTAGTCTGTGCTTTTTACGCCAGCGCACGTAAGCGCGGTTCCTCCCCTGCGTCAACCGTCCCGCAATTCTTACCATGGTCGCCTGCATTCCGTTCTGCCTCAAAAAGCGAATGCTTTTTTTTATCAGTCTCCAGATTTTTAAGACATAGGTGTGTTTCTTTGACGGATGTAGTTTTACGCGCCCACAGCCTTTGCTGCCGCAGATTTCCAAATAAAATTTTTTTCCACAGATACCGTCTGCCTGCATCGAAAAAAACGTTTTTTCTCTTATTTCATCCTTAAGGCCAACGCACTCCGCATCTTTTTTCGAAAAATATTCTGTCTTTCCCTGCAATTCATTTCCATTGCCATCCATCAGCTTAAACTGCCAGTTTCCCTCGCCCATGCACCAGCCGGAAACATTTATTTTATGATCTGTCACCCGGACATCCCCAATGAAATATTCCGGCTGACTTTGCAGCCGTTTTACTTTTTTTACGGAATATACGGCATCTGTATGCATCTTTCCGGCATAGGAGGACAAAATGCGCAGTTTTTTTGCCTGCTCCCATTGCTGCGGCAGGTGTACCGCTCCCACTACCTGCTCGCTGATCTCGTTCACACAGTTTCTGTATTTTTGATATATTTCTGCGCCCTGGTAAACCGTTCGTTCAACGGAAAGTTCTTTATCATCCAACCAGACCGACAGCGTATGGTTTCTTGCAGTTCCATCGTAAAACCATCCGACAAACACCAGGATATCCGGACGACTTGCGTGAAACCTGATGGTATCTACCATAAATTTATGTGTATTCATACACTGCTCCTTCCTGCTTTTGCCAAAAAGAAAACACCCTGTCTGTCAGGACCTGATGTTTTCCTCTTTTTCATTATGCCGCGCTGTACGCTTTTCTACTGGTTAAAATCATATAAACCCCGAGAAGCATCACACCCATACATAAAATATACTTTGCATTCAGCCCCGGACCGGTTTTCGGAGTGTCATCCACAATATGGGTGCCGCCGCCCGACTGACTGCCGGTTCCGCTTCCTCCTGTTGTCCCGCTTTCCCCGGTTCCGTCTGAATTGCTTCCGTTATCCGCAACCGTATAGGATGTATTCCCCGTATTTCCAGAGTTTCCTGTATTCCCGGAATTATCTGTACCGCCGGTACCCCCGGAATTCTCCGTATTCCCAGGATTCTCCGTGTTTCCCGGGTTTTCCGTATCTCCCGGATTCTCCGTATTCCCCGGGTTTTCCGTATCTCCCGGATTCTCCGTATTCCCGGGATTCTCCGTGTTTCCCGGGTTTTCCGTATCTCCCGGATTTTCTGTATTTCCGGGATTTTCTGTGTCTCCCGGATTCTCTGTATTTCCCGGGTCCTCCGTATCTCCCGGGTTCTCTGTGTCTCCCGGATTTTCCGTATCTCCGGGGCTCTCTGTATCTCCCGGATTTTCCGTATCTCCGGGGTTCTCTGTGTCTCCCGGATTTTCCGTATCTCCGGGGTTCTCTGTATCTCCCGGATCCTCCGTGTCTCCGCCGCCCCCTGTATAGTCTGTCACGACAATTTCACTGCCGTACTGTGCGAGCAGCGCTGCCGCAACCGGCGCAGTGCCCGGAATCTCAATGGCCTGTATGGATTGAAAAGCCTGTTCTCCAAAGTTTGAAACTGCGGAGCCAAGCACTAATGTTTCAATACTGCTTCCTGTGAAAGCATTCGTCTGAATGTCAGTTACACTCTCCGGAAGCGTAACAGTGCCAAGGCCGCAGCCGTAAAAGGAATTGGCGGAAATCATTTTTGTACCGTCATAGACAGATACGCTGGTGCTTCCCTGCGGGCAACGAACCAACGCCACTCCGCCTACTGTATAAAGGACATTATTATAGGAAGAAAAAAAGCTGTTCCCCTCCGCAACGTTAATTGCAGTCATGTTGATACAGCCGTCAAAAGCGTCTGCGGCAATGCTTTTCGTACCTGCCGGAACCGCAAAGGAGGCCAGGGACTCACAATTCCGGAAAGCCTCTGCTCCGATTGAAGGCACGCCCGATGCCAAAGATACCGAGGATAAGGTACTGCAATCCGAAAATGCATTATCCGGAATACCCGCGCTGCTCTCCCAGGTAAGCAATGATGCGCTGCTGCACCCGGAAAAGGCCGCTGTACCGACGCTCGTCACGGATGATGGCACCACAATGCTCTGAAGCGAGCTGCAGCCCGCAAAGGCATATTCCCCGATACTTGTCACTGAAGACGGAATTGAGACCGATGTTATTGAGGTATTTAAGAATGCATTATTGCCAATCGCGGTCACGGAACCATCCGCCGGGATTGTTACAGCATTTTCAACTCCGCTGTATTCAACCAGAACACCGTTTTCAATCACAAACCCGTCCGAGCCCTCCGAGGCTTCTCCCGATTCCCCCGGATATACCATCACGATTAGCATTGCGATTACAAGTATGTAACCAATCTGCCGTTTGATTTTGTTTTTCAGTTTCATTTGCACTCTCTCCTAACATCCTTTATTTACTCTGCTTCCCTGCATTTTTTTGCTACCAGAAACAATCTGCCGTCTTCTACATAATTATTGCAGGTAGACAGCGTGAGAAGCTCCTCCCCGTAGGAGGGCAGTTCCTGATCCGCAAAAACCGAGAGTTGTATGATATTATCAAGAAAATTCTGATAGGTTTCCTCATTTTCCGCCTCAATAAAATCGTAATACCGGAAGCCTTCCTCATCCTGATATTTCACCTGCGCCCGACACACCGCGAAAATCTCATAGGTTCCTTTTTCATAGATGGTATCAAAGACGATTGTTTTGTGCTCCTTCCAGAAATCCTCATCGAGATATTTCTTTAAATCACCGAACATCTGCCCGCTTTTCATATTGTGCCCGTAAATAATGATATTGGTGCTGCGGTTGGTCAAATCAGTCCTCGCATCCATAAACAGCGTACCGTTAATGTCCTCTCCGCCGTAAAAATCACGGTTGAGATAAAAATCCGACTGACTTTTTTTGAGCATGACCGGATAATCCACATGCGTCCCGTCAATCCGAATCCAGCCCGCAAAATCCTGATTTTCCTGAAGAATCGAACGATATTCCTCCAGTACCTCAGGTGCTGCCTGCTCCGGCGTATCCAATACCTCCTCGGTTTCCGCCGAAGCAGAGCGCACCATTTCCGGCGAGCTTTCCGCAAAAAATGTATTATTGCTGACCATTTCAGGTCCCTCAACGGAAACATTTCCCAGACTTTTCAGATAATCTTTTATCTGATTTCCGCTGTGATTTGTATAGTCGGCCCAGAAATACCATACGAAACAGACGATGGCGCATATCAGGCATACAACACCCAGGATTTTCCGTCCCCGGTCCGTATTCACGACGACCTTCTGTTTCTTTATCCCTTTCTTAGTATTTTCCGCCACAATGTCCGCAATGTCAAGAAAAAACTGCTGTCCTATCTTACTGTAAAATTTTATGCGCCGTTCACGTATCGCCTCGTAGAGCCGGAGCGCGGTGTCCGGCTCATAAATGTCTACC
This sequence comes from uncultured Roseburia sp., assembly GCA_944380515.1. Taxonomy (GTDB): domain Bacteria; phylum Bacillota; class Clostridia; order Lachnospirales; family Lachnospiraceae; genus Roseburia. The sequence goes on from CALWHT010000023.1 coordinate 14,416, forward strand.
GAATGCGTAATCTTTTCAATTTTTTTAACATCCTCCACTCCCCGGACATATTCCTGGTACGTATCAAATTGAAATCGTCCTATTTTGTATCTTCCCGCCATGTACGAATATGCCGCTCCTTCTGTTTCAGATGGTTTGCCTTACTTCCGGTGACCAGCTTCCGTAAAATGTATCGCTTCCCGTCACCAGATAAGCTCTTACCTTATAGGTATAGGTCTCGCCCGAAGTCAGATTGGTGTCAGTATAAACCGTGCTTCCGCTTCTGCGCGCAATACGTTTAAACTGTCCGTCAGAGCCCGCGCGGTAAATTTCATATCCGGTTGCCAGTCCGTCCGAACTCCAGCCGATCGTAATCGAAGAATTGGAGTTTCCGGTTACTGCCAGTGATGCCACCGCTCCCGGTTTAATACTGAATTTCACCTGCTTTGTCGCCGTATAATTTCCTTTTCCGGCAACGATAACCGCCGCCGCATTATTTCCCGGATTCCTGTTGTTGGAATACATCAGTGTATAATCCTGTCCGGCTGTGAGCGTTCTGCCCGCATCACTGACGGTCAGCGTCGGCCGGATTTCACTTCCGGTATAAGTCTGCTGCGGAATGTCACTGAAGGTAACGCCGTTTAGGAGGCTCTTTCTTAAAATGGTATAGGTTACCTCCTGCGTGCCGGAATAATTTCCTTTTCCTGTCACTGTCAGTGTCGCGGTTCCCGCATTTATATTGCCAGCATAAGAAACCGTGTAATCCTCATCCTCTGTCAGTGCACCGCCGTTGAGCCACACTTCGGGAACCGGTTTGATTTCCTCGCCCGTATAAGTATAAGTAGAAGAAACATTCCTGATTTCAGCTCCGTCCAAACCGGAACGAATCACATTGAAATCTCTCTCAATTTCACCTGTATAATTTCCTTCTCCGGCAACAGTCATCGTATAAATATTGGACTGGCTGGACGGTAAAATTGTAACGGTATAATCCTCATCCTCCTTTAGGGTAATCTCTCCCCAGGTCAGTGTGATATCCTGCTTTAACTCCTCCTCATACGGCATACTCTCTTCAAAGCCCGTCATCACGATATCCTCATCGGAAATATCTTTCGGCTCGATTTCAAAGGAAAGCTCTTTGCTGCCGCCGTAGGTTCCCGTTCCTTTGAGTAAAAGAATCTGCTCTCCGGCGTTGGTTCCATCGCTTCCTTCCTTGTACACAATCGTATAATCATCCGCGGTGAGCACCGTCTCTCCGATTTTAACTGCCGTAATTCCGAGGCTTTCCACCTCTATCCGGCTTCCCGTGTAGGTATAGGAATCCTGAAGGCCCTCCACCTCGGCATTTTCAATGCTACTGGCAATCCAGAAAGATGTCTGTCTGGAACCGGAAAAGCCGCCGATTCCTTCAATTGTCACAGCCACCTCACCGATTTCCGTATGATCGCCGGAAAATACGAGTCTGTAATCCACATTCGCCTGAAGCTCATAATCTCCGCAGGTCATTTTCACTTCCGGCGTAATCGGCTCTCCCGTGTAGGACTGATTGTCAATCGGTTCCAGTATAATGTCCGCTGCCGCAATATCATGCTGTACGATGGAAAAGCCACAGGACACCATGCCGCTGAAGTTGCCCTTTCCTGTAATGTGCGCCACCGCATTTGAGCCGACCGACGTATTATTGCTGTAGGTTACCTCATAATCCGTTCCTGCGGCAAGCGGCGTTCCATTCCAGGTCACCGAAACCTCCGGGGTTACGCCCGTTCCACTTCCCATATACGGATAGGAGTTGCCATTCGTAAGGGAAGCGCTGATTTCCGGCGCATTCGTGATGTCAAACGGCGCTATCTCATACTCCGCCGTCCTGCTGCCCGTGTAATTTCCGATACCGGTAATGGTTACTGACGCGGTTCCCTTATTTACGTTATCGCTGTAAACCAGCGTGTAATCTACGTTCTCCGTTAATGTCCGCACCTCGCTGTCGGTCGTTCCGTATTTGTGCTTCACAGTGACAGACGGTCTCTTTTCCGTTCCGTCATAGGTATAGCTGTAATCGGAAAGGCTTACATCTATCGTGTCAGTTCCCGATGCGGGTTCGGAAATATCCTTCGCTTTAATCTGGAACTGAACCGTGCGGGCATCGCCTGTAATATTGTTTCCGTCAGGAGTAATCACGATATCGGCCGTACCTACGGAAACGACATTCGTTCCCGCCGTCACGGCATAATCACTCTCCTGCATCGTGTAGCTCTCGGAACCGCTCTGATATACCAGCTTCACCTCCGGGATAATCTCACTGCCCGTATATTCCCGATCCGCAAAGACTTCCGAATTTCCGTCCAGTATCTTTAGGTCCGCCATATTCTGCGGTTCGATGTCAAAGGTCACTACCTTGGCAATCGCGTCCTCATAAGAGCCGATTCCTGTGACAGTTACATATCCCTTCGTCCCGGCATTCGTATTTGCCCCGTAAATGACTTCGTAATCCTCACCCTCCGTAAGGCTCCGGTTATCCATGCTTACTGTAACGGCAGGTTTGATTGCAGTTCCGCGGTATTTATAGGAAGCTTCCACTCCGGCAACGTCAAACTGTCCGCCGTTTGCCAGAATCCGGAAGGTTCCCGTAGCGGTTCCCTCCATATAATCCATACCGGTGACGGTCACGCTCGCTTCTGTTCCGGCCGCGCCGTTGTTCCCGGTATATCTTGTAACGACATATTCTACCCCCTCCGTCAGGGTCTTCGTATAATCGCCGAGGGTATATGTTACAATCGGCACAGGCGTCAGAGGTTCTCCCGTCCAAACCTGATTTCCGACGGTAACCGTCGCGTCCTCCATCTTTCCCTTAACAGCAAAGCTCTTGCGGACGGTTCCTGCCAGCCCTTCTTTTCCGGTAATAATCAGTGTCATATTACCGAGCGCCTTGTCATTTCCTTCGTAGGAAACGTCGTACTGCTCCCTGGGCACTTCCTGTCCGTCTAACGTAACTTTGATGTCTCCGTCATCGAAAGTAAACGGCGTAATTGTATCTGTGTTTTTGTCGTAACGCGCCGCGTCGAAATACACCTCCGGAATATCCACGACCGCGCCTTCAATGCTCGCAGTAATTTCGAAGATTTTCTGCACCGTGCCCGTAAAATTACCCTGGCCGTGTATGAAAATATTCGCCGTTCCGCTCGCCGTGTTGTTTGTATAGGTTAAGTTATAGTCCTGCCCGTTGACCAGCAAATCTCTTCCGTACCGAAGCTGCGGTACCGGAGTTACCGGATTGCCGCTCTGCTCGGGCTGCGGGGGAATTTCCTCCATGGAAAAGCCATTGGCAAATGATGTGCCGGAGCCGATGCTTCTCGGGCTGATAATAAAATTGGAGCTTCTCGTTCCGGTATAATTTCCGATTCCCGTAACTGTAACCGGAACCGTGCCCGCATTGATATTGTTCACGTCCGCACTGCCGTAAGTTAACGTATACTCGGTATTTTCCTCTAATTTGGTACTTCCGAAACTAACCTCAACGTCAGGCGTGATTCTGCTTCCCGTGTATACGGCGGAATAGCTTCCGTCCGTCTTGCCGCCAACAGCAAGCGTTACATCCGTCTCCGAAATATTCTTCGGCGCAATCGTAAACTGGAAGGTTTTTGTCCCGGCATAATAGCCGATACCCTTTACCGTAATGGAAGCTGTTCCGGCATTCGTGTTGTTTTCATATGCGACCGCGTAATCCTCACCCTCCACAAGCGTTCCGATGCCGACTCTTGTCACCGTAACCTCCGGCTCATAAGCGGAACCTTTGTAAATGAAAGTATTTCCGTCATCCGGGCAGGATACCGTAATCTGACTCTCATCCTCAATCGAAAGGGCGATTTGGAATTTAGCCGTTGTGCTGCCTTTAAAGTTGCCCCTTCCTGTGATTGTAACAGTTGCCTCGCCGATACTCATATTATTCTGATAGCTCAGCGTATAGTCGGCGGAGGTCAATGTATAGTCTCCGTAGGTAATCTCCGGCACCGGAGTAACTCCGATTCCGGTAAAGCCCTGCGGCTCAATCTCGGCTACCTCGACATCGTCATCGCTTATATCCTTCTGCTCAATCTCAAAAGTAGTTCCGGTGTATTCGCCCGTATAGTTCCCTGTTCCTTCAATGATTACTTCCGCTGTTCCGACATTTACGTTGTCCTCATAGCTCACGGTATAATCGCTGCCCTTCTGCAGCGTCACCGAACCAGTCGTTCCATTTCTCGTGAAATCCACGCGCAGATTCGGCTGCTCTATTTCACTTCCCGTAAAGGTCACCGGAGCGGTTATATTCTGCACACTGACCGTTCCTCCGTCCGCACTATCCGTCGAAATATCACGCGGCCGGATAATAAACGTAACGTCCCTTGTGCTTCCCGCATAGGTTCCAAGTCCGGTAATGGTAACACTTGCCTCTCCTGCGTCCACATTGTTGCTGTAATCCGCATTGGAATATTTATAGTCCGTCCCCTTTTTCAGCGCAACGGTTTTCGACTCATCTGCGTATACCGTAACCTCCGGATATAACGCACTTCCGGTATAAACGGCATCCGCCACTTCCACGACAGCGTCATCTAAGGTTTTTCCGGTAATCCGGAAGGCAAGCGTTTTTGTCCCGGTAAAGTTTCCTGTTCCGCGGAGCAAAACAGTCGCGTTGTCCGTCACCTTATCATTGTTATTATAGGAACCAATCGTATAGTCGCTGGCCGTCAGATTTTTTCCGTTATATACCAGGTTGATATCTGCGTAACCCAGCGTTACGGCCTGGTTTTCATATACCTTTTCAATGTCTCCGGCAAGCTCTGCCTCGTCAAGGCTCCTCGGCGCGATCGTAAATGTATGCTGGACATCCGTGCCATCGGAGACATAGCAGCCGTTTGCCGTCGGGAACGCCGTCCATTCCTTCGCCTGGATTTTAACCGTCGGCGCCGAACTGGCACTCTTTTCCGCCGCATTCACATTATTCGTGTATACCGCATCATAGTCTACGCCCTGCTCCAGGACAGTTTTCGGCGTGAGTATGCCGTTCGGATCGGAAACCTCCAGATTTTCAAGCGTGATCTCATCGCCGGTATAGGTGACGTCCTCCACACCCTGCACGTTGCAGTCGCTTAATTTCTTCGCGATCAGGTACCGGTACGAAGCAGTGCCCGTGTAATCGCCCTTTCCGTTCAGTATCAGCTGTGCCGTCTCCGTTCCCTTCGACATATCCCTATTGTCTTTGTAGGAAATCTCATAATCCCTGCCTTCCAGCAGCGTATTGCCCGCCTGATCCGTCACTGTCACCGCAAGCTCCACCTCATTGCCTCCAGCATACCACAGCATACCGAGATATGGACCGTTATAAGCTGCCACGAGACCGTCCTGTCCCGCGTTGACTTCCAGCTTCACCGTCTCAATCGGGATTTTGTTAATGGTAAATGTTGTCTGCAAAAATCCCGTATAGTTTCCCTTGCCGTCCACGTTTACGGTTACGGTTCCCGCATCCACCTGATTCGGAGAATAATCCACTGTATAGTCTGTGTCCTTGAGCAGCTCTTTCCCACTTTCCGTATGAGTAAGTTTCAGCCCCGGATCAATGTCATGCCCCGTGTAGGTATATACGGTACCTTTTGTAAGCTCCAGCTTGATCCGATCCGGATGATCCTGATCCGATAACGGACATGCCTTTACCTCATAGCTCAGCGTCTTTGTTCCTGTAAAGTTTCCGGAAGCCGGACTAACGGTAATGTTATAACTCCCACTCCCCTGCGTGGGTGACGACTCAATATCGTAGGAAACATTATAGTCAGTTCCTGCCTCCAACGCACTGCCCTGATAGTTGACTGTTACCTCCGGCTTCATCCCCGCAACATCGGGAGAGTAGAAAATAGAATTTTCATACTGGTATTCTATTTCATTGTTTGTGTCCAGATCTGCCGGCTTTATAGTAAATGCGTCATCAATCGTCTTACTTCCGCCGTAGCTTCCGATGCCTGTAATCGTAACGCTCGCCTTTCCCGCGTTTATATTATTATTATATGTAACCGTGTAATCCCTGCCCTCAACAAGCCCGGCTGCTGCTCCGCCATTCGTCAGCACCACCGGAGGCTCCAAGGCACTGCCCGTATAGGTAATATCAGAGATTGACTCTATTCCTTTAAACGCTGTCGCAATGTCATTCGTGCCGATGGCAAAGGAAACCTGGCGTGTACCGGTGAAGTTTCCTTTTCCGAGCAGCGTCAGCGTACCGGTATTTCCGTCCACCGTGATCGTACTGTCAATCGTATAATCCGTATTTTTCTCCAAAGTCCTTCCGTTATACGTTACCGTCATATCCGGCAGATCACTTTCGGTAAAAGCCCCGCCTGTCGGTTTTGCAACACCGATATCCACAATAACATCCGTTCCGATCACGTCATGGTCTCCGTTGTTAATATCCTTCGCGATGATTTCAAATTGGGTCGACGCGGTTCCCGCGTATTCCCCTTTACCTGTCACGGTTACCGTTGCGTTCCCAACAGCATCGTTATCGCTGTACGCAATATCATAATCAATGTCGGCCCGAAGCTCAAAATCATATCCCGGGATTTTCACCCGCACCTCCGGCTGCCATTCCGTTCCCTTATAAATATATTGTGCGGATGCCAATATCAATTCCGCATTGGTGATGGAGGTCGGCAGCACAGTGTCAATGGAATCCTTATAGTTCCCCTGACCTGTAATAGTTACCGTCACCCTCCCCGTTTTCTCGTCTGTAGAAGAAGACAACGTATAATCAGTATCCTTTGCCAGCGTCATGCCGCTATTGGAGCTGTCCTTCACCGTAATAATCTGGCTTAAATCGTCTCCGTCAAGCGCACTCTCATTCATTTCCACCGTAATTCTGCCGGTATCCGTAAGACTCTCCGGTTCAATAGTAAAGGTTTCCGTTCTGGAACCCGCATAGGAATTTGCGCCGGTAATCGTGATATTATAGGTATTTGCATCCTGCATGGTCGGTGTCTCATATTTCACGGAATAATCCGTAGCCTTCACCAGCTCCGTCTGTCCGTCCTTCGCTGTCACATGAATCACCGGCTCTAATGCCTCCCCGGTATAAACCGCGGTTTCAATCACAACCGTCGTCTCGGCAATATTCGGTTTTACCGTAACCGTACAGGTATCCAGCTTCGTACCTTCCCCGTCGGAAATAGAAATCTCAGCGCTGCCGGCCGCATTCGCCGTCACCAGTCCCGAGCCGTCCACCGATGCAACTTCTCCGTTATCGGAAGCCCATGTATAGACAACGTCCGTTTCACCATCATTGATGGATAACTGCTGCGTTTCACCTACGCCCAGGGTCAGCGTATCCATGCTGATGGTCGGCTGCCCGCCTGCCCGCGGAGCTGCTTTCACAGACTTCCGCAGAGGCAGTCCGTTGCTGCCCGTCTGCTTTTTGTCCTTCTGCTCCGTCGTCGGCTGCTCGACTATCTCCGTATTATCGGGAATTTCTGTCGTCGGCTGCTCCACTATCTCCGTATTATCGGGAATTTCTGTTCCCGGCTGCTCGCCTGTCTCCGTATTATCGGTGATTTCCGTTCCCGGCTGCTCCACCGTCTCCGTATTATCGGGGATTTCCGTTCCCGGCTGCTCGGCTGTCTCCGTATTATCGGGGATTTCCGTTCCCGGCTGCTCCACCGTCTCCGTATTATCGGGGATTTCCGTTCCCGGCTGATCCACTGTCTCCGTATTATCAGGAATTTCCGTTCCCGGCTGATCCACTGTCTCCGTATTATCAGGAATTTCTGTCCCCGGCTGACCGCCGCTCTCTGTATTATCGGGAGCTTCCGTTCCCGGCTGATCACTGCCGTTTTCCGTCGATATGCCTGTGTCCGAACCGCTCTTTGAAAAGGTTTCTCTCAAATGCTGAATAATTCCGGCTTCCTCCTGAGCAACATCGTATGTAATCGCCTGTATCGTAAGATATTTTTCCTCGGAAGCCATGTCTTTCCAGGCACCATCCTCCGCTTTCACATAGGTCTTTCCGCTTCCGCTGCCTTCATCCGCATAAAAGGAAACGCCCTCACCCTCCAGCGTCACAATCACGGAAAATGCCGTACCCGGCTCCAGCTCCACGGAATCAATGTTGAACTCCACGCTGTTTGTACCCTCGGTAAGCTGATATACCTCCTCCGAGCCCACAAACTGCCCCGCGTCGGGTATCCCCTCCGCGGGATTGACATAATAGGAGACCGTCGCTTTCACTCCTGACGCCTCCTCCTGCGTATGCACGTCAAAAGAAATCCTCTCGAGAATTTCATTTCCGCCGTCCGCATTTTGATTTGCCGTAAATACCGCCGCCGCAGTTTTCACTTCAACCTGTGAGGCTTCCCCCTCTCCGCCATACTGATACGTATGCCAGGTTTTTGTTCCCTCCGCTTTTACCGTTGTCGGCCACTGAACCAGGGTCACAACAAGACACAGGGTCAATACTGCTGCTAAACTTCTTTTCCATACATCCTTGTACATAAGCATATCTCCTTAGTCCCGATCTTTTTCGTATAAAAACCTCTATCTACTTTATCGGTCTTTTTTAGCCTTCCGTTAACTCCCCCGGGCAATTTTTTGTCTGCTATTTGACACACATTTTTCTGTCAACCTTCGGGCAGTAAATCCTGTGAATTGAAAAAGGCACCGCCTGCGGCAGTACCTTTTCCCGGCTTTATTCTTCTGTTGTAAGCTCTTCCGGCTGCAAACTGTCACTCACGGCAGTCTCGCCGTCGATGGCAGCTTCGCCGTCAAAGTCATCAAAATCATCAAAGTCGTCAAACATGATATCGTCGTCCCTGCTCACATCGGAATCCAGTTTAATATTCCGATACCGCTTCATGCCGGTTCCCGCCGGAATCAGCTTACCGATAATCACGTTCTCCTTCATACCGATTAACGGGTCAACCTTACCCTTGATGGCTGCCTCCGTCAGAACCTTCGTGGTCTCCTGGAAGGATGCCGCAGACAGGAAGGAATTGGTTGCCAGAGACGCTTTGGTAATACCAAGCAGTACCTGCTTGCCCTCTGCCGGCTCTTTTCCCTCCGCGATCAGTTTTTCATTTGTATCCTCAAAGTCAAGCGTATCCACAAGTACGCCCGGCAGCATATCCGAATCGCCGTTTGTCTCTACGCGCACCTTCTGCAGCATCTGGCGCACAATGACCTCAATATGCTTATCGTTAATTTCCACACCCTGCAGACGGTATACACGCTGCACCTCACGCAGCATATAATCCTGCACGGCACGCACACCTTTGATCTTTAAGATATCGTGCGGATTTACGGAACCCTCTGTCAGCTCGTCGCCGGCCTCGAGCACCGCTCCGTCCACAATCTTGATTCTGGAGCCATACGGAATCAAATATGCTTTTGTCTCACCGGTCTCATGATTGGTAACGACAATCTCACGTTTTTTCTTCGTGTCCTTGATGGTCGCTACGCCGCCGAATTCGGTGATAATCGCAAGACCCTTCGGTTTTCTGGCCTCAAAAATTTCCTCGACACGGGGAAGACCCTGTGTGATGTCGTTTCCGGCCACACCGCCCGTATGGAAGGTACGCATCGTAAGCTGCGTACCCGGCTCACCGATGGACTGCGCCGCAATGATACCGATGGCCTCACCCACCTGTACCGCCTGCCCGGTTGCCATGTTCGCCCCGTAGCACTTTGCGCACACACCCATGTGGGAGCGGCAGGATAATACGGTACGGATTTTGATTTTCTTCAACGGCTCACCGTTTTCGTCCACGCCCTTGCTCATAATGGCAGCCGCGCGCTTCGGCGTAATCATATGGTTCGCTTTCACCAGAACGTTTCCGTCCTTATCGCAGATGGTATTGCAGGAGAAACGTCCTGTAATACGCTCCTGAAGGCTTTCGATTTCTTCTTTTCCGTCCATGAACGCGGTTACCCACATACCCGGAATCTCTCTTTCCGTTCCCTCGCAGCAATCGGACTCGCGTACAATCATGTGCTGGGAAACGTCAACCAGACGTCTTGTCAGGTATCCGGAGTCCGCTGTACGAAGCGCCGTATCGGAAAGACCCTTGCGGGCACCGTGCGCGGACATGAAGTACTCCAATACGTCCAGACCTTCACGGAAGTTTGACTTAATCGGCAGCTCAATCGTCCTACCGGTCGTATCCGCCATCAGGCCTCGCATACCGGCAAGCTGCTTAATCTGTTTATCAGAACCACGGGCTCCGGAGTCCGCCATCATGAAGATGTTATTGTACTTATCCAAACCGGAAAGCAGCGCATGCGTCAGCTCCTCGTCCGTCTCCTTCCAGGTCTCGACAACCTCTTTGTAACGCTCCTCCTCCGTAATCAGACCTCGCTTATACTGTTTCATAATGCGGTCTACGGTATCCTGCGCATTCTGAATCATCTGCGGCTTCTGCGGAGGCACGGTCATATCGGAAATCGACACCGTCATGGCTGCTCTTGTGGAATATTTATATCCCATCGCCTTTACGGCATCCAATACCTCTGCCGTCTTCGTCGCGCCATGAATATTAATTACCTTTTCCAGAATCTGCTTATTCTGTTTCTTGGCAACTAAAAAATCTACCTCAAGCTTGAGCTCGTTGCCCGGAATACTCCTGTCTACAAAGCCCAGATCCTGCGGAATAATCTCGTTGAAAATAAAGCGGCCGAGCGTAGATTCCACATTGCCGGAAAGAACGGTTCCATCCGGCATCTTTTTCGTCATACGCACCGTAATTCTGGAATGAAGCGTCACCGCCCCGTTCTCGTATGCCAGAATCGCTTCGTTTACATTCTTGAAAAACTTGCCCTCACCCTTTGCTCCCGGACGCTCCTGCGTCAGGTAATAAATACCGAGCACCATATCCTGGGACGGAACAGCCACCAGACCTCCGTCGGAGGGTTTTAACAGGTTATTCGGAGAAAGCAGCATAAAACGGCACTCTGCCTGCGCTTCCACCGACAGCGGAAGATGAACCGCCATCTGGTCACCGTCGAAGTCGGCATTGAACGCGGTACATACCAGCGGGTGAAGCTTGATTGCCTTACCTTCTACCAGAATCGGCTCAAACGCCTGAATACCGAGCCGATGCAGTGTAGGAGCACGGTTTAACATAACCGGATGCTCTTTGATGACATCCTCAAGCACATCCCAAACCTCGGTCTGGAGACGCTCAACCATTTTCTTTGCGCTCTTGATATTATGAGCGGTTCCGTTTGCTACCAGCTCTTTCATCACGAACGGCTTAAACAGCTCGATTGCCATTTCCTTCGGCAGACCGCACTGATAGATTTTTAATTTCGGCTCTACACAGATAACGGAACGTCCGGAGTAGTCTACTCGTTTTCCGAGCAGATTCTGACGGAAACGTCCGGATTTACCCTTTAACATATCGGACAACGACTTTAACGCACGGTTACCCGGTCCCGTTACCGGACGGCCGCGGCGTCCGTTGTCAATCAGAGCGTCGACAGCCTCCTGGAGCATACGCTTCTCGTTGCGCACGATAATGTCAGGCGCACCCAGCTCCAGCAGCCTTCTCAAACGGTTATTTCTATTGATAATTCTTCTATATAAGTCATTCAGATCCGAGGTTGCAAAACGGCCGCCGTCCAGCTGAACCATCGGACGCAAATCCGGCGGAATCACCGGAATGACCGTCATAATCATCCATTCCGGTTTATTTCCTGATTCACGAAAGGCCTCTACAACCTCAAGCCTTTTGATAATTCTCGCGCGCTTCTGGCCGGTTGCGTCGGCAAGCTCCGCCTTAAGCTCCGCGGAATCCTTTTCCAGATCAATGGCCTCAAGCAGCTCCTGAATTGCCTCTGCACCCATTCCAACACGGAACGCATTGCCATACTGCTCTCTGGCTTCCTGATACTCTCCCTCGGAAAGCACCTGTTTATACTGCAGTGCGGTATTTCCCGCATCCAACACAATGTAGGACGCAAAGTAGAGCACCTTTTCCAGAGTTCTCGGAGATAAGTCCAAAATCAGCCCCATGCGGGAGGGGATTCCCTTAAAGTACCAGATATGGGAAACCGGTGCCGCAAGCTCGATGTGCCCCATACGCTCCCTGCGGACGCTGGCCTTTGTGATTTCAACGCCGCATCGGTCGCAGACAACGCCCTTATAACGGATTTTCTTATATTTTCCGCAGTGACACTCCCAGTCCTTGCTCGGTCCAAATATTTTCTCGCAGAACAGACCGTCCTTTTCCGGCTTTAAGGTTCGGTAGTTAATCGTCTCCGGCTTTTTTACTTCGCCTCTGGACCATTCCCGAATCTTTTCCGGTGATGCCAAACCGATTTTAATGGCATCGAATGAGATAGACTGACCTGACGTTTCTTTACTCATTGTTTCTGGCATTGTGACACTCCCTTCTTTCTATCTATATCATGCATCATTTTCGTCACAGGATCGAACCCTCGTTTCGGCAGCAATTATTCGTTATCCAGGGGCTGCTCCTCCGCGTCGTCGAAGAAATCGGAATCGTCCTCCTCTTCCTCATCCTCCTCCACGTCAACGAGTTCTTCATTTTCCGTGTCAAATTCCTTCTGGGAAAATCCCATCTTTGCAAAGGAATCGCTGTCCTCAAACGCAAAATCCTTATCTCCGGAAATAATGGAATTCAAATCGGTGTTGCCGTATTCGCTGGTTTCCATCAATTCCACTTCATTTCTGTCCTCATCTAATACCTTGACATCAAGTCCCAGGGACTGAAGCTCTTTTAACAATACCTTGAAGGACTCCGGGATACCCGGCTCAGGAATGTTATCTCCCTTGATAATCGCCTCATAGGTCTTTACACGTCCGACCACATCGTCGGATTTCACCGTCAGGATTTCCTGCAGCGTGTAGGACGCGCCGTATGCCTCCAACGCCCAAACCTCCATCTCGCCGAAACGCTGACCGCCGAACTGCGCTTTACCGCCCAACGGCTGCTGCGTTACCAGGGAGTATGGTCCGGTAGAACGCGCGTGAATCTTGTCGTCTACCAGATGGTGCAGCTTCAGGTAATGCATGTGTCCAATCGTAACCGGGGAATCAAACGGCTCTCCGGTACGTCCGTCACGGAGCTGTACCTTACCGTCCCTGGAAATCGGAACACCCTTCCAAAGCGCGCGGTGTGCGCGGTTGTCATACAGGTATTTCATGACATCCTCACGCAGAGTGTCTTTATATTTTGCTTCGAAATCCTCCCACTCGGAGTTTACATAATCGTTTGCAAGCTCCAGGGTATCCTGAATATCAATTTCCTTCGCACCGTCAAATACCGGCGTCTCAATATTAAAGCCCAATGCTTTGGCAGCAAGGCTCAAATGAATCTCAAGCACCTGCCCGATATTCATTCGGGACGGCACGCCCAGCGGATTTAAGACAATGTCCAGCGGACGCCCGTTCGGAAGGAACGGCATATCCTCCACCGGAAGCACGCGGGAAACGACACCCTTGTTACCGTGACGTCCTGCCATCTTATCTCCGACGGAAATCTTTCTTTTCTGTGCAATGTAGATACGCACCGCCTGATTTACGCCCGGAGACAGCTCGTCGCCGTTCTCTCGCGTAAACACCTTGGCGTCCACCACAATACCGTATTCACCGTGCGGTACCTTTAAGGAGGTGTCACGCACCTCTCTTGCCTTTTCACCGAAAATCGCGCGGAGCAGACGCTCCTCAGCGGTAAGCTCAGTTTCTCCCTTCGGCGTCACCTTTCCGACCAGAATGTCCCCGGCGCGCACCTCGGCACCGATACGGATAATTCCGCGTTCGTCAAGGTCTTTTAACGCGTCGTCTCCGACACCCGGAACATCTCTTGTGATTTCCTCCGGTCCCAGCTTGGTGTCGCGGGCCTCCGCCTCATATTCCTCGATATGGATGGAGGTATATACATCATCCTGCACCAGTCTTTCGCTCAAAAGAACGGCATCCTCGTAGTTGTAGCCCTCCCAGGTCATAAATCCGATCAACGGATTCTTTCCGAGCGCCAGCTCACCGTTGGAGGTGGACGGTCCGTCCGCAATCACTTCGCCCGCTTCGACGCGGTCGCCCTTAAATACAATCGGTCTCTGATTGTAGCAGTTGGACTGGTTGCTTCGTGAAAATTTGGTTAATTTATATACGTCGCGGGTTCCCTCGTCACTCTTAATCACAATCTGATTGGACTCAGAGCTTTCTACAACACCCGCCTTCTTTGCAATCACGCAGACACCGGAGTCTACGGCTGCCTTGGTCTCCATACCGGTTCCCACGACGGGAGCGTCGGTCGTCAAAAGCGGCACGGCCTGACGCTGCATGTTGGATCCCATCAGCGCGCGGTTCGCGTCGTCGTTCTGCAGGAACGGAATAAGAGCCGTCGCCACGGAGAACACCATTTTCGGAGATACGTCCATGTAGTCAAACATGGTTTTCTCATACTCCTGCGTCTCATCGCGGTAACGTCCGGATACGGAATTACGCACGAAATGTCCTTCCTCGTCCAGCGCCTCGTTCGCCTGCGCAACATGATAATTATCTTCCTCGTCCGCAGTCATATATACGACCTCGTCCGTAACACGCGGATTCTTCGGGTCTGATTTATCAATCTTACGGTACGGTGCTTCTACAAAGCCGTACTCGTTGATTCTCGCATAGCTCGCCAGGGAGTTAATCAATCCGATGTTCGGACCTTCCGGCGTCTCAATCGGACACATTCTTCCATAGTGGGAATAATGCACGTCGCGGACCTCAAATCCTGCACGGTCTCTCGAAAGACCGCCCGGGCCGAGCGCCGAGAGACGTCTCTTATGCGTCAGCTCACCCAGCGGGTTATTCTGGTCCATAAACTGTGATAACTGGGAGGAACCGAAAAACTCTTTTACCGCCGCAGTTACCGGTTTAATATTAATCAGGCTCTGCGGGGAAATTCCCTCTAAATCCAGAGTCGTCATTCTCTCACGCACCACGCGCTCCAATCTGGAAAGACCGATGCGGTACTGGTTCTGCAAAAGCTCTCCCACGGCGCGGATACGGCGGTTGCCCAGATGATCGATATCATCGTCATTGCCAATGCCGTACTCCAGATGCATATTATAGTTAATAGAAGCAAAAATATCGTCCTTTGTAATGTGCTTCGGAACCAAATCATGCACATTTCTGCGAATGGCTTCCTTTAAATCCTCAGGATTCGGATTTTCGTCCATGAGCTGAGCGAGCACCGGATAATACACAAGCTCTGTAATGCCGAGCTCTCTCGGATTACAGTCTACATAGGTTCTCAAATCCACCATCATGGAGGACAGCACTTTTACATTTCTGGTCTCTGTCTGAATCCATACATACGGAACAGCCGCGTTCTGAATATCGTCGGCAAGGCTTCTGGTAACCTCCGTGCCTGCCTCCGCGATAATTTCGCCGGTTGTAAGGTTGACAACATCCTCCGCAAGAACCTGTCCGTTGATACGGTTTTTGAGCATCAGCTTTTTATTGAATTTATAGCGCCCCACCTTTGCGAGATCATACCTTCTCGGGTCAAAAAACATCGCAGTAATCAGGCTCTCCGCACTCTCGACAGTAAGCGGCTCGCCTGGTCTGATCTTTTTATATAATTCAAGAAGTCCTTCTTCATAGTTGGTCGCAACGTCTTTGCCAAAGCTTGCGAGAATCTTCGGCTCCTCACCGAACATATCGATGATTTCCTGATTGCTGCCGATGCCGAGCGCACGGATCAGCACGGTAATCGGCACTTTTCTGGTTCTATCTACACGAACATAAAAAACGTCATTGGAGTCAGTCTCGTACTCTAACCATGCACCGCGGTTTGGAATTACGGTACAGGAATACAGCTTTTTACCCACCTTATCATGGGCAATTCCGTAATAAATACCCGGAGAACGTACCAGCTGGCTGACGATTACTCGCTCTGCCCCGTTGATTACAAAGGTACCCGTCTCAGTCATCAAGGGGAGATCGCCCATGAAAATCTCATGTTCGTTAATCTCGTCTGTTTCTTTGTTATGAAGCCTTACCTTGACCTTCAAAGGAGCCGCGTAGGTTGCATCCCTCTCCTTGCACTCAGGGATTGTGTATTTTACATCGTTTTCACACAATGTAAAGTCAACAAACTCCAGACTCAAATGACCGCTGTAATCAGCAATCGGAGAGATATCTGCGAAAACTTCTTTTAAGCCCTCATTCAGGAACCACTGATAGGAGTCTTTCTGAACCTCTATCAGATTAGGCATTTCCAATACCTCTTTCTGTCTTGAGTAACTCATACGCATGCCTTTTCCGGCTTTGACTGGTCGTATTCTGTTTTTCTCCATTGACGTTTCACCTCTCGTTTTTATTTTAAAGCTGCCGCGGGCAAAATGCGGCATGTGGGCACTCATGATTCACTACATATAGTAGTACTCGGCGCATGCTTACCACAAAACATGCGAAAGGCTTATTATTTCCGCAAAAAAAGCGCAATAAGTCCACTGCACCACAATAGTGCAACGTATATGATAGCACAATAGCAAGTACGCCGTCAAGCAATTTTTCCCATAAATTGAAAAAAGGACAGATATCATCTTCCGTGATATCTGCCCTTTGGTTCACTTATGCAAACATAGCGTGCAGCTTATTCTGTTCTTCTTCCTGTTTCTTTTTCTGCATAAACAATGCATATTCCTGCAGCGTCTCCTGCTTCTTTTGCTCCGAAATTGCCTGCGGTATATCCAAATCCTCCAAACGGCTTTTGGCAGCCGTCGTGTTCAGCGAGGCATCTGTATTGTAGTTGTACGCATACTCCAGCGCGTTGCTCTGCGCTCCGGCACTGCTTCTCGCCGCGCTCACCGTCTCCAGCGCTTTATCAATGTCGGCAATATCAAAATTTCCTGTCACATCAAAGTCCGCAATTCCGAGAGCTGCCAGTGTTGCATCCGCAGTGGATACCGCCATTGACGCACCGTCCGCATTTGTGGCAATCTGAAACTCTGTGTTGCTGCCGTCTAGTAACGGCTTTGTGTTAAAGGTGGTCTGAGACGCAATATCCGAAATTCCCTGCTTCAACTGGTCGATTTCCATCTGGATATTCGCCCGATCCGAGTCCGTTACCACTGCGGTGTTCGATGCCTGTACCGCAAGCTCTCGAATCCGCTGAAGATAATCGGTAATTCCCTCCATAGCTCCGTCCGCAACCTTTAGCATATCCTGGGCGGAACCGATGTTTTTTGCGCCGGCGTTCAGTCCACGTACCTGGGCGTCTTCTTTTTCAACAATGGAAAGCTCCGCCGCGCCGTCAGCCGCGCTCTGAATTTTTTTGCCTGATGCAATCTTACCGTAATCGGCGTAAGATGAACCGCTGCTAATTGCTCCTATACTGCTCATTGCCGATTCCTCCCTCCTCTTGATATAAGGTCATTTTTTCTTTATTGTAGCACAGGATTTGCGCGGGGACAAGAGGGCAGTGCAAAAAGAGTGTGCGGACTTCGCGCGGAGTGTGTTCTTTTGGCAGCTTCGCAGACGCGCTAACCGGCTTCGCCAGTCAGCACGCGGCTGTCGCCGCCCGCGACACCCGCAAGTATGCAGACCTCGCGCGGAGCACACTCCGCGCGGCGCGTTGCGCCTTCAAAAACAAAAAAAGACAGGAACTTCCGTGCAAGCACGAGTCCCTGTCTTTTTTGTTTTCTCAGTCCGCTGTATTACGACTATTTTAAAGTTACTTTTGCGCCTTCTGCCTCAAGTTTAGCCTTGATGTCCTCAGCGGTAGCCTTGTCAGCTGCCTCTTTTAATACCTTCGGAGCGCCGTCTACAAGGTCTTTTGCTTCTTTTAAGCCTAAGCCGGTAGCTTCACGAACAACTTTGATAACCTTAACTTTGTTCGGGCCAACCTCGGTCAGCTCTACGTCGAACTCTGTCTTCTCCTCAGCTGCTGCTGCCTCACCGCCGCCTGCTGCTGCAACTACAACGCCTGCTGCTGCGGATACACCGAACTCTTCTTCGCAAGCTTTTACCAGTTCATTTAACTCTAATACGCTTAACTCTTTGATCGCATCGATAAATTCTGCTGTTGTCAATTTTGCCATTATCTTTTTCCTCCATTATCATTGATTTTGACGGCAGTCACTGCCGCGTTCAGATATCATTTCCTTCCGGATATCCCAGACAATTATTCTGCCGGGGTCTCTGCCGGTTCTTCTGCAGCTGCTGCTTCTTCTGCCGGAGCAGCTTCCTCCGCCGGAGCCGCCGCTACTTCTGCGTCTGCTGCCGCACCGCCTTTTTCCGCAATCTGATTGAGAACGCGGGCAAGGTTGGTAATCGGAGACTGCATGCTTCCAAGTAATCTGGAAAGCAGTTCTTCTCTTGACGGCACTGCCGCGATTGCTTTCATGCCTGTCTCATCATAAAAGCTGCCTTCTACAACACCGGCTTTGATTTCAAGTGCCGGAGCAGTCTTTGCAAACTTTGCAAGAACTCTTGCCGGAGCGGTTGCGTCTGTCGTAGAGATTGCGAAAGCATTCGGTCCTTCCAGAACGTCCTTTAAGCTTTCGAACTCTGTACCTTCGATCGCACGGCTTACCAGGGTATTCTTGTATACCTTGTAAGTCACTCCAGCTTCTCTTAAGGCTTTACGCAACTGTGTGTCTTCTGCCACGGTAAGTCCACGGTAGTCAACAACTACAACCGACTGCGCGTCTTTGATGTTTTCAGAAATCTCCTGTACGATAGGCTGTTTAAGTTCTACTTTTGCCACGAATCGTGCACCTCCTTTTATTATTTTTGACGACGGGAAACTTTCCGCCGTACCGCACCGGGCAATCTGCCCAATGCCTACTGCATAAAAGACTTTGAGGTATGTCAAACCGATTCTTCCGAAGCACAGACGCCGTGTCTGCCCTCCACGGAAATAAAAAAACTCTCTGCAAAGACAGAGAGGGTCGGTTAAAAATTCACTCTTAGATTATCGCTAACACTAAGATTCCCTCGGTAGGTCGTCTTACGTTTGCGCCCTGCGGCACCTACTGTCTTCGGCATATATGCAAGTCGCTGTCTGCGCCGGCTTCGCCGGACACATTCAACGCCTTGCATTATAACATTGTATATTACGGCTGTCAACAAAATTCTGCCGCAATCTTAAATGATTTTTTGACGAAAATTACTGTGCAATCTTTGTCACGTTTAATTTTACGCCCGGTCCCATCGTAGAAGCAAGCGTCGCGCTTCTGATGTACTGACCTTTTAAGCTTGCAGGCTTCGCCTTGTTGATAGCACCCATAAGGGTCTGGAAGTTGTCGCTCAACTGCTCTTCTGTGAAAGAAGCTTTTCCCACTGGCACATGGATAATGTTTGTTTTGTCCAATCTGTACTCAATCTTACCAGCCTTGATGTCGTTGACAGCCTTCGTCACATCCATCGTAACCGTTCCTGCTTTCGGGTTCGGCATTAAGCCCTTCGGTCCAAGGACACGTCCCAGACGTCCTACCACACCCATCATATCAGGCGTAGCAACAACAACGTCGAAATCAAGCCATCCTTCGTTCTGAATCTTCGGAATCAATTCCTCTCCGCCAACGAAGTCTGCTCCCGCTGCCTGTGCCTCGTCCAGCTTGGTTCCCTTTGCAAAAACCAAAACCTTTACGGTCTTTCCGGTTCCGTGCGGCAGTACAACCGCGCCGCGAATCTGCTGCTCTGCATGACGACCATCACAACCGGTTCTGATGTGAAGCTCGATTGTTTCATCAAATTTCGCTGTAGCGTTTTTCTTTACCAGGCTGATTGCCTCAGCAACATCATACTGAGCAGCCTTATCAAAACCCTTTACAGCTTCCTGATATTTCTTTCCTCTTTTCATTTAAAAAAACCTCCTGGTGGTGATATCGGGAGAGGGTCCCTCCCACATACTTGTTCAAATTCATTTACGGGAAACGCCGGTTCTGCGCCCCCTTATTTTCTCAGAAGAACACCGCTTTTGCGTTCTTCTGATGCATTGTCGTCCACGCGCGACGATTCTGTTTATTCCTCTACAGCAACGCCCATGCTTCTTGCGGTTCCCGCAATCATGCTCATTGCAGCCTCTAAGGATGCCGCATTTAAATCCGGCATTTTCAGCTCTGCGATTTCCTGGATCTTCGCTTTGGAAATTGTCGCAACCTTAGTCTTGTTCGGCGTAGCGGAACCGGACTTGATGTTGCAGGCCTTCTTAATTAATACGGGTGCAGGCGGTGTCTTGGTCACGAAGCTGAAGCTTCTGTCTGCATATACCGTAATTACTACCGGGATAATTAAGTCTCCCTGATCAGCGGTTCTCGCATTGAACTGCTTTGTGAACTCTACGATGTTCACACCGTGCTGTCCAAGTGCAGGTCCAACCGGAGGAGCCGGTGTAGCCTTGCCGGCCGGAATCTGCAGTTTGATATATCCTTCTACTTTCTTTGCCATTGGAATTGCCTCCTTATTTCATTTTCCAACATATACCGGGGCGTTCCCCGGTTTCGTACTTTGCTCAGTTGCTGAGCTTTACATCTGCGAAACTTATTTCTACCGGCGTCTCGCGGCCGAAAAGTTCTACATTGATGGTTACGCTCTGTTTGCTGTGGTTCATCGCCTGAATAACGCCGATGGTATCCTTCCAGACGCCTCCCGTCACCACGACGGTGTCCCCTTCCTTAAAGTCAACCTCAATGTTTTCCGTCTTGATTCCCAAGGGCTTCATTTCCATGTCGGTAAGCGGTACCGGCTTGCTTCCCGGACCGACAAATCCGGTGACGCCACGGGTATTTCTGACAACATACCAGGTATCGTCGTTCATAATCATATGAATCAGCACATAGCCCGGAAACATCTTCTTTGACACGGATTTCTTGGCGCCGTTTTTTATTTCGACAACGTCCTGCATCGGAACACGGACCTCTAAAATCTGGTCCTCCAGATGTCTGTTTTCAATTGTCTTGTCAATGTTCGCTTTTACCTTATTCTCATAACCTGAGTAGGTATGAACAACATACCAGTGTGCCTCTGCCATAAAATCACTCCGCCTCCATTAAAAACTAATACCTACAAGGAAATCAACACCATACGAAATGATGAAATCCATAAGTGCGATGATAAGACCCAATACAACAGATACCGCGATAACTGCCGTGGTCTGTCTTACCAGTGATTTTTTGTCCGGCCAGATAATTTTCTTAAATTCGGCCGAAAGACCGGTGAACCAGTTCTCCTTCGGAGCTTTCTCTATCTTCTCGGTTTCTCCCATTTTCTCACTCCTTTATCGCTGTCTTATTTGGTTTCCTTGTGTAACGTGTGAGTTCTGCAGAATCTGCAATACTTCTTTGTCTCCATTCTGTCCGGATGAGCTTTCTTGTCTTTTGTCGTATTATAGTTACGATTCTTGCACTCCGTACATGCCAATGTTATTTTTGTGCGCACAACTTCCACCTCCATTAAAATTCTTTGTGCTTTTTTGCCTTCTGCCCGTTCCCGGCAGTTTTCTTAAGAAGCAGCGACAGCTTCCTAAAAAAAGGCATAAAAAAAAGACCTACTTCCATCGCCAATCTAATATAACACAATCCTATATTTGCGTCAATAACTTTTTGCTTTTCGTTTCAAAAGCTTTTTTCACATTTTCTTCACATTCCCTCTAATATTTTTTGCCCTATTCTCCGAAATAGAACTAAAGAGTGCATATATCTTTGTTTTATTTCCCCTACATCTGTCAGTTGCTGGCGCACGGATGCAGCCTTTTACAACCGACAGCGTATATTATTTCATGGAAGAAAGGAGGGGTTTCTTATGGCCGCCATTGACAGCGCCTATCATTATTACCTGAGCACTTATGGCACTTCCGGCGTTTCACGTTATGATACGCACAAGAAAAGCCAGCTTCGTGCAATTTATAACCAGATGGTAAAAACAAACAAAGACGCTCCTCTGTATAAGTTCAAAAATCCGGGGGATGTGAAGAAGTTCGCGATTGACGTTAAGGAACATACCCGTTCGATGCAAAATGTCATCGCTTCCCTCTCCGACTCCGGCGAGGGAATCGAAAGTGTCTTTCACAAAAAAATTGCTCAGTCCTCCGATGAGGATGTCGTAAGCGCAGAGTTTATCGGTCAGAATCAGGATATCGACAGTTCCATGCATTTTGACGTGGAGGTACAGCAGCTTGCCGCCCCGCAGGTAAATCTGGGCGTATTTCTCGTAAGCGGCAGGCACGACATCAAGCCCGGCTCCTACAGCTTCGACCTGACGACCGATTTGAATTCCTATGAGTTCCAATATACGGTAGGCGAACGCGACACCAATCGCGATGTTCAGGAAAAGCTTATGCGGCTGATCGGTTCCGCAGGTGTCGGAATCAAGGCCGAGATTGTCGAGGATGAGGAAGGGCGCGGCGCGCTTCGGCTGGAATCGCGGCAGACAGGGCTCTCCGAAAACCAGAATTATCTTTTTGAGATACTCCCTTCGGCAGACAGCGCCTCCATTCGTGCCATGCGCACGCTCGGAATTGATAATATCCAGCAGATGGCCCGCAATTCTTCTTTTTTACTGAACGGCACGGAGCACACCTCGCTGTCAAATACCTTTACGGTAAATAACGAATTTGAGCTTACGTTAAACAGACCGAGTGAAAACGGCTCTGCCGCGCAGATAGGCTTTAAGGCAAATGCAGACGCCATCGCGGATAATGTGCAGTCTCTGGTGAACGTATATAATAACCTGATTCAGCTCGGCTATGATTACGCCGACACACAGCAGTCGGGGCGGCTGGTCCGCAATTTGTCAAACGCGGTGAAGCCTTACTATAATGAATTCGAGGCATACGGCCTGCAGCTTGAGAAAGACGGCAGGATCACCGTTGACCGCAGCCTTTTAACGGATGCGGTAACCTCAGAGGATGCCGGGAACTGCTTTACCGCTCTGAACCACTTTAAGGACGACTTAAACAACGTGGCTGCCGAAACGTCGGTAGACCCGTTGAGCTACGCCGATAAAGTATTAATTGCCTACAAGAATCCGGTACATAATTTTACGGCGCCTTATGTGTCCTCCATTTATTCGGGAATGATGCTCGACCGGTATTGTTAATCGCACGGCTTATGATCATAAACCGGGCGCCGCATTTACTGTATACAACATCAGACAGTAAATGCGGCGCCCGGTTTTTCTTTTCAGGTATTCGTTTCCACTGAATTGTCAGCCACGATTTGAAGCATGGTACGGATTCTTTCTATATAATTATGATGCTCCCTGACCTTTCTGCAGCCGTTTTCGGCAATGCTGCGGCGTTCTTCCTCATGCGCGAGATAATACGCCGCCTTTTCGCACAAATCCTCCACTCCGTCAAAGCAGACCAAATCTTCCCCTTCTTTAAAGTAATACGGCAGCTCCGCCTGATAGTTGGTCATCAAAAAGCCCCCAGCCCCCAATACATCCCAGACGCGAAGCGGAATTCCGCTCTTAATGTTCGGGATTGTAAAGTTCAGGTTAATTTTAGACATGTAAAACACTTTCGGCAGGACGCTCCAGTAATCCACAGAGCCGCAGTACTGAATCCTCAGCAGGTCGCTTACGTCGCTGTTGCTGTACACATTGACGCGAAAGCGTTTTGACAATTCAATCAGCGCCCGGCGCCGCTCAACCTCAGCGATTTTAAAGCCAAGCACCGTAGTCTGAAAAATCAGCCCCAAATCCGAAAAGGAGCCCTCGGATTTTTCCAGCCGAAAATATTCCTGAAGCTGCTCGAGTATATCCGTCGTCAGCATCGGCTCTACAATATTCGCCCCGCTGACGTTTAACTGCGCTTCAATCACGGCATCAAAATATCCCCTTAAGTACTCCGGCAGCTTTTTCTTTAACCTGTCATAGGAATTTCTTTCGTAAAGGCTCCCCACAAACGCGATGTCTCCCCGGTATTTCGGCAAATCCTCCGCTTCCTTAAGGACGGTTTCTATCCGGTCTGCATCCACCGCCAGCGGAAGATACCAGATATGTTTCACTCCCATTTCCCGAAATTCCAGATAGTTGGTTTTGTCAAACGTAAAAATATAGTTGCAGCTATGGAACACCGACTCGTGGTACATGCTGATCAACGGATTGTCACAGCTCCAGGACACATACGGAATCCCCCGTCTCTGACAGACATTGGAAATCAGCGCAAAGTAGTTGACCGTAAATACCATGTCATAATGATTTTCCGCCAATTTGCGTTCAATCACCTGCTCAAATTCCGGATCTATGTCATAGCTCCCCAGCTTCTGCTCGATATTATCCACCGTATGTCCCAGCAAAAGGAAGGTCTGCTCGATGTCTCTGTAATTGTACGCTTTCCAGCGGTACATCAATATATGCATATATTCCTCCCGTATCTTGCGCTTCCCTCGTGCTAAAAATAGTAATCCAGATATTCCAGAATCCAGTCTGCGCGGTTTTTCCACGTATGACGCTCCTTTGCGGCAAGATATCCACAATCCGCCATGTGCTGTGCTTCTTCCATGTGGCCAAATAAACGATATACCCGCTCCGGCAGTGTACGGATGTCCTTTAAGGAGAACATCACCAGCTCTTTTCCGTCCACAAATTCTCTGTTCAGGTAGGCGGAATCGTCCGTTACGACTGCCGCACCAGCCAGCATGCCGTTGAAAATCCGGTCGTGCGCCCCCGCCTTAAACCAGGTCATCGTGTTTAAGACGACCTTGCTGTCATTCATCAGCGGAAGTATCTGCGGGGCCAAAACCTTCCCTCCATATGTCAGATACGGGTTGTCGCTCCATTCACACTGATTCCAGCCAACGCCGTATGCCGTCACCCGGATTCCGCTCTCCACCAGAATACGCACTGCCTGTTCCCGGAAAAAGGACGTTGCATAGGAATCCAGAAAGCGCATTTTTACGATAATTTCATGCAGCCGCTGGTCGGAGAGATCATCCCTCTCTGTTTTTATGTAGTCCTCAATAGCCGCCTCCGTTGTTTTTTCGGGATGGCGCACCAATTCTCCCAGAACCTCCTGCGCCAGCGCAGCGCCGTCCACCTCCGGAATAGAGGTTAAATCGGGGATCATTTTATCCACTGTGTAAATCGGAAGCGCCCCCGCATAGAGCACATCGATGCCACGCTCCTTAAGTGGCTTGTGCTTACAGCGCAGCTCCACTCCGGCATGCGGCAAAAAGTCCGTCCTGCGGATATTCGAAAAAAAACGCCGGATGTACTTTACATGATTGCGGTCGGTACAGAGAATCAGGGCCGTACCCGGCGCATTGCGCAGCGGCTTTTCATAGTGAAACGGATGATCCATCAGAATATCCACATACGGAATTTCAAAGGCTTCCCAGAGATTTCTGCCGTCCGGAAGGGCAAGATTGTAGCCGAGATTATTAAAGGTAACACAGCAGAAGCTCTGTTCGGACGGCTGCCCCTCACGCAGCAGCTCTAAAAGTGCCTGCTTGCTCTGCCTCTCAAGACGGGCATCGTAAACAAAGGAGGCAAAGCCCAGCGCCTCGAAGACAGTTTTCAGTTCTTCGGTAAAGAGGTCTAAGGTGTCGTAGACACCGGTGAAATAGATGATGGTTTTTTTCATAGAATACCTCCTTTTGCTGTTACCGTGCCGCAGTACCACCGCTAAAATATCAGCTGCTGCTGTACGACCTCAATCTGCGATGCTATCATGGTTTCCACATCATCTCCACGCAAATGGTCTGCCTTCAGATACTGCATCCCGCTTCGAAGGCTCGCCGCGATCAGATTCAGCACATAAATATTGTCAAAACGGCTGTAAATGGACTCCCCTCCAAGTCCGGACAGACAAATCAGCTGCGTATTTGTTTTCTTCGCCATGTCCATCAGCGGCTTAAGCAGATGTGCCGCGTTGGTCTGTGCAAAAGGATTATCCATTAAAAGCACTTTCCCTTCATTCCTGTCTGCAAAAATATCCGACTCATCACGTCTCATATAATACAGCAGGCTCGTCAAAATAACAAACGCGGATAAAAATCCCTCACCGCCGGAATTTTTTGCCACCTCCGCCCATGTGATGGCATACTCCCTGTATTCCTCAATCTTATACAGCCGTATCTGCACATTTCCAATTCCGACCACCGTATCATATAAGCTTTTCGTGGTAATCCGCATGCCGAAATATTCTTCCGCATTTTCGTTTCTCTCAAAAATTTCAATCGCCTTCTGTGTCAATTCCTCCAGATAATCTTTCAGGCGCATGCGGTAAATACCCTCATTTTCCTCCCAGTCCGGAAGTATCAACTTAAGCATTTTGACCGGCTTTTCACGTATCGTAATTGTGGAGCTGCGGTCAATCTGGCCTAAATTATCATGCACCTCGTGCAGATAGTCGAATAAAAGCTCTATCATGTTGTCCCGTTCCTGCCAGATAAAGGAAATATCCACCTCCAATTTTTCCATCAGGGAACGGTAGGACTGCAGCGTGGTTTCCAGTTGAGCAAGCACCGGTTCCGCATCAGGCGCAAGCTCCAGCAGAACCTCCAGCGGCTTGCGGTAGAAATCCTCCGAAAAGCTCTCCACCCGAAGCATCTGGTTGATCTCCTTTGCCAGCTTATCGCCTGCAGCGCGGCGCTCTTCCACACCGATTCTGTAGTCTCGCACCAATCTCCCACAGAATGCATCCAATCCACTGCGCTCCATCTCCGAGAAGTCCTCCTCAAAGGTTTCCTCTTCCCGCTGTGTCAGCTCGGAAAATTCGGCCAGCGCGGTCAAAACTGACGCATACATAGACGCACGTTTTTCCAACTCCTCCGTTTCCCTCTTCTTTTCCTCCAGCATATACTCATACTGCCGCAGCTTTCCTTCAAAATCCTCCGTAACAATCAGCTCCTGCTGCAGCGGTTCACTCTCACCGCACTCATTTCGCATCTGCTGCATTTTCCATTTCAGCTGCTCGGCCAGACAGGCCAGTTCTTTATCCTCCCGGTTCCAGAGCGTTTCCTTTTCCTCCTTTTTTTCCAGGAATCCCGCAAGCAGCAGCTCCTGATGCTGCTCCTCGCTGCGGCTGTAAACAGTGCCAGTCCATGCCTCTTCCGAAAGCTGATACTTATTGCCCAGATGCGCAAGATCAGCACGCGCCCTCTCCAGCCGCTTTCCCGTCGCTGCCATTCTCTCCTCAAGCTCTCTGCGCTCCGCAGAAAAGCTTTGCGTAATCGCCTGATACCGCGCTTCCGCCTCCGTAAGTTCTTCGGGTTTCATGCAAACGGCTGCCGCTTCCCCTGACACCGTCTGTTCGTTTTCAAACTCCAGATAGCCGCTCCGCTTTTCCGTCAGCATTTTTTTCCGCTCCAGAAGTCCCAGCTCCTGATTGCGCAGGGTCTCCAGCCGTTGCTCCAGCTTTTCCTGCTGTTGTCGCCTGAGACGTTGACGCTCCTGAATACGTTCCGCCTCTCTCTTGCAGCGCATAAGCTCCGTCCGTTGCTCCCCGTACTTTTCATATTGGACGCAGAGAGCCAAAAAGTCCTCCTGTCTGCGCGCCAGATATTCCTGCTCCCGCTCCGCCCCGGCAATCCTGTCTGAAAGGCGGCTCATCTCTGTCTCAAGCGCGGCCAACTCCTCCGCGAGTCTTTTGCCCTCATGCTCAAGCCCGGACAGTTCCTGCTGCGTACGGGAGAGCGCTTTTTCATTTTCCTGAAAAACCGCTTCCTCAAGTATCTGGCCGCGGACGGTCTCAAGCCGCGCAAAATACTCATCATACTCCTTTTTCTTCTGCGCAATGCCATTCTTAAGCCGTTCCATCCGGCGTTCTTTCCCCGCCAGCATCTCCTTAAGCGCTTCCTCGTCCAAAAGGTTCTCATTGAAGACTACGTAGAAATGTACGCCCGCCATGGCAACCACCGGAGAATGGCCGGCTTCTGAAGCGTCTGTCAGCTCCTCCCGCAGCAGCAGCGGAATCGGAACAGACGTATATACCTTCTCCCCGCAGGCAGCCAGCTTCTCCATCTCCGCACGGGATAAAATCAGCGCATACGGCAAAAACGGACAGTTCCTTACAAGCGCCGTATTTTCTGCCTCGCTGTTTCCATTCTTTTTCAGCCACTCCATACCATAAACATAATGAACGCCCAGACCATCCAAAAGCTCCTGAAACTCCTCCGGAAGTTCCAGAACTTTTCCCTGTGTCAGTCGGATGTACTCGCCGTGTACCTCGTTGTATTCCTTTTCCAGCGCACTTCTGTCACGGTCTGTTTCCTCCAGCTTCCGCTCAGACGCCCGCTCTATTTTTTCCCGCTGATACAAATCCGTTTCCGGCAAATCCAGATACCGCAGAATGGTCTTGCGCACCCGGGTCTCTTCTTCCAGCGCTTCCTTTTTCTTCTGCTGCTCAAGCAGCGCATGCCTGCAATCCGAAAGCCGGACGGCCGTTTCCTCCTGTCCGCGTATCAGCGCCCGCCTCCGTTCTTTGGCGGCCTCCGTCTCCTTTTTCATCTGCACCAGCACACGCTTCTTCTCTGTACACTCTTTCTCGTAAGCGCTCTTTAAAATCTCCAGACTGCCTGCCTCATATTCCCCGAGAATATTGCGGGCGAGCTTCTCATCATATCTTTGGTTAAAATGCGACTCCTGCCTGTCAAAAAAGGAAATTTCCGTTTCCTTTTTCTTTATCTGCTCCCGAATGCGGATGTAATCCTCCCCGAGCCTGCGCTGCTGTTCCTTTTCCTCCGCCAGCCGCGCCCTCTCCTGTGCGGTATTTTCCCTGTTTTGCAAAAGCCCGTCTTCCGTTTCCCCAAGCTCCCTCTCATAATGGCTCAAAAGCTTCCCGCCCAACAGCCTGCGCTCCGGCTCGAGATCCTGTTCCCGCTGTTTTGCAACCGCAAGGCTCTCTCTGATATGCGCAAATTCCCGTTGTTCCTCATCCACAAGCTCCTGCTGCTTTGCACAGGCCAGGAGATGAAGCAGCCTTTCCGTCTCCTGAAGCTGCCGCATGACCGACTCCCGCTCCATTTCAATCATTGCGCGGTTGCCCTGATGAAGCTTTTCCTCCTCCCAAAGCCCATAAATTTCTGCGGAAAGCTTCTCATAGACTACCTGCGAAATCCGTTGCTTTAACTCCTGAGTCTCCTCGACTGCGCAAGCCTGCTTTCTGTTGTATTCCTCCTGTAATTCCCCCATTCTGGCATAAAATGCCGCAATGCGGCTCTCCAATGCCTGTACGTTTTCCTCTTTTTCCCGACGCACCAGCGCAATCTGCTGTATGCCCCCGACCTGCTCTTCAAACCGGCGGATGGTGTCACGCCGCTGAATCTTGGATTGATTATCCCTGTATTGTCTGACATATTTCCCGACAATATTCTGAAACTCCTTCATACGGTTTCTCTCTTTATTGAGCTTGCTCTCCACCGCCTCCAGAAACCATTTTTCCGTCAGACCTTTTTCATCCCGGCAATCCGCAAATAAATCCGACAAACCGGATTCCTTCAAATTAACCTTCTTGATGATCGTCTCCCATTCCCGGTAAAAAATCTGATATTCCTCCAGGCGTTCAAAATACTGCCTTGCCTGGGACGCATTTCCCATATCATAGCAGTAAAACCGCATGGAACGGTCTTTCCTGTACTGCTCGAACAGCTGTCTGCACGCCCCGAAGCTTTTTAACACAATTTCTTTTTTATTTTTCTCAACCACAGGCAGATGAAAAATATCCTGCATGCAGCGTTCCCGGTATTCACTGATAAAATTTATCATTTCAAGCTCGTCCGCAGATGCCGCATTTTCCTCTGATATTTCCTGGCTTTTCCGGACCATCATTCCTGTCAGCACATACCCCGCGCCCCCGTCCAGCTTCCATTCCACCAGAATAAAGGTCGGCTTGTTTGTCGTAAAATAGCTTTTAAACAGCCGGTCCCTGGTATCCCGGTAGCGCTTATGCACAAACGGTGCTGTAAGCATCTGAACAAGCACGGATTTTCCTCCGCCGTTGCGCAGGGAAAATAAAGTGCTTTCTCCGTTCAGATGAAACACCTCGTCACTGATGCGTATCGCATTGTGGTTATAATTCAGATTAATCAGACGTATCGCATTTATTTTACTCATCGCTGCCTCCAAGCATCCGGCGCACTCTGTGATAGTTGTTTTGGTTCAGCAGATTCCAGTCCATAAAATGATCCAGTTTTTTTGTGGTTTTAATCATTTCGTCCTCCTCCACATACTCTATCAATCCCTGCTTTTGCAGAAAGCTCAGTATATGATGCAGCAGCCCCTCTTTCGTCGTCTTTGCCTTCGACCCCCTCTCATCCGAGCGCAACGCCTCGTAAGCCTCAAGCATACCCGAAAACGCGGTGCCCGCCGCCCCGTCCGTGTCCTGGCTCTCCCGCTGCGCTCCCTCCCGCAGTCGTTCGGTAACGCAATTCTGCAGCTCGCCGACCCTCATATAGTCCCGCGCCTTGCTGGTACTGCCCTGCCCGTCAAAAAATTCCACCAACAGGGTGAGGATCACAAACTGCGAAAGGTAATAATCCCGGTTGGCTGCACCCGATTTACACAGCTCCGCCTTAAGGCGCGCTTTCGAATAGCCCAGGAAATCATTTTCCTCCCCCGGAATCAGATAAACGACGCCCGCATAGCGCTCAACCATGCACTGCGCCGCCTCCCCCTGGCTTTTCACAAGATTCTGCACCTGTTCATTTTCCGTATAAGCCCGGTACAGCCGCTCCTCATCCTCCTCCGACAGCTCATGATACTCCAGCAGGTAATAGAATATCTCCTGCGCTGTGCGGATATCTTCCATCTCATACGCCACTGTACGTCCCTCCGTTTCTCCCTATGATTCCGTGAGCGCCCGAATCAGCACATTCGAGCACCGGATGCATTTTTCGCGCCCCTGTTCATCCCTTACCCCGTCAAACACAACTGTATTTCCGTCCTCGATGCGGTAAATTTCCACTCCTTTAAGCGTTTTTAACTCCTGACGCTTTTCTGTTAAATCCAGCAGCATTTCGTTGAGCTGGAAGCTGTCCGCGCGCTCCGAGAGAAATTCGCTCCGTTCCTTTTTCAGCGCGTCAATACTGATTTCCCGGGTTTTGATCAGCTCCACCATAATTTCTTTAAATATTTCGACATTTGGGATGAAAAGCCCACGCTCCTGCTCCGTCATCGCATTTTGCAGGGACAACAGACTGATCTCTCCCTCCCGCACCGCCCGCGTCACCAGAAAACCCAGGCTCTCCTCATAACTCCGAAGCCTCTCCGCCAGCTTCCTCTCCTGCTCGCGCTCCCATTCCTCCCCGTCAAAATCCAAAAGCTCTTCATTTTCCTCTCCTTTGCGCACACGGGCCGGCTGCCAGACCTCCAGCGCTTTGTTGAGATTATAAATTTTTCCGGGCTCCTGGTTAAATAATGGGCGCAGGAAATAGTCCGTATGCGTCAGTCCCCGCGCATCGGAAAGAAGCTTTTCATACACCTCCGTACGAAAGGAAAAACGTTTAATCAAAGACATTTGGCTAATCTGCTCCAGTTCCTTTGTATACAGGGCCTTCAAATCAAAATGATGATTCAAAATCTTCTGATGTTCATCAATTGTCCGTGTCAGGTAGCTTTCAATCGTCCTGAGGTTTTGAAGCGTTTCCTCCTCCCGCGGGGTCAGATGGCGCACGTTGATATTTTCATTCTCCAATTCCGCCGCGCGGGCTGCAACCATTTCCCGGTAGCTTTGAAACTTCTTTTTTGTGTCGGCAATGGTTTCTAAGTTTTCCGTTAAAATTTCCTGATAATCACTCACGGAATAGCTGAGCGCATTTCTCCGTATCCTTCCCATCGCCTCCTGAATTTTCTGGAGCTGGATACGCAGGAGATTAAACACATTTTTAATCTCATCCACCGCCTTATCATAGCTCTGCTTCTCCAGATGCATTTTAAAAATCATCTCATGGATGGTCAGCTTCATGTTGTTTTCAATTTCAAGTGTCCCCAATAAAAGGTTATAGCCGTCATCCGTCAGATAATACGAGGTGCGCCTGACTTCAGAATCCACATATACCACACGGTTTGCCACATAGCTGATATTCATGATTTTATATGCATTCTGCTCAAACTCAAAGCCGTCAAAATACATGGCCCGGCCCTCATTGGACAAAATGACATTGACGATAAAATCTCCCAGCAGTTTACTGTCCTCATAGGACATCGGCTTGCCCAGATACTGTATATTGAGGTTATCAATAAACGCGCCTATGTCGTCCATCGTACAGATTTCTTCCCGCAGCGACTGCTCCATAATGTATAAAAGAACCGCAAACAACAGATTTATCTGCTCGTCCAGCTTTTTAAAGCCGTATTTCTGCCAGGTACCCTTCTGGATGCTGTTAGAAATCAGTACACAGTACAATCCGACATTTTTCATCCGTCTGGGAAATTGTTTTAAAAATTCATACTGCATCTTCCCTGCCCGCTTCCTCTTCGCCGCGCCTTAAGTCCCGCTCCGTTAAGCACTCCTGCGGTATATAGCGCCCCGCCTTTAATATATCCTTCATCCGTTTTACACACCCGGCGCAAAAATAAGAATAAAAATGCCCCGAGAGCTCCTGATTTTGCTTTTCCTTCATTTTCGGGAGACGCAGAAGCCAGGATTGCTCCGTTTCCCCACCCATCTCTTTTTGAAGCATTTCCTCATACGCCTTTGTGAAAGGGCGGATTTCACAACGCCCGGAAAACAAATCCGCCAGGTTTTCATAAATTCCAATACCCTCATAATCCAAATCTCCAAAATAATAAAGCTTATTTTGCGGATGTGTCATGTAAGGCTCCACGCAAATCTCAAAATCCAAAAAAGAGCGGAGAATTCCCTTCCCCGCCCCGTAAATTAAGGTACCGATTTCCATTCCAAGAATTGCAGAGCCGCCCGAGAGCAGATGGCGTCTCATGGTGTAAAACGTGTCTTTATTTTCCACGATCAAAAGGTTCTGCGGTGTCGCCCGGCTGCCGGAATAGTATGCAAGCGGCTCGCTTGTCTCATAATAATTCAGATCAGAGGGTTCTATCCCACACCGCTTTAAAATTGTGCCTCCATGCCCTTTTTTCAGAAATTTTTCCTGCTTCCAAATCGCGTAGCTCCGCTCGTTCACGGAAACCGGTTCCCGCAGCTCGTCCCCGCGGCCGCGCAGAAACGCATCCAGCATCCGCACATATTGTCTGTCCTTTTCATATTCGGGCAAATGCCTGCGATAGTAGTCCACGGAAATAGCCGGTGTCAGACGGTAGTCCAATTCTTCTTCCAGCTCACTGTAATCCTTTTGTTCTTCACGAATCCAATATTCCAGGTAAAGCGCGGGTTTCTTTCCGTTTTTTCCGGATGCCTTCACCGGCATAAGCCGCCCGGCGTCAAGCTCTGAGCGTATGCGCTCATAAAGCTCACTATAGCTTTCGCCGCGCTGCTGCGCTGCAAGTTCCTCCAATTTCACGCGCTTCATGCATACCTCCCTGCCGGAATATCTTTTATAAACATTCAGTTAGTTATAAGTATATATTCAGAGACAGGAAATGGCAAATGTTTTTTTATTTATTCAGGGAGTCGGTGCATAAAGCTCTGCTGGTTTCCATGCTCACGCACATCGTCCAGCCATTGGTACACCATTTGTTTTCGATATCCTTCCCTCTCAAGCGCACAGCTCATCAGCGCGTATTCATTTTCCAACGAAGTATAAAACACTCCCTTGTCATCTGTATTGACAGAAACATGCAGCTGCGGACATTCCTCCAGCTTCTCTGCATCTACTGTCAGGCCCAAATTGAACATTCTGGTAATGGGGTGCTCCCCATAGTTTTGCATAGCGCTTATCAGGAGATTTGAACTGGGATTCGCCTCAATACTGATTCCAAGCGCCGCAACCTGATTTTGCATTGCCCTCTGCAGATTTTTGACCCCCTCAATATATAAATCCGAAACCTGAAATACCATTCTTTGATCCCCTTTGTGCCTGATATCCGCTGAAAAATGATAATAATATACCAGCAGAGCTGTTTCTTTTCTGACCCTGATTTCACTCCCGTCTGTCAGCTGCTCATTCGCCCAGTGCTCCCTGAAGTACCGATATGGATTTTCGTATTTTCCTGTTTGATATAAATCCGGATGGTCTCCGCGCAGCTTCCACGCTTCGTAATAGGTATCTATATCATACCAGACGCACTCCTTATCCATATACGGACTGTACAGAATCCGAAAATACTTCTCATATTCACTGCGCAGGAACCCCTTTAAATTCTCACTCTCTCTGATGTCGTATTCGATTAGCTTATGATACATCCACACCACGTTATCCAGATAATCCTGGAGGGGCAGACAAATACTGTTGCCTTTTCTCTCGTACCATTTCTGTACATCCAGACCGAGAACCGTCGCGTGCCCCAGCCGGTCTCCATTGCGCATATTGAGAAAAAGGATTGCCTCATCCACAGCCCGCAGGCCGTCCGCAAAATCAAGCCAGTCCTCACCCACATGGTACGTCATTTTCCACTGCATTACCTCAGCCCACAGCGATTGCTTCACCACATGCTGTGTCAGCCACCGGAAAACGGGACCAAACACCTCCGGCCTGCAGCCGATTTCATTTGAGCACGCGTCGATGCCAAGAACCCTGGCCGCGCTCTCCGGCTCAAGCTCACGGAATTTTATCAGCTGCCGTGCCGTCTCCTCCAGTCTCCGGCGAAATGCGGCATGGCGGCATTCCGGCAAAAGCCCGCTCTTTTCCTCCGGCAGCTTATCCTCCTTTTTCGGGAAATGAAACACATAGTAAAAATTACACGGGCTTTCCCTGGGGAAATAATACTCCCGGATAAAGGCATCGTAACAGCTTATCATTTTCCGATTCTCCAACGCCGTCGGCGCAGGTATTATCCGCAGCTCCAGTGAACGCATATTGCCCGACTCCAGACTCCCAACGACCGCATGCTGCACCATTCTCCGGGTATCCGGCATGTCTGATAAAAAAGCGCTTTTTCTTCTGTTGTAGATACTGAAATTTACAAACCCGATATTTTCATTTACCTGAACCAGCTCCTCACGCAGTCTGATTTGGATCACCAGATATGCGTAAAACCAGTTTTTCATAATATCCGGAATGGTTTCCCCTGCCACTTTCCCGCACAGCATATGGTACATAAGCTCACGCTCTCCCCAAAACTCCCCCTCTATTTTGTTTGCAGCCTGCTTTGTATTCGCATAATCAGTCAGGTTCAGGATTCTCAATGCCTCAATATATCCCTGTACTTTCTCCTTATAAAGCCAGACAGGCGCATCCTCCGAGAGCATTTCCCTCACATCATCCTCGCGCGGAGCTCCTTTCCAGTCATTTTCCGCCCCGGACTGCATCTGGTAAATATTAAGAAACAAATATACCCGTATCAGCGCCGCCTGAAAATGCATCCTTTCCAGGGAATCCTCCTGATATTCCGCAGAATAATGCAGACGCGTTTTCCTCCGCTTCGCGTCAATTTCGCGCAGCGCCGCGGCATAACGGCTATCCGTTAAATCGTTCATCAATTTCAGCCAGATTAATTTAAAAGCAGGCGCAGAGCCAAACAGATGAAAATGATTGTCGGATATCCCCTTCTGCATGATACGGTTAAGCTGCAGATTATCGTGCCCGATAACCGTATCCCATGCAAATTCCTGCCAGGCCGGCTGCCCTTTTTCCGTCCTGTATGCCAAAAACGCACAAATCGATAAATCCTCCCCGATAAAGCCCACAAGCTCTCTCCACTCCAACAATTTTTCGTAACGGCAGATCGGCTCATTTTCCCTCACCAGCAGATAATCCTTCACCAGCTCCTTGAGCGCCCGGAAAACATTCAGCCCATTTTCCCCGCTGCCTTGCCCCAGGGAATTTTGAAGATAACGGTAAAGCCCTTTTGTCTCGGATTCTGTCAGATGCCGGAGCGTTCCCAACGCGAGCGCGTCAAATTCCTTTTCTGGAAATCTCCGATAGTCAAAATCCCCGCAAAGGATATTATGGGAGGAAACCTTCTGGAAATACATGGAAAGAATAATATTTAGATTATTCATGTACCCGCCTTCCTCTCCGTATCTTCCGGCAATACCTTAAACGATATGGCGCTCTTTAGGGCCGTGACCAGCATAGACGAAATGTTCACCCTGACCTCATCGTCTTTTATTGCACGGATCATTTTGATATAGGGACAGTTATCAAAATGTTTCGCATAGCCCGGTGCGTGTTTCTCCTCATCGTCCAGGTCTTTCACCGTATAAAAGTCATCCTCTGCCTTCAGTTGACTTTCCACTACAGTGTATAAATCCTGAAGGCATACGAGCAGCTCTTCCTCACGGTATTTTTTCTTCGAGGCACTTCTCCTGGTTCTCTTCCACACATTATACGCCAAATCCAGATCATAAAACGGAAACGCAACTTCTGGCTCAAGGGAGGCTCCCTTACACTTTCCAAACTCCGATTCCTCCCGCAGAATTTCAGACAGAATGTCCTTTAAAATATCTTTCTGGGCAGCCTTCATTGAAAGATGCTCCGCAATTATGTCTGCCAGCCCCGAGGCAATATTGCTTTCCAGCCTTTCCTGTTCCCTCTGGTAATTTAAGGACTTTGTGACAAATCCCATGACATCCAGCTGCGCTTCCCCCGTCCCGCTGACTTTTATCACATATCTCTCCTGCACATCAGCAGACTTTTGCGCATTCTTGTCATCGGCTTCGGCTTCTGTCTTTTTCTCATACTGCTGAATAACCGGAGCATATGCAAATTGATAATTGATTCCCTGATAGTAATCACCCTCCCGATGAACAAAAAGCATGTCCAGGCACTGCAATACCTCAAGCACATGTTCTTTGTTCATCCACTTGCCCAGTTCAACTTTCCACTTTTGTTTGTCCCCGGTTCTTCTGGTAAGGTTCTTCTTCCGCAAGTCTTCCAACCCGTCCAATTCAAACACTGTTTCCAGCTTTTCCAGCGATACCTCCCTGCTATAGCCAAGGCGTGTCGGACATGGGACATTATTGATTATGATATTGATTTCGGGCAGTGCCTGCCCGCACCATTCATTGGAAAAGGAACCTCCCAGAAAACCTGCCAGTCTTTTTCTGTACTTTTTCCTCCGTTCTTCATCAGGATTATAGCGCAGATGCAGATACTCCCGGACCATCTCCGAGGTAAAGGATGCCAGCACACAGGAAATAAACGGCTTGTCATCTAGGTTCTCCCTGCCCCATCGATATATTTTTTCCAGCAAATCCCCATAGGCATATGGCTTCCCATCAATATCACCAAATACAATGTTATCCTGGCTTCTGCTCATATTCACAAAATACATGGCACGTCTTTCAAGATCGCGATCCGCCAATTTTTCAAAAGCATCTCTACGGTCACGCAACAGACTATTCTGTGCTAAGCGAATCGAAATATCTTCATTGAATCTCTGATGATTTTGGTCGTAAGCACGCAAGATTTCCCGATTTACTTCATTTTCCTCCGCATTCCCCCTATTGGTCAGCCCTGCATAATCCACGGCAACAAGCGATTCTAAAAACTCATTGTAGGCAACAAGGTCCCGCACCGTTTCCGTCTCACAAAAATGACGCTTCAGCCCGCACCCGTCATAATAGATATGCATAAGTTCCGCTACTTTGCACATAAGAAACGTCTTTACGGGCATATCAATCCTTATTTCATTTTTATTTTTATCTTTATCCTTTTTCCTTATAACAATCTCAACCTGACTGCCCAGCTTTTTAATGTCCGGCATATACATTCTCTGGGAAAAATGAAACAGCTTCGTCATATAATCATTGGCTAAAGCCTTGCAATGCTGGTAAAGCCCGCTCTCCGGCACGTTTGCCAGATACGCCATTTCCCGCAGGAAATGCTCCTCACAGACCATCCGCATCTGGTTGTAATCCATCGTCAGCAGGATGATAAGCCTGTGATGTGAAAAGTACTTTTGCAGCTGTTCCAACATCTCGTATCCATGACGCAGATTTAAATCAAAATCATCAATGGAAATTACAATATATTCATAATCGGCTCTGCTTTTCTGCAAGTGCAGCAAATCATCAATAAACTCTCCGATATTTTTCCGGACGTCATAACCGCTCGCCAAATGCTTCATCATCCCCGCAACCGACCAATTTCTTTTTTCTTCGTCATTCAAAGTGACAGAAAAATATCGCTCAAAAATAAGCCTCAGCCGCTCCGCCAGCTCCACTTTCTGCATGTCCGCCGCAAAGCCGCTCTCATTTCTTTCTCCCGCGAACGCACGGTAGATATTGACAAGAATCAGTTCAAATAAATCCTCCTTCTCTCCCAAAAGCGATGCGTCAATCGGGTCTAAAATGTGAAAATAAAATCTTTTTCCTGCCAGCGTCTCCCGCTTTCCTGCTTCCAACGTCAGAGCAAGCCATCTCTGTTTTTCTGCATCCAAGCAAAGAGAGCTTAAAATCCGGCAGAATTCCTCCATTGCCGTCGTCTTACCAGCGCCGCGGCGACCAATGAATGCAAGTATGTTCCTTTTTTCCCTTGGAATGAATCTCTTTTCATTTTCTTTTAAAAGCGCTTCTTCTTCCAGCGCCGCATCAAACAGCTCACGCAGGCCGCTCAGATAATTATTCTCATAGAAAGGATATTCTATCTCCCTGATTACCTGGAGACCGTCTTCTTTGCGCTCCTTGTATCTCTCCTCCCAGCCGGTTTTTATAATTTCCAGTTTTTTTGTATTCCCATGTAATTTCATTTTTCCCTCCTCATTTGTAGTTTTATTGTTTCAAAAAAATTGCACGTATACTACTTTAAATACTGTAATACCGTGCAATTTTCTAAGCCTGTTCCGCCAGTTTCAGATACTCATCTGCCTCTTTGGGCATATCAATCTCCCGGTATGCCCTCGCAAGATACTGGTAAGCCTGCCTGCTGCTCATCTTCTTTTCCGCAAGCCCAATCATCTGCTCCGCTTTGTCCCCATACATTTCGAAATAAAATCGGGTATACTGATTTTGCGTGCTTTTACCGCCATCTATGCCTTTTCGCAACTCGAGTGCCGCATTTGCGCTTAAAATAGCATTATAATAATCCTTCTTTTCCAGATTAATATAGCACTTATGAATATTCACTTTAAACATATATTCCTGTTCCAGTGGATCCAGATAATTGCTCTTTCCCTCTAAATATCCCAGACACTCATCAAAGCGCGCAAGCGCCTCTATCCACTCCTTTTTCCGGTAAGCGCTTCTTGCCAGCTTATAGGTGTTACGGTACTTTGGCATATAGCCATGTGCTTTCCGATATATCTCATCCGTCTCTTCTTCTAAAAACTCATACTCCTCACAGCGTTTGCCCAACCAATAGTAGACGCTGTACATATACTTTTTTCGCCCTTCCTGCTTTAAGGCACGCTGAAACGCATCAATCGCATCCCTGGTATAGGTTTTTGAAATCTCATAAATAAAGCCCAGCAACACCCAGCCATTGGAAAAATCCGGGAAATCGTCCAGAAAAGCCAACCCCTCGGCCGCCAGTTCGTTTACATAATATACAACCGCTTGTTTGTACAAATACTTCGCCAAGTTCGCTTTTTGCTTGCAAAACATCCTTGCATACCGCATATGGCAATT
Organism: uncultured Roseburia sp.; assembly: GCA_944380515.1. GTDB lineage: Bacteria > Bacillota > Clostridia > Lachnospirales > Lachnospiraceae > Roseburia. The sequence goes on from CALWHT010000023.1 coordinate 53,949, forward strand.
ATTCTCATAAGCAGGATTTTTCTTTATGATATCCACAAGGTCGTCAGCCGCGTTCTCAAACCGCTTTCCTGCGTCTTCCAGGACTTCTTTCATAGCCGGTTGATCTGTGATTGCCCTGAAATACTGTAAATTTACTCCTGCCTGCAATAGCCCGTGCTTTAAAAAGATTTCTTCCAGCTTTTCATAGCATTCTTCCAACGCTGTTTGTGAAATTGCATCCTGCAGCTTCTGATGCAAGATGCCCAATTTCTCACGCTGATCTGCCGCTTCCGGCAAATCCTCTGACAGAATCTCATATCTGCCGGTACATTCTGCATCTGTTTCTATTTCTGCCACTTTATCGGAATCTACCGTTTTATTATATTCATACACATAAACACCAGCCAATCGCAAAAACTCTGCGAAGAGCTGGTAGTCCATCCGTCTGTCATTTTCGTATGATAATTCAACTGATGCAAACTTGTTCATAGGCACACTCTCCAAGTTCCTGAATGGACTCTCTAGTCTCTATTAGTATATTAAACAACTAATAAAAAATGTTTGTCCACCACGTCCTGAAATTATTCTTCTCTGTTTCAGAGCTTTTATGCAGATTTGCTCATACTTTCTTCGTTTGGCTCCAAGTGCTTCTGTATGAACCAATCAGCCGCATACTCTTCTTTCTTCCAGTAATTTTTCCTCCACCGTCTAAGAAATGCCGCCGCAAGCACTATCCAAAGCACAAAATGTTTGTTGTAGCACACAATACCTGACACAACCGTTACAAACGCCATATTCTTACAAATCAAAGCCGCCGAGGCATAGTTATGAATCCTCGAATAGGTCTTGTCCGCCTGAATTTCACTGTAAATATATGTAGAATATTTTGCGACCTTTTCCTGCAGTGCGGCTGAATCACCCCCGGTCTCTGCCGTCTGTACTGATGTAAAATCTTTAAAATCAGCTATTCCCGCATTCCCAAGTGCCAGTGCCAGCCGCTCATAATATAATTTCAACGGATTCCCACATAAAAACCAGCTTGTCCTCTTTATAGATACGCTTAATATGAAATCTGTGACTTCCGATATTGCGATTCCAAGAACATAACCAAACAATATGATTGCCCCGACAAGGTATCCTGCATACGAGGTGAACAGCTTATTGCCCAGAGCAATATTTTCTGTATTGAACAACAAAATGATAAGCATACAACTACCCGGCACCGCATAGCCTAATAAGTCATATAATGTCATCTTTTGCAAAACTTCCATTCAATCACCCCGCTGAAAGCACATCATCCAAACATAAGCCCTGCTTGTCCCAATTATACTACATGTGATAAATTGGGGCAATAACCATTTATTATTTTCATGAAAGTCTAAAAACTCAAACAATTGTATAAAACTCTCATCTCGCTTTTATTAGATCATTTGCAATTTACAGGTTTTTTAGCCTCTCCTCCGCCGGACCATAGCCGCCGCATTTTTCATAGTAATATTTCGCCTCGCTTATTTTGCCGAGGCACTCGTATATAACCCCGACATTGTACCAGGCTGCGTAGGAATTAACCCCTTTGCTCCTGCATGTACGGTGCCGTGCCGCCTTTTGAAATTCCTCCACCGCCTCATCAAAAAGAGCGTTGTTCATGTAAATCAGCCCCATCAAAAACTGAAAATCAGCGCTTGCCCCAAACTCTGCATATACATTTTTCAAAAAAAGGGCAGCCTCTGCCTGTCCGCTGTTGAGCAGCGCGTAGCCATAGGTCTCGACCATGTCGATGACATATTCCAGCCTGGGATTTAAGTCAAAGGACAGCCCTAACGCAAAATAACGGCACGCCTTTCCATAATCTCCCGCCATGTACCAGCCCTTCCCGAGCTGATATAAAATATACGGTATCTGCGCATTCTTCTGCAGGGGCGAATGCTCCCCACCTTTTTCTTCCAGCATCCTCCAGGCTGCCTTTGCGGCCTTTTTCCCTCCGGCAGTTTCCAGAACAAGCGCCTCAAGCTCCCGCTCCAGCAGACGGATATTGCGCTCCGCCTTTTTCTTCCGTTCTTCTTCGGGCAAATCATAGCCGGTATGTACCAGCGTCACCGGCGTTTGAAACGTCTCGAAATCGCTTCCGTCCAAAGCAGTCACCTGCTCATGGATTCTGCCCTCATAATGAAAGAGGTCTTTCCGGAAAATACGGTTGAGCCATTCGTCCGTCTCCTGCCTTACACCGTTTCTCTCAAATACATTTTTCCGATACACCCGTCCTACCGAAGCCGGATGCTGCTTAAGCAAACGTGAAAGTTCCGCAAGCTGTTCTGCGTCAAAAGCCTCCATATATTCATCCGCGTCAACCACCATGACAACATCGTTGGAAGCTTTCGAAACGGCAAAGTTTTTCGCCGCCGCAAAATCGTCACACCACACAAAATCATAGATATTTCTGGTGTAACGCGACGCAATCTCCTTTGTAGCGTCTGCAGAACCGGTATCCGCGACGATGATTTCAAATCCAAGCGGCTGTAAGGCTTCCAGACAGCGGGCAATATTTTTTTCTTCATTCTTTGTTATGATACAGACTGACAGCATGTGTTCTTTTTATCCTTTCAATAACAATAACCGACAGATGCTTATAAGAACAGCCTATTCCTTGTAATATACCGCCGCCTTTTTCATAAAATCTTCCATTAATTGATAGTACCCTGACGTGATGTCCTGAAAATATTTCAGTGCCAATTCCCCATCATAATCATGTGCCAGATTATTCCTCGCTCTCAGCATCTCCAGCCACATATCATCCTCAATCAGCCCTACGCTGCATGCCACACGAAGCGTCTCCCGCGGCGAACCGGTAGCGTATTCCAACACTCCGTGATATTCGGTAATAATATCTTTCATGACCTTCCATGCCAAATCAAACGCCAGGTTAAACATCTGTACCGTACCGCTGAGGACAAATTTGTCACTTGCATCCTTTCCTTTCGCCTCTGCTAAATTTTGCAGACTCCTGCAAAAGCTGCGATAGCGGTTAATAGATTTTTCTTGCATATCTATCCATATCCTCCTTCAAATACTGATTCCGGCACAAATCATATTCAAACAAATCAATCTTCTTGAGCGTCATGATTTCATCAATCTGCTCCCGCAATTTTTCCATATCCACTGGACCATATATAATAAAATCCAAATCACTGTACTTAGTTGCAGTACCTTTTGCATAAGAGCCAAAAAGCGCCAGATGCTCCACATGGTTTTCTTTACAAATCATCGTAACCTGCTCAATAATCTCCTCTACTGTCATGTTACTACTCCGCTTCTCCTCCCTCAAACACGCGGTTTTAAAGACTGCCCACTATCTCTCCGTTCTTTTTGTCCGCCCTGAACGGCAGCAGCACTGCTTCTACCATTAGCGTCAAATGACATTCTATCATTAACCTTCCGTATTTTAGAATTAAACCGACTTCTACTTTTTACACACGCAGAAAATACTCGAGCATAACTCCGGGTACTGCTGCCCTAATGAATAACACCCGTCCAGATACTCCTGTGAAATGATATCCGTTTCCAGCAATCGGTCCCACTGAAAATTTGCCAATGCCTTGAAAAAGATTCCTGATTTGTGTAACACCTGTAATCCAGACTTCTTTATCTCTGTTTCCAATGTATCCATACAGTATGTAATACGATGCCCATGCGCACGTTCCGCCTCCGTTACCGCTGTGTTAGATTCAATTAATCCCATTTTTACAGCAATTTGCCTTGAGGGCGCATTGGCGTTCGGACATGCCACAAACAATATACCATCATCCGCTAACCATTCTTCCCGGATTTTCTTCAAAAGTCCAACCCGGTCATCGATATGTTCTAATACATGTGTCAAAAAAATATTTTCATATTTTTGATTTAAAATGGCATTTTCAAACATAGATTGTATGTATGTGATATTATCATATCCCTGTAACCTTTTCCTGGCCTCTGTTATCGCTTCTTCTGACGCTTCTATACAGGTTACCGAATCAAAAAGCTTAGCGATACGTTCTGTAAAAGCCCCCTGATAACATCCCAGTTCAAGCGCATTTCCCCTCCGAAAAAATGGTGTAAATGCCTTTATCATATAAGGATGCATCACATCAAAATCAAAACTATAGGCATACTTACGTCCGCTATTATCTTTTGTTTCCTTATCGTAATCTCTGTTCATTCAAGTTCCTCCAATTTTGCCAATCCAAACCCGCTTTTTCCAAATCCGTTGCCATTATAGAGCAAAAATAATTCATTATCCATTATAAACACATTCGGGTAACATAACATTTCACTATCCCATCCGCTCTCGGAGCACCCAAAATTCAAACATTCGTCACAGCGTTTCCAACTATATAAATCTTTTGATTTTGCATAGCCAAGCCGATAACTCCGTCGACTATTTGTGCGAAAATCATACGAATACCTCCAGCAAAAAAACATATGGTACATACCATTATAATACGCAACCGTCGGTAATGCCTGCGATTCGTCCTCTATACAATCTTCTATCAGTCGTTTGCCGTCACGCCTCCATTCTATTCCATCCTCTGAAACAGCATGTCCTATTTTATAAATTCTGTCAGGGTCTGCACCCGGTTTATAAACTTTCCAATCCTCTCCATATATGTACCACATATGAAATAGCCCGTTAAATTTCCGCACAAATCCATCTATCACCAAAAACGGCTCTCTCAACGAACTTGTAAGTACAGGTCCATCTCCCACTCGCTGAAACGTTTCTCCATTATCCAGCGATTGCGCCAGGCCAATTCCCGTATCTACCGATACTGATACACGCCTTGACCAACCACTTGTATAAGCCAAAATTTTACCATCTGCTTTTAACGGGCTAAACGGAAAAATCCCATGCTCATCAAAACAACCGAGCTTGCCATCCGGGATAATCTGCCGCTCCACACGCATTACCTCTTTAAAATCTTTGGAAAAATCCGCAAAACACACATAGCTGATTAACTTATCACCATCTTTTTTGCAATCCGAAAAATACACTCTTATAAAATGGCGAAACTCAAGCGCCTGCGGGGACTTGGCATATGAAAAGCCATATTCTTCGGGCGTGAATATTTTCCCATATCTTCTCCACTTCATTCTAATTCTCCTAAAAGCTCCGCAAGCCCAAAGCCGCTTTTCCCAACCTCATTTCCAAGATACAGCATATAAGTCTTGCCTTCACACTCAAACACATGCGGATAGGCAACCATTTCCGAATCCCAGTCACCAGCATCCGGGGATATATCTATCCCGGCTTTTTCATCCTCCCGAATCCAATGATATAAATCCTCTGAACGGGCATAACCAATTCGATAGCTGTTCTTCGCATTCTTCCGAAAATCAGTGTGATTCCGGTAGCAAAAAAACATATGATACACTCCATTTTTTTCAATCACATCACCGCAAGCCTGGGATTCATAAGCCCCCAGTTTATCCTCGAGAATGTTTCGGTTGCACTTTTTCCAATCGATTCCATTATCCGATTCCGCCATGCGTAATTTATAACAAATCTCCGGTCTTATCTGCTCTTTTGTCCAACCAGCTCCAGCCGAATAAAACATATACCATTTTCCATCATAAATACGTACCTTGGGAGAACATATCATGTATGGCTCATAAAGCGAGCTTGTCAATACAGGGCCCTTGCCGATTTTTTCAAATGTCTCCCCGTTATCTCTGCTTACCGCACATCCTATGGATACATTAAAGGGAACCGATTCACATCTTGTGACTCCCCCATAATATCCATATAGCAACCCATTATGCTTTACCACGGAAAAAGGATAGGTTCCAAATTCATCAAATTCTCCAAGTCCTCCTAAATTCAAAACCGGGTTGTCTGCGACTTTGATAATTTTCATTGGATTCTTTCTGTCTAAATCCACATATGATACACGGCTCACGGTCTTTCCAAACTCATCCGGCTTTTCTCTGCAGCAAAAATAAACACGTATTTTATCCTCAAATAAAACCGTATTTTCCCCTTGGGCAAAATTCCATCTCCAGTACGGACGCTCTGTACATTCCTCGGGGTTAAATACAAGCCCTTTTTTCTTCCATTCAAACATTTCCAATCTCCTTTTCCATATAGAACGATTCCAATGAAGCCTCACCTGTCACTTGAAAACCATTTGCTTTGTAAAATCGAATGGCATCCTCATTTTCTTTGTCTACTTCAAGTTTTAATATTTGAAATCCTCTTTGTTCACATTCATTACATATGAACTTTAAAGCTTTACTTCCAATTCCTCTTCCTCTGCATTCTTTTTTCATTGCAATCAAGGACAGATATGCATTCCGTTTTTCCGGGTCATTCGCATAAAATGAAAAAAAGCCTACTTCTCTGTTTTCCTCCAATATCTTATAAGTCAACGCATATTGCTGCAATTTGCAGGCATAAATATCGAGATTTCCTACCCTTATGTCCAGCGGTCTAATAAAACTATTCCCATAGGTAAACAGAATTTCTTTAATTTCATTTAGCATTTCAAGTTGTATGAACTGCAATTATCCCTCTCCCTCCAACAGGCGATACTTCTTTAACATGCCCCCCACCACCTCTGTAGAATTAAACATCATAACATCAAGAATTGACAGTCCCGGCAAAAAATTGTTTCCAAATTGCCTGTATTCTTGAAATTCCGTCTGGATAAAACGTAATTCGATTCCCTTCTGCAAAAAGGACGATGCCTGATACAATTTGATCCCGCCAATAGCATTGATATACATTTCTGCATTCCGTTCCATACAGATTGCCTGAACCTTATCCTGTCCTTTCAGCATATTATCATAGTTCAGCGTGGACGAAACCAAAATTGGCGTTTCAATGTTAAGATATTTACAAACTAACAGAACGGAATGATATATGTACTCAAACAGATTCTCTGTTTCACAAAAAATAATCCGTCTTACCAAATCAATTGTCTGCTCATAATACGGTGCTTTCCGATATGCTGTTTGAATTTGCCGGAACAGCTTGTTTCTGTCAAAATTATCTGCCAAAAAGCGCTCTCTTACATCCAGAAAATCAGAAGCCTTTTTTAATGGCAGCGTGATATATGTATCTGTCCCATTCTGCAAAATCCTGTTGCGGTTAATCCAACCCTTTTTGGTATATTGGATATTATCATATATAACAAATTCATCCACTGCGTCAATAAGCTGAAAATAACCAATATATGGCAGAAAGTACGGCTGCATAATACCTAATTTTTTCATATTTCTTCTCCCGCCAGATCAATTATCTGCTGCAAAATATTTCCCAATTCTTCATCGCTTGTCGTCATCTGTTCTATTCTCTGAAGCGCTTTTCTGCTTTGACTTTCCCTAAAAGCACTGTCATCCCGATACCTTTTGACAAGCGCCGGAAATTCTTCCTGTCGTCTTACAATAAAGTCAGGCCCGGCAACAGATGCCACATCCCCCTCATCTACTGTAAGCACCGGTATTCCCAAACTCATTGACATAGCAGCGCCATTTCCACCGCCCAGCCTCGGAGGATTTATAAATAAATCCATCATTCCCAGCCAATTTATTAAATCATCCTTTCCTCCCAGGAAGATAACCCTTTCCCTCTGTCCAATTCCAGCTTCTATCTTTTTCTGAAATTCGGCATCTAACTCTCCATAAAATATCAAACACACATCCTTCATATCATTTAATATCTCACCAAGTATTGCCAAAAATTCGGGCTTACAATCAAACTTCAAACGATTACCAACTATGCCGAGGCAAAATGCCTCTTCTGCAATTCCATACGCGTACCTTTGCGCCGGCTGCCAGGGCTTTTCATACGGAAATAAAAACTCTATTTCCTTAACACACGTCCCATCGGCTTCTAAATATCGTTTATCTCTCAAATCCTCAGGCGAAGTGGCAGGTATATAATTTACAACGGCATCTGCCTTTACTGCCGGATATCCTGACGAACATCTCGTGTATATGTATGCAGTAAAATTTTTCATCAATCCTGTATAATATGTATTTGCCCCAAAGTTCCACACAAGTTGGGGCTTCATCCGGTAAACTGCCTGCATAAGCAGACGCATTTCATCCACATTTTCTTTTTTTATCATCAACTGATAGCCCAGTATGGAGACACCCCCATATTCGTAGCTGAATTGTCCATTTAAATTATAATTAAAGTTCATTTTTGCCCCATTGGCATCCAGTCCAACGTTTTTCAGCAAACCCACATCTGCCGGAACTCCAGCAACCAACAGCAGTACTTCTTTATCCAATACCGAAATGAATATCCTGGCCATTTCAAGGATTAACCTTGTCGGGGCATGCGCTTCAGCAAGAAGTGTTTGTGCTACCAAGACTACAGGTCCGTCCTCCCGTTCCTTGAACGTATATTTATTGCCCACCGACCCGACAAGCTGCTCCATTCTCTCCCCCAAATATTCATTCCACTTCCACGCAAACGCAAAATCTTTTTCCCCCTCCTGAAACTGGGATATACAGACCTGTTCAAACAGGTTTATTTCCAAAAACAAATCATCCGCCTGCTCTGCTTCCAGTTCCAATCTTGTTTTTGCACAGAATGGATATAATTTCCTGTCATTTGTAATTAGATATAAATAATACTCTAAACTATAAAGAATATCTTTTTCATATTCTCTCTCTAAAAAATCCAGCAAATCAGACAGCTTCCCTGTTTCTTTGATTTCAGAATAATCTTCAATCACCCTCTCCGCTTTCTCCGGCGTTTGAATACTTGCTAATAAATCCTTTAAAAAATCTCGAATCCAATTTTGGTTTTCCATAAATTCACTTTTTTCCTTCAACTGTATCCCAGAAACTCTTTCCAAAAATAAATCATCTCCTCTTACAGCATTCAGCTCCAATCTTGTTTTCACGCAAATGAGATATAATTCCCTGTCATTTGTAATGGAATATAAGTAATACTCTAAGCTATAAAGAATATCTTTTTCATACTCTCCCTCTAAAAAATCCAGCAAATCAGACAGTTTCCCTGTTTCTTTGATTTTAAAATAATCTTCAATCACACGCTCCGCTTTCTCCGGCGTTTGAATACTTGCTAATAAATCCTTTAAAAAATCCCGAATCCAATTTTGGTTTTCCATAAATTTACCTTTTTCCTCTGACTGTAGCCTGCACTATTCCAGCAATTCGCTCCACCTGCGCTAAATCCAACTCTGCATACAAAGGTAGCACAAGTATCCTCTTTGAATAATCCCGCGCCTTCTCCAACGCATGCAAACGATATTTATTGCGAAAACATGCCGCATCTGCCGTAATGGGGTAGAAATATTTTCTCGCGTAAATATTTTCTTTCCTTAGTTCTAAATATACTTTATCTCTCATATCCCCGCTTTCAAATAATACCGGCATATATGCGTAATTGGGCTCCAGTCCCTCTCGATAGCGGTTCAATGTGATCTGTTTACACTCCGACAAATATTTCTGATAAGCTTCAAAGACAAGCTTTCTCTTTCGTATATTTTCATCCATGTATCTTAAATTACAAATTCCCATTGCCGCAGAAAATTCATTCATCTTTGCATTCGCGCCTACAGAAACTACGAGATCCTCCGCTCTTATTCCAAAATTTTTTAAATTGTATAACTTTTCATACTGCTCCTGATTTTTAACGCATACACATCCTCCCTCAATCGTGTGATATACCTTGGTTGCATGAAAACTAAATACGGAAAGATGCCCGTAGCTGCCAATCCCTTTTCCAAGATAGTTCTCACCAAACGCATGCGCCGCGTCATATAATATCTTCAGATCATATTTATAAGCAAGCATTTCAATTTGCTGCACATTACAAACATTTCCATACACATGCACCGGTAAAATTGCTACCGTTTTTTCAGTAATAAGCTCTTCTATCTTATTTTCATCAATAGTATAATCATCTTTTATATCACAAAAAATGGGGACCAGACCATTGCGGATAATTGCATGTGTGGTAGAAATAAAAGTAAACGGCGTTGTTATCACCTCTCCCCCTCTCGGAAGATTCAAAGACTGCAGCGCCAATTCAAGCGCCATATGCCCGTTTACCATCAATGATACCTGCTTCACCTTCAGATATTCTTTTAATTCATTTTCCAACCTCTTATGATAGTCGCCCATATTCGTCAGCCAATGGCTCTCCCAGAGCGGTCTTATCATTTCCACGTATTCTTCAAATGGCGGCATAGAGCTTTGTGCCACTAATATTTTTTTATTCTCTGTTTTTTTCATCTGCAAACCTCTTACTAATCCTGTAAGTTTTTTACCCTTTTCTCGACCGAACCATAGCCGCCGCATTTTTCATAATACTCCTTATTACCTTCTCAATCACCTCATCCTGTTCTTCGTTCGTAATCCCAGGATATAAGGGCAGACTTATGATATGCGAATAGATTTCCTCCGCATTGGGGCAATGCACGTCCCCATAGCCATGTTCCTGATAATACGGATGAAAATATACCGGGATATAATGGACATTTACTCCGATACCCTCTTTCCTTAATTCCTCAAACACCGTTTTTCTGTCACAGTTTAACACCTGAATAATGTAAAGATGCCAGCCGCTGTTTGTCTCCGGAAGCTGGTATGGTGTGACAATGTCCGGGCAATCCTGAAATGCGTCATTGTAGCGCTTTACCAGCTCCCGTCTGCGCGCAAGAAAACGCTCCAGCTTCTTCATCTGGCTAAGGCCCAATGCGCACTGAATATCCGTAATGCGGTAATTATAACCAAGCCCCAACTGCTGATAAAACCAAGGCCCGTCATTCCTGGTCAAAAAAGCTTCATCCCTGGTGATTCCATGGCTGCGGAAAAGTACAAGCCTTTCGTAAAGCTCCTTGCTGTCCGTCACAACCATTCCGCCCTCTCCGGTTGTAATCGGTTTGACCGGGTGAAAACTGAAGGTTGTCATATCCGACAATGTGCCTATTTTCTTTCCTTTATATTCGGAACCGAGCGCATGTGCACCGTCCTCAATGACAAACAGCCCGTATTCAGCCGCAATTTCGTAAATGGCATCCATGTCACAGGGCTGACCTGCAAGATGTACAGGAATGATTGCCTTTGTCTTTTTTGTAATTTTGCGTCGGATATCCTCCGGGTCAATATTGTAGGTTTTGGGGTCGACGTCCGCAAAAACCGGCGTTCCGCCGCAGTAAAGCACGCAGTTTGCGGATGCTGCAAAGGTCAGCGGCGTGGTGATGACCTCATCGCCCTCCCCGATTTCTATTGCGGCACAGGCAGCATGAAGCGCAGCCGTCCCGTTTGAAACAGCGACTGCATATTTTACGCCGACGTAATCCGCCACCGCCCTCTCGAACTGTTCAATCTTTGGCCCGGTAGTCAGGTAATCTGATTTTAAGACCTCCACGACTGCCTGAATGTCGTCTTCTTCTATCGTTTGTCTTCCGTATGGTATCATAACGCTTCACCCGTGTGTGCTTTTCGCGCATTCCTTTCTATCATGTAACTATTGATACAGCTATCTGCGTTAATTTTGCAATTTAACCCCACTGTATTCCTCTAATTTGGGCAATAAATTTTTAAAACGATATTTAGTATTTATTACCTCGTTGCACCGTAATACAATTTCCTGTCTGTACTGTTCATCCCGTATTAATTTTCTGCACAAATCATATGCCTCATAAGCGTTGTCATATACAGGAAGAATATCGGCAACCTCCGGAAACAGTACTTTGAAATCCGAATGATAATCCGTCACAAGACAGGCATTGCTTGCCATAATATCCATAACCCTCCATGGAAATCCGCTTGTCGCCTGTAAGTGTGATACATTAATTCCAATTTTAGAAGAATTGTATATGTCTTGATTATGCCTGATAGAATACACTTTCTTATTCACATACGAAAAATTCAAATCAATATTTAAGTAATATTCATTGCCCCAATTTTCTGTCCCATATAAATCCAGGCCCAACTCCGCCACGGCAGAAAGAACCTTCACTCTTTTTTCCGCACTAAGCGTCATTAATATATCAGGAATATTGAGATTACATGCAACCAATTCCGACATAATCTTATATTTGTACACCAGCTCCGCCGGCGTCACCTGCGGGTTATTCCGAATCTCATTCACACAATTCTGAAACATCTGCCGTTCCTCATCCGACGGATTTCCCGTCAGGAAAGCAAAAAATGGCCGGGCGCTGGTCATTAAAAATCTGCTTCCTATGAAAGAAATATTTACTTCTGGCTTCATCTGTTCGTCAGCATATACTTCGGAAAAACACGGAACATAAAAAATATTTTTGGGAGACACCCCGTATTCTTCCATTAGGGTCTTCCGACTATCGGATTGTAAAATGAAAAACAGGTACCTGTCCGGATTGTCTTTGATCCTCTGCTTGTTTGAAAAATATCTCGGACTGTCCACTTCGTAAATGACGATAGGACACGACACCACCGATGATAAATCATAAAAGCTATTATTAAAAATGATGCAGAGATCCGGCTCAAATTCAGTCACAAATGCCCTTGTGTTATCATCAATTTCGCCAAAATCCTGCCCAAACCCTTTGTGCGAAAACACCGCCACATTGTTTCCTGCCTCATCCAGGCCTTTAATAAAACCTTCATAAAAGATAGGCATCGCATTTTTATTCTGAGCATCATCGATACAATTAAAAAACGCAACTAATATTTTCGCCACTTGTGCTTTCCTCCTATAATTGTTCCGCAGCCGGTATACTGTGACGATCTTCCGGCGCACTGCACCACGCACATGCTTCCAATGCTTCTACACAGTAAAAACGTTCCAGCTTTTCCCTCATTTCCTCTTTCGATTTTATTTCAGCAAAACGAATGACGTCATCGCCGGTTGAAACCTCAAGTCCCATATTTTCCAGGGCATAGATTCTGGGGCAGTGATATAGATTTCCTTCATAGAGTCCCGCACAATCTCTCACAAAGCAGGAAGAAAAACACTCGTGTTTCTGCTGCTCCTGCAACTCACGTTTTTGTTCGGGAATCCCCAAGTCTATCCATTCCATTTTCGCTTCATAATATCTGCAGTTCTCGTCATTCAAAAATTGTATGAAACGTTTATAATTCTCAGACTGCTCTGCACTTAATATACCCCCCGTATAGTTGCTGACTAAAATCAAAATATCCGGATTACACAACACCTTCCGCAAGGATTCACTCGGAAAAACCGTGCCGTTTGTGACAATTCTGATAAAACCGATCTTCTTCTCCGACTTATATCTCAATAAATCATTTAAAATCTCAGCAAACTCGTCGTTTAAAAATGCCTCGCCTCCGAAAGGCGATATGATATGTATATAATCGATATAACGAAATATCTCCTCCATCCATCTGTGTACCTCCTGCGCAGAGAAAATCTTTCTTCTTTTTAAATACGGCATCCACTGCGAGCATGCCCTGCAATTCAGACTGCATGCAGTAGCAACTGAAAAATCCATAAAAGGTATAACGAGCTTATTTTGAAATACCTTCTGCAGTTCTTCATACAAATCAGTCGCCATCGGAATACGTCCATAATATCGCTGCTCAATCTCAAACATCTGCTTATATAAAATGTGCTCCCAGAAATGTTTAAAATACACAATATTTTCTTCCACTTTTAACCCCTCCCACCGAGCAGCCCGCAAATCTGTTTTTGCATAAGCTCGGCCATTTTCTCATTGTCTTTTGTTTGCAGATATTTTTTCACTGACTCACTCAGCGATATTTCTGCAATTATCACGGTAATCGGTACATTTTTAATACCTGCTAAAAGCCCATCCTCATGCGCATTGTATGACAGCCCCGCGTCATCATAATCATGAGTATGAAAAAGTCCCTCGTATATTTTTGCAAGAATGCCACAATATATCCCCAAGCCGTTTTCCATCGTGTTGCACACCTGATATAACGCGATGAAATGCTCATAGGAAATACAGCTTAAATCCTCATACCCGACCTTTCCGCCGTCAATCTTAGCTAAAATTTCCTCTACCAGCTTCTGCTCCTTCGGTATCTCATGTTTATACATTTCCAGCAATTCTTTTTGTCTCTGATATACTACCAATAAATTATTAATTCTTTTGTTCTTCTCCTGTATGCGGTTCATTAAAAATAGAACTCTCTCCTCTGGTGTCATCTCCTGCTCTACATCCGGTATTTTGACATCCATCAATGCCTTTACCTCATCTGTGAACAAGCCTGCTCTGTCACAAATCATTTCCGTATATGTAGGTACGTTTTTGATTTCAGGTATCAATCCCATTCCAAAAAGCGGATACTGCAAACTACAGCTTGCAATGCCGCACTCACATCCGACTGGCTCACACACAACCGGTTCCTCAATATTCTCGAAGAAATTGATTTTCGTTCTTACATTATGGCACTTTAATAGTGTTCCGCTATCCATTTCTACCCCAAATGCCCATTGGCCGGCATAACAGAATATTTTCTGCGGGTCAATATCCAAAAAACGGACCGATTCATCAAATAATTTAGAATGAAGTGTCTCATCTACCTTCCGTATAAACTCGGGTGTACAGGGCGGATTTGTTCTTGCCTCCCCTCCCTGCAGGAATTCTTCCCTGGTTTCCGCAATTACACATGGCGTACACTGCGGCAAGGCCCCTATTTCCCTGATGCAGACCTCACATATCTCATTCAGGTCTTTCATGTATTCCTCGCTCATAACCATAAATGGATATGAGGAAGCTCCCGCAGCCAATACTTTACGCATATTTTCAAAATAATCATCAATTTTATTTAATCGCTTTAATTCGTTCCAATGAAGTGAGCATTTTACAATTAAGCGGCCCAGCTCATCGGGATCTGTATCCAATAGCTCATCTATACGGTTATTTAATGTATTATTTGTTACAACCTCTACCACATGGCCATAATGGAGCAGTCCGTGTACAAATGGTACCACTTCTTTCGGAAGAAGTGTCTCTCCGCCTCCAATCACTGTAAAATACGCGAGTCCTCCTATCCGCTCCGGCCGAAACGCTTTTATCATATGTTCCACCGGGTAACAAAATTCCGCCCGCTCCTCGTGTCCGTTTTTCAGACATTCAGACACATAACAATATCCGCACCTTAAATTGCATAAATTTCCCGGAACATACACTGTAACTGCTCTTTTTATTTTATCCGTTTTCATTTATTTACCTCACGGCAGCCGCAATCATGCACAAATCTGCCCCTTTCATCGTCTGTCAATCAAATTTCTCCAACTCTCAAACCCGCTCCGCCTTAAAGCAAACCAATAAATATCCTTATACTCGCCCTCAAGGTAAAGCTGTTCCTTAAAGCATCCCTCATACTCCAGACGGCATTTTCGGTAAAATGCCACTGCTCTTTCGTTGTCGCTCCTCACATATAAGTAAACCTTGTTTAAATCCAAATCATAAAATGCTTTTTCCATGATTGCGTCCAAAGCAGCCACCGAGATTCCCTTTCCCATAGCCTTAGGATGCAGCGCAATCGCAAATTCCGCATTCTTATTTTTTTCATCAATGTTTTTCAGACTGACCGTTCCTAAATATTCTCCTGTCCCATTTGTGACGGCATAATGGAGGTTTCTCTTATCGGTCCAGCTTTCTTTTATAAAATTCCTGCATTTTTCCAGACTTTGCTCTTTGGGATTATACTGCATTTTTTTGTAAATATCCGGTTCCAACATCCATTCAAGCATAGGACTGGCATCCGCCAATTCCAGCTTTCTTATTGTTATATCTTCTTTTCGTAACGATTCACACATGCAATTACCCAATCTATCTGTTCCTCCGTCATTCCCGGATACAGCGGCAGGCTTACCTCCTGAGCGCAGATGCGATTTGTAACCGGGTAGCGCTCCGCCTCCCCGCAATATTCTTCATATGCTTTCTGTTTCATAATCGGTGTCGGGTAATGGATGTTTACCCCTACCCCGTTGTCCCTAAGATATGTGATAAAATCCTCTCTGCCATCCACCAGAACCGGATAAATATGAAATACATGTTCTTCCCTGTTCTCCGGCATCCGCGGAAGAATGATTTTCCCGTTCTTAATTTGAGCCGCATATGTTTCCGCAATCCTTCTCCGTTCTTCATTCCACCGATCCAGATAATGCAATTTTACAGAAAGAAACGCCGCCTGGAGCTCATCCAGTCTTGAATTACAACCCCGGTACACATGATCATATTTCTCATAGGAGCCGTAATTGCCATAGGCCCTTACCCTTGCCGCAAGCTCAGCATCATCGGTAACCACCGCGCCCGCGTCCCCGAGAGCACCCAGATTCTTTCCCGGATAAAAACTGAAAGCCGCCGCATCGCCAAGCTTTCCTGCCATTTCCCCATGATATTTCGCGCCGTGAGCCTGAGCCGCGTCCTCAATCACTTTGAAGGAATACCGTTTTGCAAGCTTGCGTATCGGCTGCATGTCGACCGCGCGCCCATAAAGGTGAACGGCAATAAGAGCCTTTGTCCTGGCTGTAATTTTTTCTTCTATCTTCCCGACATCAATGAGATATGTATCCGGATTCGCATCCACAAATACAGGAGTTGCTCCCACATAGGTAATAGCCAATACAGTTGCAATAAATGTATTGGCAGGAACGATCACTTCATCTCCCACACCAATTCCATATGCCAGAAGAATCAGACGAATCGCATCCAGACCGTTTCCGGTACCGACACAATAGTCTGTGCCGCAGTACGCTGCAAAAGTTGTCTCAAACGTTTTATCCGCCTCGCCCCCGATAAACCACTGGCGCTCCATTACCCCACGGTACGCCCCATTCAATTCGTCCCGTATGGGTTTATGTATTGCTTCAAGATTCAAATACGGTACCTGCAACATTTTACTTCTCCTCTTTTACCATCTGCAGAAATGTATCATAGTCCCTGATGTAATCTTCCTCATTATACACCTCGGAGGCTAGCACCATCAGAACCGCGTCCGGCGAAAAATCATACATCTCCCTCCACATATTGTTCGCAACATAGAGTCCCTCATAGGGCTTTTCTAAGGACACGATTTTTTTCTCCTGCCCGTTATCCAACAGAATTTTACAGGAGCCGTGAATACAAATCAGTATCTGCTCCAGCGACTTATGGGCATGATACCCCCGCCGAACCCCTTCCTTCGTGTCATACATATAATACACACGCTTAATCTCAAATGGGATATCATTGTATTCTTCCAATGCTACCAGCATTCCCCGCTCATCACCGTGCTGCTGAAACGCGTATTTTACGATTTGCATTTTCCCAACTCCTTCTCCTGATACTCTTTGATTACCTGCTGCTGCTTTTTTGCCAGTGCCACAAGTGTCTCATCAAAAAGCATTGGCTGCATATTCATCTTATAAAAGTCCGTCAGTCCAAACTGATACTCCCTCTCTAAAATTTCGCGGCAATCTTCATCCTCCAGCAGTTCTATAAACCACCTCTCTGCAAAACAGTTTCCTTTACTCCAAAGGAAAAACGCTTTCTCGCACAGAATTTCTTTTTCATCGCGGGCCGCCGCATTTTTCATATCTTCGCCAAATATCTCAATAAACCGCTCCGGCGGAAGATTTCTCATATACGCGTCATGTATCCACTGCCGCTCATGAGAATCCCGCGCCAATGTTTCCGTATTGACCTCGCTCACATTCTTTCCCTTCTCCGTGAACTTCCGGTAATACGTCACTCTCTCCTGCAGAAGATACACTTCCCCCTCTCCAAATACCCGAATCCATAAATCATAATCCTGAAGCTGCACCAGCGCATAACGGTAATATCCTGTTCTTTTCAGCACGTCGCTTCTTATGCAGGCACTCGGCGCGCAAAAGGAATTGTTTTCCACAATGAGCTTTCTGCTCCAGCGCTTTGCCCCGAGGTTGTCGGCGTTAAATGTCCTGTAAAAGCTATAGTTTTCTGTATTTGCCGTATTTCCCCGGTCGTCAACAATATTGGTCCAGGTAAAACAGACACCATAAGACGGATGCTCTTCCAAAAAGGAAACCTGTTTCTCCAGCTTATCCGCTCTCCACATGTCATCATGCCCGATCAAAGCCACATATTTCCCCGACGCGTTTTGAAAGCCGATATTTCCTGCATAGCAGACATGACGGTTCTTCTCCAAAAAAATGGGCTTTATTCTTGTGTCCTTATACGCCAGAATCCGCTCGCGGCTCGAATCCGTGGAAGCATCATCCACAACAATAACCTCGATATTACGGTAGGTCTGATTTAAGACGCTCTCAAGCGCCGCGTCCAGCACTTTTTCCCCGTTGTAGACAGGAACAACAACACTGACAAGTGGTTCTTCCCTTTCTTCCCTGAGCAAATACGGGTATACCTTCTGCGAATCTTTCAGGCTAATCGCCGAAATCTTTCGAATTGCGTCACGCGAAACGATTCCATCCTCAACCATTTTCTTTAATTCCGCAGCGCGTTCATCCCCACGACCGTATTCTATGCGCATCACCGTAAAGCGCACCCAATGATAATGCTCTAATATCTGACTCCAGTCCTCCAGCGCAAACCATTCGCTATGTATCCCGCTGACACTTGCACTTTCCAGGGTATATATCTCCATCAGATTCATGACTTCCCGGATGTCCGTATTTAACGGCCATTTTTCCCGCATCTTTTCGGCAATTTTATTCAATTCTCCATAGTGATGTCCCGTCAGTAGCTGTATCAGATCTTTTGACAGTTGGTCTATTTTTCCCTCATGGTCCTCTTTTTTCTTAGCTTCCGCAAAATCTACTTTGCCGGAAAATACCTCCGGATATTCCCGAATTACCTTTTCCCGATAAAAATCATATTTGTTTAACTTGGGGCATCCGCAATCATAGTAACACCAGGGCGTTTCCTGATATGGGACTACCACCTGATACCCCTGCCGTTTCATTTCCAGCGACTGGGAAACATCATAAAAATCCCACCCGTCAAGAAAATCTTCCCTCCATGGAATGTCGTATTGTGTTGCCATGATCAGTCCGTCTACAGCTTCCACTCTCATCCATTCCTGTCCGCATTTTTGTATTAAGAAATCCGTCTCCATTGTAGCTCTGCCGTCATAAGCGGCAATATTACCCACGTTCCAGCTCAAGTAGCAATTAGCATCTGCCGGCAGTTTTTCCGCCCCAAGCACTCCAATCATGCCTATGCTCTTCTCTTTTGTAAATATCTGTACGATATCACGGATAAAATTGCGATTTAAAATAAAAGTATCCTGATGCAGATAAATTTTATATTTCGCGTCACTTGCCTGCATGCCTCCATTATACCCCTGCGTCATGGAGTCCGCTTCCTGAATACACAAAATGTCCGTACTGTAACCGTCTGGTACTTGCAGTTCCTGAATATATCGTACACATTCCTCATAATATTGCGTATTGTTTACACAAATGATAAACGCAATTTTTTTATTATTCATTAATCCTATGCTCCGCTTTCCTTTATGTAATTAGCTATTTACACATTGAGTTAATTCCTGCCACAAACCTCTTTGATCAATTACACAATGCCCAACGATAATCTGAACCGCTTCCAGCGGCAGCCATCCTGCCACCATGCAATTGACAATTTCCTGCGCCGCCTCTTTCGAGCGCTTAAATTCGACTCTCCAACACAGCATCCTTATTTTCTGCTCAATCTCCTGAAAAGCCGGCCATCCAACCTGTTCCTGAATTCTGGATCTTCCCACAACGTTTCTTTCAGAATCAATAATTTCCAGATACTCTTTCAGGCAAAAAATTTCCGTATCCCTGTAACCTGCATCTTCAAATTCTTCTATATATTTCATAGTCTCTGTACCAATTTCCTCCTGTGCCTTCTCCAAGAGCCTTTGCTTCCGCTTCTCCAAATCGCAACTGCTGTACCAGCTATCCTCACTTCCGTTATACACAAATCCGTCTTGCTTATATTTCTCACAAAAACGCCTCCGGTCTTCATCATACCCATATTCACTGCTAATTCCAGAGTCGTGCAGTGCCCAGACTTCATCCCCCTTCGGCAGCACCACCCGGTATCCCCTCTTACGAAATTCCATACATTGTGAAATATCATAAAAATGAAATCGACAGAATGTCTGCTCATCCCAGGCGATATCATACTGTGTCATCATTAACATTCCGTCTATCGCCTCGACATCAATCACGTCATTCTTACCGTAGTCGAAATTTCTCATATGCATCATGGCGCTTCCATTATATACCAGCACATTCCCGCAATCCCATGACTGCGCAGCTTTTGCATTTTTCGGCAAACTCCTTACTCCCACAGTGCCTATCATCCCAATGGTATCATCTTTAAATATTTCAAGCATATCGTAGAGCATGCTTTCTTTTAAAAGATACACGTCCTGATGCAGATATATTTTATATTTCGCATCAGAGCTCTCCATAGCCGCATTGTAGGCTGCCGTCATGCCAGTTGCCTCACGGATTACAATTACATCCGTTTCATAACCCTCTGGTACACGAAGCTGCTTAATATAGTACATACATTCTTCTAAATATATATCGTTATTGCAGCAAACGATAAATGCAATCTTATTATCCAACTTCCCCCTCCTGTGTACGATTTCTTTTCCGACCATAAGTAATCGGTATCCCTTTCTCCTTCCATGCCTCAGCCAACGCATGTACCTTTCGATAAGCTGCCGTCTGACCGGAAGTTTTGTATATCTCCTCCAGTATTGCAAGCAGCCTGTGCTTATTTACAATGGAATGCACCAAAAATATAAGAACCGCTTCACAGGACAATTCACCCCGCCGAATATCATCCAGCAAACGCCTGCTTTCCGCATCTTTATTTTCCAGTTCTATTCTGCGCAGCAGAAAACGAACCTTTACATATTTTTCATACATATCAGCATAGCTGCACAGTCCATCAAAAAATCCCTGTTTTCTGTCTCCTTCCGCCTGATGGATTTCCAGCATCACACTTAATATTTCCAGCTCCGTGCTCTTAAAGTTCCGCTGATGGTATACCTGTATCGCCTCTTTTGCATCTTTCCATTTTCCAGCTTCCAGCATTTGCCGGATACACGCCGCCAACTGCCGGCTCAATTCGTCCCACTCACGGTCATAGACGAATTCCGTCTCCCTGTCCGACAGCAGAAATCCGGCATATTCAGAAACCAACAATCTCCTGTCCTCATCATATTTCCCCAGCTTGCAAAAGCCACAATCGTGAATAATCCATGGCTGCTCCTGATATGGAACCAAAATCTGATAGCCCCTTTTCCGAAATTCAAACGCCTGAGACACATCATAAAAATCAAAGTGCGTAAACAAATCTTCCCGCCACGGCAAATCGTACTGTGTGATAATCATACACCTGTCTATCGCCTCCACGATGGCATCGTCCTTTCCTTCCGGATTGAATAGCAATTGATATGCCATATCCGGCTCCCGAACATCAATTTTCCCCTCATTCCACTTATCAAATACGATACCTGACTTTGGCATATCATTTCCGCCAACCATTCCAATCATGCCGACCTCCGGGTTTTCCCGAAAACGCCGAAGAATCTCATACAGGAAATTTTCCTGCCGGATAAAGACATCCTGATGGAGATAGACCTTATACTTTGCAGCCGTACTGCACATAGCAAGATTATAGGCGGCACACATCGAATCAGCCTCACGGACTGCCAATATCTCAGTCTTATAATCTTCGGGAATATGAAGGCGGTTGATATAATATTGACATTCTTCAAAATAAGCGTCATCGTTCACGCAAACGATAAATGCGACAGCCGCCGCATCCTCATTTACCTGTCCTTCATATGGTAACATAATTTCCCCTTCTTTTCCATCTATTCATCCCGATATTAATACGTCCGCAATTCTCCGCGCGCCTTTTCCGTCCACGAGCTCTTGCATCTGCAAAGATTTTTCCTTCCTTACCGAAGCTGCATTATATATTTCCATACAGCGTTTTATATTTTTGACAACATCATCCGTCCGAACATCCCCGGCATAGGCGATTTGACCGTCTTCCTGAAATTTTTTTACATTGTCAAGCTGATTATCCGCCAACGCATAAGATATTGTCGGCGTTCCGCAGGCACATAGTTCATATAAGGTGATTCCTCCCGCCGAGATTGCCAAATCCGCCTCTATCATATAGCGCTCTATATCAGGAACCGCACGATGAATCCTTATATTCTGCTCCTGTGCGTATTTCCTGCACAGTGTGTCATAGGCACCATTATATCTGCCGCAAATCACGTCAATTTGTTCATAGCTCTTTGTATCTATTTCGCTCAGGAAACGTTCGAGAACACCATACCTGTCCGTCCCCCCCGACATGAGCAGCACCCTTTTTATCTGCGGCGCAAT
The DNA here is from genome assembly GCA_944380515.1 of uncultured Roseburia sp. Lineage (GTDB taxonomy): Bacteria > Bacillota > Clostridia > Lachnospirales > Lachnospiraceae > Roseburia. Next base: position 76,252 of record CALWHT010000023.1, read on the forward strand.
GCTTTTTCTTCCACGATCAAAAAACACCTGTCTCAACGGTACATATTCCGTTCCAAGTAAAAGCCGCGTCCCCGGATATTTTTCCTCATAGCGAAATTTTTCCCAATAATTTGCATAGCAAATAAGCGTATCTACCTCATAATGAAAAGCATTCAAATCATCGATATAGACTGCCTCCACGATTTTGTTCAGTTCCTCAAAATATCGTGGGGTAACCTGATAGCTGTCAACCAGTATTCTCTTTATTTTTCTTTCCCGGATTACCCTTTTTAATGCTGGCAGCTCCGACTCCATATCATTCCAGGCGGTATGCAGTATCAAATAAGGGTATTTCCTTTCCTCAAGCAATGCAGCCGCCTGATCGTCCGCAAGTATAAAGGTTGTTTCCTCTCCGCGCATTCTTGCCGCATCCGCCACTGCAAGAGTGCGCATTACATGTCCGGTGGCAATAACATCATTCATATCTGTACGAATATATATCATATCTCTGCTTTCCCTGCTGTTTTTCATCCCGAAAACGGTGCATTATTTGTCCAGGCTTATCTCGTACGCTCTATATTTCTCAAGATAACCGGCATCCCTAAACGCTTTCTGCGAAGCTATATTGTCCGGTTTTACTTTCGCAATCAGTTTTTTTACCTCCGGGACATCTTCCCTGACCTGCTTGTATAACTGCTGCAACAACTTTTTCCCATGCCCCATACCTCTTTTTTCGGCACAGATACTATAACCTATTTCCGCTGTTTCCCCGGAAACCGTTATGCGCGCCTGTCCAATCGGCTCATTATCGTACATATAAATATACTGCCTGCTGTCTTTCCGCTGCAATAAATCTGCAAACCATCTTTTGTGCTCATCATAAGCTATTTCCGCTGTAGAAAAAGAATTTCTGCGCACGGCGGGTTCATTTGCCCACGCAAACAGCAAATCCATATCTTCTTTGGAAGCTTTCCTCAAATATCCTCTCAAATCAGTAACCTCCCAGATTTTACTGCGCTTTCTTCCCAATCATCTCAAAGCTCACGGGCGTTCCGCGTTTAATGTCTCTCAATGCAGTCTGTCCCAGAATTTCAGGATAGTACTTCGGCTTTAATCCATACCCGGGGCGGATAATGCGTACGTTTTCTTCCGTTATTTTCTCTCCTTTTTTGATGTCCTTCACGCAAAATATGGAGCGGCGGAGCCCAAGACTGGACTGTTCCTGCTCGGAGGCCCCATATTTCACACGTCCAATTGCTTTCTCCGCCTGTCTGATATCCTTTACCATCTGCCGGTATTCTGACGGATTCATCGAAAATGACGCGTCCGGATTTTTTATGGAACGGTCAAGGCAAAAATGCTTCTCAATGATACTCGCTCCCAACGCAACAGCTGTGACCGCTCCGACAGAGCCCATAGAATGGTCTGACAGTCCAACCGGGACCCCGAAGGTCTCCGCCATGTTCTGCATGGTGCGCAGATTCATCTCGTCAGTAATCGCCGGATATGCGCTTGCACAGCGAAGCAATGCCAGATTATCATTTCCCTGCCGGCGAACCGCGGCAACCGCCTCGTCAATCTCCGCCAGGGAGGCCATGCCTGTAGACATGATAATTGGCTTTCCCTTGGAAGCGACATATTCAATCAGCGGTATATCTACTACCTCAAAGGACGCAATCTTATAAAATTCAATACCGATTTTCTCCAGAAAATCCACCGCAGTGTTGTCAAACGGTGTGGAAAAAAAATCAATGCCCGTCTTTTGCGCTTCTTCCTTTAACTCTTTCTGCCACTCCCACGGTGTGTATGCCTTCTGATAGAGCCGATATAGATTTTCCCCGTTCCAGGTACCGTCAGATATTTGAAAATACTTGTTGTCACAGTCTATCGTGAGCGTATCCGGTGTGTAGGTTTGAATTTTGATACAATCCGCCCCTGCCTCCCTGGCTGCATGTATAATTTCCTTTGCATAAACAATATCCCCTGCATGGTTCGCCGACATCTCCGCAATAAGGTACGCAGGATTCCCGGCACCGATTTCTTTCTTTCCAAGCTTCATCCTAATTCTCACCCTTTTCCTGACATAATTGATATTTCAGTTCCGCCAATTTCCAATCCGTTTCATTATCAATATCCTGCACTTCCAGCTCGGGCATAATAATTCCTCCGGTGTTCTCCGTTACCAGCCTGCCCGTTTTCAGAAAGCGCTCGACACGGAATGCATAGAACTGGCCGCAATCGTGATATATCGTTTCCAAATCCTGTGATCTCGCAAGCGCATACTCCTTCCACTTATAGGAAAGTTTGCCCTCTTTTAAAACCATTCCGCGCAATGGCGGAAACGAAAACGCCGTGACCGGCATCACACAATCCGGCTGTTCCTCCTCCAGCAGATCCATTGCTTTTTTTAACTTTTCCGCAGTGACAAACGGCGCCGTAGGATAAATGCAGCAGGCATTCTCATAATATTTCCCAAGCTTCCCGTACCCCGTCAAGACTTCCTTAAGCACATCCGCCGTTGTCGCATAGTCGCCCGAGGCAGCCCCACTCCGCAAAAAAGGAACACTGGCGCCATATTCTCTCGCTATCCCTGCAATTTCCTCACTGTCCGTCGACACCATAACCTCTGAAAAAATCCGGCTGTCTAATGCCGCTTCTATGGAATATGCAATAATTGGTTTCCCGCAAAAATTCCTGATATTTTTTTTGGGAATCCGCTTACTTCCGCCGCGTGCCGTTATAATTGCTATCGCTTTGCCGCTCATACCCATCTCTCCTTCACGCACTTTAAAATATCACCCGAACATTTTCTCCAGCCTGTCCCGGAATGTAAAGTCTCTCTTTACACGCTCAAAGCCTGCCGCGGCAATCTTTTGCCGTTCATCCTCATGCTCCAGATAGTACTTTGCCTTTAAAAACAAATCCTCCATGCTTTCATAAACCGCACATTCCTCTCCGATGGCAAAATATTCTCCAAGCTCCTCCTGATAGTTGGAAAGCACGAATCCGCCGCATCCCATCACATCGGTAACGCGCAGCGGTATGCCCGTCTGAATTGTCTTTAACGAGATGTTCAGATTAATTTTGCTCTGCGAAAACACCAGCGGCATCTGACTGTAATAATCCGCATAGCCCCGATACCTGACATTCCGCAGACGCTTATCCTCATCCGTTGAATACAAATCCACCTGATAATGCCCTGACAGCAACGCCAGCGCCATATAGCGCTCCCTGCCCGTCGTCTCGCAGGCAAGCATGAACTCCAACTCTCTTCTTCCCATCTGAAAACCGTCTTTTGCTACTTTGGCATAATCTTTGTTCATGCTCTCCAGGAGCTGCTCCGTCACAAGCTCCGGTATCAGATAGCCACCATATATTTTCATCTGGGAATTTACAATTCCTTCCAGATACCCTCTTGTATAATCACCCAGAGGCGCCGTAAAGTAGGCATACTCGGTTTGGTACAGCTTTCCCACGAGAGAAATCTCGGTCCGGTATTCCTTTTTCTCCCTGGCCGATGCATTGACGCGAAAAATCTCCGTATCTACCGCAAGCGGCATGTGATATGCGTTTACTCCGGCTTTCCTGTGTTCTTCGGCCTGTCCGCGGTCAAAGAAATAAATACGGTTGCAGGAATTTGCCAGACTTTTCAGATTCCTGATATGGATGGGGGAATCATAGATCCATGCGGTATACGGAACAGACAGTTCTTCACAAACTTCTGAGATCAGCGGCGCAAAATTTACCGACAGCACGTCCGTGTAACCCGCGCCCCTTAACCTTCCCCGCAGCATTTCCTGAAATTTATCGTCCTTCTCCCAGTCCTGAAACTGATAGAAGAAAGTATCATACGCAATCTCCAATTCCTTCAGTGCCCGCTCTATGCCCCGGTTCATAAAGGAATGCCATTGAAAAAACAGTATCTTTCTCATAATCCCTCAAAATATTAACAAAGAAACCAGCTCCCGCATATGCAGAAGCTGGCATTGTCCTAACCACTTATTTAATTACTTCCTTTGCAGACACGCCTAACTGTTCAAACAGCGGGATAATCTTCTTAAATTCTTCTGCCATCCTCGCATCATCCTTTGCCTCGATAGCTTCACTGAGAGAAACAACCGCACCATTGAATTCCTCTTTATTCAGGCGCTCTTTTCCTTCATTTAACACTTCCATCGTTCCGTTTACAACCTGAATCTCCCAATTCATTGCATCTACGATAGACTTTAAGAACTTATCCGTATCATCCAAACGCTGTCCTGACAGTTCTTTTACAATAATATTCATGTTTTTTACCAAACGCTCATTGAACTCTGCCAAGACCTCCAGCGCTTCGATCTGCTCTTTTCTGTTATCTTCCATGATTTTCTTACCCTTAGCCTTCCAGGCACCTTTCTGTCAATATATTATTATATCGGCCAGACTCGTCCATCTCATTAGCGGAGTTTTATATTTTCTCAAGCCATGCACGCAGTTTTTCTTCCGTCATCCCCGTTACGGCCATCCGATAAAGCTCCATCTGCTTCGGAATAACGGTTTCATACTCCGATTCGCTGCAATCCGGTACTTCCTTTAATACCGTCCGCTCCATACTGCTGTACTGCTCCCAGGAAATGGTAAATTCCCGCTGTTTCGCAAAGTAAAGGGTTTCGTAAAAATAGGTGTGCAGAAAATACAACTTAATTTCCTCATAATATTCCCTGAAAAATGGGGTACATTTCATAAAATTCCAAACCGCAAGCTGCACCTGCATATGCATTTTAAGCGTTTCCGCCTGCTTCATATCGCTGCGCATGGTTCCGCCGTCATTCTGACGGTAAAAATAAAATGCCTCCTCCGTCACCGCAAAGGTATCTGCATAAAACAGCAGCGGATAAACAAACAGGGGTTCCTCATAAATCACGTGCTCGGCATACTTCACCCCCGCACGCTGTACTAATTCTCTGCGATAGAGTTTATTCCAGCAGCCATAGGTAATTTTTTCACTCATCAAAAATGCTTTTCTCTCCTGCGGTGTGCGGATACGAATTATTTCATTCTGCACATTGCGGTTTGCAGGCACCGCCCCCAGCCTGTCCGTATAATAAAAATACTCAAACTGCACAATATCGGCATCCTCTGCCTTCGCCCTCTCATAGGTCTTCTCCAGAAAATCCTCCGCCACAAAGTCATCGGCATCCACAAAGGCGAGGTATTCTCCCGCAGCATAATTAAGCGCCACATTTCTTGCCCCTCCCTGCCGCAGATTTTCTTCCAGATGAATCACCATTACGCTCTCCGGATAAGCCGCCTCAAATTCCAACAGCATGTTCCAGGTTGCCCCCTCGTCATCCGAAGCGTCATCCACAAAAATAAGCTCTAAATCCGAGATACCTATCGTCTGGGAAACCAGCGACAGAAAACATTTCGGAAGCCACTTCACCGCATTGCGGCAGGGTATAATCACACTGACTTTTTTCATGCCCTGCTCCTCCTTAACAATAGTTCCGCAAATTCCTCCGCGCGCTTTTCCCAGGTGTGCTCCCGCAGTGTTTTCTGCCTTCCGTTTTCCGCAAGCTTCTGCCTTAACGCGTCGTCTTCCAGCAGACGCTTTATCCGCTCGGAAAGCCCGTCGCGCTCTGAAAGCCGGAAGGGGAGAAGATCCTCCTCACCATATCTGCCATCCAAATATGTCGTGGCATCCGTCACCAGCACCGCTCCCGCCAACATAATATTCGCCATACGCTCCGTAAAACCGCCCTTATGCCACGACATGACGTTCAGCGAAAGCTTTGACTGCTTCCATATTTTCAGACTTTCCTCCACCGTAACATTCGGATGGCAGACAAGATTCGGGAAGCGCTTCAACGGGCAGCTTTCCCAACTGTCGCCGAAAGCATCCAACCGAAGTCCGCTCTCTAAGATACTGCGCAGAACTCTGTCCCTGTAATAGTGCATCACACAGTAAATGACGCGGCGCAGCTCATAGAGCAAATCTAAAAAGTCCGCATCACAAATCTGGACGCCGCGCTCCTCAAGAACCTCCGCAAGCGCCTGCTCCGCCGTAATATCGGGACATCTTCGCATTTTAAGCAAGAAGCGGTTCGCGATAAAACGCTTTTTTCGCTCCATCTGATGAATCAGCAATACCTCGTTCCAGTAATTCCCCCAGGTTCCGACAAAGGTTATATCATAAATACGCTGACATTCTCCCGATTCCTCTGAAATCATCCCTGCCGGCGGAAAAAGAATGGCCTCTCTGCAAAAATAGCGCTTCGTGAACTCCACATAATTCTCATCGTGGGTCAGTACATAAAAATCCGGATACCGATGGAGCAAATGCTGCCTCATCCATACGGGATGGTCAAAAATAAAATTATATTTGGGTCCGTAAATATACTCATGTAAATAGTGAACCTCATCTTTCATCTTAACGGAAAACAGATACGACTGCACCCCGATGATCGCCTGAAAATGCTGCTGCATATACCTGGTCAGCGCCCCGATTTCCTCTTTGCCGCAGTCAAAATAAATGACCTTCTTTCCGATATGCGCCAGCGCCGCACCAAACTGCTCCGCAAAAACATTGAGCACATTGTGGCACACGTCATCCCCTTTATACATCAAAATCGGTCTGCTGCCCTCGGCAATGCCCCAGTATACCTCTTCCCGCCGGAGCATCTGCTCTAAAAAGCCGAGCGTCTCCTCCTGCCTGCCCGCTGCCGCGGCTTCTGTCAGAATTGCCTGCACAACAGCGTCAAAGACACCGTTTTTCTGAAGCTCCCCACTGTATTTTCCCGCCACATAGCAGTCTGTTTTCCAGCCGCAGTCCTCTGACAGAGCTTCTTCGTCATCTTCAAGCTTTATGCAGCACTTTCCCGGCACCTCCCCGACATCGACAAGCTCCACCGGAATTTCCCGCGCCACACGAATCAGCAGCTCGTATTTCCTCTTGGCTCCAAGGCGCATATTCACACCACCGACCCGGACTGCAAGCTTTTTCTCGATCCAGATTGTTCCCTCACATAAATTTTCATTCAACAAAAGCTCCAGAAAGGGAATGCCCTCTGAAGCCTGTTTTAATATTCTTGACATAAAATGCCTCTCAGAATTATTTTAATGTTCCTCTACGAAACGGAGACGCTCCTTTAAATCCTCTACCGACAGCCATTCCGTATTCTTGCCGGAGCTGTATTCGAACCCCTGCTCTACTTTCCTGCCGCCTGCCTGAATCTTGGAATTGTTCCACCAGTCAAAATGCGGATAAACGATAAAATGCTTCTCATATTCGTAAGTATTCATGGAGTCTTCCCGTGTCACCATCACCTCATGCAGCTTTTCTCCCTCGCGGATACCAACTTCTGGCATTTCACAGCCCGGCAGAATCGCCTGCGCCAGATCGGTAATCTTAAAGGACGGGATTTTGGATATGAAGGTCTCTCCTCCCTTTGCTTCTGACAATGCCTTAATGACAAGCCGAACCCCCTCATCCAGGCTAATCCAGAATCTTGTCATCCGGTAATCCGTAATCGGCAGGGCCTTCCCCCCGTTTGCCACGATATTGCGGAAAAACGGAATGACGGAGCCCCTGCTCCCTGCCACATTTCCGTAGCGCACAATCGAAAAGCATACATCCTTCGCGCCCGCATAAGCGTTCGCAGCGATAAACAGCTTGTCCGATACCAATTTTGTTCCGCCATACAGATTGATCGGATTAACCGCCTTGTCTGTCGATAACGCAACCACTCTTTTTACTCCGCAGTCCAACGCTGCGTCTACGATATTCATAGCTCCGTTGATATTGGTCTTTACTGCCTCCATCGGGTTATATTCACAAGCCGGTACCTGCTTTAATGCGGCAGCATGGACGACGTAATCCACGCCGTCAAACGCACGGTATAATCTGTCCTTATCCCTCACATCTCCGATAAAAAACCTTAATTTGTCACCATATTTCTTAAATTGGTTCGCCATGATAAACTGCTTGTATTCGTCTCTGGAATATATGATAATCTTTTTCGGTTCATAATGCTCCAGCACATATGTCACAAACTGATTCCCAAAGGAGCCTGTCCCCCCGGTTACTAATATGGTTTTTCCGTTTAACATCACTTAAGCCTCCTGCTTTCTTCCAGCGGCATCCGGCCGCACGGTATATTTATTATATCGACTTTTTTTGTGTTTTCTATAGCCTACGTTTCGCACTTGTAAACCCTCCTTAAAGTAGTATATAATAATTGTATTCGAATGGCAAATGAATCCGAAGGAGCTTTTATGAAAATACTTATCTACCGTTACGGCAGCATCTGCGAGCCGGATATCATAACAGGCTTCCGTGAGCTCGGCAATGAGGTAGCGGAAATTACCACAGAAATCTACAACAAAAATCTGCTGCCTTCCGAGGGCGTCACTCTGTTAAAAAACGAATTACTGGCACATAATTATGATTTTGTTTTCAGCATCAATTTTTTCCCTTTTATTTCTGAGGTGTGCAATATTTTCAAGCTGCGCTATATCTGCTGGACCGTAGACAGCCCCGTGATGGAGCTTTACTCCGCCTCTCTTGCAAATCCGTGGAACCGCATTTTTCTGTTTGACCGGGCGCAATATGAGGAATTTTCACCCAAAAATCCGGGCTGTATTTTTTACCTTCCGCTGGCAAGCAATCCGGCTCGCTGGAATTCTGTCATTGCAAACGCCTCCCGAAAAGATATCACGCGTTTTTCCGGTGAGGTTTCTTTTGTTGGCTCTCTCTATACGGAAAAGAGCGCCTACCGCCGTTTAAAGGACGCCCCCGATTATCTCACCGGGTATCTGGACGGAATTATGGCTGCCCAGCTAAAGATTTACGGTTATAATTTTTTACAGGAAGTACTGCCGGATGACATTATAACCGCTTTTCGCAAACATTTTCCCGGCTTTTATACGCCGCCCGGGAATTTCTGCTGCGACGACCGCACGATTTTGGCTCAATTATATCTCGGCACGGAAGTCTCCGCCCTGGAACGGGTGTCCGTGATGAAATTACTCGGCAAGCATTACGCGGTAGACTTGTATACCGGCAGCGATACCAGCGGACTTCCGGTTAAAAACCATGGTCTGGCCAAAACGCTGACTGAAATGCCGCTGATTTTCCACTACAGTAAGATTAACCTGAACATGACATCAAAGTCTATCCGCACCGGCCTGCCGCTGCGCATTTTTGATATTTTAGGCTGCGGCGGCTTCTGCCTGACCAATTATCAGACTGAGCTTACCGATTATTTTACCCCCGGCAGCGATTTGGACTGCTATACCTGTGAGGAAGATCTCCTGGAAAAAACAGAGTATTATCTGTCCCACGAAAAGGAACGTGCGGAAATTGCCCGAAACGGCTTTGAAACCGTAAACAAATACCACAATTACCCGGAACGTCTGCTTAAGATGCTCTCTCTTGCCTATGGAATAAAAGAGGGTGAACTATGAGGATTCTATTTCTGGACAGCCCCGCCTTTGCAAAGCAGGACATGATGGATGCCTTTGCAGACTGCGGCATTCGATATGATTTATTTTTTCATGACGGCTATCATGACAGGCAAAATCCTGATTTTGAAGCTGCTTTTTTTGCCGCCCTGGAAAACAAACGATATGACTTTGTATTTTCCTTTAACTATCTGCCGATTTTATCACGCTGCTGCCAAAAGTACGGAATAAAATATGTCGCTTACGTTTATGACAGCCCTCTGGTAGCACTTTATTCCTGTACCCTGATTAATTCCTGCAATTATGTGTTTCTCTTCGACAGGGCCACTTATCTTACCTTTCACAACGCAGGGATTTCCACCGTATACTACCTGCCCCTTGCGGCAAATGTAACGCGCCTGACCTCTCTGGTCTGCCCGGAACATGTAAAGCCGCAGCTTTCTTCTGAGGTTTCCTTTGTAGGCTCACTTTACAATGAGGAGCATAATTTTTATGACCGCCTGGACGGCATTTCGGATTTTACCAGAGGGTACCTTGAATCCATTATGGCCGCGCAGCAAAAGGTATATGGCAGTTTTTTCCTGGAGGAACTTTTAAACCCTGCCGTTCTTGAGGATTTACAGAAATGCATTCCCTACCATCCGATGGCGGACGGAACGGAAAGCGCCGCCTATGTCTATGCGAACTACTTTCTGTGCCGAAAAATTACTTCCAATGAGAGGCTTGTGCTTTTAAAAGCGGCCTCCAAACAATTTCAGTTAAAGCTCTACACACACCAGCCCTCCGGGCAGCTTCCCAAAGCCGAGTATATGGGTACTGTGGACTATTACGATACGATGCCTCTTGTATTTCAAAACAGCCGGATCAACCTGAACATTACCTTAAAAAGTATTCAGACCGGAATCCCTCTCCGCTGCATGGATATCATGGGCAGCGGCGGTTTCCTTTTAAGCAATTATCAAAGCGAACTGCCTGATTTCTTTGTGGCAGGAGAAGACTTTGCCTTTTACGAGAGCGAGGAGGACTTTACCGCCAAAATTGCCTACTATCTCGCGCACGATGCCGAACGCAGACAAATTGCCGCAAATTGCCTCGGAAAAATGCGTGACGCGCATACCTTTACGCAGCGCGTAAATGCCATTCTGAATGTGTTATGATGAAAACTTTTAATCCTTCATGATATATTCATCAATGTCTTCCTTAAGAAGCGCCGCCCCGCGCCGGTAACCGCTTAGCAGCGCAAGACTCTTTTCCACCAGCTCGCCGGCGTTCAAATCTTCCTCCGTATAGATGCTGTCACCCATTTCATACTCCTCTTTCTGGGCGTACATTGACACCAGCTCCAGAATCGGCTCTTTTTTTATTTTCTCGTTTTCGGCCGACATCTCCTTCAACATGTGAAGTACTTCACGCGGATTTGTTTTCCTATCGCTTACCAGGGCAAGCCGTTTTTCCTGTTCCGCGATTGTCTTTTCCAGCAGCTTTTCAAAATCAGTTACGACCTGCCTCATCGCTCTTAATTTTTTTAGCAGTTCCTGTTGCTTCTCGGGTGAAAACGCCTGCGGAATACTTTTCTCAATTTCATAAATATTCAGCTCCTGCTTGCATTCTTTGTCAATGACATCGGCAAACCTCCAGATCTCCGCTCCCTCTATCTTAGCCCCGCCTTCCGTTGCATCAATCACCCGTACTGCGTCCTGGTTGATGCGGATGGCTCTTTCAAACCACTGCTTATAATACCACATCTGAAAATCAGTCTCCAGCATCGTTCCGTCAATTCCTTCTACCTCCACGATATGGCGTCCGCGGATATACTCGTCGTTATCACCAAGCGCACCCTCAATCCCTTTCGTATGAGAAACGCCGCCGGTAAACGCAAGATCCTGACCGATCAGGACAATCTTCCGAAATCCCAGATATAACGCCAGCATAAAGGCCTCAAAAGATACTGAGCCACCCGAGGCCAATTTAGGAAAAGGATATCCCAATTCCTCCTCCAGAATTTTGTTCCACTCTTTGGAAAAATATCCATGATAAAAAATACGCTCCGCATAATTTTCCGTTATATCCGGATTAGACAAACGCGTGCAGGACCAGAACACATCCTTTAAATCCAATCCTTCAAAAAAACGCTCCGGCGAATTGGGATCGATGCTGCATAGCATATCGGGGAGAGCTCCCGCCCGGATGACTGTCCGTATGGAAGCATCCACCGCAATGATAAACGCTTTTCCCTGTGCCTTCTTCAGCAAATGGACATTCTTATCCAGTGAAGGGCCGGCAGACACAATAATTGCCGGTATTTCCGTCAAATCATACACGGATAACGCACGCTTTAACTGTTCTAAGTTTCTCTGGTAAATGAGCCTTCTCATATGAAACAGCGTATGCCGCGGCACGCAACGATCAAAAAACAAGTGTGTAGCTTTATTTACAATCTCATTTCTCATCCGCTCAATCACACTGTCCATAAAACTTTCACAAACCTTATGATAGAGCACATCATATCCGGGAAGAATATAAAAATCAATTAATTTGATTCTGGTATAATCCAGAAGCTTCTGCAGCATAACGTCAGCGTCTATTTCCAACTCCGTAAAGTAGAGCAGCAATCTCTTATCCTCAATTAAATCGGAAATGTCAAAGTGACGGCACGCAATCGCAAACGTCTCCATATCCGGCTCACAGACCACAATCAGGTTCGTATCGTCACATTTCTTTAACAGTTCCCGCACGTATCTGCCGTCCGAAAAACCAAACACGAAATAAATACCATATGACCGCAGCGTATAACGCTCCGCATAAACCTCTGCCGCGATTTCCGGGTTCCAGCTGCTGTTTAAACGCCAGCTTCTTCCAACTTTCATGACACGCAGAATTTTCATCCCGTTTGCAGCCTGCTCCACACCGATTCTTTTCCCTGCGCTATCTATATCAACATTATTTATTTTCTCCGCCAAATATCCGTACTTTTTCTCCAAAGCCGCGATATTATCTTCAAATATTCCCATGTATTTCTGTGTCCCTTCTCTTATTTCTCCGACTGCCGAAAATAAAATTGAACAAAGAGCACCGATTTTTCCATCAGACAATCCGCCATGCCCAAAATGTCCTGGCTCTGATAAGCCTCCAACAGTTCCCGGAGCATCATCAGCGCAAATGCTCCGCCTTCTGCCATCTGACTTTCTGTCTGATCTTTTATCATATTCTGGAACACAGGAAGCAGCTCCGCAACGGCTGCAATCCCTTCCTGTTCCCGGTTTTGATACAGCATATAGCCGGTTTCATTGATTTTTTCCAATAATGTGTTTTCGTCCATCTCCACTTCACCTTCACATCCGGTATTTTTTCCTATACTGTAAAAAAAGCCGGCAGGTTTCTGCCGGCTTTTTGGTAGTTAGAATTACTGTAACAGAGACAATACACCCTGAGTAGACTGGTTCGCCTGAGCAAGCATAGACTGTCCTGCCTGAGCAAGGATGTTGTTCTTGCTGTACTCAACCATCTCTTCCGCCATGTCTGTATCACGAATACGGGACTCAGCAGACTGTGTATTCTCAGCGATGTTATCAAGGTTCGCGATGGTATGCTCCAGACGGTTCTGTAATGCACCAAGGTAAGAACGCTGTGAAGATACCTCCGAAATTGCTCCCTGAATATTTTTCATTGCCTGACCTGCACTCGCGAAAGAAGTCACTCTCACCTGTGCTTGAGAAACACCAATCGCTCCTGCACTCATCGCATCAATATTAATCGTAATTCTCTGTCCCGAGAGAGAACCCACCTGAAGGTTTCTGTTCTTAAAGCCACCATCAATCAGGTTCATGGTATTGAACTGTGTTGTGGACGCAATTCTGTTAATCTCAGATGTCAACTGATTAATCTCATCCTGAATCGCACCTCTGTCAGCTGTGGTGTTGGTATCATTCGCCGCCTGGGTTGCCAGCTCGTTCATTCTCTGTAAGATAGAGTGGGTCTCGTTTAATGCACCCTCAGCCACCTGGATAAGAGATACACCATCCTGTGCATTTGCAGATGCCTTGTTAAGACCACGAATCTGGCTTCTCATCTTCTCGGAAATCGTTAAGCCTGCTGCGTCATCGCCTGCGCGGTTAATTCTGTAACCGGAAGACAACTTCTCAGAAGATTTTGCCTGTGCGCTCGTTGTGATACCTAACTGTCTGTTCGCGTTCATCGCGGTAAGGTTGTGCTGTACTACCATAATTCATTTCCTCCTTGAATTTACTGCAGCATCCATGCTGCATAATGAAATTGTTCTGCGGCTTTTTTGTATCCCGGCCGTACGCTCCGTTCGTATCTGCCGCCAAGTAACACGTTTGCGCAATGCTGTCAATACACTGTATTGCTTTGCATTACTTTGTTTACTTGTTATTTATATCGGACTTTCGTCTCGATACTTTATAGCAAAAAGAAAATTTTTCTTTTACTATTTCTTATTGTCCAGAAACTGCGGTTCCACATATCCGGATTTCATCATATTTTTGTAATACTGATTGACCACCTTCTGGCTTTGGCGCACCTCCTTTACCTGTCTGCGCACAGCGGCAAATTTCTGCTCCATCAGCCGTTTATTTTCGGCTTCCTGCCTGCGGATCAGCATACTTTTATCCGTAATTTTTCGGATCAGCTCCTGCATTTTTCTGATTTCTTCCCGGTATGTCTCGCGGTTTGTCTCCAGCTCTTTTTTGACTCTTTCAAACACTTCTTCAAATCCGGTATCCAACCCTTCAAGCTGCTCAATCAACGCAGCCTTATCCTTGACGGTTTTATCGAAATCGTCCGGATCCAGATTGGGATCCTCCAGTCCTTCTCGCTGCACACGATTTTTAACAATGATTTCATCCAGAACATGCAGCTTCTTCTCAAGGCTTTGTATTAAGATACTGATGTATGTATTTTTCATTTCTTTTTCGCCGCCCTGTCTCAACCGGCCCTATGTGCCGTGCGCATAACTTCTTTCCAAGTGTCTCTCATCGTTCTCAAGTGCTTTAAAACCTCTTCCAGGATTTCTTTGTCCTTCTTCATGTTGGCTTCCGTTAAACGCATCATCAAATACGTGTAAACCTCGTCAAAATCCTTTGCCACGGGATATTTATGGTCGAGCGTCGCCTGAAATTCCTCAATAATCCGCTCTGTCTTCATAATGTTCTGGTGAGCCTTACCGATGTCTTTTTGTTCCACCGCTGTAATGGCAATATTGCAGAACTTAATCGCTCCCTCATAAAGCATCAGTGTAAGCTCCGCAGGCGATGCCGTCATAATCTTATTGTTCGCATACGCCGCATATCCCTGATTTACCAGCATTCTCTTCAACCTCCGTGCATATTGCGGGCGGACATTCCCGCCCTCCATTTTGTCATTCCGAAATTATCTTATCAGCCTCCGAGCATACTTGTCAAGGACGATGTCTGGCTTTGCAGCTTGGAAAGCGCCGTTTCCATTGCGGAGAACTTCTGATACCAGTAATCCTCCTGCGCCGTCAGCTTTTCTTCCCACTTCTTAATCAAATCAGTATAATCGCTGTACTCAGATGCCATCTCCTTGTCATTATACACCGTATAGGAACTGCTTAAGGTAGTGGCTTTCATCTTATCGCCAATTGAGTTATACAGTCCGGTCACCAGTTCCTGCATAAATGTAATGACCGTATCCGGATCGGAGGTGATCGCCGCCATCAGCTTATCCCCATTTCCGGAAACAGATGCATCGTCCTCATCTCCGTCAATGTGATATGCATACTGCTCATTTTCTGCCGCATTCAGATACCCGAGTGTCTTTATACCGAAGCTTGACAGATAATAGGTCTTGCCATTAATTTCTACGCCCTTGCTCATCGCCGAGGTCATGGCGTTCATCACGCTCTCAAGGCTGTCGTCACGGCGAAGCAGTGCGGATTTAATTTTTTCCTCCCACATTTCAATCTCTGTATCCGACATCGCATCCTTTTCCTCGTCGGTCAGAGGCTCATATCCGCTTGCGGATTCCGCATTGTACAGAGAGGTAATCTCATTGATCAGTGAGTTATACTGTGTGAGGAAATCTTTAATCTTATCATAAATACCCTGCGTATCTGTCTGCGTGGTAATCGTTACGGCATTTTCATCACCCGCTCCCGTTACTGCCTGCGCGGTAATCGTAAGTCCGTTGATAGAAAATGCATTTGAGCTTCCCGTATACTCAATGCCATTTAACATAATCACGGCATCCTGACCGTCAATCTTCATTGCATCGGAATTAAAGTCGGCAACATTCCCGGCTACGACTTCCTTCGCCATCTGAACCTGAGCTTCAAAATCCGCAATCGCCGCGTCCCGCTCTGCTCCATCCTCCATTGCCGCAATGGATGCCAACACCTCATGGGTATCCATAGTCTCCTGGTAGCCGGCCATATCTTCCTTATTCTGAGCAATAACACTTCCGATGGTATTGATATATGCCGTCACACCATCCGCACCGGCAGAACCGCCATAACCGTTTTCATAAGCATCCTTTACCGCTGCAGTAATGCTTTCCCGCGAATACGGATCCGAAGCGTCCAATACAGTATCTTCGGTATTTTCATAGGTGTTTACTGTATTGATATTTGTCGTGAGCGTATTGATATACGATGTCAACTCATCATCCGCCAGATTCTGACTCGTCTGGGTCTTCTCCTTCAATACCGTCAGCGTATCAGAGGAAGCACCCATGTCTAATCTCTGCGCCCCACGGTCGTAAACCGTTTTTGTAATTTCTTCTTTATTTGCGTCCTCATAGGAAACTGTTTTTCCATCGACAACGTCCGTTGTACTTCCGTCATCCTCCACCGTAACCTCTATAAGCTGATGGTTTGCCTCATCCAGACGGTAGGTCTTTCCGTCGCTTCCCGCATAGGTACCGGTATCATTCTGTGTATACGTATTGCCGTCGGCATCGGTAATTTTGTAAAAGCCGGTGCCTTCCTCCCGCATCGTTGCGTCATAATACTCCGAGGTCGTTTCGATGGTAATTTTATCGTCAGAATCTTCGGTATTTACATAGTAATAATTACCGTTATCATCCTTCTCGCTGGATATTTTATAGGTTTTTCCGTCAGCGGCATAGGTTCCGTCGTCATTGAGCTTATAAACCTTGCCATCGCTTCCGGTATGAGTATCCACGCGCTGAATATAATTGCCGTTTCCGTCCGAATAAATGGTATTGCCATCCTCATCGGTACTGTTTTTCGTATATACCGTTCCGTCATCTGCGATAACAGACTGCGTACGCTCCGTCGCCGTCATTGTCAGAAGCTTTGTAAGCTGTTTCTGTTCATCTGCCGAAAGTCCGCTCTTCTCCAGCGCCTGCTGCATAGCCGAATACGCAGATGCGTAACCGTACGCCGCGGATAGATTGCTGTTCTGGGCATTCGCCTTGTCATATGCATCCAAAGCGTTATTGTACGCGTCGATGGCATCCTTAATGTTCTGCGTAACGTCGCCGGATGCCACACCGCCTGCAATATCGTAATTATTGTAGTAGTACTTTGCATAGGACCGATAGGTCGCATCGGTCGCATCCGAGCTGATATTTAACCCCATCTTGCTGAGTGCGCTGATTCCGTCAGTATTTCCGCCGGTCAGGGTAAAATCATTGTCAACTCCGGTTTCCTTTGAACTGACGTAAATACGCTTATTGGTCTCATCATAGCTCGCATTCACGCCCGCCTCCTTTAAGGAGTTCACAAAGCTGCTGATCGTCGTTCCCTGGCTCACGGTAATGGACTTTGTCGTCCCGTCGCCCAGTGTCAGGTTAATCTTTCCATCCCCTCCGGTATAGCCAAGCTCCGCAAGCGTAGTGCTTGATGTTACCGTACTGTCTAACTTTCCTCCGGTAAGATACCCTGCCTGCGCCACCTGCAGAACATTCAGCTTCTGCGTCCCGTTCACGGCACTGCTGCCTGCCGCCACAGTAGCCTTCGTCGTATCGGAAACGGTTGTACTTTTTAAATTGTACCCGCTTGAAAAACGAAGTCCGTCCAGACTTGTGTAAAGACTGTAAATCTTGGTATTTAAGGTCTTCCATGCATCCTGCTTCCACGAAAGCTTGGTCTGCGCCTTTTTGTATTTCTCCGTCTTATAATTATAGGAGGAAACCAGCGCGGAAATAATGGCCTCCGTATCCAGTCCTGATGCTAACCCGGTAATTCTAATCGGCATATTATCACTCCTATCTGATGAGTTTTCTCATCGAATTCACTGTTTAAAGCTTCTCATCCACCAAAAGCCCCGCAATCTCCCACACCTTGGCAATCATATCAAGCGTCTTCTCGGGAGGATATTCCTTTAGAACCTCCTTGGTGTCCTTGTCTACAATCTTAATTGTCACACGGTTCGTAGCGTCATGAACCCCAAAGATTGCTTCGGAATTATGCGCCCTTTTGTTAATTTCCTCGACCGCCTTCTTAATCTGTGAAGCGCTGCCTGCCCCGAGCACCTGCTCGGATTCCTCGCGAACATCCGTCGTTTTCTCTCCGTCTGTTCTCACCAAAGCATTCGGCTCCACCGTGTTCTGGCGGATACCGGCGCCCCCTGCCATGCCTCCGACACTGCTTCCAGCATTTTGCATTGATTTTCCATAAGAGGCCGCAGCCTCCTGCATACGTTGCACTTCCATTTCTCTGACCTCCGTTTCCGTCTGTCGGCCGATACCGCCTTGCATCCGCCGCCTGCACTTCCCTGTGTACTCTGCTTTTCAAATTCCTACATCTTATATCGGTTATTTCCCGATAAAATTAACACCGGAGCACGTTTTTTGTTTTCCAGCTTTCCTGGCATGCTCCGGTATTTTTTACTGCAGCAAATCCTTCAGCGCCGCAATCGCGTCTACATTGAGCGCTGCCTGATTTTCGTTTTGAATCTGCAAATATACTTCCTTTCGGTAAATCGGCACCTCCTTAGGCGCGGATATTCCGATTTTTACCTGGTCTCCCCGGATTTCGAGGATCGTAATCTCGATATTGTTATTTATTACCAAAGACTCGCCTTTTTTTCGTGTCAATGCCAGCATGTTTCATTCCTCTGCTTTCTTTCTGCTCTGTAGCGCTTCATAAACATTGAATTTCACGGGATAGTCATCCTCCACAATAATCTGACATCCCTTTTTTGTCTCCGTATTAATGACAATCGGCGCTTTTAAATTGACAGACGTCTTTTTTACATCCGGCGCCGCCGATACTGTTACCAGCACGTATGTATTTTCTTCACTCAATGTCCCCAGAGGAATCAGCATCTCGTCATTGACCGTCGGATTGTAGTCCGGCTTCAGTTCATTGGGATGCATCACCGGAAATGCCACCGACGGTTCGTCCATAGACTGAAACCACATGATTGAGGCTGCTTTTTTCTCTTTCTCCTCGTCAAAAATCAGCGTAAATTTCTTTAAATCCGGGAATCCGATCATTCCGCCCTCCAACGTAATGATTTTTTCATCCTCAATGTCAATCCGGCCAAAAAGCCTCGTGTCCGCCTTCATTTTCTATTCCTCCTGATTTCCGTTACAAATTACAGATAACTCAGCAGCGTCACCTGATTAATCATGGAAGCCGCCTGCAGTGATGCCTGGTATGCCGTGTATGCCGAGGTGTAATCAATGATAATATCCGATAAATCGCGGTCCTCATTTGTGGATTTCAGCTCTTCGATCGTCGTCTGCTGATTTGACATACGGTTTTTCGTAAGCTCCAGGCTCTGCCCCTTGCTTCCGACCTCCGTGAGCGCAAGATTTACCTTTTCCAGATATTCATCACATTTTCCGATATAGCTGTTGTAAAGCTTCTGCATATTATCATCGGCATAATCAGCCTCCTTCTGAGCGGCCGCCAGCCATTCCTCCAGCTTCGCCTGGCATTCATCCGACGCATACTGCTCCTGCTTCATCATCGCCTGGATGTCCTCTACCTTCTGGTTGGCATCCAGAGAGCGCTGCACCGCATCAATCAATTCATCGACATCCCTGCCGAGCGACGCGTCAAACACATCCGAAGCATTGGTATTCACCGTCAGCGTCTGGTTTGCCGCCACCATATAATTGATGTCCTGATAGATTTCATTTCCGTCAGCATCATACTTTTCGTATGTTATGGGATTGGCCGGGTCGGTGACATTGGTACAGTTAAAGTAATATTCCGGTCTCAATTCACCGCTGTCAAATCCTGTCTTGGTGTAATTGAAATCCAGTTCCGCCTTGCTGCTCTTAAGCGTAGCGGAGGCATCCGTTCCTAAAATCAACTCGCCCGTATCCCTGATGAAGACCGCCTCATCGTCTGCTATTTCATAAGTGCCGTTTCCGGATGCCGCCAGCCAGGAATCATAGGTGTCATAAATCGTAACCGTAAGTTCTCCGTCCGTCTGCGTCACCCCGGTCGCGTCCACATAGCTGTAGCCAATCACCGTACTCGGCGTTGTCTCATCCGCGGGATTTCCGTCCGTACCCGTAATACTGTCGATACCGCCGTACGGCAGACGGATTCTGTCAAAGGTCGCGCTGGCAGGATCCGGAATGGTGCCGTTTAAGATATCAAATTCGCTTCCCGGCACCTCCACGTCATTGCCGTAGTAGCGGTATTCCTCTATACTTGAGTATGACAGTTTCTGTGAAATTTCATACGAGGTCGTAAGCTCATTTTCCATAAACGTGAGCTTTTTATTTGTGCGGTAGCCTGTAAACACGGTTCTGCCCGCATAATCGGCATTTCCCTCTGAATAAACCTGCTCGCGCAGCTTTTCAAGCTGGGTAAGAATCGTCTTTCTGTTATCCGTGGTCAGCGTATCGTTCGCTCCATACTCGCACTGGGTACGGATAGAACTGATAATATCCTTCATATTCAGCATTGCGGTTTCGGTGACATCAAGCCAGGACTCCGCATCGGGAATATTTTTTTCGTAATACTGGTCAATCTCACTTAAGGAGCTTCGAAGCCGCAGCGCCCGAATGGCAATGACCGGGTCCTCGGAGGGACGCTGTATTTTTTTCTGGGAGGACATCTGGTTATTCAGATTATCCACGTTAATTTTATTGCCGTTAATATTGTTGCTTGTATTGTGCAATATGATATTATTCGTAATCCGCATTTCTTTTCCCTCCTGCTTACATCAGCCGGTGTTCCTATACTCCGGTCTCCTCAATCAGCTTATCGTAAATCTCAGCCATAACGGAAATCATCTTCGAGGAAAGGTTATATGCATTCTGGAATTTAATCAGGTTCAGCGCTTCCTCATCCTCATCCACACCCGATACAGACATTCTCTGGGTTTCCAGGGTTGCCTGGATATTCAGGAAATTCTGCTCAAAAATCTTGGACTCCTGCGTATCAATGGAAATATCCGATATCATACACTTTAAGAAGCCCTCCGCCGTTCCTCCGCGGAAAAGCACGGTATCGCTTTTGAGCTTTGCCAAATCCTCAATCAGCGCGTAGTTGTCCACGCCGTCGTCCGTCTCGGCCGCATACTGTGCCGCCAGCCTCGTCGGATCCTTGACACATACCGTTGAAACGCAGATATTCCCTGCCGTAAGCTTATAGTAAGTGCTGGCCGTACAGTCAGTCACCGTGCCGTAGGTCTTGCCGCTCTCACCGAAGGCATACTCCTCTCCGCTCACTGTATTCGTTCCGGTAAAGAAAGAATAATCATCGGTATTCTCCCCGTTCAAATCCTCTCCCTGGAGCATGATATCGTTAAATTTCGCACAGAACGAGCGCAGGAACTGATTCATCTGTGCCATGTAATAAGGAACTCCCATCGTATCAACGGAGCTTCCGATGGACACCTGCATTCCGTCAACCTTTACGCGGTCCTGGGTGCTCAGGGCATCCTCAAGCTCAAACGTATAGGACGTAATATTACCGTCAGCGTCTGTCTCAAACGTAAAATTCGTATACTTATAATCCCTCCCGTAAATCGTAAGGAGGCCCTGCTCCGGCATGGTCATCGCCTCAATCGCGGTGATGGACGGAGACACTACCTGTATATGCCTGCTGTCAACCACTTTTGCGGTTCCGGTAAAGTTCTCTCCGTTATTTCCGTCTCTGGTATCAAACAGCGCCTTTAAGGAGCCGGACATGGAACTTGCCCCTCCCTGAAAGGTATTGCCCGTTTTGGTCCACACAATATCGTAAAGTCCCTCAATATCGGACTGATTTACCTTATTCTCTCTCGCCACACAGGTTAAGGTCTCATAATCATAGGTATCAACCAGTATCTGCCCGCCGATTTTAACCGTATAATAATTCGCGCCGGTCGGCATTTCCGGATTATTGGTATTGGTAACCGGAACCTCGGAAACCTCTGTCGGCACAATTTCGGATAATTCATCAATCAGAAGGGCCCGCTCATCCCGCAGTTCGTTCGCATATCCGCCCTGAACCTCAATTACGTTAATCTGATGATTCAGACTCGCAATCTTTTCCGCAATGGAATTAATCTGCTGTACCGTGGATTTAATCTCCTCATTGGCGTTGCTCTGGATTTCACTGAGCCCCTGTGCTACGCTGTTAAAGAAGGTTGCCAGGTTCTGCGCGCTTCCGATAAACTGCTGCCTTGTATTCACATCACCCGCATTATTCTTTAAGGTGTCAAGGTCATTAAACATGGTATTTAATATGGTAGAAAATCCCTTAACGGAATCATCATCAATAAAATAGTTCTCTATCTGCTGCAAATAATTAAGCCGCGTCTCGTAGAGCCCTACCGACGACTGATTATACCAATATTTGGTATCATAATACTCGTTCCTGACCTGCTTGATGGACGTTGTGGTAACACCGGTTCCCATGCTGCCGTATCTCGTATACGAACGGATTGCCTGGGATGCGACACGGTTGGCCTCCTGCCTGCTGTACCCCTCTGTCTGCACATTGGAAATATTATTCGCCGTCGTATTCAAAGCGATCTGATAGGCACTTAAGCCCGAAGACGCTATTGTTAATCCAAAAAATGTGGATGGCATATAAACACCTCTCTATCCTTCTTCATTCAAAAACTATCCAAGCTGTGTAATCAAGTGCTCTATCATTTCATTGATAACATTGATAAAACGGCTGGAAGCATTATAGGCATTCTGATATTTAATCATTTTGGTCAGTTCCTCATCAGAGGAAACGCCGATTACCTGCAATCTCTGATTGTCAATCGTGAGCACCTCATTGGAAAGGTTCGTCGCCATTGAGCTGTATACGTTGCCGTAAGTGGCAAGCTCACCAACCATCGCCGCGTAATAATCGTTGAAGCTGTATGCCTTGGTGTCATTCGGGCTTACCGTAAGCCCTTCCTTTTCCCATGCCGCCACAAGCGCCTCGGCAAGCGCCTGATCCACATCCCCGTTCTGCTTTAAATGCGGAAGCGCCGTCTCATCCAGAATGAGCGCTTCGTTGACGCTCACGCTCTGTAACGTGTACTGCATTGTCGTATCGTTCGGGTCTTCCTCATTGTAAAGATAATATGTCTTTGCCTCTCCGGTAGCCGGATCCGTATACGTCACCTCGGTGTACCGTTCCGTTCCAACCCTTGTAAAGAGCTCCTGCGGAGGGAGCTTGCCGTCCGCGCCCACGGAGCAGTTATCCATATCCAGTATCTTCGTGTCCGCAGTAACGGTGTACGTATTGCCCGCCGCATCCGTCATTGTCACGGAGCCACCGCCCACGAGTCCGGTAATATATTCTGCCGCTTCAACATTCGGACATAAAATATCATTAATCGCCGTCACAATCCCATGGAACAGCTGATCAATCTGCGCCTCCGCGCGCAACATTACAGACATTCCCGTAGTATCATTGTAGGTGCCCGCATCCACACCGACAATGTCGGTATAATTCGCTACCGAATCACCACGCGCCAGAATCAGGGCCTTCAGCTCTCCCATATCGTTCTGATTCTCGGTCGAAATATCCCTGTCAAACTTAAACAGATAGGTATACTCCCCTTTGGCCGTGTCCGACAAATGAGGCCAGTACGGAGTCACAAAGCCGCTCGCTTTATCTCTTTGCATTGCAACTTCATGATAGCCGCCCTCGTCGATAAACTCATTTCCCTCAATGCTGACTTTCACAATACCGTCTGTAGTCTCGGAATATGTGATATCCACCAGGGCCGAAAGCTTGTCAAGTGCCAGATCCCGCTCATCCCGCAGTGTCATCGCCGTCTCAATGTCTCCGGCTTCAATCTTCTGAATCTGCTCGTTCAGCTTACTGATGGTCTTGCCCAGCTCATTCACCTGATTGATATCATCGATAATCTGTGTGTTGATATTAGACTGATAGCTCTGCAGCCCCGAATATACCGCACCCGCACGGCTTGTAAAAAGCTGTGCCTTCTGAATCACCAGATTCTGATAAATGCTGTCATCCGGCGCTTTGGAGAGCTCCTGAAATGATTCCCAGAAATCCCCCAGGGCATCCTGAAAGGCCTGACCTTCCATTTCCTGGAAATAGGTCTCCACCTCGTAGGTTGCCTGATAGGTAGCCTCATAAAAGGCCTGACGTCCCGTTTCGGTCCGGTATAACCGGTCGAGAAAAACGTCTCTTGTATGTACAACGTCTCCGATTTTTACACCCAGACCAGACTGCTGGTTGCTGATTGCCGCAGTCGTGTTAAAGGTAATATAATCACGATCCGCATATAAAACCTGCTGGCGCACATACCCAACGGTATCTAAGTTCGCCAGGTTATTTGACGTAACGTTCAATGCATTCTGACTGCTCTGTAAACCGGCCACGCCGATAAACAAACTTCCAAAACCATTTGCCATGGTTCATTCCTCCCTGCTGTTTTATTGCTTGGCATCAAAGCCGCTGCCGCCTAAAATATCGCCTGTCGTATTGGCATTTCTGTCGTAATTGGCAGTCTCCGGAGCCTGTCGCATACTTTTCAGCAAGGTAAGGTCAAATTCCACCATTTCCAATGCCTGAGCCAAAAGGACTTCATTCTGCTGATTGAGCGCCCGCATCTTTCCTCCGACTTCTAAGAGCCTGTCGCGCTGCTGTTTTAACGCCTCCTGCTCTTTCGGCTGATTTTCGAGATACCCAATCATCTTCGTTATGGTAAGCTCCTCTGGATTCTTGCCAAGCACAATGGCCATATCTGACAACGCCTGACTTCGCCGGTTTGAGAGGTTCAAAAGCACCCCCGCCTCCTCCTGCTCTCTCGTGGTGATATCCGTCAGCTTTGCAATATCACCTTTGATAACAGCATCCTTTTTTTCATTGGCGAGTTCTACCAATACCTGATATTCCGCTTCCTCTTTTCCCAAAACATCCAAAAGGTCTTCCATTAAACTAGCCACAATCCGCCCTCACTTTTCCATCATTAAAATTGTGTTCTCAAAGCATTGTACTTTTCTAATAATCTGTTCGCGAAATCATCCATATCCACGTTATAATTACCAGAGTCCAACCTTTCCTTAAGCTGTGCGACTCTATCTTCCCTGATATCCGAAGCCTCTGCCAATGCCTGCTTTGCCACCTGGTAATCACGACCCAGTGAAGAGATATGGACTTCGTCGCGTCCGGCGCTTACACTGCTAAAGCCTTGCGCCTTTGCCGTCTTTTCTCTATTATAAAGTTGTGCCACCTGATTGTAAGCCTCTATACGCATACCGGCATCTCCTTTCTTCCTTGAAATTCGCTTTCTAGTCATTATATCGGACGAAACATTTTTTTCCTTAGCCTATTTTAAAAAATCGTGCCGTTTCGCGCGGAAAGCGGCAGACTGCCCGGTACAGGCAGGATACCTGATGCGCATACGCATCCATCAGGGCGGAAAGCCGGGGAAAACCATCCAGAGAACGGCAAAACCGCACGGGCAGCTCATCGAGCTCTGTAACTTCTGCGTCCATGTGAAGTTTTTTTGATATGTCATTTAATATGTAATCCGTAAAAACAAGGTATTCGTGCAGCGGCTCCCGAAAGGCACCGGAATCCTTTTCCTGAATGACAAAAAACAGAATTTGTTCCGCAACGGACACCAGACGCCACTGAATCAGCAGCAGTTCCCTTACCGCCTCCGCACGCTCCTTCGTCTCCTGCTTTAAATGATTCAAAAGCTGTCCGTATATCATATGGCAGTGAATCTGGGCGCCGCAGATTTCTCCGTAATCGGGCGCCGAACGGAGCGCCCGGTCTATCATGCGCAGATAGACATGCTGCTGATGAAAAAGAAGCTGCAAATTGTAGCGAAACTGGCTTTTCATAGAAATCGGGAAGAAAAAGCGGTTTACCGCCAGCACGAGCAAAATTGCAAGAACAACATAAAGCATCCGAAGCTCCATGGCTGTTTCCTGCGGCAGGGCAAGGGTGGTCATGGTAAGCGCAAAACAGGTGACATAGACAGCGTGTATGACCGTGCCGGGTGTCTCCGTATACATTCCGATTACCATGAGGCTTGCAAGCAGGAAATGTCCCGGCGTTCCGTGGAACAGCGGGAGCAGCAGATGAAGCAGCAGGCATCCGGCCGCCGTCCCGAGGAATCGGGTCTTTACACGGTAGGCACTGTCCTCATACATCGGCCGGAGCAAAATAAAAGCATTGAGCGCAAGCCAGTACCCATGCTCTGCATGAAACACCATGCTGTAGGCAAAGGTGCATGTAAGTATCAGGCTTAAACGGCACGCAAAACGAAATTCAAATGCATCGAGCCGAAAATTCGAAAAAATCCGGCGCAGGGGTTCCCGGCTGCGCGGCGGCCTCCATCCCGAATCAAGCTTATTCTCAGGAAGGCTATGCAGATCCTCCAAAAGCATATTCAGCGGACGCAGCAGATTCTGTGCAAAAAAGCGGGTATCATCGCCGCAGATTTCCGTCCGTTCAAACAGTATTTTCCCCTGCGCCAAAAGGCCGTTTTCCGCCAAATCCGCAGAGGAGAGCCGCTCCAGATAATCCGAAAGCTCCGCCAGAAATGCCTTGTTTTCCGGCAGTGCAAGACATGCGCAAAGCCTCATGTCGGAAAGAAAATAAACGGCTCTCTGAAACATTATGGCAAACAGGTATTTTATCCTCCCCGCCCCGGTCACCATATAGGTGATTCCGCGGCTTTGGTATGCCTCCCGATATAATTGCTGCTGAATGGCAAATACATCCTGGCTCATTTCCTGCGTATTTTTTCCCTCCGAAGCAAGACGGAGCGCATGGGCCAAAAGCATTAAGCCTTTTCTGGCAGATGTATAATGCTCACTCTTTTTATGGCGCAGGCCGTACAGTGCCAGAGCCGCCGTAAAGATAAGCAGGCCATAGCCAAAGGAAGCCGCATAGGTAAAAAAGCCGTTCCAGCCTACCGGCCTCAGCTGCAAAAACGTAAAACACATTGCCCCGGCAAAATAACCCATCGGCTGAAACTGTGAGGTCTGAAGAAAAACCAGCACAAACGGCACCGTTAAATTAAGCAGAATACAAAGCGGGAGGTTTAAGGCTGCAAGGAAAGCGGCAAACGCCAGCAGACACTGTGAAAGCAGCAGAAAGCCGAAACTGCGCAATGTAAAGGCTTTCCGATAATTAATTTTAAACAGGGTCGTCACTGTAGATACAATCAGCATTGCCTGCGAGCCAAACAGAATATACATTGTGTAAAACAGAAACAGAAAAAATAAAATAACCGGCAGCGCATCGAAAAACTTTGTTTTCGTCTTCGTGAGACGCTGCTTCAGATTTATATTTAACATGGAATGTTCCCCCTTCGCCAACGTTTCCTATTTTAATCAATTTTTACAATTATGTATACCCTGACTTGACTGAAACTGTGCTATAATATTCCGGATGTATAGCACCCGAATCCTATCATACATTGCTTTTATGCATTGTCAGAATTTATGCTATATAATCAAAAAAATAAAATCAAATTCAAAGTTCACATTTTTTTCACAGATTTTTTAGCACTCATCTATTGACAGTGCTAATAATTGGTGCTATAACATAGTCAGAACAAAGGAAAAGGTTTCAATTCCCAAGTTCAGAAATCAAATTGAAAAATCACGGCACGCATGACTGTCGCAAAAGGAGGAATGACTTATGTTGATGCCTAGTATTTTTGGAGAGAACTTATTTGATGACTGGATGGATGATTTTTCCTTCCCCGATATTGACAAGGCCTTATATGGCAAACACGCAAAGAATATGATGAAAACCGACGTTAAGGAAACTGATAACGGCTATGAGCTAGCAATTGATCTGCCGGGCTTTCAGAAGGATGAGATTCAGCTTGAATTGAACAACGGCTATCTGACCATCAGCGCATCCAAAGGGCTTGATAAGGACGAGAAAGATGAGAATGACAAGTATATCCGGCGTGAACGCTATGCCGGAAGCATGAGCCGAAGCTTCTATGTCGGGGAGCACCTGACGGAGCAGGATATTCACGCAAAATACGAAAACGGCATTCTGATGCTGGACTTCCCGAAGGAAGAAAAAAAGGCCGTGGAGTCCAAGCGTTACATTTCCATCGAAGGATAATATTTTACCGAAAGGGGTTGTTATTTCACAACCCCTTTTTTACTTTATAGGAACAGTATATTTTTCGCCTCAGGCTAAACCCTAACCCGAAAAAGAAAATACCCCGGAACAGAATGACATTTTTTGAAATTGCAGAGAAGGAAATTCCTGCTTCAGCACTTCCGCGACAGGATAACTCTCATCCTCGTCCCATTCTTCCCCGCTTCGCACCTTACAGCACTCCATTTCATCCAGCGTCTCAAATGCAACATCTCCAACCAGTATTTTCCCGCCTTCTGTCAAATGCTCCATCCATTCCCGAAGGGTGTTCACCTTCTGCACGTCCTCCAGATGATGTATCGCATAAGTGCAAATAATGTAATCAAACGTTTCTCCCGCCAGTTCCGGCGGCAGCCCCTGTGAAAAATCATGCTGAATCAATACTGCATCCGGCATTTTCTGTTTTGCGATTTCTATCATTCTTCCGGAAAAATCAATACCATAAACCAAATATTTCTCATCATATAGCTTTTTTGATAATACTCCCGTTCCAAAACCGACATCAAGAATTTTCTTCCCGTTTCCGCTTTTTATGATGCCGTAAATCCCGGCCAGGACTTTTTTATAACCGGCGAACGGATATTCATCCGCTTCTTCACTCAGATTCACACTCTTATCGTAGCCGTCTGCCCATAAATCAAATCCTTTACTTCCCAGCATTGTACTCCTCCCGTTATATCGCCCTTCCATCATCACAGTCAGGCTGCAAACCTGACTCACCGCAGGAACGTCCACTCCGTCCCCGTGGAATATTCCTCCGCAAACTGATAGCCCATTCCGGCAAAATCCTTAAGCCGCTCCAAATCCGTAATGCCTCCCTCCGCGAGATAACGCACCATTTCTCCCCGCGCCATCTTCGCAAGCGTGCCTTTCTGCTTTACCCGTCCGTCCGCAAGCTCACCGAATACAATCGTAATCAGCCTATCCTCCGGCTGCAGATATTTCTCCACCGCTTTGGAATACTCTTTCGACGACAGGTTGAGGATCGTGCGGTCCTCATCCAGAACAGCCCGATACAGGCGGTCTCCCCAGAACTCATAGAGATTCCCGCTGCCGCCGACAGACAGCGCCGCCTGCATTTCCAGCCGATACGGCGTTACGCCGTCGAACGGTGAGAGTACACCGTAAAAGCCGGAGAGAATCCGAAGATGTTCCCTGACATAGTCCATGGCCGAGGAGGTAAACACGACCGGCATCATATGTTGATATTGCAGTCCCTCATAGGATAAAAGAGCCGGCGTAAGCGCCCGCTCCAAATCCATTCCGGCAAAGCGCTCATAATTGAGCTTTGCCAGCTTATCATTACATTTCCAGAGCGCTTTCGCCTCCGCATAGGACAGCTTTTGGATGGTTTCACACAAAATCCGGGTGTCATCGATAAAAACGGGCAGTTTATCCACAGGAAAATCATCCGTATTCACATTCATTTTCTTTGCGGGTGATATGATAATTTTCATTTCATCCTCCAAAACGCTTTTTCTACAGTTGCTCCAGCATCTGCGCCGGATTTTCCGCCGCTTTGACCTTACCGAATGCCCTGACAATCATTCCCTGTTCGTCAATGAGGTAGGTTGTGCGGACCACGCCCATAGACACCTTTCCGTAGTTTTTCTTTTCCTGCCATACATCGTAGGCTTTGATTGCGGTAAGCTCCGTATCGGAAAGCAGGGTAAAAGGAAGCCGGTATTTTTCTTCAAATTTTTTGTGTGAAGCCACACTGTCCTTACTTATGCCCAGCACCACCGCTCCCTTCTCCAAAAACTGCGGGTACAGCTCGCCGAAGCCGCACGCCTGTTTTGTGCAGCCCGGCGTATTATCCCGCGGATAAAAATATAAAATAATCTTCCTTCCTCTGTATTCCTCCAGTGTATGAACGTTTCCGTCCTGATCCGGCAATGCAAATGCCGGAGCTTTTGTCCCTGCTTCTAACATATGTTATCTCCTCCTTATTTCACTCTTTTTCCGGTTGATTGATTCTTCTGATGACTCTGCATGGATTCCCCACCACAACGCAATTTGCCGGAATATCCTTAGTAACTACGCTCCCCGCGCCAATTACAGTACCGTCTCCAATGGTTACTCCCGGTAAAATAATCACTCCGCCGCCTATCCAGCAGCCGTTCCCTATCGTTATCGGCAGCGCGTACGTACGGCAAAAATATTCCCCGCTGTCCCCATTCCAATTCGGGGTCAATCTGTCAGCAAGTTCAACGGGATGCGCCGCTGTGTACATTTGTACATTCGAAGCAATTAAAACATTGCTTCCTATGGTTATTTTATTGCAGTCTACCAACGTACAATTCATATTGACAGATACATTGTCACCCAGCGTTATATTGCACCCGTAATCACAAATAAACGGTATCATGGCAATTATACCATTCTCCGGCAAGACATTTTTCCAATTCTGTTTTCAATGCAGACACCTCCCGTTTTGCTTTTTCATTATAACATTCTTTTGCTGCGGTGTCATTTTATTCCGACTGCAAATGCACGTAAAAAAGCAGTAAATCATTTATGATTTACTGCCTTTTATGCTGCTTTCAGGATGTTTGCTTTGAATTATCCGTGTGCCGGCATCTGGCTCCTTTTACATATACAAGAACCCCAGACGGCCACAGATTTCTCCAAAAACTTCGCAGCTACACCCTCGCATCAAAAGCCCTTCTGACAAGACTGCTTCCCGATTTTTCCAGCGATGCGTCAATCGATTCCCTCGTAATGCCGCCCAATGCCCCAGACGGAATCGGTTTTCCTATTTCCCATGTTGAGTCCACCTTTTTTACCGCATCGACAAATGCCTGCCGATATTGGCGTTCATACTGTTCTAAGGTATGTCCCGCCGCCAGCCGGTCATCTTTTTCCATCTTTCGATACAAATTGTAATACACTTCACTTCTTCGGGTGGTGTCACCGTTGCTCACTCCGTTTTCCCTCAAAAATTCTTTTTTTGTAAGCTCAAACATTTCATCCCTGCTGCTTTCCGGAATTGTAATGATTTTATTCTTACTTGCACGGTTTTTGTCTGTAACCGCCAGACCCGCTAAGCCCGTGCTTGAATTAATGCGATCTCCGTCCTTATCAAACTGCCGCATTCTGTTTTTTATGCACGCAATGGAGGTATATCCCACACCGCCTTTTGCTGCGCTTGTCATAGCGCTGATTGCTGCTTTATATTGTTTACTGTTTGTATTAATCCCGGCCTGCCTCAGTTTTACCTTTGCCGCATTATCGGACAAGGGCATCCCCGATATTTGCAGAAAACGATTACTAAAATCCCGAATCATCAGCATATTGAAAACCTCCCTGTCATAAATGAAAATACGTTCTAAATTACATTTCTTTACATATATATCGTCAAATCAACCCATTTATTAACTACATTTTTAATTTTATTTTTTTCTAATGAAGCCTCCCTATGACGTTATACAAAAAGGGCGTGTGAAACTCAGCCTCACACGCCCTGTGCCTGATTATTTTCCATTATAAAAGCAATTTGATGATTTTCGCCGCCCACGAAAAATAAGAGGGAACGATCGCATCCAGCAATCCACTGACATCTGCGATTTCCTGTGCGTTAAGCTCCCCGAGCTTTTGATAAACGCTGCCTGCCGCCTGCGTATCGCCTAAAGCAATCATAGCTCTGGCATAATCGCCGATGGCGGCATACTTACCGATTGCCAGCGCTCCGGCGGAAAAATCGCCGATGGCAATCGCGCCAAACGAAAGGATGCCGAAGCTGATGGCTCCCGCCGCAAATATTCCGACAGAAAAACAGCCTGCGGAGAACACACCGAACGCAAGCAGGCCGACTGCAAGCAGACCAATCGGCAGCATTCCGAATGACAATATTCCTATGGAAAGCGCACCAATAGACAGTATTCCCTGTGCCTTCAGTCCGACCGCAATGATACCGCTGGCATTCACCCCCACAGCGACAACCCCTTTTGCTTTCTTTCCGATATGCCACAGGGGCATACCCCAGACGGTCTTTTCGCTTTTTCTTTCCCGAAACATTTTTCGAAAAGGCAATATTATGATGTTCTCATTTCCGAATTTGTGGTCCGTTTCCATTTCGTCCTTCAGAAGATAGTCTAACGAACAATCAAACAGTTCGCTCATCCGTATCAGCTTGTCGGTTTCGGGATATGTAACATTACTTTCCCATTTACTGATTGCCTGCCTGGAAACACCGAGAATACTTGCAAGTTGCTCCTGCGTGTAGTTATTACCTTTCCGCAATTTTGATATTTTATCGCCTAATGTCATCCTGCGCCCTCCGTTCTGAACGATTTGTTATACCTATGATACCTATTCAGCCGGAAAATGACTACCATTTTCTGATTTCCAAATGTAAACTACAGGTTGCACAGGCGATATTTGCGGCCTTTTTGTCTAGATGATCGTATCATCTTTTAATGTTTCGTTCAAATCGCATTCCAGGATACGCTTCCCTCCGACATAATAAGCCAGTGAAACGAAAACGATAATCAACAGCGCAAATACCGCAATGGGAAGGAAAGGCGCTTCCTCGAAAAAGACCTTCGGGTCTAAATGGCTCGCCGTAACCATAAACGCTACTGCAGCCGCCGTTAGCGGCAGTGTAATCGCAATCGGGCGTCCGGCAATGA
The DNA here is from genome assembly GCA_944380515.1 of uncultured Roseburia sp. GTDB lineage: Bacteria > Bacillota > Clostridia > Lachnospirales > Lachnospiraceae > Roseburia. Next base: position 108,817 of record CALWHT010000023.1, read on the forward strand.
CAAAGGCTTCGACGGCAAACATTTTTCTCATATTGGCAGGCGTCATTCCAATCGACAGATACTGGGCAAATTCACGCTTTCTCTGACGCAGGAATCCAAGTGTGTTGGAAAAAACATTTGCAATGCCGATTGCGGCCAGTAAGCCGCAGAAAGCTCCCAAAATCATTTCCGCGCCCTTTATCATCTCATCGTTTGAGATTTTTTCCTGAATCCTGTTTTCACTTTCCACGTCATAGGACTGTTCCAGCAGATCATTCACCGCAGCTTCCAATTTATTTAATTCATTCAGTCCGGCTCCCTCCTGGCCCAAAAGGCGAATATACATCGTCTGCTCCGCCCCGGTCATTTGCCCCGCTATGATTTTCCACAACGACAGCGGCATGAACTGTACCAGCGCATAATTATCATATTCCTCGCGCAGAGCCGGAACCTCCCGGGCGTAAGACAAAACCGGAAGCTCGACGGCAGTTTCCCCGTCCATATGCAGTGGAATCGCTTTTTTGTCTTCTTTTAAAAAGGGAATATATTCTTTGTCCCGGAAATTGCTGTTCACGCTGTCCCAGATCCTGTTTAAAAGGATGGTTCCGTCCAGCCGCGGCGCAGCCCCTGTCTGCACGCAGTACTCCAAAAAGCTCTCATCGTCCATTATGACAACCGGGGAGGCAATACGATAATACGCTCCCTCTTTCTCCACACCGCTCCCCGCAACAACCTCTAAGCCTCCGAGCGCCAGCAGCTCGTCACTTTGCCAGTCAGCAGCAATCCGGACGCTTTCCTCCGCCTTTTGATATAAAACTGCACTTCCCACACCCGAAATATTCTTTACCTGTTCTGTCCGGTCGAAATCAGCAAGAGCTGTATTTTTTACCGTAACCATGACATCCCACGCATCCTGATACCGTTCAAAATAGGTGTATCTTGTGCTGATCCCCGACAATGTAAAAAAGCAAAGCATGACGGTAAACCCCAGATAGGAAAGCGACAAAGATAATGTCGAAATTCTCAGATGTTTCTTCTGTGCTTTTATGGCATTACCGGCCAGTTCCCCCTCGACTCCAAATATCCCTGACAGTACAGGCGAATGTTTTCTTCTTTTCAAATGAAAATCACCCGGATTGCGGATTGCCTCAAGCGGTGTCATTTTACTTAACCGGCGGGCAGGTATCCATGCGGAAAACAATACCGTAAAACCGGCCGAAAGAAACGTAACTGCAAACACCGCCGGGTGATACTGAAATACAGCCGGATGCCGCCCGGCCACATCCGCCGCAAAAAAGTTGATGGTTTCTATGACAGCATAGCTCATTCCCATCCCCAGAACGCCTCCGAGTAAAACCGGCACAAATCCAAGTACTGCCGCTTCCGAAAGGAGGCATCTTCGAATCTGTTTGGGCGTAGCTCCGATGCTGGAAAAAATGCCAAACTGATGTACCCTCGCATTCATGGTAATTTCAAAGGCGTTGCGTATAATCAAAATCAGGGAAACCGAAACCACGAATAATACCGCAGCCAAAAAAGGCAGCAGCAGCGGCGGTTCTTCGTCCTGTGGGTCTGTGATCAAATATCTCGAAAGCAACAGCGAATGATAACCGGCGGCATTTTCTTCCAGTCCCAGCTCTGCCGCAATCCGCGGCAGGTCCTCATAAATGGTTCTGACATCCCAAAAGTAAATATCAGCCACCGTCTCTTCACCAGACGAAGCTTCCCGAATAACTGCCTTTTCCACGTTCGCAAACTGACGTATCACAGACAGGTCACTCTCATCCAAATCCCCGGTAAGACGCCCCTGCCAGTCCCCCTCGTCCAGCTTGATTTGCTCAATATCATATATCCAAAAATTATAAAATAAACTGCAAAGCAGCGATAAGAACAAGGTTGCTATCAACGCGGCGGCCATAATGGCAATACCGGATGCGCGGTTATTTTTGAGATAGCTCTTAGAATAATCTTTCCACATACTGCCTACCTCCGCTTCTGGTCACTGATTATTTTGCCGTCCTCGATTGCCACAATCCGGTCTGCCTCCAGCGCAATCCTTTCATCATGGGTGATCAGCAGAATGGTCTGTTTTAAATTCCCGTGAAACAGCTTAAGCAGGTCAATCATTTCTCTGGAATTTTTTCGGTCAAGATTTCCTGTCGGCTCATCGGCAAGCAAAATCGCCGGGCGGTAAATCAGGGCCCTTGCAATCGCCACCCTCTGCTGCTGCCCGCCGGAAAGCTGATGCGGCAGCATATTCCGTTTATCCTGGATCCCTAATGTACGGAGCAGATTTTCGTAGTGATCCCGGTCCGGTTTTCTTTTATCCAATAGCATGGGCATAAGAATATTTTTTTCTACGGTCAGCGTAGGAATCAGATTATAAAACTGATAAATCAGCCCTACCTTCCTTCTTCTGAAAATGGCGACATCTGTAGCATTCAGGCCTCCGATATCCGAACCGTCCACGATAACCGTGCCCTTTGTCGGCTTCTCAACACTCCCTAAAATATGCAGCAGGGTAGATTTTCCGGAGCCGGACGCCCCTACAACCGCCGCAAATTCCCCGGCTTGCATGGAAAAATCAATTCCGCTTAATGCCTCAACCCGGCTTTCCCCCTCCCCAAACACCTTTTGCACTCCACTGCATTTTATTATTTCCATGTACAGCCCTCCTGTGATTTTGTTTTACCCCATGATAACAAAGTAAAGTGACATCTCAGTGACTGTACAGGCGAATTTCAAAGCAGGCTCCGCCGCCCGGGAGGTTTTCCGCACGCAGTACCCCGTTCTGCCTCTCAATGATTTCCTTTGCAATGGAGAGACCTATTCCTATACTTCCCGCCTTTGCGTTTTTGCCGCGGTAAAACCGTTCAAACAAATGTGGGATATCTTCTCTGGCAAATCCTTCCCCCTCATCCCAGATTCGAAGCCGCACATACAGCGGATTTTTCTCACAGGTACAATGGACCGCAGTTCCCGGGGTACTGTGCTCCATACAATTTTTCAGCAGATTCATAACAGCCTCCATTGTCCAGTCCAAATCCACATTGACCGTGATCTCTCCCATCTCCGGTATGTCTATCAAAACTCCCGACTGCCGTGATAATTCCTCTAAATTATCGGCAGCCAGCATGAGCAGCGTAAATACGTCCGCAGAGGTCCGTTGCAAAGGCAGTTTGCCCGCATCAATCCGTGACAGCAGAAGAAGCGCTTCCTCCAGATTGGTTAACCGATTTAACTGTTTTTCTATCTGAGAAAGATATTCCTCCCGGGGCTTATCCTTCATCATCTGAACAGACAGGGAAATGGCAGTGATCGGCGTTTTCACCTGATGGGCGATATTGGAAAGGTTCTCCGCAAAATTGTTTTTTTCTTCTACCGCCGCATCCCTTGTTTGATACAAAGCCGTCACCGTTTTGTAGATTTCATCCTGCAGCTTCGAAAACTCATCCTCCGCGGACGCCAGAAGAACGCCCGAGCTTCCGGTATTGATTTTTTCCAGATAATTTGTCAGCATTTTCACCCTGGATGTCAATTTTTTATGCCAATACCAGACAGTGAAAAGGTATAATAACCCGGCGGCAAAGATGCCAAGTCCTGCCGCAAGGAAAGCTTTTCCGTTCCCCCGGCCAAAATCGGAAGCACGATAGCCGAATGTCCTCAGAAAATTTTCCGCCTCCCGCCCGGGCAGCGTTTTCTCTTTCAGCAGATTCAGTATGGTTTCTTCCGCATCCGGCTTTGCTTTGATGAGTTCGCTGCAAAAAGCGCCCAGCAACTCAAACTGTTTTTCTGTGTAATAACAATATAAAAAAGCGGCTGTCAACGAAACAGCAAGCAGGCTTGCGGAAAGCACAAGCAGGAAGTACGGGACTTTGTTTTTTTGCGCGGTCATGTGATATCCTCCATACGATAGCCAAAGCTTCGAATTGTTTTCAGGTTCACCGGCTGATTCAATTTTTCTCTCAACCGCTTCATTGTAACCGTCAATGTGTTGTCATTCACGTAATTTCCGTTACTGTCCCATATCTGTTCCAGCAGTTGCTGTCTTGTGACGGTTTTCCCTTTGTTTTCCATCAGAAGCAGCAATAGCTGATATTCAGCCTGGCTCACGCTGATTTCTTTTTCGCCGCAAAAAACCATCATTCTGCTTTTGTCAACCGTAATAGAGCCGCAGGAAAGGCAGCTCCCGGATACCTTTCCGGTTCTTCGCAGCAGCGCGCCGATACGGGAATATAAAACCTCAAGCTCAAACGGCTTTGACACGTAATCATCCGCTCCATTTTGAAAACCGCAGACAATATCCCGTGTGTCGTTCCTGACAGTCAGAAAAATGATCGGCATTTGGGGCCATTCAGCGCGTATCCACCTGCAAAGGACATCCCCGCTTCCATCCGGCATGTTCCAGTCTAAAAGAACAAGCTGCGGCACATGACGCTTTAGCGCCTCTTTTACCGACGTTGCCGTTTCATATAAATAAACTCTGTAATCACGCTGCTCCAGGTAATCCTTTACCATTTGCGAAATATTGCTGTCGTCTTCCACGTAAAAAATTTCAGTCATGGCTCTCCTCCGGGTTGCTTGAGATATTTTGACGGTAACCTGTTTTCATGCTCATATGTTTTATTATATTGGGGAGAAACCGGGAAAGCAACCTGACAATTCCGGCAGCGCACGTATTGACTCTTACCTACACAAAAAAAACCACTACGGAAAACAAACTCTCCATAATGACTTCAATTTGAATTTAGCTATTTATAAGTAACCGCCAAAGATTAATGGTAAGCGCTAAATAATCGACCGGATAGCAATGAATCGGATTTTATGAGATACTTCAGATACTTGGAGTAATTCACTTCATATCCGGATCTTGGATTTACAAAAGTTGCGATTTCACTTCATATCTA
>CALWHT010000024.1 GCA_944380515.1 uncultured Roseburia sp.
TTTTTATATCTTCTAAATCTAACCATCGTCCTATTGTCATGTCCCTTCCCCTGTTGATTTAATATATGTTCGATCAGCAGGGCTTCTTTTTCCCCTTATCCAAAATCGGAATTTCCTATAAAGTAAAGAAATAAACAGCGCAGGCTTTTTCTCTGCCTGCGCTGTTATATGGTAAATTGCGGGAGTAGGATTTGAACCTACGACCTTCGGGTTATGAGCCCGACGAGCTTCCAGACTGCTCCATCCCGCGCCGTTCGGCAAAGCATAACGCTTTGCCTGTTAACATAATGTATTATAGACCTTTTTTCTCTAATTGTCAAATAGCGGTGTGGAGAAATAGCGCTCCGCCGTATCCGGCAGCACCGTGACCACGGTTTTTCCCCTGCCGAGCTTCTTCGCAAGCTTGAGTGCAGCCGCGACATTCGTGCCCGATGAAATTCCGCACATAATCCCCTCTTTGGATGCCAGCTCCTTGGAAATGCGGATGGCCTCCTCGTCCGTAACGATACAGATATCGTCGTAAATCTGCCTGTTTAAGATTGCCGGTATGACGCCGTCGCCGATTCCCATCTGCACATGGGTTCCGATGGAGCCCCCCGAAAGAATCGCCGCGTGTTCGGGCTCAACCGCCCAGATTTCCATATCAGGATTTTTTTCTTTGAGCACCTCGCCGATTCCGGTAATCGTTCCCCCCGTGCCGATGCCCGAACAAAAGCCGTCAATCGGACCGTCTGCCTGCTCTAAAATCTCAACTGCCGTCCGGCTTCTGTGGACAGCGGGGTTCGCCGGATTTTCAAACTGCTGCGGCACAAAGACTCTCGGATCCTCCGCCGCCATGCGAAGCGCCGTGTTTAAGCACTCCTCAATGCAGGCGCCGATATTTCCGGCGTCGTGAATCAAAATAACCTCCGCGCCGTAATGCTCCACCAGCTTTCTGCGCTCCTCGCTGACAGAATCCGGCATAATAATCCTGGTCTGATAGCCCCGCACTGCCCCCACCAGCGCAAGCCCGATTCCCTGATTGCCGCTGGTAGGTTCCACAATGATGGTGTCTTCCTTTATCAGTCCCTTTTTTTCGGCTTCCCTGATCATATTATATGCGGTTCTCGTTTTGATAGAACCGCCGACATTCAACCCTTCGAATTTTACCAATATCTGCGCGCTGTCCGGCTCTGCCATCCGGCTTAGCCTGATCAGCGGCGTATTTCCCATCGCTTCCAGTATATTATTATAAACCACTGTTGTTTCCATACCTTTCCGCCGTCTGCTCTCCCGGCAGACCCGCTTTATCTATTATATGCTACTGCCAGAAAGAACTCAACCGGTATTTCCCCCGCGTTTTACGCATTTTTATTTTATCGTGTGATCCGGGCGGCAAAAGCACATGCCGGCTGCTACATCAGCTTCGCAAGCACAACGCTCGCGGCGGTGCCGGCAAGCGTCGCTACGAGAGCGCCCGCAAGCGTGTAACGGCTTTTTTTGATTTTTACGCTCATAAAATAGACCGACATTGTATAAAAAATGGTTTCCGTGCTGCTGAGCAGAATCGAGGACATACGGCCAAGCAGAGAATCCGTTCCGTATTCCTTGTAAATGTCCAGCAGCAGCCCTGTCGCGGCGGAGGAAGAAAACATTTTGACGACGGCGAGCGGCAGAAGCTCCGGCGGAAATCCCAAAAGCCCGGTAAAGCCCGAAAAAATCTCCGAGATAAAGTCCAAAAACCCGGAGGCCCTTAAAATTCCCACGGCTGTCATCAGCCCAATTAAAGTAGGCATAATACCTATGACCGTCTGAAAGCCGTCCTTTGCGCCTTCAATAAATTCCTCATAGATATTATGCCTGCTTAACAGACCGTATCCTACAATTCCGAAAATCAAAAGCGGAATCATAATATCGGATAAAAACATCATTATTTTCATGCAGCGCTCCGGGAATGCAAGTTACTTCATTATATGATTCCCGCCGCATTACTTATTACTTTTCTTTTCCAGCTTCCGGTACTGCTCCAAGGGCATCGGCTTTGCAAAATAATATCCCTGAATATAGTTGCAGCCCAGTCTTTTTAGCATTTCCACCTGCCTCTTTTCCTCTACACCCTCGGCAATTACCGGCATATTCAGGGACTTTGCCATCTGCAGCACCGCTTCAAGAATCTTTTCTCCGCGCCCGTCGTCCCCGTTCCTGCTCTTTGAGAGGAATTTCATGTCGATTTTCAGGACATCAAGTTCAATGTCCTTTAGGACATTTAAGGAAGAATAGCCGCTTCCAAAATCATCCATCATAATGGTGAAGCCCGCCTTGTGCAGATAATCCACCGCATTTAAAATGACATTCTCCGTATCGGAAAAAACGCTCTCCGTCAGCTCCAGATTCAGGTACTGCGGAGGTATGCGGTACTGCTCCACGAGATTAATCAGCGACTCCAGAAACTTCGGATTATACAGGTTGACCCGCGAAACATTGACCGAAATCGGCTCCGGCTCTCTCCCGCTTTCAAGCTCTCCCTGAATATACTGACACACCTTTTCCCACACATAGTAATCAAGCTGAATGATAAAGCCGTTCTTCTCAAAAATCGGGATAAATTCCCCGGGCGATACCATGGAACCGTCCGGCTTCCTCCAGCGCACCAGCGCCTCCGCACCGCAGGGTGAATACTCGTCCAGCTCATATTTGGGCTGAAAATAGACGACAAACTCCTGATTGGCAAGCGCCTGATCCATCTCATTGATGATAACCTGCTCCCGCAGCAGCGCTTCGCCCATTTTATCATTATACAGCACCTCATGCTGCATATACTGCCCCTTGCACTTTCCCGCGGCAATCACGGCCCGCTCGTAAATGGCGCTCACATCCATTTCCTTATCGGTAATCATATAACAGCCGGCAGAGGTTTCCAGATAGCAGTGGAGGTTCTCGTACTCCTTGAGCCTTTCGCGGATGGTCTGCGCGATTTTAAGCGCTTCCTTCGGCTCTTTTACCTGAACGCAGATTCCGAATATATCCCCCGCAACCCTGCCGAAGGTATAGTTTTCATAGGATTTGAGAATTTTTCGGATGCAGCCCGCCACATATTTCAGCAGCCGGTCACCCTCCCGCGCGCCGTAAAAAGAATTAATCATCTTAAAGCGGTCAATGTCAAACCGGATAAACGCAAATTTCCCGTTCGGAAATTCATCCAGCAGCTCTCTTGTTTTCTGGAAAAACATCTGCTGGTTATATACTCCCGTCAGCGCGTCATACTCCAATATGTGCTGTTTACTCCGGCGGATTGCATTTACCACCCGAAACCAGATAATATCCGGATGAAACCTCTTTGGAATAAAGTCCCATACACCAAGCGCAAGGCAGCGCTTTTCCACCTCCACATCATCCCGGGTGGTCGCAACGATCACCGGGATGTATTTGTACTCTTTGTGGGTGTTAAACTCCTCCATAAACTCAAAGCCGTCCATTACCGGCATCACAATATCCAGAATCACCGCCACAATGGAATCCCGGTTCTGCTTTAGCAAATCAAGCGCAATCTTTCCGTTCTCAGCTTCCAAAATCCCGTATTTCTGCTTTAAAATATCAGAAAGCGACTGACGATATAATTTTGTATCATCCACAATCAGTATTTTGTTTCTCTTCATATTGCCACCTGACCTTCATAGGATTTCCTCTTTATGAAATATCGTCCTCTTCTTTCTATTATAAAAGCTTTTTTCATGTTCAGCAATTATTTTTCTTTTTTTGATTCATAATTTTGCAGAAAATAACGGCCGCCAGCGTGCTGCATATGGTGGCGAGCAGCGCCGGTCCCACAATTTCCGTCGGATTTACGCTTCCGTACTGGCTCCGGTAGGCGATGATATTGACCGGGATGATCTGCAGGGATGAAATGTTGATAATGAGAAAGGTACACATTTCGTCGGTGGCGATGTCGGGTCCCCGGTGCCTGGTGCTTCCCACACGTTTGCACTCCTTTACATTCAGCTCCTGCAGCTCCTTCATTGCCTTTAAGCCCGCGGGCGTCGCCGCCCAGCCCAGCCCGAATACATTGGCAATCATATTTGTGGCGATATATTTATTTGCCGCGTGTCCTTCCGGGATATTGGGAAAAAGGAAACGCAGCACCGGCTTTAATCTGCGCGAGAGCCCTCCGATGATTCCTGTTTTTTCGGCAATCCGCATCAGTCCTACCCAAAACGACATTACCCCTGTCATGGTAATGCACAGCGTCACTGCCTCCTTTGCCGAATCGAGCGCGGCCTCCGTCACGTCCGGCAGCGTTCCGTGAAAAGCGGCAAACACAATACCCACGAGTATCATAAAAGCCCAAAGATAATTCATGGCAGCTTCCTTTCCGAAAATAATTCTTTCGGTTTTTGTATCCATTGTATTTTTATTTCGGGCCGTTTATTCTAAAATACCGTGTCCGTTTATATATATACTAAAAAGAAAACGTTCTTTCGTTTCTAAAGTGAGGTATCCATATTTTGATATGCCGCAATTTTAACCACGACAGACATCTTTTTTCCGGCCGCCTCCGGCTTTTTGCACTCTTTCTGTGTGTCTTCCTGCTGCTGCCGGCCGGACTTTTGGGCTGCGCTGCTTCCGACGCTTCCGGTGAAATATCCGTCCGGGGTACGGATAGCGCCGCCTTTGAGGAATTTTGCGACAAGCTCTTTGTCTCGGAAATCAGCGCAAACACGATAAATCTTCACTTTACCCTGTCCGACCCGGAAAGCTACGGCATCACGGACGCTCCAGTCACCCTGGGAAACGTTTCCCGGACAGCATCAAAGGAAAATAACGCCAAGCTGGAAAACCTGCTTACCGTCTTAGACAGCTTTGACGAAGCCTCGCTGAATACCAGTCAGCGCCTTTCCCTGGAAGTCCTGACGGATTATTTTCAGACGGAGCTTTCCGCCTCCGATTTTTACCTCTATAACGAATTTTTAAACCCTTCCTCCGGCATTCAGGCTCAGCTTCCCATTTTATACGAAGAATACCGGTTTTACTCGGAGGAGGACGTGAAGAATTACCTGGAGCTTTTGCCTCTGACCAAAACCTATTTTGAGCAGATTGCCGCCTTTGAAAAAGAGAAGGCCAAGGCAGGCTTGTTTATGTCCGATGAAATCTGTGACAGCGTTATCGAGCAGTGCGCCTCCTTCGAAGAAAACCCCGAAACGCATTATCTTATTTTAAGCTTTAATAACAAAGTTGATTCCGTTCCGGGCCTTTCCGATGAACAGCGCACCGCGTATAAGGAACAAAATGCGGCTGTCGTACAGGATTCTGTTTTCCCGGCCTATGATGCGCTCGCCGAAGCGCTGACCGAATTAAAGGGCAGCGGCAAAAACGATAAGGGGCTCTGCTATTTTGCGGACGGCAGGGACTATTACGAATACCTTGTGTATTATAATACCGGCTGCTCCGATGAAATTAAGGATATTCAGACGATGATCGGCAACCGGCGTCTGCGCGACCTCACGGAGGCGGCCGCCCTGATTGCGGAGGAGCCCGATTTGTGGGAAACCTGCGATTCTGTTTCCCTTGACGGGAAGGATGCCGTAACTACCTTAAACTATCTTAAGACGCAGATGCAAAAGCAATTTCCCGAGGCGCCTGATGCGGAATTTACCGTCAGCTATATTGATGAATGTATGGAGGATTATCTTGCTCCCGCGTTCTATATCACGGCTCCGATTGACAATTATGATTCCAATTCCATCTACATTAACGCGCAGACGGATTCCACCACAATGCGGTATTTTACGACTCTCGCCCATGAAGGCTTTCCGGGGCACCTTTACCAGACCATCATGTCGTATGAATCCGGCCTCTCTCCGGTGCGCTCCCTGCTCAATTATCCGGGGTATGTGGAAGGATGGGCAACCTACGTGGAAATGCTCTCCTACCAGTACGCGGGCCTTGCCGAAAATGCTGCCAGCCTTCTCGCCTTAAACCAGTCAGCGCTGTTAAGCCTTTACGCCTCGACCGATATCGGTATTCATTACGACGGCTGGTCGCTCTCCGACACGATAAAATTCTGGTCGGACTACGGAATCAGCGACGTCGACGCAGTCTCTGAAATTTATACCTATATCATCTCGGAGCCTGCCAATTATTTAAAATATTATGTGGGATATCTGGAATTTTTAAATCTGAAGGATACGGCAAAAGAAAAATACGGAAGCAATTACAGCGACGTTGCTTTCCACCAGGCACTCCTTGACATCGGGCCCGCGCCGTTTGTTTTGATAGAAAAATATCTGGATATGTATTACAAGCCCGAGGATTGACTCCCGGGCCTGTCATTCCCCGCGCTCCGAAAGAAGCGCCTGATATACCTCGCGCCTGCTCAGCCCTCTGTCCCGCGCCACCAGACGCATGGCCTCCTTGCGGGGCGTTCCCTTTTCCTCGTAAATCGCCATATGCTCCTCTAAGCTCATGCGCTCCCAGGAAGCCTGTTCCTCCCTCGCAACCTCCCCAAGGGTTTTGCCCTCCACGACCAGAACGTATTCGCCCCTCGGCTCATTTTCCGTATAATAGGCAAGGCTTTCCGCTATGGTTGTGATTGTCTTTTCCTCGTAACGCTTGGTCAGCTCCCGGCAGACGGAGAGTCTGCGGTCCCCAAGGGCTTCCAGCAGCTCCTCCAAGGTCTTTGTGAGACGGTGGGGCGCTTCGTAGAGAACGATGGTTCTCGTCTCATTTTTCAGCTCACGCAGAATGGCCGCCCGCTCTTTTTTCTCCTTCGGCAGAAACGCCTCGAACGCAAACCGCCTTGTCGGCAGACCGGACATCGTAAGAGCCGTAATACACGCGGCAGGCCCGGGCAGGGAGGTGACCTCGATTCCCTCCTCATAGCAGATGCGCACCAGCTCCTCCCCGGGGTCGGAGATTCCCGGTGTGCCGGCATCAGTTATCAACGCAATATTGCTGCCCGCCCGCATTTTATCCACAAGACGGTACGCTTTTTCGATTTTATTGTATTCATGGTAACTCGTCATCGGCGTTTTGATGTCAAAATGATTGAGCAGGCGGATGGAATTTCTGGTATCCTCCGCCGCAATCAAATCCACCTGCTTTAAGGTATTCAAAACACGAAGCGTAATATCCTCAAGATTGCCAATGGGAGTTGCGCATAAATATAATTTTCCGGGATTCTTCGCTTTTACATCCATATCAATCTCCTTTGCTCCTTTTGCCGGTTACGGCAAACAGCACCGCGCCGGCCGCGACAACGGCAATCGATATCATCTGCGAGGTGGAAAGCGCTCCGATGCTTCCCCGGTAATCGCTGCGGAAAAATTCGATGATAAAACGCCCGATACCGTAAAGCACAAGGTAGGCTGCTCCCACGCGCCCCTCCTTTGGGCTGCGCCTTGCGTACAAAAGCAGGAGTCCGCAGATGATAAAATCTCCCGCCGAGGACATAAGCTGTGTGGGAAGCAGCTTTACCCCGTTGGGCGCAAACTGTGAATTGTGGAAGGTGATTCCAAACCATGCGTCCGTCTCCCTGCCGTAGCAGCAGCCCGCAAAAAAGCAGCCGAGACGGCCGAAGCCCTGTCCGAGCGCCACCGCCGGCATCACGAGGTCAAAATACGTCAGAAACCGCACGCCCTTGCTGCGGCAGTAAAGGAAGCTTGCAAGCGCACCTCCGATAATTCCGCCGTACACGACATAGCCGTTTCTGAAATCCCACAGAATCGACGGGTCCTTTATGATTTGCGGCAGCTCCACAATATAATATAGCAGCCGGCAGCCGATGGCTCCGCCCACGATCGCGCAGAAAAAAATGCCCCAGATGATATCTTCATCCAGCCCTCTCTTTTTTCCACGTTTCAGACAGAGCAAAAGCGCCGCAAAAAAGCCAAGCGCAATCATCAAACCATACATATGGAACGTAATCGGTCCTATTTTAATATCATTAAACATAAATCCTTATTTCCTTTCCGGAATTGTAACAGTCAGTACCCGTAAATGTCATAGATTTCATCGGTGTAAACACCCGGTTTCTGATAGACAATCAGCGGTTTTTCCACCGTAAGCCTCGATTTTCCGCCCCGCAGTCCCTCGATAAGTACCATATTCGGCTCCTTATCCACATACGGATAAACAAGCTGCATGCGCTTCGGTTCTATTTTGTAAGCCACCATGCCGCTCATAATTTCCGCAAGACGAAATGGGCGGTGTACCATATAAAATCTGCCGCCGGGACGCAAAAGCTTCGCGCTCTCCCTTAAGACATCGTCGAGCGTGCAAAGTACCTCGTGCCTTGCAATCGCCTTTGCCGGTGAGGCTGAGCTCAGCCCGTGCTCGTCTATCATGTAAGGCGGATTGGTGGTAATCACATCAAAGGAGGATGCCCCAAACAGCTTTGAGGCATCCCTGATATCCCCGGTGACAATCTTTATTTTTTCCTCCAGATGGTTATAGCATACGCTGCGCCGCGCCATGTCGGCGCTTTCCTCCTGAATCTCAAGCGCCGTGAAATCCTCTCCCTCTGTCTTTGCCTCCAGTAAAATAGGGATGATTCCGGTTCCTGTCCCAAGATCCAGCGCCCGCTCACCCTTTTTTACCCTCGCAAACCCGGAGAGCAGTACGGCATCCATGCCAAAGCAAAAGCGTTTCGGGTCCTGAATGATAAAATAACCGTTGCGGTGAAGCTCGTCCAAACGCTCATGCTCATAAACCAGCTTATTTGGCGTCGTCAATTTTGGATTTTCCTCCCTTATCCTCAAGTCCCGCAAGCTCTTTTAATTCCTCCGGTGTCAGCTTGACGCGCTCTTTTCTGCGCTTTGGCTTAAATTTAAGCTGATCCACCCCGTAATCACGAATTTCTTTTTCATCGTCTATCTCTACCACGACCTTTACCGTCTGACGCAGTACGCTCACGGAGGACACCTCTCCTCTAAACCCGTCGTCCGTTGTGACATAATCCCCGACATTCGGCAGACGGCTGTTTAAGTATTCGTAGGTTTCTTCCTCATTTTTCAGACAGCACATCAGCCTTCCGCACACGCCGGAAATTTTTGTCGGGTTTAAGGATAAATTCTGCTCCTTCGCCATCTTGATGGAGACAGGTGCAAATTCGGAGAGGTAGGAATGGCAGCAGAGCTCCCTGCCGCAGATACCGATGCCTCCCATAATTTTTGTCTCGTCGCGCACGCCAATCTGACGCAGCTCGATTCTTGTGCGGAACACTGCCGCTAAATCCTTGACAAGCTCGCGGAAATCAATTCTGCCGTCCGCCGTAAAATAAAACAGCAGCTTATTATTGTCAAAGGTATATTCCGCCTCCACAAGCTTCATATCCAGCTTGTGCTTCGCTATTTTCTGGAGGCAGATTTTAAATGCCTCCTTCTCTTTTTCATGGTTTTTCTCAACCACCTTTTCATCCGCCTCCGTAGCGATCCGGATGACCGGCTTTAACGGCTGAATGACCTCGTTTTCCGGGACCTCCCTGGACGCAAGCATAACGGTTCCCATCTCTACGCCCCGCGCCGTTTCGACAATTACATGCATTCCCACGTTTAAGTTCAGCTTTCCGGGAGCGAAATAATAAATCTTCCCGGCGCTCCGAAAACGGACTCCAACTACTTTTATCATGTCAGTTCTCCTTTATGGTCAGCAGGAGCAGCTCAATGACCAGGTCAAAATTCACGTTTGCATTCAGACGCACCTGCGCTTTTTTCAATGCCTCGAGAATCGTTTCCAGCCCGTTGTAGGAGCTTTGCTCCGCCTGTCTTTTTATGTCATAGACCTCATCCTTAAAGATAAGGCCGTTTACATCCTTGGTTGCCTTAAAGTACAGCACATCGCGGTACCAAATCATCATTAAATCAAAGTAATCGTTGATTTGCAGCTTGTATGTTCCAATCTGTCTGACCGCCTCGGTCATTTCATAAAGCTCAATATCATGCAGGCGTTTTATGAGCTGAAGCGCCGAATTTTTCAACTCGTTAAAATCGTCGGAGGACGCAAGCTGAATTGCCTTACCGACATTCCCCTGGGCAAACGCCACGCAGACATCCGCCTGATAATCCGGAATCTGATAGTCCGTCATCAGAAATTTTTTTATCTGCTCATCCGGCACCGCCTTAAGGTTTAAGCTCACACAGCGGGAAAGAATGGTCGGGAGAAAGCTGTCCGCATTGGTCGTCAACAGCAAAATCACCGCATAGGCGGGCGGCTCCTCAATTGTTTTTAAAAGGGCATTCTGCGCCTGCTGATTCATTTTTTCCGCCTCATCGACAATATAAATCTTGCGGCTGCTGCTGTAGGGCTTTATCACAATATCGTTGTTAAGCTGTGTCCTGATGTCATCTACGGATATGGTGTTCGGCTTCTCATGCTTCACATAGATAATATCAGGCTGATTTCTGCCCGCAGCCTGCTTACAGGAGCGGCATTCCCCGCATGCCTCCGCCGAAACGCTGCCGTCCGCACCCGCCGCGGCAAGCGCTTCATTGACCCGCTCGCACTGTAACGTCTGGGCAAACGCTTCCGCCAGCATCATTTTTCCAGACTTATCCGGCCCGTTCAATATATATGCATGTGAAACCTTATCCGTGGCAATGGCGTTCTTTAAATGCCCGATAATCTGCTCATGCCCGATAATCCCCTTAAAACCTGCCATAATATCTCCGTTCCCTTGATTTATGCTATGTCAATATATCCAGAAGCAGCCCCCGGATTTCCCCGATTTTACTCAAAATCGAAATATGGTCCTTTTCATCCTTGACCAGCTCCTGCGCCAGCTCATCCAGATTGGCATCAATGAGCTTAATCAGCCCGTATACCCGGTGGCGTCCCCGGCGGTCCAGGAAATTTTCACGGGAAAACTTGTGAGAACGGAATACGACCTCGTTCATAAACTCCTTTACAAGCTCCCTGTATTTTTTCATATCCCGGATGTCCATATGCTGGGCAATCCGGTTGCCCTGCGCCGTAATATCCGAAAGAAGCGAATCTACCTTTGCCTGAAGCTCCGCGTCCGTGATAGCGCTTGCCAGCGTAAATTTAAAGGAGCCGTCCCCCGCCGCCGTCTGATTGGTATCCGGCACCTGCGTTACCTGCGATACGTTATTTATTTTAATATCCAAGACCGGCACCTCCTTTTTCTCAAAGTCCCCCGCATTCGATGATATAGCTTTTTATCTCCCGCAGGGTATCCTCTAAAACCTCATTGGTAAAACGTTTTGTAATTCCGGCAGCCCTTAAATTTCCCTCGGAAAAATCCTTTGCGTCCGCCAGAAATCTCCGGCAAAGCTCCTCGTAGCGCGGCTGCTCCTGAGCTCTCTCACGCTCTAAGGCACGCTGCAGGCGTTCCCCGTCCTCTACTTCTATATATATCGGAATAACCCGCTCTTTTCCGTAGTATTCCCGGATTTTCAAATACGACTCCAGTGTACCTATCATTAGGTAGCTTTGTCTCTCCAAATCCATCTGATCATCTGCCGCCGTAAAATATTTCCAGACGCCGTGTACGGTCTGATAAGCACGCAGCTCAATGATTTTTCCCTGGCTTTCAAACTCGCGTACCTGCTCCTCGCCGCAGAAAAAATACTCGACCCCGTCCCGTTCTCCGGCACGCATCGGCCTGGTCGTATACAAAACGACTGTTTTCAGAGGAAGTCCGCTCTCCCCAAGCAAGAGCTGAAACAGCGTATCCTTGCCGGAGGCGCTTTTTCCCATCATGTAATAGATATTTCCCATATGTCCTGCCTTACCAGTATAATATAGTATTTAAAATTATACAATCTTTATCCTTCCAGAGGCAAGCCCGCTGCCTCCCTCCACGGAAAGTCCCAGCCGGGCGCACTCTTTCAGCCGTCCGGGCAGCTCTCCCGTAATGACCTCTCCGGGCGCAAGTATCGGGATGCCCGGAGGATACAGATAAACATAATCCGCCGATACCTCACCGACCGCTTCCTCGAGAGGCACCTCTCTCCATGGGAGCTGCAATGCTTCGTAAATCTGCATTTTCATCGGGTTTTTCTGATAAATTTGTTCAATAAACCCGCTTTTCTCTTTGATAAGCGGCAAATTCATACATGTATTTTCAGATGCAAACGCTTTTGGAGATTGAACGTCTATTTCATGCAACGCATCCGCCAGCCTTTGAAAACCCTCCCACGTATCCATCAGGCTTGTCATGCCGAGTGTATAGTCCCCCGATGCCATTTCCAGCTCAAGATGATAGCGGCTCCTCAATATTTCTTGTAATTTTTTTCCGCTCATTCGATTTTTTTCGGAAAAAATAACCAATTTTGAATCATCCCAGTCAAACGCTTCCTCTTTGGTCAGGTCCCCCCGTGCCATAACATGCAGAGAGCGAAGTGTCCGGCAGCTTTGGTAAAAATCGTCCAGCAGCTTTCGGTACGTCAAAAATCTGCTCCCGCCAGCTCTTTCCACAAAGCGTATACAGGCATCCATCCCCGCCATCAGTACATAGGAGGGGGAGCTGGTCTGAAAAATGCCGAGATACCGCTCTATCTGCTCCTTTGAAATGCGCTCTGAGCAGATATGAAGCAGCGCTGTCTGTGTCGGGGAGGGCAGCGTTTTGTGCAGGCTCATAATGACCGCGTCGGCGCCGAGCCGGACGGCATTTTCGGGAAAACCGAAGCCGAAGCCGAAATGCGCCCCGTGCGCTTCGTCCACAATGAGCGGCGCCCCGTGACGGTGTGCCGTCTCCGCGATTTGCGCGATATCCGAAACAATTCCCTCGTAGGTCGGTGATGTGATGACTACCGCGGCAATCTCCGGATCTTCGGCAAACGCCGCCTCCACCTGCTGCGCTGTGATTTGCCCCTGGATTCCCGAGGCGGTTATCCGGGGATATAAATACCTGGCCCGAAGCCCTCCCAGAAACAGCGCATGATAAACCGCCTTATGGCTGTTGCGCGCCGCTAATACCTTCGACCCTCTTTTGGCAACGGCACAGACCGCCGCCAGGATTCCGCAGGTGCTCCCGTTCACCAGATAGTAACAGGCCAGAGAGCCGTAAAGCCTCGCTGCCCGCTCCTGTGCCTCCTTCAGTATTCCCTCCGCATGGTGCAGATTGTCAAATCCGTCTATTTCCGTGATATCAATGTCATAAAGATTGGGAAAAGGCAGCTTCCCACGCTTATGTCCCGGCATGTGGAACGGATACATATCCGTTTTTGCGTACGATTCCAGAGCCTCGTCTAAATATTGCATGGGCAGTACCCCCTGTTTCTCTCTCATTTTAACACTTTTGGGACGTTTAATCCAGAAACCGTTTTAAATCGGGCATCCAATCCCCAAAAAATACTTCATCCCGACAAACGGCGCGCCAGATTTCGGAAAGGAACGGCTCAAGCCGGTCCATGACAGCCTCCCAGGACACTGCCTCCTGTGCGTCAGCGTCTCCGTCCGCCTCCAAAAAAATGGGATGATGCCTGACATATTTTTCCCAGCGCTTCCTCATATACGTATAGTTGCGGTAAGAAAAAAGCTCTTCTGCCCGCTCCTTTCGCTGCTTTAAGCCGCCGCGGCGGCACAGCCCGGCAAGCGCTTCTCTGACGCGGCGGCCGCTTAACGGCTCCTGTGAAAGTATACCGTAAGCCTGCGCATACGGCTCCATATCCGAAATCAGCTCCATGTCCCTTAATATGCGGTACAAAAACTCCGCCAAAACGTACTCCGCGGGGGCGCAAAGGTATGGAATCTCCCGTTTTTGCCCCATCACCGGAATCAGGGTCTTTTCCTTTGGAAGACCGATTTCCTCCTCCGTGCTCTCAGTAAGCTTTATGAAAATCGGCACTTTCATATGTGCAAGCTCACCGGTAAGCTCAAGCTCCGCTCCCTCCTGCGTCAGCACGGCCTTCCCCAGCCATGCGGTATCAGAAGCCTGCCCTTCCTGTAAAAGCTGTAAAAGCATCATATAAGAAAGCTTCAGCGACAGCTTTTGTCCTGCTGCAAGCGTTCCCTTCTCGATGACCCTCTCATTTGTGCGGTACACAAATTCCAGTGTCAGAATATTTTTTCTCCGGTATTGCTCTGCCCCAAACATACCGTCATTTTTCAGCCAGAGATATTCCGCAAATTCCGACTCCGAAATCCGCCGCATCAGCTCTTCCAGCATGTAGCCCGCCAGCAGATTGGAAAAGGGTATCGCAAGCTCCCTGCTTTTTTGCTTTAAATCCTCTTTGGTAATGATTCCCTGCTTCATCTAAAGCCATACTCCAATCATAGACTGCGCTTTTTTCGCAACCCGGCGCTCTTTCGCGTATTCCATAAGCTTCGCGGCGTCCTTATCTTTATCCCTGATATAGGAAAGCAGCCCCTCCCGGAACTGCTCCCGCTCCATTTTATCCTCATATTTTAAACATTCGCAGACAAGGCGCTCACGGTCAAAGATGTTCATTTCTCCTCCGCCGAACGCAATTTTCTCCACGCCAAAGCAAAGTGTCTCCGGCTCTGCATAAAACGGAAGAATCTGAGGAAATTCCAGCTTAAACCGGGATTTTGAAGTATTTTTATCCACTGCAAGCCGAAAGCCGTACGGCTTCCGGCTGATATAACCGTAGGCATAAAGCGCATTCTCCAGGGTAAGCACCGCATCCGGAAACAGCTTTACAACCAGCTCTTCCTCGGAAAATTCGTCTGCCGCCGCATAATACCCGCTCTTGATCCGAACCAAATCCCCTGTTTCCACATAATCCAAGATTCTGCGGTAATCAATGCCGAGCTCGTTCAGCCGATTTTTCTTTACCACGCCGCCGTTTTCCGCAATAAAGGCTTTGACCCGCTTAAGAATCAGTTCCCGTTTTTCATTCATTGCGTAGGAATCTGACATACCGCTCTCCCTCCCGTGCCGGTGTATTCTCCTTCCGTTATCTGCGTCTTCTGCGCCTGTCCTTTCTTCTTTTTATTTTTCGAAACTGATTTTTTCTATTCCGGCGCACCTCCATGTTATGTCGTATGATATAGTAATTGTCCGCAAATTTCTTGGCAAAGAGCGCAATGACACCCAAAATCACAATCACCGCGATCACGATGATGATTGTGATGGGCTTAATCCGAATAGTAGATACTGTCTCTGCCGTTTCGGTACTCTCCGCCTCCTGCTCCACCGTCTGATTATCGAACCGGTATTCTTCGATTGCTGCGCCGGTTTTTACAATATCGGCTTTTCCTACCTCATGCCCCGCGTACTGATAGGAAATCGTACCGACCGTATCGTTTGTCACATCATCGTAGGTAATTTCGGAAGAAGCGTCCGAAAATTCCGCTGTCTTCGGAAGTACGATGCAGGCATCCTTGTCAATATCCACAAAGGGCTCATTATCATTGAGCGCTCCCGATTTATTTTTGTCCGCGGACGTATATTTCGTCTCATTTTCCGATATATTTAATATCTGGAAATTATCAAAGCAATAGTCGAACAGGTTGATACTGTCAAGCCAATGGTTGGGGGACTGGGTATTCATCACTACGCAAATCAGAGTGAATCCGTCTCTTTCTGCATAGGTTACCAGCGTACTGTTTGCAGACTGCGTGTACCCGTTCTTTCCACCGGTACAACCGTCGTAAACGTAGCGGTTCGTCCGAAACGGATAAAGCATTTCATTGTGATTCTGCAAATCTGTCTGTTCTTCGTGCTTGTTGGTCGGGGGGATGGTGTAGCGCGCCGTCCCTACAATGATGCGGAAGGTTTCATTCTGATAAGCGGCCTGCGCGATCAGTGCCATATCATAACAGCAGGTGTAATGATTTTCGTCATGCAGTCCGTGCGGATTGGCAAAATGTGTGTTCTGGCAGCCAAGCTCCTCTGCCTTTTCATTCATCATGGCGACAAAATTCTCCACGGTACCGCCCACATGCTCTGCTACGGCATAGGCACACTCGTTTGCCGACGCCAGCATCACTGCATAAAGGCACTGCTCCATCGTCATCTGTTCGCCATAGTCCCGCGCAATCCCGGACCCTTCTGTCTCATCAATGGAAGCATCGGAAAAGGTAACAATCTCGTCCAAATCGGAATTTTCCAACGCCACAAGCGCAGTCATGATTTTTGTGATACTTGCAGGATAGTGCTGCTCCAAACTTGCCTTTTCATAGAGAATCGTTCCGGTGGAAGCCTCCATCACGATGCCACTCGGGGAAGCCGTTTCCGGGGCTTCCGGCCAATATTCAGACGCCCGGACCTCCGCCGCGCTGCTCTGTGTCAAAATCAATATGCCAAGCAGAAAACAAATCACTCTGCCAAATACTTTCCCGCAATTTAATCTATTTCTCATATTAACGTGAATTCACTCCTGTCACTCTGGTACCATACTATTATCAGTATAATAGTTCGAAAAAATACATGCAACCTCTTTTCGCGGGATTTCATTTAAAAATTTCTTAATATTTTCCACATTTCACCCGCCAAAATAGCGACTTTGCGGGCTTTTGTTGCTAACCTGTTGCTAACCGTTAAAAATTTAAAACACCTATTAATACACAATAACCTCTTTTTCACACAAAAAAATTCCCTTTCCAGCCAACGCCAGAAAGAGAATTTCTTTTTATTCCACACCTACAATCTTCCAGTTATCTCCCTTTTCCAGCACCAAATCATACTGGAAAATCTCACTGATCTTAGTCTCTTGGTTTAAATACTTTACATAAACCGCTGCTTTTATCTGCTCCCTTTCCTTATAATAAACCGCATCATCCAGTCCGGCATATACATAATCACTTTTCGAAACCGCAGGAAGCACGCCATCTTTCACATAGTAGGACAACTCTTTCACCGTAGACGTCGGATAAAGGTTAAAAAACGTATTCAAAAATTCCTGTATCTCCGCTGACGTACTGGCGTCCACGGTTCCATCCACTTCCTTTTCCTTTGGCGCATAAGAAGATTTTCCCGGCATCGCATAAACAGTCGGGTTTTTTATGATTACCATATTGCCGCTGCTGTCTACATGCACTCTTACCTGATAAGCATTTTCACTTTCCGACGTAGCACCATCTTCCGCCAGCTCCTGCACCACGGAATAAACAACCTGGTATTCCTCCGCATCCGCTTCCTCCAGCGACCATATAT
>CALWHT010000025.1 GCA_944380515.1 uncultured Roseburia sp.
ATCGTGTAACTGCCATTAGAACGGGTATTCGCTATATAAACTTATTTGATCCCGAAAAAATTAAATTACAAAAGAATTTCTTTGCCTCTGATATTGCAGCAACACTTGTGACTAAGCTGCCCAATGATGAGCATGAAATGTCACTTATTCGATCCATGCATATGTCAGAATATAGGCTTCCCACAATGACGCTTAACTTTAGGTACGGTATGTTTAACCCAGAATATCCTAATGTACTAAGAAAGAACAGTTTTGCACTTGATTATGATTGTTTTACTACTGACCAACTAGAAAGCGCAGATGAAATCCTGCGAAACTTAGAAAATGGGCATCAAGCTATACAGTATCTATTTGAAAATGCGATTACTGATACAATGCGGAAGGTAATGAACGGTGAGCGATTACTTAGATAATAATTTCGATATAACTACAGGAACAGTCGTTCCCTCAGAGGAAAAGACATTTGCCCATAATCCTGCTGTATCACTGACAGGCGTTGGTATGGTCGAAATACCAGTTAATGAAGTGAGGACCATGCCAAGCATTACCGGAATAGAGCAAAATGAAATTATACCAGCAACTTCAGAGACAGAGGCCTCATATACTTATTTGCAACCCAAAAAAGTGATAGTGAAAAGATATAAACTAAAGAAGTGAGAAAATGGCTACAATTTCGAAAGCGGTATATAGTAAATTAGAGGACCCCATATGCCAAGGTGACATATTTCAGAATGTAAAATATAACTATATAGATACTGAAGATGATCAGAGCGTTAGTGTGATTGAATTTGAATTCCCCTATGCCATTATTATTAGCCAAGCGTGTGATGTAATAGCGATGGAAAAAATTCTCAAAAATCAAAAAGGAAAGCCTACAAAGTTTATGCCTTCCATTCTCATGTGTCCTATATATGATAAAACTATGGTCAAAGAAGGCAAACATATAGAGGATATTTTTTCTGAGCTATCTTTAGGAATAGATAAGGAAAATGTATATCAGGGTGACGACTACAAAGTGGCTAAGCGTGACTGGCATTATCGTTTTCATGCTCTTACACTATCAGTAGGAGACAAAAATGTTTTAGAAGATTCACTACTTGATTTTAAGCATTATTTCACATTGCCAATGACTTACCTTTTCACACACAAAGAGAATAGAATACTGCATCTTGATGACTTATTTGCAGAGCAAATAACTTTAAAATTTTCTACATATTTGTCACGAGTTGCTATTCCTTGAGGTCTGTTATTGCAAATAGGCTGGGCATCAAATGTGTTGGACTGCTTGATGCTCCGCCTATGTTGTTATTCCTCCATCTTCAGTCAATCCTCAAAGAACTTTCTGAAGATGCGAATCATGTTGCCGATGCAGATCGTCTTGAACAACCCAGAGTTGGCAAGTTTATAGGCCGAGTCGCGGCCAATACCGAGAAAGGTTGCGATGTCGTTCACGGTGTATGTTCTGCTTTGAGACGTCCCTTTTCGTTGGTGCTCATAAAACAATCTCTCTTGCTAATATGATTTTGAAATGGCTTCTGGAAGCCCTCTGTCACAAGGGATTCCTGCTAATGCCTTGCTAATACGACATTTGACAAGTCGTTGTAAGGCAGCACATTTCAGGGGGAGTTTATGCAAATTGACCTGCCGCCATGCGGCACAATTTGTGAAGAAACAACACTGGAAAATATGATATGAACAATTTACGAAATGGTACGCCGTACTTCTAAACCATAGGCTGGAAAGTCGGTTCGCTTGGGCGTGCGCTACACCGTCTGTTTGCTTGTAAACGCACACACGACGGGTGTAGTTTGCCACCAAGCTATTTTGGTAAAAGTACTGCGGGTATCTATTTTGTCAACATAACCCAGGCTGAACCTGGACGCAATTGGCGTTTCAGGTTCAGCTTTTTCTTTTATCTTGACGCTCTTAAGCTGTGCTCCCCGCGTGGCGATGGGGCTTTGCCTGCGCTTATGACAGGCAGGAATTGCGGTAAGTTTATGGCCTGTCCCTTTTTTTCTGGAAAATGAGGATGTTTCACTTAAAATTTGATATGCAACAGGAGGTTCAAGTCGATGACAAAAATACTATTCATCTGCCACGGCAACATCTGCCGCTCCCCCATGGCAGAATTCATTTTCAAAGACATCATAACAACCCGCGGCATCGCGGATGATTTTCAGATTGCCTCCGCCGCCACCAGCAGCGAGGAAATCGGCAACCACATCTACCCGCCCGCGAAGGCGGAGCTTGCCCGTCACGGCATCGGAACCATGCGGCTGCGTGAGGAGGTTTCCGCAAAAACAGCACGCCGCATCAGGCGCGCCGACTACGAGGAATATGACTATCTCATTGCGATGGAGAGCTTCAACATCCGCAATATGCGCCGGGAATTTCCGGAGGACCCGGAAGAAAAAATTTACCGGCTGCTTGATTTTACCGAGCGTCCGGGAGATATTGCGGATCCCTGGTATACACGAAACTTCGATGTGACTTATCAGCAAATTGTAGCCGGCTGTGAGGCATTTTTAAGATGGCTTGGTTACGGTGAAAAGGATAAATAAGCCCCAAAACTTTGCACGGCGTTCCGTGTGGCAGCGCCGTGCGTTAGCAACACTTCTGAAAAGACATCTAAAATCAAAAATGATTTCGCAAATTTTCGAAAATGTCAATACCCAAATATTTCATAAAATTTTAAAACTAAAATTGTAAAAATAGACGAAAATAAAAAACAAAAGCAGAAAAAACTTGTACAAACAAACGAAGAAAGGTAAGATGATAAAGTACGTAAATACGAAAAAATACGAAAAACAGAAGGAGGGAGTGAAAAAGAAAACCCAAAGATAAGAAGTAAAGAAAGAAAAAAGAAAGTGGGGGAAAACTGATTATGAAATATCACGGGTTTTGGAAGAAGGCAGCAAAAAATACCATTTGCTGGCTTTTAATTTTCGGAATGCTGGTAACGTTACCGCAGCTTCCGGTAAGTGCAATGACCGTCAGTACGGAGACAGGTATCGGGGTCGAATTACAAAATGGTCAAAAAGCATCGGATAACAAGCAGAGCGGAACGATGGAGAGTACCGAAACAGAAGGAATCGGGACGACAGAGGGTACTGAAAGCGAAACGGAAGTAATCGAGACGACAGAGAGTACCGAAAGCGGAACGGAAACAATCGGGACGACAGAGGGTACTGAAAGCGAAACGGAAGTAATCGAGACGACAGAGAATACCGAGAGCGAAACGGAAACAATCGAGACGACGGAGAGTACCGAAAACAGTTCCGAAGAAACGGAAATTGCGGGCGGTACGACAAAGTCGACCGAAGCACAGACAGCAGGGAACAATGGGGCTTCCGATACTGTTGTGAAC
This sequence comes from uncultured Roseburia sp., assembly GCA_944380515.1. GTDB lineage: Bacteria > Bacillota > Clostridia > Lachnospirales > Lachnospiraceae > Roseburia. The sequence goes on from CALWHT010000025.1 coordinate 3,368, forward strand.
AATATTAAGGCAGCGGCGACAAGTACGGATGTAACCGTTCATTTTAAAAATGAAAATAATTGGGAAACCGTATATGCAAAATTCGGCGCAGGCGATAGCTGGGACGCGATTGCGGGACTGGAATATTGTAGTGACAATAAGGGCGGCATCCTGGAGGAGGACAGCCAAAACGCGGGCTGGTACAGCTTCCGGATTACCCAAAACGATACGCAGACCATCAACGTATTATTTAACAACGGTTCCTGGGGCGGTGAAAATCAGACCGGTAATTTTTCCATTCCAATTACGGCAGACACCATGGAGGTGTGGTTCACAAACGGCGTGACGTTCTCAGAGGAGGCTCCGGAAGGATGGGTAACCGGCGGCACGGCAAAAGCGCCGATAAACCCTGCTGAAGTGCTATATGCGGATCTTTCGGACGTAAAGAGTCCGGTCATCAATGAAGACGGTTCCGTCACGTTTTCCTATGAAATCAGTGCGGATAAGCTGGGAGACAATGGTCTTTACCTGATGGGTACGCTTACCGACTGGGAAACCGGAGTGGAAATGACGGATGAGGATTCGGATGGTGTTTACACGATTACCCTTTCGGATGTTGCACCGGGAAAATACGAATATAAATTCAAATATGGCAACACCTGGGTGACAGATCCTGTGAACGGGAAGCTCAGTGGCGATGGCCAAAACAGCCTTCTGGTGGTTGCGGGGCTTGGAAATACGAAAATCGAGGCAAAGACCGGGGAGGCAACCGCGCTTCCGGCGACACTGGACTTTTATGATGCCGAGGGAAATGTCACCGAGGTAACGCCGGACTCCTATGCGATTGTCGGTGAGGTTGACGGCGCGTCCATCAGTGAAGGAGAACTGACGCTGACGGATGAGGTGACGGCGGAGACCATTCAGATAACGGCGTCCTACAAGGTACAGGATGAGACCTATACCAGTACGGTGACGGTTAAGGTTGTTTCCGTCCAGTATACTTATCATATCTACTATTATGCGGACAATGAGGAGCGCGTGACGGCGGATTCCGCGGCGCTCTGGCTGTATGGAGACAATGTGAACGGAACGCTGCACGCCTTTACGGATACGGAGGATATCGACGGCTATACATGGCTCAAATACGACTGGGTTACAAGCCTTGACGATATCAGCATCATTGCCCGTGACCCGGATGACTGGAGCTGGCAGTCGGCAACGGTACACTATGAGAATACCTCCGGGGCAGAGGAAGTAAACCTGTATATTGTGCACGGCGATACAAAGGCATATACCTCACAGCCGGATTTGGAAACGCTTCTCGTGAGAAATTATGTGCTGGTGGAATACAAAAGAAACGACGGAAATTATGACGGCTGGAATATTTATACCTGGGACAGCGGATACGACGAAACGGTACTGTTTTCCGAGTATGAGGGAGCGCAGATTGCACCCGTCCGCGTAGCAGGAAGTAAGGAATCCATTTCGTTCTGTATGCGCTACAGCACGGACGATAACGAGTGGGCGGCAAAGGACGGCGGTGACCACATGGTAAACATTACGCCGGGACAGCGCATCATCAAAGTAGTATTTGAGGAGGGGAAGGGCATTGTCTCCTATTACCCCGACAACATGGGCTATGAGACGCTGCCCGAATCCGGAAAAGTAAACTTCTACTACCGGGATGATGATTTGTATCTCGAAAATCAGGCGGGGAACCTTTATTCTGTAAAGGTTGTTTATGACGGAACATCCTATGACATGAGCTACAATGAAGAGACCCAGAGATGGGAAAAATCAGGACTTGATTTAACCGAGGGGTCACATCAGTATTATTATCTCGTGAAAGAGACCGAGGAGAGTGCGGAAACACGCAAAATTGACCTCTTTAACGATAAGGCTGAGGAGAGCGATAACCCGTCCTACAGCATTTTGGAATATTACAAATTTAACGCAAACGTAAACGCATCCTTCTCCCAGAGCTCTATGGATTACGGTGACAACAATGTGCTGACAGTTTCCGTAGACTCGGATGATGCGGGCGGAAACGCGGAATTTAAAGCCTCCGCAGTAACCGTGGATTTGACGGCGGTAGGCGGAAGAAGCGATTTTCCGATTAAACCGGAACTGATGGAGGGCAGCATTGCCGTGACAGAGCAGACGGCGGCGGGAAGCTACAGCCTTCCGGTGACAGTGACCGACCAGTACGGCAATCAATACACCGGTTCGGCCACGTTACAGGTAAAGGAACGGGAAAAGGGAAATGATTTTGACTGGGACGAGGCGGTCATTTACTTTGCGGTTACAGACCGGTTTTTTGACGGCAATACCGGAAATAATGATGCCTACGGAGCAGGCGATTACAATACGGACGAGGCGACCGGCTCTTTAAGCTATCATGGCGGAGATTTTGCGGGACTGACACAAAAGCTCGATTACTTAGACCAGCTTGGTGTCAATACCATCTGGATTACACCGATTGTGGCAAACGAGATGGAGGAGGGCCTTGAGACAGATTTGGAGGGAACGCTCTCCTACGGATATCACGGCTACTGGGCAAGTGATTTTACCACCTTAAATGCCCACCTCGGAACCGAGGAAGAATTTGCAGCATTATTGGACGAAGTCCACGCCAGAGGCATGAAGCTGATGGTGGATGTCGTATTAAACCACGCAGGCTATGAAACTGAGGATTATTTTAATTCCATGCTCGATGGCAAAGACATGATTCGCAGCGGGGAAAATCTTATTGAAGGTGATACGAAACGTGGACCGTTATCCGGGCTTCCGGATTTTATGACCGAGGATGAGGATGTACGGAACCTGCTGGTAGAATGGCAGAGCTCCTGGATCAGCAAATACGATATCGACTATTATCGTGTAGATACCGTAAAACATGTGGATGATGTGACATGGGCGGCGTTTAAAAATGCACTGACGAAAATTGATCCGGATTTTAAAATGATTGGAGAGTATTCCGGAGCAGGCTATGCCAGCGATACGGGTACGCTTCGGACGGGGGAAATGGATTCCCTGTTGGATTTTGATTTTAACGATCAGGCACTGTCCTTCGTGCAGGGCAATATTGACAGCGTCGAAAGCTTTATGGAGCAGAGAAATGCTGCAATCGACAATACGGCGACGCTGGGCGCATTTACCAGCAGCCACGACGAGGACGGACTTATGCAGAAAATCATCGACGCAGGCTATACCGAGGACGAGGCCTATCAGATGTTTTTTGCGGCTGCATCCTTACAGATGACCGCAAAGGGACAGGTGGTCATTTATTACGGCGAGGAAATCGGACAGTATGGTAAGAACGACTATCCGTATCAGACCAACCGTTATGATTTCGACTGGAGCAAAGCGCAGCTGGCGGACGGAAGTCTGAATACAGGCGATCCGATGCTGGCGCATTATCAGAAATTGCTTGCGGCAAGAGAGGATTATTCCGAGGTCTTTGCCAAAGGCGAGCGGACCAAAATCAGCGGCGGCGATGACGAGGGTTACCTGGTATTTGAGAAAACTTATCAGGGAGAAACCGTATATGTCGGTATCAATTTAAATGACAGCGCGGTCACGGTGGATAACATTTCAGTGAAAGGCAGCGGCTACAGCGATGTGTACGGCGGTGCCCGGGTGACGGAGCAGAACGGAAAACTTTCCGTAACCATTCCGGCGCTGGCGGACGGCGGTACCGTAATCCTTGCCCATAGAGAGGCGGCTGCCGTATCTTTGGATAAAAACGCGGCGACGCTCGAAAAAGGACAAAGCCTGACCTTAAAGGCAACGGTAACACCGGCGGATTCCAAAGAAACGCTTGTGTGGACGAGCAGCGACAGCACCGTGGCATCTGTTACACAGAGCGGCGTGGTGACGGCAAAAGGCAGCGGAAAAGCTGTGGTTACGGTTACGCTCTCGGGCGGCGCGTCGGCAGCCTGTGAAATTACGGTGACGGAAACGGAAATCCATGCACAGGCGATCAGCTTAAACAAAACGAAACTGGAATTAAAGAAAGGAAAAACCTATACGCTGAAAGCGACGGTAACGCCTGCGGGAAGTGTGGACGGAGCCGTAACCTTTAAGTCCAGCAAAACTTCAGTGGCGACTGTCAGCAGCAACGGCGTGGTAACTGCGAAAAAGGCCGGAACGGCTACCATTACCGCAACGACCGCGAACGGAAAGAAGGCTACCTGTAAAGTAACTGTTACGGTGCCGGCGACAAAGGTTTATCTGACGAAGCAAATCAATATCAAAAAAGGCGCCACCAAGAAACTGACGGCGACCGTGCTTCCGACGGACAGTACCGATAAGCTTACCTGGAGCTCATCCAATAAGAAAGTCGTTACGGTAGACAAAAACGGAAAAATCAAAGGTGTCAAGACGGGCACTGCAACGATTACCGTAAAGACGGCGAGCGGAAAGAAAGCGACCTGTAAGGTGACGGTGGTAAAGAATAGCAAAAAGGCGTCAAAAATAACCTTAAGCAGCAAGACACTTTCACTTTCCAAAGGAAAATACAGACAGTTAAATGCGAGCCTGAGCAAGGGAGCCACGGATACGGTAACCTGGAGCAGCTCGAATAAAAAGGTGGCGACGGTAGATAAGAACGGTGTCATCACTGCACTGAAAAAAGGAACCGCAACGATTACCGCAAAAACCTCAGGAGGGAAAAAGGCAACCTGTAAAGTAACGGTTACCGTACCGGCGGATGATATTTATCTGACAACCAGTGTAAATATCAAAAAGGGAAGCACAAAAACCCTGACGCCTACCGTATTCCCGGAAAACAGCAATGAAAAAATTACCTGGAGCAGTTCGAATAAAAAGGTTGTTACCGTAGACAAAAACGGAAAAATCAAGGGCATCAAAACGGGAACCGCGACAATTACGGCAAAAACGGCAAGCGGGAAAAAAGCAACCTGTAAAGTAACGGTGGTAAATAAAACCAAAAAGGCAGCAACCGTCAAGCTGAACAAAACAACCCTTTCTCTTTCCAGGGGTGATTATCAGCAGCTCAAAGCACAGCTTACCAAGGGAGCCACGGACACCTTGAACTGGAAGAGCTCGAATAAAAAGGTTGTGACGGTGGATAAGAACGGTGTCATAAAGGCAGTAAAAAAAGGAACTGCAACCATTACGGTAAAAACCTCCGGCGGGAAAAAGGCGGTCTGCAAAATCACCGTCAAATAAATCAGCATGAAATAAATCAAAAAAATCTTGCAAACGCCGAAGCAATGTGATATAAATATTACAACATTAATCTGCTAAAGCGTTGAAAGAGACTCCGGTTTTCAGACGTCGACAGGAATACAGCGTCACCGACTGAGAGCGCTGTTTGAAAGAGAAGACATGGGGAACACTCTGGAGCAGACTGGTTGAACCGGATCGCCTCCGCGCATCCACAGGAAATTCTGCGGTGCGTATTTGGGATGGCAGAGCCGTAAAGTAGGTCAGTACGTGGGTGCGCGTTAAGCACAGAGAGTGGGAAAATAATTCCGACAGGAATGATTTTTCAATGCGGGTGGTACCGCGGGATTTTTGAGATTTCGCCCCGGAAAAGCGTTAGCTTTTCCGGGGCTTTTTGCTGCTTACGGCAATGCATTTCCGATAGTGGAGAAGCCGGGCAGCGCAGGAATGCCGAACTTGCATTCCTGCAATTGTGCCGGTCCAATGGCCGGCACAATTTCCCGTCCCGCACCTTCTATTTTTTGAAAAGGAGTGTACAGCAATATGAAATTTATGACAGGCGTAAACAAAAAGGAAACCCTGGAAATCCGCGATTTATTATCGGGCAGCTATGAAGGGACAGCCGTAAAGGTCAACGGAGCGGTGCATACCATCCGTGACATGGGTGAGGTAGCCTTCGTTGTACTGCGTAAGCGGGAAGGGCTTTTACAGTGTGTATTTGAGGAAGGAAAGACCAAATTCAATCTAAAAGACCTAAAGGAAGAAGCCACGGTCGAAGTGGAGGGCGTTGTGAAATCCGAGGAGCGTGCGCCGAACGGTTTTGAAATCCGTCTTGCTGCTATCCGGGTGCTTTCCCAGCCGGCGGAACCGATGCCAATTGCGGTTTCCAAATGGAAACTGAGCACCTCTTTGGAGGCAAACTTAAACAACCGTGCGCTTGCGCTGCGCAACGTGCGGGAGCGCGCAAAATTCCGTATTCAGGAGGGCGTGGTAAGAGGCTTCCGGGACTTTTTATACGGCCAGGGCTTTACCGAAATCCATACTCCCAAAATCGGCGCGAAAAGCGCGGAGGGCGGCGCCAACCTGTTTCGCCTGGAATACTTTCACCGTCCGGCGGTGCTGCAGCAGAGCCCGCAGTTTTATAAACAGATGATGGTCGGCGTGTTTGACCGTGTCTTTGAGACGGCTCCGGTCTTCCGTGCGGAAAAGCACAACACGAAACGCCACTTAAACGAATACACCAGCCTTGATTTTGAGATGGGCTATATCGACAGCTTTGAGGACATCATGGCGATGGAAACCGGATTTTTGCAGTATATGACGGAGCTGCTGGAAAACGAATACGCAAAGGAATTAAAAATCCTCGGCGTGACCCTGCCGAACGTTGCGCAAATCCCGACGGTTCGTTTTGACGAGGCAAAACAGAAGGTTGCCGAAAAATATCACCGCCAGATTCGCAATCCCTATGATTTGGAGCCGGAGGAGGAAGCACTCATAGGGCAGTATTTTAAAGAGGAATGCGGTGCCGACTTTGTATTTGTCACGCATTATCCCTCCAAAAAGCGTCCCTTCTACGCGATGGATGACCCGGCTGACCCGACCTATACCTTAAGCTTTGATTTGCTTTATCAGGGACTGGAAATCACAACCGGCGGACAGCGTATCCATGATTATTACATGCTGATGGAAAAAATGGAAAAACGCGGTATGGAGGCGGAGGGCATGGAGCAGTACCTTTCCGTATTCAAACACGGCATGCCGCCGCACGGAGGACTTGGAATCGGTCTTGAGCGGCTCACCATGAAGCTGATCGGGGAGGAAAATGTACGCGAAACAACGCTGTTTCCCCGTGATTTAAGCCGCTTGGAACCGTAGAACTTTAAAGAGAAAAAAGGCGGCTGAAATCACGATGGAGATTAGAATGGATATAAAACAGGAACTGGAAGCTTACCGGCCGTGGAATGAGCAGGAGGCGCGCGACAGGGAAGCAATGCTTTTCCTGCTGGAGACACAGCCGGATATTTTTTCCAGGGAAAACCGAATTGCACATTTCACGGTGTCGTGCTGGCTCTTAAACGAAACACACGACAAAGTGCTGATGGCGTATCACAAAATTTACCGTTCCTGGTCGTGGCTGGGAGGCCATGCGGACGGCGAGCGCAATCTGCGTCTGGCGGCGCGGCGGGAGGCGTTGGAGGAGAGCGGAGCCGAAGAAGTCCGTGAGCTTGGAAACGGCATCTTTTCCGTTGAACTGCTCACCGTCGACGGACACGAGAAAAACGGAAGCTATGTCTCCTCACATCTTCACTTGAATGTGACTTATCTGATGGAGACAGCAGAGAGCGAACTTCCCGGAAATGCTGCGGAAAATGGCGGCGTAAAATGGTTTACGCCAAAGGAGGCCGTGGCAGCGAGCACCGAGCCCTGGATGGCGGAACGGATTTATAAAAAGCTAAATGAAAAGATGAATGCATTGAGAGAAAGGGGAGAACTGGCGTGAAACATTTGGGAACAAAAAAAATTGAGACGGAGCGGCTGATATTAAGGCGGTTTACGCCGGAGGATGCGGAGGCCATGTACCGCAACTGGGCAGGCGACCCCGAGGTGACAAAATATGTAACCTGGCCGACGCACCAGAGCGTGGAGGATACAAAAACGGTGCTTGCGGATTGGATAGCCGCGTATGACAGGCCGGAAAAATATGAATGGTGCATCACTCGAAAGGAAAACGGTGAGCCAATCGGCAGTATGGGTGTGGTCGGCTGTAACGAAAAAGCGGAGTCCATGGAAGTAGGCTACTGTATCGGCAGGGCATACTGGAACCGGGGCATCACATCGGAGGCCTTTGCGGCGGTGATTCGCTATCTGACCGGGGAGGTCGGGGCAAAAAGAATCGAAGCCAGACATGACGTGAAAAATCCGGCCTCCGGAAGAGTCATGGAAAAATGCGGTTTAAAATATGAAGGAACAAGAATCCGGGCGGACTGGAATAATTCCGGTGTCTGTGACTGTGCGATGTACGGAATGGTCGTGTCGGGGGCGGACGGAGATACACAGGCGGACGTGCGGCAGCAGAAGGATAAGGCCGCGCCGCAGGAGGTCACAGAAAAACGCAAAAACCGGATTTCCGATGAGACCATCGAATATGTCGGAATCCTCGCAAAGCTGGAATTAAGCGAGGAGGAAAAGGAACGCGCTAAGAAGGACATGGAGGAAATGCTCGATTACATCGATAAGCTGGAGGAGCTTAACACGGAGGGCGTAGAGCCGATGTCGCATGTATTTCCAATCAACAACGTGTTCCGGGAGGATGTGGTGACAAACGGCGACGGCAGTGCGGCAGCTCTTGCCAATGCACCGGAGAAGAAAGACGGCGGCTTTAAAGTGCCGAAAACGATAGGCTAATGAAGGAAAGAAGAAAATTGCTTTGCGCAAAAGCAGCGCGGAAATGAGGGAAACTATGAGTATCATGAGTTTGACTGCCGTGGAGCTCGGCAGGAAGATAAAAACAGGAGAAATCTCAGTCCGGGAGGCGGCAAAAGCGGCGCTTGACGCCATCGAAAAAAAAGAGACCTCCGTGCACAGCTTTGTGACGGTGGATTACGACGGAGCGCTTGCGCGCGCCAAAGAGGTTCAGAAACAAATCAACGAAGGCGCGCTGACCGGACTGCTTGCGGGTGTTCCGGTGGCGGTGAAAGACAATATGTGCACGGAGGGCATGCTTACCACCTGTTCCTCCAAAATACTGGGAAACTTTATTCCGACCTATACCGCGGAGGCGGTGCGCAATCTCGAAAAGGCGGGTGCGGTAATCATCGGAAAGACCAATATGGATGAATTTGCAATGGGGAGCACCACGGAGACATCCGCGTTCGGCGAGACAAAGAATCCGTGGAACTTAGAGCATGTGCCGGGAGGTTCCTCGGGAGGCTCCTGTGCGGCGGTGGCGGCGGAGGAGTGCAGCTATGCGCTCGGCTCTGACACCGGGGGCTCCATTCGTCAGCCAAGCGCTTTCTGCGGCGTGACAGGCATCAAGCCGACCTACGGCACCGTTTCCCGCTACGGACTGATTGCTTACGGTTCTTCCCTGGATCAGATTGGGCCGATTGCGAAGGACGTGACCGACTGCGCCACGATTCTCGAGGCAATCGCATCCCATGACACGAAGGATTCCACTTCCGTAAAGAGGGAGGACTATCGGTTTACTGAGGCTCTTAAGGACGATGTGAAGGGGATGAAAATCGGAATCCCGAGGGACTATTTCGGGGACGGCCTGGATCCGGAGATAAGGCAGACCGTGCTTTCGGCGGCGGAGACGCTGAAAGAAAAGGGAGCCGTCGTGGAGGAATTTGATTTAAGTCTGGTCGAGTATGCCATTCCGGCGTACTACGTCATTGCCTGCGCGGAGGCAAGCTCCAACCTGGCACGTTTTGACGGCGTAAAATACGGCTATCGCACCAAAGAGTATGAAGGGCTTCACAATATGTATAAAAAGACACGCTCGGAGGGCTTCGGCGCCGAGGTGAAGCGCCGTATCATGCTCGGATCGTTTGTACTCAGCAGCGGCTATTATGACGCCTATTACCTGAAAGCGCTGCGGACGAAGGCGCTGATCAAGCAGGCATTTGACCGGGCGTTCGCAAAGTATGACGTGATTTTGGGACCGGCGGCGCCCACGACCGCGCCGCGCCTTGGGGAGTCCTTAAGCGACCCGCTGAAAATGTATCTCGGCGACATCTATACGGTTTCCGTCAACCTGGCGGGACTTCCGGGAATCTCGCTTCCCTGCGGAAAGGATAAAAACGGGCTGCCGATTGGGCTGCAGCTGATTGGAGATTGTTTTAAAGAAAAGAACATTATCCGCGCCGCCTACGCCTTTGAGCAGACGAGGGCCTATGAGCATTGCCCGCTTGCCTGATTGCAGGGAGAGTGCAGTATACGGAGGGAACACGCCCGCAAAACGCAAAAGGAGCGTATCACTTCCGAAAATGGAGGAAAAAATAGATGAGTAAAACATACGAAACAGTCATCGGACTTGAGGTCCATGTGGAATTGGCAACAAAAACAAAAATTTTCTGCGGCTGCTCCACAGCGTTCGGGGGAGCGCCGAACACCCATACCTGCCCGGTCTGCACGGGTATGCCGGGCTCGCTTCCGGTGCTCAACCGGCAGGTGGTGGAATATGCGATGGCCGTCGGAATCGCCACCAACTGTAACATTACGAGGCACACGAAATTTGACCGCAAAAACTATTTTTATCCCGACAATCCGCAGAACTATCAGATTTCGCAGCTTTATCTTCCCATCTGCCGGGACGGCGGCGTGGAAATCGAGACGGCGGCAGGGAAAAAGACCGTCGGGATCCATGAAATCCATATGGAGGAGGATGCCGGAAAGCTGGTGCATGACGAGTGGGAGGATGTCTCGATTGTCGATTACAACCGCTCCGGCGTGCCGCTGATTGAGATTGTCTCGGAGCCGGATATGCGTTCGGCGGACGAAGTCATTGCCTATCTGGAAAAGCTTCGGATGATTATCCAGTACCTCGGCGCTTCCGACTGTAAATTAAACGAAGGCTCCATGCGTGCCGACGTAAACCTTTCCGTGCGCGAAGCGGGGGCGAAGGAATTCGGAACCCGTACCGAGATGAAAAACCTGAACTCCTTTAAGGCAATCGCAAGGGCCATCGAGGGCGAGCGCGCCCGCCAGATAGAGCTGCTTGAGGAGGGGAAAAAAGTAGTCCAGGAAACGCGCCGCTGGGATGATAACAAGGAATATTCCTATGCGATGCGCTCCAAGGAGGACGCGCAGGATTACCGTTACTTTCCGGAGCCGGATTTGGTGCCGGTGGTCATCAGCGACGAATGGATTGAGCAGATACGCGCAAGGCAGCCGGAGCTGCGCACCGAAAAGCTGGAGCGCTATTGCCGCGAGTTTGACCTTCCGCGCTACGATGCGGAGCTGATTACCGGACATAAAAAATTCGCGGATTTATTCGAGGCGGCGACAGAGCTCTGCAAAAAGCCGAAAAAGGTTTCCAACTGGATTATGGTGGAGACCATGCGCCTGTTAAAAGAGAATGCCATGGACCCGGAGGACATCACCTTTTCCCCGGTGAATCTGGCAAAGCTTATTGATTTGGCGGATTCCGGCGCCATCACAAACACGGTTGCAAAGGAGGTCTTTGAATTAATCTTCAAAGAGGATATCGATCCGGAGCGGTATGTGGAGGAAAAGGGACTAAAGACCGTAAACGATGAGGGAGCGCTTCGGGCGGCGGTAGAGCAAGTCATCAAAGACAATCCGCAGTCGGTAGAGGACTACCGCGGCGGAAAGGAAAAAGCCATCGGATTTTTGGTGGGCCAGACAATGAAGGCCATGAAGGGGAAGGCAAACCCCGGCATGGTGAATCAGTTGTTAAAGGAATTATTGTAAAAAAACACCTGACAGATCAGCACAGCTGGCCTGCCAGGTGTTTTTTATGTGGAAGAAGCGTCATCTGTGTCTTCCTTTAAGTGGATATAGTTCATCAGCGTATTATAAAAAAACTGCTTTTCTTTTAAAGATAATGTATTTAATTTTGCCAGAATATCTAACGTGACCTGATCTTCATCCAAATCAATACTGTCGGAAAGCATATAATCCATGCTGGTATGCAGTGCGTTGCAGAGAGAAACGAGCGTTTCAAGACTGGGTTTTCGGTCACCGCGTTCAATTTGACCAATGTAGTTTGTAGAAACATCAATGATCTCTGCCAAATCGGCCTGTGAAAGGTGATGTATGTTTCGCAGATTACGGATCCTATGCCCCATTCGAAAAAAATCCATGTATCAGTGAATCCCCCGTAAATAAATAGAAATAAAAAAGATGCTTACGTCTATATTATTCGTTCAAACCTGATATTCATACAAACAATTAGCTTGATAAATGTTGACAATTGGCATTAAATGGTGCAAAATAGAGAAAAATGTAGAGAGATGTGTGGTGAGAGCGAAAGATGGAACATTTTATGGCTGCATACCATACGGATGTAGGCATTAAGAAAAAAACGAACCAGGACAGCCTTTTGTTAAAGAGCGCTTCGGACGGTACAGAAGAAGTGCTGCTTGCAGTGTTATGTGACGGAATGGGAGGAATGGAAAAGGGAGAGCTGGCAAGCGCTGCCGTTATCCGGGCATTTTCCGACTGGTTTATGGACTATTGTGGAAAGGCCGGTGCAGGCACGCCGTTTTCCGGGATAAAGAGTGTCTGGTATGAAATGCTGCGGGAACTGAACCAAAAATTAATAAACTACGGGGAAAAGTCACGCATACAGCTTGGAACGACTGTGACAGCAATTTTTCTTGTTCAAAGACATTATCTGATATGCCATGTGGGAGATACCAGAATTTACCTCATGAATCATAAGATTCAGCAGCTGACGGAGGACCATACCTTTGTGGCCCGTGAGGTTCGGCGCGGAAATATGACGGAAGCGCAGGCGGCAGTGGATACAAGGAGAAATGTTTTGCTTCAGTGTATCGGCGTCAATGCTTTTTTGGAACCGCAATTTTTGGAAGGAAACCTTGAATCAGAAGACAGAATCCTTTTATGCTCAGATGGATTCCGGCATGAAATTTCAGAAAAAGAATTGTCGGAAGGGCTTGGAGGAAAGGAGCTCTCCGAGAGCGATATAAAGCGCAGGCTTCATGAGATGGTAGAGTTAAATAAGCAGCGGGGGGAAACGGACAATATATCTGCCATTTTGATTCAGGTGCCGTAAGGAATACATAAAGAGGAAACAACATTGGCTGAGATAGGAACAATTATTCAGGGAAAATATGAAATATTAAAATTAATCGGAAAAGGCGGGATGTCAAAGGTATATCTCTCAAGGGACCAGAATCTGAATAAGCAGTGGGCCGTAAAGGAAATTGAAAAACGTGCGTGGGATCCAAACAACAAAGTGGTGATTCAGAGTGCGATGGCGGAAGCCAATATGATAAAAAAACTGGATCATCCTGCCCTGCCGCGTATAGTCGACATTATAGATAAAGAGGACGTCATTTATGTTGTCATGGATTATATCGAGGGAGAGCCGTTAAACAGCGTGCTTGCGAAATACGGAGCGCAGCCGCAGGAGACGGTCATCGAATGGGCAAAGCAGCTTTGCCTGGTGCTTGATTATCTTCACACAAGAAAGCCGCCGATTATTTACCGTGATATGAAGCCGGCAAACGTGATGTTGCAGCCGGACGGCAACATAAAACTGATTGATTTTGGTATTGCAAGAGAATACAAGGAACAGAATCTGGCGGATACGGTAAGCCTTGGGACGAAGGGCTACGCTGCACCGGAACAGTTCGGGGGAAAAGGGCAGACAGACGCAAGGACGGATGTGTATTGCCTTGGCGTGACGCTGTATCATCTCCTGACGGGGCAAAACCCCTGTGAGCCTCCTTATGAAATTTATCCGATCCGATATTGGAACCCTCAGCTTTCCAGCGGTCTGGAAGCGATTATTTTGAAATGTACGCAAATGAATCCGCAGGACAGGTATCAATCCTGCGCGGAGCTTTTGTATGCGTTAAATCATTATGATGAAATGGATGAGAGTTACCGCAGAAAGCAGAAAAAAAGGCTCAACCGGTTTATCGGCGTGCTTTCTGCAACGTGTGTGTCGCTGGCGGCAGGCTTCCTTTTTCAGGGATTAAAAATACATACGAATAACAGCGACTATGAGAATAATATTTTGCAGGCGGAAAAGTCTGCGGCAACGCAGGAAAAGCTGGATTACTACGTAAGGGCGATTGACATAAAACCGGCGGAGACACAAGCCTATTACGGAATGATTGAGGCTTTTAAGGATGACGCAGTATTTTCGGTGCAGGAGGAAGAACAGTTTAAGAAAAAAATTAATAAAAATCTGGCGGCTTTGCAAAATGACAGCGCGTATGCGGATTTAGCGTTTGAGACGGGAAAGCTTTACTGGTATTACTATGATTATGGCAGGACGGAGGGGTCCGATAACCAGATTACGCGGATGAAAAGTGCAATTCAGTGGTTTGAAGACGCGTATACTTATGGGAACGAGGGCAGTGATTACCATACTATGGCAAAAATATACCGGGATATCGGGCAGTTTAACCGCGATATTACGTTAAAGGTGCAGGAGGCGTCGGATAAGGGAGTTTACCAGCCCTATTGGCAGAATTTGAATGAACTTGTGGAGACGGTAAGCAGCACGCCCGATGAAAATGAGATTGTAAATCTGGAGGTATATAAGCTTGCGGTAAACGCGATAGAAACCTATGCAAGAAAATTCAAGTCGGATGATGTTTCTGCGGAGAGTATGCAGGCGCTGCTTGAAAAAGTAAAAGCCGGTACAGAGAATATACAGACCACTACGGATAAGACGGAAGAAATCAAAACAGATGTACAAAAAAGGCTGGAATTTGCGCAGGAAGCGATTGAAAATGCGTTTGCCAGGGAAGAGGAGGGACAGTCAGGATGAATGCGGAGATTTTCCAAAGCATTTCGATTGCGGCATTTATCTGCTCCGGTATTCTGTTTACGCTCGCAGTCTTTTTATATTTTAAGATGGATGTGCGGGCGATTGTGGATGATTTAAGCGGAAAGACTGCGGAAAAGCAGATACGGCAGCTGCGGGAGCAAAACAGGAAAACACCGGTTTTGAACCGGGGAACACCGGCAACGGCGAAGCTGGAATTTCCGGAGAGCATGCAGCAATCGGGGCAGAAACCGGAAGAAGGCACTGTTTTGTTACAGCAGGAACCGGATACGGTTTTGCTGGAGGAAGATACAGTGCTGCTGACAGAACAAAAAAAGTACCGGTTATTGATAGATGAAATGGTGATACATACGGAAGAGAGGATTTAAGTTATGAAAGGATTTTGGAAACAAAAAGGAAAAAGAGCAGGGGCCTTGCTGCTTGCGGCGGCGCTTTTGCTGGGGATGCTGCCGGTTGGAGACGGTATGGCGGCAGCTGCGGCCGAAACGCCGGATGCGGTAAAGGTTTCCGGAAAGATATTGGTTTCCGGCGACAACGACGGTGAAACCGTACCGTATGAAGGAGCGGCGGTCACGCTGAGCTATCCGGCCACCCGGGGAGAAAGCGTGGAAGGCAGCTCAGAGAGTGTCGGTGAGGGCAGTACAGAAAACAATACGGACGATATTGTTAAGCAGACCCAAGAAACAACAACGGGAGCAGACGGAAGCTATACATTTGAAATTTCTGATTGGACCTTGCAGGAAAACGATGAATATCAGATTACGGTGATGCCCAAAACGGAAGATGCGGCTTCCTATCAGGGAGCTTCCAAAAGTAAAACCGTGACAGCGGAACAGGCAGCCACGGGAGAGATAACGGTGGAAGATATTTTACTCAATGAGTGTGTATTTTATCAGATTACCGTATCTGCGGACCCATCCGACGGCAGTGGGGGTACAGTGGATGTTCAGAAGGAAGATGGAACGGGAAACTCCGGGAGTCAGATTCCTCCCGGAGAAAAAAGGGTGATCAAGGCGGAGCCTGCAGAGGGATATGAAATTAAGGAAATCCGTGCAACAAAGGGAGGTCAGGAATTCACAGACGAAAATTTAAAGGTCGGGGAAGACGGGAAGCTGTCGTATGAGATTGCGGCGGTGGATGCCGACATGGAATTTACGGTGAAATTTGCACCTAAGAAATATAAATTTCAATATACTGTCGCAGAAAATGGGAAATTGGTGCTAAATGGCGATAATGAAAACCCTTATACGGGGAATAATACGGTAGAAGTTGAATATACGTCCGATTCTTATGATATCAAAGCCATCTGTGCGGATGGTTATCGGTTATCGAGCTTTCAGATTAATGACAAAGAGGAGAATGGCTCCTATGTGTTGGAAGAAAAATTACCCGGAGGCTGTTTACAGGAATATTCCTGTAAACTGACAAATGTTAAGAGAGATTATGAAATTATCATTGAGGTGGTAGCGGACGTTCATACGGTCACTGTCTCTCCCGGGGAAAACGGAAGCATCAGTATTGATAAGGAAGGAACGGCTAAAATAGCTCACGGTACCAGTGTGGTATTTACGGTAACTCCGAATTCCGGCTATAAAGTAACGGGAATTACAAAAAACGGCAGTGCATTGGGCATCGGGAAGGGGGTTACCCGGCAGAAGGACGGTAGCTATACCTATCAATGCAGTGTTACGGAAGATATTACAGTAGGGGCTGAATTTGGAGAAATAACGAAAACACCGACTACGCTGGAGCAGCTTTTTGGAGAGGAAGGCTTCCAGTTAAGCGATAAAGAGGGAAATACCCCGCCGCGCATGGGGGACGACGGGAAATACTATGCGAAAGGGGAGTTCACCCTAAAGAGCCCGGAGGGAAAGCTGTTCCGCTGCGATAAAGAAGAGGCGTATCAGAAAGAACTTACAATCGGAGAAACTAAGGACATTCAGGCACTCTATATCATAGATGAAAAACCGGAGGGCTTCGGCACAGAGAAAATTCTGGAGCTTTCTGCAAATCCGTTGAGCTTGTGCACAGATGGCGTACCGCCGGTTTTGGAGCTGGCCGACGGCGCGTATGAATTATGGAGGATGGGGGACTGCGAGGCCATCACGCTTGCAGGCAAGACAGAGGATACGAATCTCAGAGCCCTTTTTTATTCACGGGAAAAGAGAGAAAATCCCGAACAGGATTTGAATAACCAGGAAACATCCATTCATTTGTTGACATTAAAGGACGGGGCCTTTGAAGAGCAGGTAAAGCTTGCAGAGGGCACGGATGAGGATACATTTTATTTGTATGCGGTTGACTGGGCGGGAAATTATACGGAACAGACGGTGCGGATTTACCGTGACGGCACAGCGCCGGAAATAACAGCCCTGGCGGTGAATGCTGCGGATATGGCAAAGCTGCCATACGGTAATTTTTACAGCAAAGATTTGACCATGATTGTGACGGTGAACGATATCACAAACCTGGAGGGACAGGATGTCAATGCATCGGGCGTTGACACGGTACAGCTGTATGCGGACGGAGAAGCGCTGGAAGCTTATAGATGGGAGGCGCACACGGCGGGCACGCAGGAACCAGGCTTTACCATTCCAGCAGGAAAAGATTATCCGTTTTTCCAATTGAAAAAGCTTCAGATAGAGGTCACGGACCGGGTCGGGAACTCCCGGATGTACGATTTGAATGATAAAACCTTTTCATCTGACACGGGAATAACAAGCGCATATCTGATGATTGAGAATGTGGCGCCGAACGTCACATTGGATTTTGGCAGGCAGGAGGATTATCAGGAAACGAAAGACGGAGAAACCTGCCTCTGGTTCCGGGAGCTTCCTGATTTCCAATATCATGTATCGGACAGGCAGGAAGAGAAACCGGGCAGCGGTATTGCGGAAAGGCATGTGTACCTGTCAGAGACGGAACTTGCCGATTATGCAAAAAAGTATGAAGGCTGCAACACGTATGAAGAGGTTCCTCAGGAGGACTCGGGCCTGATTACCGCGGAAAGCCTTGAGAGTGCAGAGGACGGCAGGAATGTCGTTACGGTACAGTACCATGATGTGGCAGGCAATACAGGATCCGCGTCCAAAACGTTTTATCTTGATACGCATCAGCCTGAAATTACAGGCTTTGAAATCGAGAAAACGAGCAGCAAAAAAAGCTCCGTTTTAAATAAACTGACATTTGGCCTGTTTTCCAACGACGAAGTAAAAATTACAGTAACCGCGCAGGACGCGGAGGATTCCGGGGGAAATGAAATACCTTCCTCCGGCTTGAAAAGTATTACGCTTTACCTGGACGGAGAGGCATATCAGACAAAATTGCTGGAGGAGGGTTCCCAAACAGCAGAATTTATTCTGCCGGAGGAGGCCGTGAAAAGCAGTGTGGAAAAATGCTATCTCGATCGATTTGTGACCGCAGAAGCGGAGGATTACGTCGGTAACCGTTCCGGACAGGTGGATATGACGACCGGAAACTCAAATCTGGAGTCCAGCAATCTCATGATTGAGACGGTGAAGCCGGGGCTGTCCGTAGATATTAACCCGAAAACCTATCAGGGAAAGGGCGGTGTTTTGTTTAATAACACGGAGACGGCCTTTGACGTGAAAGCCTCTGATGCGGATGCCGGACTGCGCAGTGTAACGATCAGCATCAATGATACGGTGCTCGTGAGTGAAACCTATACGGCGGAGCAGAAAAAGGAAGCGGCGTATCAGGTGGATACCGGCGATATAAAAAGTCCGAAGGACGGGAAATATGTTCTGGAAGCAGTGATTGTAGACAATGCCGGAAATGAGACGGAATATACCTCGACGGATGTATATCTTGATGACACAGCTCCGGAAATCCTGCGCTTTGAAATGAAAGCCGATGGAATGGCAGAGGCCGACGGGACAAAATTGTCCTTCACGGAAACCGATTACGGATATTATTTTCTTGAGGATACAAAAGTAACCGTTTATGCAGGGGACGGAACGGGGGATAAAGATGTCGGTGTGAAGGAAATCAGTTATTATACGGTGGATGTGGATGGAAAACAGAGCGCGGTGGTAACAAAAACCGTTGATTCCATGGACAGTATTTCCTTTGTGGTGAAAGCCGGTTTTAAGGGACAGATTTACGCACAGGCATATGATTTACTTTTGAATCACACAGGCAAATATGTCACCCCGGACAGTCTCGTGATTGAGACGCCGAACCAGCATGAGAAGGAGGAGCATTTGCTGCTGCAAAAGGCTCAGGCCCCATATCGGGATAAGGACGGCGGGGAGCTTTATGCGGGAGATGTAGAGATTGCGGTTACTGTCAGCGATACATTTTCGGGGATCCGAAGCGTGGAGTGGTCGGTGCAGGCTCCTTACAGTACGGAGAATAATCAGACGGGAAGAGTGGAACTGGATAATGACGGGGAATTTACCGAAGAGAGCAACGCGGAGGGCTGGAGCAGGACGAAAACAGAGAAAAATCTCGTTACGGAACTGCAAAAGAATATCCGGGTATCAAATAACAGTAATGATATTTCAGTTTCAGTCCGTATGACGGACCGTGCGGGAAATACCTCTGAAAAAGAGCTTTCGTTCAGCATTGATAAGACAGAACCGGTGATTACGATTGAATTTGACAATAACACGCCGGATGCGCAGTATACTGACATTTATAAAGAAAACAGAACCGCCACCGTTACGGTGAAGGAGAGAAACTTCAATCCTTCCGATTTTGCGGAAACTATTACAAATACCGATGGAGCAATTCCGCAGCTTTCAGGCTGGCAGACGTCGGAAAATGCGGGTAATCCGGATGATACGGTCAACACGGCCACAATTACATTTTCCGAGGATGGTGATTATACGTTCCGGTTCAACGGCCATGATATGGCGGGCAATGCAGCAAAAACGGTGGAAACAGAAGATTTCACATTGGATAAGACGATTCCCGTTATCACGGTTACTTATGATAATGATAATGCCTTAAACGGAAATTACTATGCTGCGGAACGGACGGCAACAATTCAGATTGAGGAGCATAATTTTGCGCCTGAGCGTGTCACTGTAACAGGTACCGTAACGGATCACGGAAATGAGATGGGCTTTCCTTCTGTAAGTGGATGGAGTACTTCGGGAGATATACATACTGCGACGATTTCCTGCAGTGCGGACGGGCTATACCGCTTTGATGTGGCGTACACGGACCAGGCGGGAAATGAAGCGGAACCCTTCACCGGGGAAGAATATTATGTCGATATGACGGAACCGCAGGTGGAAATTACCGGAGTGGAAAACTTATCGGCCAATAACGGAGATGTGATTCCGCAAATTTCATTCTCCGATACGAATTATGACCAGGAAGGTACGGTGATTGAGCTTACGGGAGCGAACAGAGGCGCGGTAACGCCGGACGGAGCCTACAGCGCCCAGGCGGACGGACAGATTTTCACGTTCAATAATTTCCCGAAGGAGCAGGAAAGTGATGATATTTATACGTTGACGGCAACACTTCGGGATAAGGCAGGAAATGAAAGTACGGACAGCATTGTATTTTCCGTGAACCGGTTTGGTTCGGTTTATGTATTTGATGATTCACTCAAAAAGATTGCAGGAACATATATTCAGAAAGAAATTGATATTCAATTAACGGAAGTGAATGTAGACAGTCTGCAGCATGATGAGACAAGAGTTGTCGTGGATATGAACGGACAGCCGAGAGATTTAAAAGAGGGTACGGATTATACAGTGCATGAAAGCGGAGGAAACGGAAGCTGGTATCGGTATGATTACACCATCAACAAATCTTTGTTTACAGGGGATGGAAGATATATTGTGACCTTGTATTCACGCGATGCGGCCGGTAATGTCAACGAAAATATTGATGAATCCAAAAAAGCGGAAATCAGCTTTGGTGTAGACAAGACAGCGCCGATTGTCACGCCGATTGATATTGAGAGCGATACACAGTATCCGGTGGATGTGAAGTCTGCCAAAGTAGCGGTGAATGATAATCTGGTACTTGAGAATGTGGATATTTATATCGGCGATAAGAGATGTGAGTATGAAATTGAGGCGGAAGATTATACGTTTGATATTCCAAGCTCCTCTCAGCGTCAGGATATTACGGTTGCAGCTGTGGACGCGGCAGGAAACAGGACAAATTATGTGATAAGCGGAGTCCTTGTAACAACGAATGTCATTGCGAGATGGTATAATAATAAACCGCTGTTTGCGGGAACGTTGGTTGGAGCTGCTGTTGCCGGCGGAGGAGGAACGGCTGTCGTGATTTTGTGGCGCAGACGCAGAAGCAAAAAATAAGAATTGGGCGGGAAGTCTTTTTGACGGGACATGCCCGCCGGATAAGGAATGAGGAATTTGGCAAAGTATCGAGTAAGCGCAGGGAAAAATCTGATAACGATAAAGAGCAGATTATCGTTTGGTGAAGAAATAAATATCCGGGAGCTGGAAATATTTGACCAGCAGTTATTGCGCGGATTCTTCCGGCCAAAACCTATGGGGAAAAAAAACCTTATATATACAGCGCCGGATGCTGTTGCAATCGGAAAATATTTAAAAACACCGGTTACAAGAGAGCTTTTTTTTGAAATTGTCGCTCAGATACTGGAGGCGGCGAAGCGGGTAGAAATGAATGGCTTATATCTGGGAAATCTCATTTTGGACCTGGGGATGGTATTTATCTGTGCCAGGACAAAAGAAGTATTTTTTGTATATCAGCCATTAATCAGCAGATTTTCTGCCGGTAATTTATATGCCTTTGTAGGAGATGTTACGGAAGCCGCAGGCAAAAGTATGCAGGGCCTCCCGGAATTTTTGGCGGAATTTAAGGCCTTTTTGGCAAATCCATCCAATTACAAAACAGAGGATCTGGAGGCATACGTCAGAAAGGCCTGTCCGCAGGCATATCAGAAGATTGTAGCTGCGGATGCAGGGAGAAGCGGTTTTATCACAGACGACAGGATCGCCTACGAAAACCATTACGGAAACGGTCCGTCTGACGCCAGTGGGACTACGCTGCTTTGGGAGGAAGAAGCAGAAGGAACGGCATTGCTTGATGACGGGGAGGGCACCGTGCTCCTTACTCCAACGGAGACTTATCCTGTTATTACGAGACTTAGGACAGGCGAACAAAGAGAGATAGATCGGGAAAGCTTTTTGGTGGGTAAGGAGAGTTCCTGTAATTTTTGCATTGGCGATAACAGGGCGGTAAGCCGCAGGCACGCACTTATTGAAAAAAAAGCGGGGGTCTATTATATCACGGATCAGAATTCTACCAATCATACCTGGGTGAATGATGAGCAGCTTAAGGGCGGAGTGCCGTATGAGCTTTCCGACCAGTCACTTATCAGGATGGCGGATGAAGAATTTAAGTATACATGGTAAAGATGGTGGTTGTATGCAGGAATACAGTGTAGAGGATTATGTAGTCGAATTGAAAGGCACGGAAAACGTCTCTTATGTGCTGAAAGAAAATGAAAGCTTTTTTATGACAGGGTATAAGGTGCTGCAAAACCAGGAAAATCGGGGATTGGTGAACTGTGCCAGGCTTTCTTATAACGGAAAAATAAAACTGGTATATTTTTCCTCTGAATATTTACCGCTTCCGGGAATTATTTCTTATTTGGACATTGTTGGAATAAAAACGGTTTTGCGAAATCTGATTGCTGATATTTTATCTATTGGCGGGAACGGATTTCTCAAATGTCAGAACATCGATGCCAGGCCGGAAAAGATTTTTGTAGATCGCAATACGCTGGAGGTCTATTTAATTTATCTTCCCATAAAAATTGTGGAAAACGGATATGACAGGAATTTATTTGAAAATGAATTGCGGACGCGGTTAATACGGCTGCTGAACTCGTTGGTAAGCTTAAACGGAGCAGAGATAAAGGCGATTTTATTTGAACTGTCAAACGGAAGTACCTCTATGGAGCATCTTTATCAGTTCTTACAGCAGGAGGATATAACCTCTTGTTCCAAGGATGATATGGAACCGCAAAAGCCGAGTACCGGAAGTCTTATATTAGAATCTCTGGATGGAAAAATTCATTTAAAAGCTAACGGAGATGAATTTGTAATAGGGAAAAGTAAAGAAATGGCGGACGGCGTTATTTATGGCAATCCGGCGGTCAGCAGGAAACATTGCAAAATTCTGAAAAGAAATGGCACTTATCGGATTTTGGATTTGGGAAGTTCTAATGGCACATATATAAACGGCCGCAGACTTGCAGCGGATAAGGAAGTTGCGGTGAAACAGGGCGACAGAATCAAAATAGCCAATATAGAGTTTGAAATAAGATAAAGGCAGAAGGATGCACAGATGAGTAAACCAATTGTAATTCTGGCGGATTTGGATGAAAGCTATCTTATAACGCTGGAATTTAAGTTTTTGAAAGAATTAAATCACGCAATCGAACTGGAGGTTATTACGGACAAAGGGTATTTCGATGAATATTTCCGCAATCCCCGCAAGGCGGATTTGCTTGTTGTGGGAGATGAATTATACTCCCAGGATTTGCAGAAGCATAATATCGGCAGCTTGTATGTGTTGACAGAGCGTATGAATCAGGGCGGAACCGAAGACTTATCGGTGCATAAAATTTATAAGTACACCAGTATCAGGGAAATTTTTAATGAATTGCTGAGTGAGGGGCTGGCAGGGGTTCTGACAACGGAGAGCGTGAAAAAAGAGACGCAGGTGATTGCACTTTATTCTCCGATTGGCGGCGCGGGAGTGACGACGCTTTCGGTTGGTCTTGGAGCCGCACTTGCGAGAAATCATAAAAAAGTATGTTATTTGAGCACGGAAGCGCTGCAGAGCTTTCAATTTTACCTTAGTAACAAGGGCTGCCTGTCAGGTGAGGCATGCAATATATTAAAAGAGAGGAATCTGCATCCTTATATACAGCTTAAGGATTATATGCGCAGTGAAGAATTTTCTTATCTTCCGCCGCTTTATGCCTCTCTTTCGGCACTTGGGCTGACCTTTGATTCTTATCGAACACTGATTGAGGATATCAGAAACTCCAGAGATTACGATTATGTGATTGTAGATATGGAAACGGGCTTTCATTCGGAGAAAACACAATTATTCGGCATCGTGGATAAGGTTATGGTGATTCTGCTGCAGGATGCGTTTTCTGTACATAAGGCGGAGAGCCTGATGCGGAATCTGGAATTAAAAGATGGAGAAAAATTTCTTTTTGTGTGCAACCGCTTTTCCAGAGAGCAAAAGAATTGGATTGTAAATTCAAAGCTCCAGAACACGGCGGGTATCAGCGAATATATCGGCAAGCTTCCTTTGGAAGAGGCGGATCATATATTAAAGCTGGAAGAATTTGAGGAGTTTCAGAGGCTTTCCTATATTTTTATTTAGGGAGGTGTAAAAATGGGAAAGAATACAGCCGTTATTGTATTTCAAATAGAAAAGACAAAAGAATTGCATGAC
The DNA here is from genome assembly GCA_944380515.1 of uncultured Roseburia sp. GTDB lineage: Bacteria > Bacillota > Clostridia > Lachnospirales > Lachnospiraceae > Roseburia. Next base: position 27,501 of record CALWHT010000025.1, read on the forward strand.
ATCGAAGTGCCGTTGGATATTACGGCAAATGAATTAGTACATGCACTCAATGTAACATATGACCTGGGGATTAATGAGGATGATATTACACAGCTTTATTTCAAGGCGGAAAATCCAATTATATTGCTGAAGGGGAAACGTACGTTAAAAGAAATGGGAGTCCATCAGGCAACAAAGGTGATCTTTTCAGAGGAAGCATAAGGGAAATGAGTTATGGGAAGAAAGAATTTCAGAGTCATTATACATGCCAAAAGAATTTATCATGAAGTGGAAATATCCGAAGAGATGGGCAGAATCTGCATAGGAACAACAGGAGAATGCGGCATTCGTTTTAATAAGAAGATGTTTTTCACTGATTTTAAAATTGCATTCCAGTGGTCAGAAGAAGGCTGCAGGATGGAGTGTGAAGGGGAAATTTATTTTACCGATGATGGAATACGTAAGCTTTACACAGTCAGGCTTGAGCACGGAATGAAATATCGTGTCCTGTATCTGGAAAATAATACGGAAATTTTTTCGTTGGAAATACTGTATGATTTTGAGGATGTGTGCAGTTATGATACGGTGTTTCCGTTTCCCGCACAGGGGCTTGTAATCGGAGGAGATGCCCGGGCAGATGTTTTTATTGAAGATGATATCATAGGAAAAGATTATATTACGCTGCGGTGTTTGGAAGGACGTTATCTGGCGGATGGTTCCCACGCAGAGCTTGGAATTTATATCAACGGGAAAAAATATGCGGGAGAAAAAGAAATTCCGGATCGGACATTTGTCATGCTTGCAGGTTACAGTTTTTATCTGAAAGAGGGTATGGTGTATACCACCGGAAAAAAGAATGTAATTATAAAGGCGGGGGGACATAAAATTTCCCAAACTCAAAATATATTCAGATATCCGGAATTTAACCGTACATCCAGAAAAGATTACAGGCTTCGAGAGGAAGAAATTGAGGTTTTGCCGCCCATGCAAAAAGCAGAAGAACCTCAGCAGAATTATATTGTTATGCTGGCTCCGGTGGCGGTGGCACTTGTACTTACAATTGCAATAAGAGGGGTTATGGGCGGAGGAGGAAGCTTTGTTATATACAGCGTTTGCACGATGCTCACCGGGGCGATAATGTCTGTTGTGACGGCAGAATTAAACCGCAGGAAATATAAAAAGAAGGAAAAACTGCGTGTGGAGGGGTATCTTTCATATGTCGGGGAAAAAGAAAATTATATTGTTGCCTGCCGGAAAGATGAGAAACGGCGGCTGCAGGAAAAATATTTATCCGTAGAGAGAGAGTTGGAACTGATAAAGCGTTTTGACGAGAGATTGTTTGAAAAGGATATTTATGATACAGATTTTCTTACGCTTCGTCTTGGAACCGGGGATATTCCGTCCAGTTGCCAGGTTGTATATAAAAAAGAGGAATTTAAAAACACAGAGGATGAGCTGACGGAGTATCCGGAGAGACTTCACTTATCCTATCGGCTGCTTTCAGATGTTCCCGTGGTCGGCGCTTTCAGGGAAGCCAATGCCGTGGGAATTGTGGGGGAAGCGGAAAACAGGTATCGTTATCTGGAGCTTATGGTCATGGAAATCATGACGAGGCATTATTATAAAGAAGTAAAAACTGCATTTTTCCTGGGAGAGGACAGTCAGCGGTATCATTGGGTAAAATGGCTCAAAAATGCGGAGGAGGAAGCTGGGACAGGCAGGCTGATTGCGGATGATCCGGAAAGCGGCAATCAACTTCTGGAATTTCTGTATACGGAACTGACCAGGAGAAGCGAAATAGATACAGAAAAAGAAATGTTTCCATATTATTATGTGGTTTTTGTCATGGATTTCAGGGTTCTGGCAACCCATCCGGTGAAAAAATTTATTGAAAAGGCATCCAGTTACGGATTTTTGTTTTTATTTTTTGATGAATATCAGGAAAATCTCCCTTATGGTGTAACACAGGTGATAACACTTCTTGACGGACATGCCGGGGAACTCATGAACTGCGAGGATTGTGATTGGAGCCAGAGTTTTACATGGTCGCCATTGGAGGAGGGAGAAATAGAAAAAGCAGCTGTAAAGCTGGCGCCTCTTGAAGTGGCTGAAATCAGTCTGGAAGGCACGATGACAAAAAATATTTCACTGTTCCGATTGCTGGGAGTTTTAAATGTATCAGACATAGATTTGGGAAAAAGATGGAAGAGTTCACAGATTTATAAAACGATGGCTGCACCTCTGGGAGTAAAGGCGGGTAATGAGATTGTCAGTCTTGATTTGCATGAAAAAGCACATGGACCTCACGGACTTGTAGCGGGAACTACCGGCTCGGGAAAATCTGAAATACTCCAGAGTTATATTTTGTCAATGGCAACATTATTTCATCCCTATGAAGTCAGTTTCATGATTATTGACTTTAAGGGCGGCGGTATGGTCAATCAGTTCCGGAACCTTCCTCATTTAATAGGAGCAATTACCAATATTGACGGGAAGGAGATAAAGCGCTCCCTTCTTTCCATAAAAGCGGAACTGAAAAAAAGACAGGAGTTGTTTGCAGCGGCGGAGGTGAATCACATCAATGCTTATATCAGGAAATATAAAAAAGGGGAGTGTGAGACACCGATACCGCATCTGATTCTGATTGTGGATGAGTTTGCGGAATTAAAAAGCGAACAGCCGGAATTCATGAAAGAATTAATCAGCGCAGCCCGTATCGGAAGAAGTCTTGGCGTACATTTAATTCTTGCGACACAAAAACCGTCAGGTGTTGTGGATGAGCAGATTTGGAGTAATTCCAAGTTTCGCCTCTGCCTGAAAGTACAAAATAAAGAGGACAGCAATGAGGTGTTGAAGTCTCCGGTAGCGGCAGAGATCAGAGAACCCGGGCGAGCGTATCTTCAGGTAGGGAATAACGAAATATTTGAGCTTTTTCAGTCAGCATACAGCGGCGCTTCCGTTCGAAGCGAGGAAATTGACCACCAAAAGGTATTTTCTGTTTATGAGATTGATTTTAACGGAAAACGTCATTTGGTCTATGAGCAGAAAGGGAGCGAAAAAACAGGAGAGACACAGTCACAGCTGGAAGCAATTGTAAATTATATTCAGGAATATTGTATTCGTGAAAAAATTGCAAAATTGCCGAATATCTGCATGGAACCGCTGACTTCCTATGTAACATACGATGAACGGAAGGGAAGCATCCAAAAGGGTAGGGATATCTGTATACCGCTGGGAATTTATGATGACCCTGCACACCAGCTTCAGGATGAGGTATGGCTGGACATTACTGCAAACCATGTCTTTATTTTAGGTTCCGCACAGTATGGGAAAACAAATATTTTACAGACGGTATTAAGAAGTGCGGCAGAGTGCTGGAGTCCAAAAGAGATCCAGTTTTATATTCTTGATTTTGCATCTATGATACTGAAAAATTTTGAGCGTATGAACCATGTTGGAGGTGTGGTGATTTTATCAGAAGATGAAAAAATGAAGAATTTTATGAAAATGATGCTGGCAGAGCTTAAGCACAGAAAGGAAGCACTCTCGGATCTGGGAATCAGTTCTTTTGCGGCTTACAGAGAAGCGGGATATCATGAAATGCCGCAGATTGTGATAATACTTGATAATTTTGCTGTGTTTCGGGAACTGTTTGCGGAGTATGAGGATGCACTTCTTAATATTTTAAGGGATGGAATTTCGGCCGGAATAAGTGTGATTGCGACCAATGGACAGACAACTGGTCTCGGGTATAAGTTCCTGGCAGCCTTTTCCAAAAGAATCAGTCTTTACTGTAACGATTCGGGTGAGTATTCTACTCTGTTTGACCGTTGCAGAATGTCACCGGCGAATCTGGCAGGACGCGGACTTGTGGAAATTGAGAAGGAGGTATATGAATATCAGAATTATTTGAGCTTTACAGGGGAAAAAGAAATAGAGCGCGTAAATCACATGAAAGAGTTTGTAGAAGAAATCGGGAAAAAATATGGAAATCTCTCGGCAAGAAAAATTCCTGAGATACCTCAGATATTAACGGTGCAGCATATGAGGGAGCAATATACGCTGGAATGGAAGAATACATATGTTGTTCCCATCGGTGTGGATTATGAAAATATTGAGCCGGTATCTGTCGATTTGCTGCACTGTGGTGTTCTGGGTGTGATGGGCAGGGAAAAATCCGGAAAAAGCAATTTGATCAGGCTTATTTTAGCCCACCTTTATCAGAATCTGTTTTCCAATCCGTCCGAAATTTATTTACTGGATGATGGAAAGCGGCAGCTGGGCGGTTATGAGGAGCTTGGAAACGTAAAATCTTACACCCTTGACGCTGCAGAATTGCAAGGCTGGGTTGAGGAGCTTCACGAGGAATTGGCCGGCCGCTATAGCAGGTATATCCAAAAAGGCGAGGAGGCACTGGCAGATCAACCTTTACGGATTTATGTGGTGCAGAATATGGAAGCGCTATATTTGCTTGGCAAAAATGCGGAGACAATGAAGCTTTACAGAGAAATTACCGGAAAGTATAAAGGCCTCAAATGGTGTCTGATTTATTCCGACATTGAAAACGCTGCTGTTTCTTATAATGGTCCGGAGGTTTTGAAATTAATGAAGGAAGCAAGAAACCTGATATTTTTTGATAATTTATCTAATATGAAGTTTATGGATGTGACAAATCAGCAGGCTAAAATGTATAAAAAAGAAATTAATGTGGGAGATGCGTTCTGGTTTAAAGGGGGCGATATTGTAAAAATAAAGACAATAAAAGCGGATCATTGTTGTTAATGGAACGGAGGATTGATATGGCAATTGAGAGACTGAATACGAGCGAGATGGAGGATACTGCGATAAAATTCAGAAACAGTATCAGTGAATTCGGAAAATGCTGTGACCGTATGGAAAAAATTACGGGTGACCTTCTTTCGTCCTGGGAAGGAAAGGGGAAAAACCAATATGAGACACAGTATCGGATATTGAAAGGAAAACTGGCGGATATCAACGATGAATTGTATGACATTTATGAGGAATTGATTGAAGCGGAGGCGACATACGGGGAGGCTGACGTAAAAATCGCCAAGCAGATGAGGTGCGAGTGAGGTGCGTAGATGAGCAGATCAGATGATTTAAAATCGGCAAAGAGGCAAAAGGAGCAGGAAATAAAAAGCTGGGAAAAAAGAAAGGAACAGGTTCAGGATATATTAATGGCTGTCAGGAATGATTTTGACGGAGAGATTGATAAGGTGAACCGTAAACTGGCAGATATTGCGGAACAGCAGGAAAACGGATTTATCGGATTTTCTCACATCGAGTCGGTCAGTGTAAGGATACGCACGGAAAAAGAAAAGAGTACATACTCGGATTTGTGTATGTCGGATGTCAGTGACCAGCTTTCACAGGATATAAGAGAGACGGAAGAGAAAATCAATGGGCTCAGACAGGATATTTCAAACCTGAACGGACAGATTCAGGCAGCGGAGGCCGAAGAAGCGGAGGCGCGCAGAAAAGCGCTGGAAGAAATGTTCGCAAAGCTGACGGGGCAGGGCTGAGAAAGGGGAAAAGATGGCGGAATTGGTATTGAATTACGGCGAAATTCTGGATGCCGCAAAGGCAGCGGAAAAAACTGCGGATTATTGCGTGGATTATGAGGAAGAAATCGGACGGAAGATTACAAGAAAGCTTGAAAATTTAGAGCGCGGAGGGAGCGGCTATACGGGCGCGGCGAAGCAGTATGCGGAGAAAAAGATAAAGCAGCTTGAGACGAAAAAGGAGAAATATCAAAAATACGGGCAGGCACTGGAGGATTTTGTAAGCGAGGCAAAACGGACAGACAAACAGGCGGCTGCGATAATTAAAGGCTCCTATCAGATGTATATTAAAGACCATAATATACAGGTGAATCCGATGGTCGAAGGACTGGCTGCGATTGCCGTGTGGGGCGGGAATGCCAGCGGTTTTGGGCAGGTATTGGAAGCGGTTTATGATTTTGACCAGAAGATTAGGAAAGACATTTTAGAAGGACTGGAATACTGGTATCGCTGTGAGGGAGGAAAAAATGTTGTAAAAATTGCAGTAGCGGCGGCTGGAGTTGTCTTGGCTGTGGCTGGTATTATTGTTGCATGGCCGCTTGCGGTTACAGCGCTGACGGCTGGGCTGACGTGGAGTTCTGTTGTAGCGGTAGCCGGTCTTGTCACGAGTGCTTTTGCTGTGGTCAATAGTCTGACAGATATTGCTATGGAATTCAGTGCATTATCACAGAACAGGGAGAACCCGGCAAAGGCATTAATGGCAAGCAAGATAGATGATTTTTCCGGGTGGCTGAGGCAAAAGATTTTTACCGGAGGACAAAGCTGGATGAATGGTGTAAGCATGAAACTTGCAGATGGGTTGGATGCGGTTGAATTTGTTTGCGGAGTAATTGGATTTGCGGACGTTGCCAGAAACGGTATAAAGTTTGCGAAAAAGTTAAAGCTTAACGGCGTCAAGGGCGTATGGTCAGAATTTAAGGTGTTTTATAAAAACAGTGATAAAAAGACGCCGTGGGGCAAGGTAGGCGGCTATATCAACAGTAAGATGGAAAATCAGACAATCTATAAAAACAGTGATAAAAAGACGCTGTGGGGCAAGATAGGCGGTTATATCAACAGTAAGACAGAAAATCAGACAATCAAATATATGGGGCAGCGTTTTGAACAGAGCGCGAAGAATGGAAGCCCGCTGGTAATTTTAAAAAAGCAAAAGAAATGGGTGCCGGGTCCCAAATTATATTCTTTTGCCCAAAAGATAAATGATTCTAAAATTTTAAAATATACAAAAAAGACAATCGAGTATACGGATATATATCTTGATGCCTGTTATAAAGATGGTATCGGGGAGGCCGGAAAAAATATTTTAAAGAAAGGGACAAAAGATATCCTGAAAAGTGTAGATCTGATCGATAAGGGCTGGGAAGTTGCGGAGAAAGCGGCCGGTTAATTGATTTGGAGAAGACAGGAGAAGAGAGAGGTAAAAATGCAGATAATCAAAGAAGATGTGAAAGAATACATACAGCAGGGAGAATTGCTGCTCGGAAACGGAAATTATGCGCAGGCGGCGCAGTATGCCCAAAAGGCGCTCGAGCTTGATGAAATGAATTTGCAGGCGTATCTGCTGCAGGGAGCGGCGTTCGTGTATGAAGAAGCGTATGCTGACGCAAAGGAATGCTTTAAAAGAGCGCTTTTGATTGATAAAAAAAGCGGTATGGCGCATTACCATATGGGTTCGCTTCTTCTGATGGAAGGAAAGATAGAAGAGGGAATTGAGGAATATCAGGCGGCGATGGAAAACGGATATGAGGAAGCAGATATTCATTTTAATCTCGGTCTGGCGTATGAGGAGAGGGATAATTATGACCTCGCTGCCAGGGAATACACCAGAGCAATACGAAAGGATGGATTGAATCCTTTCTACTATATAAGGAAAGCACAGCTATACATGGAACAGCAACGGTATGAGGAGGCGTTAAAAGCTCTGGAGGAGCTTCGGAAAAGGTGCCCGGACAGCTTCGAAGGGTATCATTACGCGGCTCAGATTTATGTGGCGGTGGGTGATTATGAACATGCCGATGCCATATTGTCAAAGGCGGAGGAAGAATTTTTTGAGGATGAGGATATTTTGATGGATCGTCTGCGGGTGCTGGTAGCCAAAGGCGACATAGAAAATGCATTCCACAAAATAGAAAAAGCGGAACAAATGGCAGGAGATGACGCGGTGCGCCGGAAAGAGCTTGGGTTAAACCGGGCCAAGCTTCTTGGGATGCAGGAAAAAATGCCGGAGTGTATTGCATGCATGGAACAGGCGCTTTCAGACGGAAACGAGGAAGCTTTGGATGCGGAACTCCGTTATCTGCTGATTAATGCATATCGGATGGAAAAAAATTTCGAAAAGGTGAAACAGCATGCCGGGGAGCTGGAAAAGTATGATGATGCCAATCCCTATGTTCTTGGAGCAAAATATTTCTATGCAAGTTCTCTTAAGGAAAGCGGAGCCGATGAGCAGGAGTGGAAGGCGGCCTATAAAGAGGCCGTGAGATATTATCGGAATGTGGCACTGGAACATCCGGAGCGGATTGAGAGCTATATTTACCGCGCTGTCTGTCAGAAGGAAGCGGGGGATCCCCAAAAGGCGTTAGAGACGATTGACTATGTGATGCTTTTGAAACAGACAGGGAAGCTCTGGGTGATAAAAAGCGGAATTTTAAAAGAACTGGGGCGCATGGAGGAGGCGGAAGCCGCCATGCGCGAGGCGGAAAAAATGGGAGAAGACATCGCCTTCTGGAAAGAGAGTTAAGCTATGAGAGAAGATTTGAGATTTGACATCGCCGCTTTTTCCGATGCGGTGAACGAGTATCAGGATTTGATTGAGGATATGGAAAAGATACAGAAAACGCTGGAGCAGGAGCTTTTGGAATTAAAAAATACGCATTGGAAAAGTGAAGCGGGAGAAAAATTTCAAAAGCAGTATGAGCAGAACTGGAAAAAAAATGTGGAAACCTATACACAGTTTCTCAATCATTTAAAAGAAACTCTGGAGAGTGCCAGGGAGCAGTATCAGGCGCTTTATCAGAGGGCAAAAGGGTTAAAGCTTTCCTAAACGGATGCCATCGGCATATGACACAGAGCATATGCCGGGTAAATATACATATAAGGAGGAAAAAAATATGGCATTGGACATCAAAATGACGCCGGATGAACTGCGTACAGCGGCAACTAACCTGGAGGGAAAAAGGGATGAAATTCTTGATCTGGTAGAGCAGATTAAGAGCATGGTGGACGAGACCACGGGAGCATGGTCAGGAGAAGCGCAAAAAGCGTTTGTCGATAATTTCGAGACGCTGCTTCCGGTATTGCAGAAGGATTTTCCAGAGGTGATTTCCGGGATTGCTTCCCAGCTGGACGGTGCTGCCGATGCACTCGAACAGGCGGACAGCGACATCGCAAGTGCATTAAAGGGCTAGACACAGGCACGAATTACATGTATAGTAAAGAGGATCGGATTGTTTCGTCCGGTCCTTTTTAGCGATGAAACAGAGATTTGTGCAGGTGAGAGTGAGGAGGAAAAATGGATAAAAAGTATGTGGCAGACGCAAAGCTTAGAAATACAGTGGAGGTACAACATAAAAAGCATTCGCGTTCTTATCAGATTGGAAAGGTGATATGGCGGATTTTTCTTATATTATCTGTCGTATCTGTCATTGCAAGCACGGCGTTTGGTTATTACGCAGGCGGAGGTCTATCAAATGGTACAAGAGCAGAGACAGTTATGATGGGATTTATTTTTCCATTTTTGATCATAGTGCCATTGAGTGCAGTTGTCTGGGGACTTGTTCAAAGACTGGGGGTAGATAAAAGGTTTGGGCTTCGGATGAGAGAAGCAGTGACATTGGAGGAAAATGAACTGATAAACGGGTGGGTACCAAGGTTTAAGAGGGAGTTGGAAACAGAACAGATAATATACCATATTAATTATAAAGATATAACGAAGATTGATTATAATGAGAATCATCAAAGACTTGAGATTTACGGTTCAAGAACAAGAGAGGAGGTACCGCTCGCATTTCTCGGGAAAGTCCGGCAGCCCAACAGGGTGAAAGAAGAGAAGGATAACAAGCCGTATAAAATCTACGCATACTTTCAAAATATGTATGATTTGATGGAGGAATTGTCGAAACGTACAGGGCTTGCCATAAACAAAACATATAACGGGGATAAGGATGAGGTCGAGAAATGGACATGGAGATAATTCATACAAAAAATATGGAAGAAATCCGGAACAGGGATAAAAAAAGCACAGTTCTCAGATATATTTTTATCGTATGCGGGATATTGATGGCACTGCTGACGGTTTTTCGCCTTGTAATGGGAGACGGAATGGAAGCGCTGGCCGGACTGCCGGTATTCATATTAATCTGTATATTCGGCTTAAGATTCAGCGGGCCAAAGAGCAGTTTTATTACGATTGACACGGAGATAGAATTCGGGGACGGGTATATGAATATTATATACCCAAGCATCGACAGGGATGACGGAAGAGGGGTACGCAGGGAGGTATATCCGTATAAAGCGGAAGATGTACAGGAACTGCAGTATGGTGAAAAATTAAAATTAATGAGGATAGAGGGACCGATAAAAATACGGGAGGAATATCCGGACGGAACGGTCAGAATTGATAATGGTGTTGTAAAGAGGAAAGACGGAAGTACCATGCAGATGAATTACAATTTTGTATTATACCTGTATGATGATGAAAAACGACAGGAAATTCTTGATAAAACAGTTAAAAGTTTAAGGCATATTATGTATTACGGATAACAGGGATGCGGCCTTAAAGAGACCCGTAGATTACGTGTAAAAACAAACAGGAAAGGAATATAAATTATGAGGCGTAAAGGTATCATCATATATTTGGTATTATGTATAGTTGCAGAGTTATGCCTGGCGGCAGTTTACTTTATACCGATACAGTTCCAATACGATGGAAAAACAATAGGGAGCGTGACAGATTGGGATGAAAAGGTAGAATCTTATCATAGAAAAGTAAAAAACTCGAATGGTAGATGGAAAAAAGAATTGGATTTCAGGTATAGTTACGTGATGGAACTGACCTATGAGGTGGATGGGGAAGAGTATGTGATATATTACGAAAAAAAGAAGCATGATAGCTTTGGAAGTGAGATTGAAGTGAGATACAGAACAGCAGACCCACAGGATTGTGTAGTTATGTCGGTTCAATTTATAAGATATTGCACGGCAGCATTCATTTGCGCAGCGGTATGCATACCGCTGGCCTATCTGATTACATACTTATATAAAAAACATAAGGCGTCTGCTGCACATAATCAGTCGGCGGTGTAAAATATAAATGAAAAAAATACCAAAGAATAAGATGAAAATTTGTGGATAATAAATAAAGGCGGCGTATTTCCGGGCCCGGAGCGTCGTCTTTTTGCATATGGCGGGCAGAAACAGACACGATATCTAGTAAAAACAGTTTGACAAAAACACAATATATGGTATTATGTAGGTACGCAATTCGGATAGGTTGAAAGAGGAAGGAGCTAAGTGATATGAAAATTATTAAGCGCAGCGGTGCGGAGGATACCTTTGACATAAAAAAAATAGAAGCTGCAATCCGCAAAGCGAACAATAGCGTTATCGACTATGAGAAGCTGGATGACAAGCAGATTGACAATATTTTGGAAAATGTGGAGCGGGCGTGCGAGAATATGAAGCGTTCTGCGAGCGTAGAGGAGATTCAGGATATGGTGGAAAACCAGATTATGAATCAGCGGGCGTTCAATGTGGCGCGCAACTACATTACCTACCGTTACAAGCAGGAGCTGGTGCGTAAATCCAACTCCACCGACGAGCAGATTTTAAGCCTGCTTGAGTGCAACAACGAGGAGGTAAAGCAGGAAAACTCCAACAAGAATCCTACGGTAAACAGCGTGCAGAGGGATTATATGGCGGGAGAGGTCAGCAAGGATATTACAAAGCGCTTCCTGCTGCCGCCGGATATTGTGGAAGCCCATGAAAAGGGACTCATTCATTTCCATGACGCCGATTATTTTGCCCAGCACATGCACAACTGCTGTCTGGTAAATCTGGAGGATATGCTGCAATACGGCACGGTTATCAGCGAGACGATGATAGACCCGCCCAAGAGCTTTTCCACTGCGTGCAACATTGCGACTCAGGCAATCGCGCAGATTGCAAGTTCCCAGTATGGCGGGCAGAGCATTTCCCTGTCGCATCTTGCACCGTTTGTGGAGGTCAGCCGGCAGAAATACCGCAAGCTGGTTCGGCAGGAGCTGGAGGCGGCGGGCATTGAGCCGACCGAGGAAAAAATTAATACCATCGCGGAGCTGCGGGTAAAAGAAGAAATCAACCGCGGCGTGCAGATGATCCAATATCAGGTTATCACCCTCATGACAACCAACGGGCAGGCGCCGTTTATCACGGTATTTATGTATCTGGACGAGGTGCCGGAGGGACAGCTCCGCGACGACCTTGCCGCGGTGATCGAGGAAATGCTGCACCAGAGAATCCTCGGCGTCAAAAACGAAAAGGGCGTTTATATCACGCCGGCCTTCCCGAAGCTGATTTACGTGCTCGAGGAGGACAATATCAGAGAGGACTCAAAATACTGGTATCTGACGAAGCTGGCGGCGGAATGTACCGCAAAGCGCATGGTGCCGGACTATATTTCCGAGAAGATCATGAAAAAATTAAAAGACGGCAACTGCTATACCTGCATGGGCTGCCGCTCTTTCCTCACGGTAGACAGGACAAAGGAGAATTATGCCAACGCGAACAATTACGTGCCGGGCAAAAAATTCTACGGAAGATTCAATCAGGGAGTTGTCACCTTAAATCTGGTTGACGTTGCCTGCTCCTCCGGCAGAGATATGGATAAGTTCTGGGAGATTATGGACCAGCGGCTGGAGCTTTGCTATCGCGCGTTGATGGCGAGACATGAGCGTCTTTTGGGAACGCCTTCCGACGTGGCTCCGATTCTCTGGCAGAACGGCGCGCTGGCGCGTCTCAAAAAGGGCGAAAAGATAGACAAGCTTTTATATAACGGTTATTCGACGATTTCTCTTGGCTATGCGGGACTTTGCGAGTGTACCAGATACATGAAGGGCGTTTCCCACACCGAGCCGGAGGGAACAGAATTTGCGCTTGAGGTTATGCGGTATCTGAACAATGCCTGCGCAAAATGGAAGGAAGAAACCAACATTGATTTCAGTCTGTACGGCACGCCGCTGGAATCCACGACCTACAAATTTGCGAAGTGCTTACAGAAGCGCTTCGGCGTAATTCCGGGTGTTACGGACAAGAACTATATTACCAACAGCTATCACGTGCATGTGACCGAAAAAATCAGTGCGTTTGACAAGCTCAAATTCGAGTCTCAGTTCCAGGAGCTCTCCCCGGGCGGCGCCATCAGCTATGTCGAGGTGCCGAACATGCAGGACAACCTGGAGGCAGTGCTTTCCGTAATGCAGTACATCTACGAAAATATTATGTACGCCGAGCTGAATACAAAAAGCGATTACTGCCAGGAATGCGGATATTCCGGCGAAATCAAAATTGTCACCGACAAGGACGGCAAGCTGGTGTGGGAGTGCCCCAACTGCGGAAACCGTGACCAGAATAAGATGAGCGTGGCGCGCAGAACCTGCGGCTACATCGGAACTCAGTTCTGGAATCAGGGGAGAACCCAGGAAATCAAAGAGCGCGTACTGCATCTATAGAGAAAAAAGACCGTATATCTTGATTGATGTACGGTTCTTTTTATGCTACACTGTAAGGGATTTTGAATCAGGATACTGAAAATGAAAAATTATGGAGGAAATTTATGTTAGAAGCAGGAATTACGGGTCAGCAGACCATGAAAGTAGAAAAAGAGCACACCGCGGAGGTCATGAAAAGCGGAACGCTGGCAGTATTTGCGACGCCGGCCATGGTTGCGCTCATTGAAGAGACCGCATGGAAAAGCGTTGCGGGAGAACTTGAGGAGGGCTGCGTGACCGTAGGAACCAGTCTTAATATCAGACATCTTTCCGCGTCTCCGGTCGGAATGCAGGTGACCTGCCGCACAACGCTTGTGGAGGTCGACGACAGGCTGCTTGTCTTTTCCGTGGAGGTGGAAGACGAGAAAGGAAAAATCGGAGAGGGAACCCATGAGCGGTTTATCGTACAGGCGGACAGGTTCCAGAAAAAGGCGGATGCGAAGCTGTAGGGCGGACAAAGAAAAAGGAGAACAAAACAATGGCATTGACCGTATTATGTTATAAGAACTGCTCAACCTGTCAGAGGGCGTTAAAATGGCTGGATGAAAAAGGAATTGACTACGAGGAACGCCCAATCAGGGAGGAACGCCCGACCGCAGAGGAATTAAAAGAATGGTATCAGCAAAGCGGGCTTCCGCTGAAGCGCTTTTTTAATACCAGCGGCAGTCTTTATAAAGAATTAAACCTTAAGGAGCGGCTGCCCGGGATGAGTGAGGACGAACAGCTTGCGCTGCTTGCGACGGACGGGATGCTCGTAAAGCGCCCGTTGGTTGTCGGGGACGGCGTGGTTTTGACAGGATTTAAAGAGGCAGAATGGGAGGAAAAACTTTGAATATATTTGTGGCTCTGATGATTCCGTTCTTGGGAACGTCGCTCGGCGCGGCATGCGTATTCTTTTTAAAGGACAGATTAAATCCCTTGGTACAGAAAGCGCTTTTGGGGTTTGCGTCGGGGGTTATGGTGGCGGCGTCAGTGTGGTCGTTGCTGATTCCGGCGATGGAAATGTCTGAGGAACTGGGAAAGCTTTCGTTTCTTCCGGCCGCGGTCGGATTTTCGCTCGGAATCCTGTTTTTGCTGGTCATGGACAGAATCATTCCGCATCTTCATCTGAATGAGGAAAAGCCGGAAGGTTTACCGAGCAAACTAAAAAAAACAACCATGCTGGTACTTGCTGTCACCCTTCACAATATTCCGGAGGGAATGGCGGTCGGCGTGGTGTTTGCGGGGCTGCTTGCGGGAAACAACGAAATTACAATGTCTGGGGCGCTGGCGCTGACCATCGGAATCGCGATTCAGAACTTCCCGGAGGGAGCGATTATCTCGCTTCCTCTGAAAAGTGAGGGCGGAAGTAAAAAACGTGCCTTTTTCTACGGCATGGCTTCCGGCATTGTGGAGCCTTTGGCGGCCGGAATCACCATCCTCCTGGCAGGCGTGATTACAAAGCTGCTGCCGGGACTGCTGGCATTTGCCGCAGGGGCGATGATTTATGTTGTGGTGGAGGAGCTTTTACCCGAGGCTTCGGAGGGTGAGCATTCCAATATCGGCACGATTGGGTTCGCGGTCGGTTTTCTCATTATGATGATATTGGATGTAGCGCTGGGATAAAGTATATGGTACAATGAGCCTTGCAGAGCTCCGTGCTTGCACGGGGAGCTCTGTAAGGCGAATGCCTCATCGAGCCGACAGGCGAGATGGTACAATAGTCACATATGAAAGAGAAACAAAAGAGAAGGAGAGTTATGTGATGCAGGACGATATCAGAGAGCAGTTAATCAGGCAATTTCCGGCAGACGTGCTGGAGATGGAGGAGCAGAGCGGGAAAAGCTACTATGCGTGCCCGACCTGTAAAAGAGCGGTAACAGTAGGCACTGACAAATGCTCCGGCTGCGGGCAGACGCTCTCCTGGGAGCATATCCGCAGACAAAATGCGAAAAAGGGCGCGCTGACAGCCGTTTTAAAATTTGAGGTGCCCGGCGATTTTGTCAGAGGGGATTGCAGAAAATGTCCGCTTTCCTATATTGCCAAGGAGCATAACGAAAATGTATATGAATGCCCGCTGAAAATGAGGGCAAATTGCAGGCTGGAGCTGTCCTAGGACAGAAGCCGGCATTTCCGGAGGGAGCATGGAAAAGGGACAGATGGTTATCGTCGGAATCGGAACAATTTTATTTATCTGGTTTTTTTGTCCGCTTCTGGCAAAGGGGCTTGTCAATATCGGTGGAATTACGGGCATGGCGGTCTCGCTTCTGGTTATTTTGTATGGAATCTCTCGCAGCCGGATCAATCACAGGCTGGCAATGCTCTGGGAGACTGGCGGCGGGAGGACGGTGCTTTTGCTGCTGCTTGGAGCTGTTGCTGCCGTCGTTCTTGTAGTTTTGGCGGAGACGGTGCTCATGGTGCGGGCCGCGTACCATGCCCCGCCTGAAAATACCACGGCCGTGGTGCTTGGCTGCAGCGTAAAGGGAACCAGACCGAGCGCCATTTTGGAGGAAAGGCTTGAGGCGGCGTATGATTATCTGTCAAAAAATCCCGAAGCGCTCTGTATATTGTCAGGAGGGCAGGGAGAAGGAGAGGACATCTCCGAGGCGGAGTGTATGTACCGGTATCTCACGGAGAGAGGAATCGATGCAAAACGCCTCATTTTAGAGACAGCCTCGACAACGACAGAGGAGAATCTCAGGCTTTCCCGGGAGCTTTTAAACGAACGGGGGCTGGGCCGGACCGTGACGATTATCACCAGCGAGTTTCATGCCTACCGGGCAGAAAAAACCGCGGAAAGGCTGGGGCTTACCGCCTACAGCACCCCCGCGCGGACCTGCCTGTTATATCTGCCGACCTACTATGTGCGGGAGCTGTACGGCATTTTGTACTATGAGCTGGTACATTGAAAAATCAAAGATATCGGGAGGAAGACTATGCCGGGAAAGTATTATGCGGTGAAGGCCGGGAGAACGCCTGGAATCTACAGAAGCTGGGATGAGTGCAAATCGGTTGTGGACGGATTTCCCGGAGCAATCTATAAAAGCTTTCGCACCCGAGAGGAGGCGGAGGCTTTTCTGGGAGGACAGGTACAGGCTGCGCCGCAGGAGGGGCTGCCGGAAAATTATGCGTTTGTGGACGGCTCCTATAATTCTGCGACTGGAGTGTACGGCTACGGCGGATTTTTGGTTTCCGGCGGAAAAAAAGAAATTTTGCAGGGCTCCGGCAGTGAGCCGGAGATGGCGTCTATGCACAATGTGGCCGGAGAAGTACTGGGGAGCATGGCGGCAATCAAACGGGCGCTTGAGCTTGGGCTCTCCGAGCTTACCGTTTACTATGATTATATGGGAATTGAGATGTGGGCGACCGGAGCATGGAAGCGCAACCGCCGTGGCACCGAGGCTTACCATGAATATGTGCAGTCCGTTAAGGACAGGCTTCAGATACGGTTCGTCAAGGTAAAAGGCCATTCCGGCGTGGAGGGAAACGAGGAAGCCGATCAGCTTGCGAAACAGGCGGCGGGAATCCTGTAGGTGCGTGGGAAATCCGCAGACAAAGAAAGTCCCCCGGCGTGGTAAAAAACCAGCGTCAGGGGGCCTTCTTTCTCTCTTTCTTTCTGAAATTCATCGTTATGCTCCTCTTGCTCCGGATGAAATACCCTTAAGCGGTGGCGTCAAAGCTGTCGGAATGCTGCTTTTGTGTCTGATCCAATTTGGCGCGGTAGATGGAGGAAAATGAAATCTCCTCTTTCGCCTGATGCTTTTTCGTCTCGCGCTTTTGCGGGGCTACCCGGTCAATGCGGGTGACAGGGACTACAGGTAACATTGAAAAGATAGATGGTACGTAGATTGCGACAATCACACTCCTTTTATTTTCTTTCTTTACTTATATATCGGATAAAAAATCAGAAAAATGATAGTATTATGGATAAAAAATTGAAATATTATGATTTGATGGAGCAGCTTCGGGAGCAGATTCTTTCGGGGAAGATTCGGCCGGGGGAGAAGCTTCCGTCAGAAAACGTGCTTTCCGCCGGTTACGGTGTAAGCCGCCAGACAGTAAGGAAAGCACTGCAGATTTTGCAAAACGAGGGCTATATCTATGCGGAGCACGGACGCGGCACCTTCTGCTCCGAAATGCTGCGTCATGCCGGGAAGTCGAAAAATATTGCAGTCGTGACAACCTATCTGTCCGATTACATTTTTCCGAGGGTGATTAAGGGAATTGACGGGGTGCTCACGGAGAACGGCTACAGTATCCTCCTTAAAAATACGAAAAATTCCAGAAACCTTGAGGCAAAATGCTTAGAGGAGCTGCTGCAGAAGGATATTGACGGGCTGATCATCGAGCCGAGCAAGAGTCAGATTTTCTGCAAACATATCAATCTGTATGAGCGGTTGGATGAGTACCGGATTCCTTATGTGTTTATTCAGGGGAGTTATGCCCAGATGAAGGACAAACCGCATATTCTGCTGGATGACTGCCTGGGCGGCTATCTGGTGACGCGGTATCTGCTTTCTCTCGGGCACAGCGGTATCGTCGGGGTATTTAAGGCGGATGATACCCAGGGGCAGCAGCGTCACAAGGGGTATGTCCGGGCGCTGCAGGAGGCCGGTATCGCCTATGACCCGGATCGGGTTGTGTGGTTTTATACGGAGGATCGGAAGACGCATCCTTACGAGAAAATGCGTCAGATGGCAAAGGAACGCGGCCTGCTGTATTTTGACGCGGTCGTCTCCTATAATGACCAGATTGCCCTGGAGGTGATTCGGGCGCTGAACGATGAGGGGCTTTTGGTACCGGAGGACGTTTCCGTGACAGGGTATGACAATTCCTATCTTGCCGCAAGCGGCAGAGTCCCGCTGACTACCGTGGCGCATCCGCAGGAAAAGCTGGGGGAGATGGCGGCGGAGCTTCTGCTTAAGATTATCCGCGAGGGAAACGCCGGGGACGACGGCGGGCATATTTTCATAGAGCCGGAGCTGGTGGTACGGGAATCCTGCCGCAGCAGGCATGATGGTAAGGAGGATGAAAGATGAATTATGGGGAAATAAAGCCGTTTTCGATTGAAAACGGTACGGGTGTGCGAGTGTCGCTGTTTGTGTCCGGGTGCAGGAATCACTGTCGGGACTGCTTTAATCCGGAAACCTGGGATTTTGGCTACGGGAAGCCGTTTACTGCGGAGACGGAGGATACTGTTATAGAGGAGCTGCGCCCCGCGCACATCAGCGGACTGACCCTGCTTGGCGGGGATCCGGGGGAACCGGAAAACCAGGAGGGGCTGCTGGGGCTGCTGCGCCGGGTCAGGACGGAATTGCCGCAGAAAAACGTTTGGATGTACAGCGGCTATCTGTATGAGGATTTCCTTCCCGGGGGAAGGGTATATTGTGCGGCTTCGCAGGAGTTTCTGTCGCTGATTGACGTTATGGTGGACGGTCCCTTTCTTTTAGAGCAAAAGGACATTTCCTTGAAATTCCGCGGCTCGAAAAATCAGCGGATTATCGACGTGGCCCGCAGTAAGGAGCGGGGAGAGGTTGTGCTTTTGATGGAATAGTTTTTACTGATGTATGCATAAAGGGAGAGTTGGAAATGAAAATTAACTGGAGAACACTGGCTGCGATGCTGTGCTACGCGCTTGGCGTTTTGGGATGGTGCTATGTGGGCGGTTATATGCTTCTTACCGGACCGGTCAGGGGGCTGATTGCCGCACAGATAGCGGGACAGCTTTCTTTGGGAAAGCTGCTTGCTGCCTTACTGCAGGGATTTGTTTATTTATCGCTGGCGGGGGGAGTATGGTGCATCGGTTATATGTTAAGCTGGCATTTTAAGGAAAAATAATGCCGTTTTTGACGGAGGAAAAAGCTATGATTTTACGCGTACCGTCCTATTATAAAAAATTCCGGTGCACGGCGGACCGGTGCCCGGACACCTGCTGTAAGGGCTGGGAGATTGATATAGACGAGGAAACGCTTGCTTATTATAAAACGCTGCAGGGACCTGTTGCGGAAAAAATCAGGGACAGCGTGCGGGAGGGAAGCTTTGCGCTCGATGAAAAGGGCAGATGTCCCCTGCTCAACGAAAAGGGTCTCTGTGAAATCTGCCTTGCGTTCGGGGAGGAAGCACTCAGCGAGGTGTGTATGGAATATCCGAGGTTTACGATGGAATATCCGGGCGTGCGGGAGAAAACGCTTTGCCTCTCCTGTGAGGAGGCAGCCCGCCTGATGTTTTCGGAGAAGCAGCAGATGAGCTTTTACGAACAGCACCTTGCCGGGGAATACGGCGAAGACTGGGAGCCGGATGAAGTTCTGCTTGCCCAAAGGCTGGAAGAGGTTCGAAGCAATGCGCTTTTGCTGCTCTGGGACAGAAAAGACCCCATTACAGAGCGCATTGCTTCTTATTTAATATACTGTCGGGACATGCAGACAGAACTGTTTCGTACGGAGCCGTCCCGGGAACGCAAAGATATACAAAGTCCGTACCGGGCATTCCTTTGCCGTCTTCGTGAGTATGAGGAGCTTGAGACGATCGGGGAGGAATGGAATCGGGTAAAAGCTCAGCTTTTGGAATTTTACAGTGAGGAAAATTATGAAAGTGCGCATGCTGCTTTTCTGCATGCACAGAGATATCGTGAGTATGAGTATGAACACCTGATGGTGTATTATACCTTCCGATATTTCATGCGCGCGTTTTATGACAACAACCTGCTGGATAAGGCACAGTTTGCCGTGGCGTCGTTTTTGATGGTCCTTGATATCGATGTTATGAACTATTTTGCAAATGGAAAAAACTTTGGACTTTCGGACCGGATTGCCTCGACGAAGATATATGCAAAGGAGGTAGAGCACTCCGAAGAAAATATTGAATTGTTGGGGGAATCCTTTTTGTTTGAAGACGCCTTTTCCGTAGAAGGGCTGCTTGCCCAGCTTTCACCGTATCGTGAGGGAAACGCTCTGTAGGAAGGTAAGATAGAATATAAATGAAAAAGCCGGGCGGCAAAGCAAGCTCGGCCAACCGGCTGTTAGTATCTGCCTGTCAAAAAATGCAGGAAAGATACCGGCTTTTTCCCTGCCGCTTTGGTCTCGTCGATATATTTCTCATAATATGCGATGACTTCGCCAAACGACATGGAAGGGTCAATTGTGTAAGGCATATCCTTCACCTCCTTTATATTTTGTAACTACACTATAGCATGAGGGCTGGAAAAAATCAACAAAAATAATTGGTACAATTTGTCTAATATTGACAAAACAATAACAAATTGCAGAAAACTGAACATTTTTTTCATATGGACAAATGAAATGCAGAAATATCTACAAAAATAAGCACAGAGAAGGGAAAAGACCCGGAGGGACCGGAGTATGCCGTACAGTCAGAATGTCAGAGAAAGGGAAATGGATCGGAGAAAATATGAGGCGAGGAAACGCAGAAGGAGGAAGCGCAGACGCCAGCAGTTTATGGCCAGAAGTATTGTCGTGCTGACCGCCATGCTCATCGTTGTCGTGGCGGGCTATGGAATGTACCGTCTCATCACCGGAGGTGCCGCGGTGCAGGAGGCAGGAGTTCCCGTGGCGGAGGTCAAATATGTGGATGAACGTCCCGAGCTTTTGGTGGAGCTCCTTGATTACAACGAATATTCAAGACCCGGCACGGCGCTTGAGCAGGTGAACGGTATTGTCGTGCATTATACCGCAAATCCCGGAACGACGGCGGAACAGAACCGCAGCTATTTTGAAAATCTGGCCGAGACGGGAGAGACCTATGCGAGCAGTCATTTTGTCATCGGGCTTTCCGGGGAAATCGTACAGTGTATTCCCTGCAATGAGATAGCCTATGCCTCCAACGAAAGAAATGCCGATACGATTTCGATTGAATGCTGTATTCCGGATGATACGGGAAGATTTGCCGATGCGACCTATGATTCGCTCGTGAAGCTTGTGACCTGGCTGATGGGACGCTACGGTCTGACGGAGGATGATGTGATTCGCCATTACGATGTGACGGGGAAGGCATGCCCGAAATACTATGTGGAAAATGAATGGGCGTGGAACCAGTTCCGGGAGGATCTCGTGTCCTACATCGACACCTACGGTATTGCAAAAACGGAGGAAATACAGTAGAATAACAATAATTATGAATCGGTAGAAGGAAAGGGCGCATGTTGGAAAAATATTACGAGGATTTACGGAAAAGGGAGAATCTCCGGGAAGCGCTGCAGAGTCTGCGTGGACAGGCCAAAGATTCGGTGCGCAGGCAGGAACTTGCGGCGCTGGCCGGGGACGGGACTCTGCTCATCGGGCTTCTGTCGGAGGAAGACCCCAAGGTGAGAAAAAACGCGGCGCTGCTCATCGGGGATTTGGCGCTTTCACAGGCGGCGGAGCCGCTTTTGACGGCATATTACAGGGAAACAACTCTTTTTGTTAAAAGCGCATATCTGACTGCACTGGGGAAATTGGACGTTTCCCGGTATCTTGACAGCTTCAGGACAAGAATGAAGGAACTGTCGGAGATGACTCCGGCAGAAGACGAAAAGAAGCACATCAGCGAAGAAATCCGTGAACTTGGCAAAATAATTACAAAGCTTGAAGGCACGCAAAAGCATGTTTTTACCGGTTTTCAAAAACCTCGTGTAATCGTGCTGGCAACCGGACACGACAGGCGGGATGTGACGCTGCGGGAGGTGGAAGGGCTTCCGGCAAGGACGGTCAAAAAGGCTGCGGCCCATCCGCTCGGAGTGATTGTGTCCGCCGCAGAGGTAAAGCCCTTGCTTGACCTTAGGACTTATCGGGAACTGCTGTTTCCGCTTCATACCAGGCAGCCTGTGACGAGAGTTCCCGAGCAGGCGGCAGAGGAAATCTGGAACTCCGAATTGTGGGAGCTGCTGCGGGAGTGTCACAGCGAGGAGGCACCCTTTTGTTTTCGGCTGGAGCTTCGGGGAAAGCTGGAGCCGTCGGAAAAAGCCTCGTTTATCAAAAAGCTTGCTGCCCGTCTGGAGGCGGAATCCTGCAGAAAGCTGATTAATTCCACGGGGGATTACGAGGCGGAACTTCGTCTTTATCTGAATAAGCAGGGAAATATTGTCCCGTTTTTAAAGCTGTATACGATTCCGATGCCGCGTTTTTCCTATCGGAAAAACGCAGTGGCAATGTCGATTCACCCATCGGCAGCGGCAATGCTCGTTCGGCTGGCGCAGCCCTGCCTGAAAAGAGGGGCGCGCGTGTTGGATCCGTTTTGCGGTGTGGGAACCATGCTGATTGAGCGGGAGATGCTGGTGCCGGCCGCAGAGAAATATGGCATTGACATTTTTGGAGAGGCAGTAAAGCTCGGACGGGAGAATGCCGCGGCGGCGGGAGTGCAAATCCGTTTTATCCAGAGAGATTATTTTGACTTTACCTATGACGGGAAGTTTGATGAGATTATTACAAATCTGCCCGTTCGGGGAAAACAATCGAAGGAGGAAATGGATGCCTTTTACGCGGCATTTTTTAAAAAGTCAAAGCGGCTTTTGGCACCGGGGGGAGTCCTGATATTTTATTCGAATGAAGAAGGCTTTGTCAAAAAGCAGCTCAGACTCCATACCGGGTACAAGCTTCTGCAGCAATTTGTGGTTCAGGAGAAGAATCATTTCTGTCTGTATATTGTCGGAATGAAAGGGTAGAAAAATGGCGGTTTCCATCAGAAAAAAAGAAGAATATCAATCGGTGCAGGAACAGGGGCTTTTGGATGCGTCGCTTATGCAGAATCTGCAGGATCGCTTCTGCGCGGCCAACAATCTGTATCTTGTATGTCTGGGGCCTAAGGGGGAGGTCGTTACCAGGCCGTACGGCTCAAAGGAGGAGCTGGAATATCTGCGCAGCGCCGCGGACGAGGACCTTTGTCAGTCGCTGTTTGCCAGGCTGCGGGACGGCGGACTTGAGAGCGTTATGGAGGAAACCGGCAGACAGGCGTGCGTAAAGCTGTGCGGCGTTTCCGTGAATGTCGGGGGAGCCGCTGCGGCTGTCTGGATTGTGGCCGGGGTCATGGAGGAGGAAGCGGCTGCGGCGCCTTCCTGCATGATGAGAACGACGCCGGAGCGGTACTATAAATCCATCGCGTTTTTGGAAACGCTTTCCAGGCAGATGTTTGCGGTGAAAATGGAAGAACTGCTTGCCCAGGAAGCGTTTTTAAAGAGCCGGGAATCCGAAAAGCAGATGGAGGAGCAGCTCCACAGAAACGAAGCGATAACCGCTATTGTAAAAATGCTGGAATCGGAGGAAAGCTTTGAAACCATTGTTGACGGCATGTTAAAAGAGGTCTGCGGCTATCTCGGCATTTCGGCGGGAGCGCTGCTTCGGAAAAACACCGATGGCAGGACGGCGGATATTATCTGCGAGTATACGGCGCCGGGGGCAGAGCCGATATTTGCGGAGAGGAAAGAACTGCCCCTTAAGTCGCTGCCCTTTTTTAACGGGAAGCCCTATATGATTTCGGCGGATTCCATGCTCCCGGACGAATTCGGCCGCCTGTTTGAGCGGCAGCGCCTGACGGCGGCACTGTTTCTGCCGATTGAGGTGAGCGGCAGAACGGAGATGTATCTCAGCTTTGCGGAAAAAGAAAAAAAGCGGATCTGGGATGTCGGCGAGGTAAAGTTTGTCAATGACGCAAAGCGGATTATGCACAGTATCCTCGTGAAGCGGATAGCGAAAAATTCGCTGGCAAGCTCCTATGCCTCGCTCGAGGCAATTCTCGAGAACGTGGGATGCGGAATCTATGTGCTCGACCCGGAGAGCGGGGATACCCTCTATACCAACCAGCGTTTCCGCAGCACCTTCCGCAGGGGAATTAAGAGCGGCACGCTGGAGCGGTATTTCCGGCAGGGGACAAGAACGGAGGACAGTCTTTCTTTCCGCGAGGTCTATTCCGAAGAGGAGCAGCGCTGGTTTGATCTGCACAGCACCAGAATTCACTGGGTGGACGGCAGGAGAGTGCTGCTCGGTACGGTGTATGATGTGACGGATAAAAAGCTGTATCAGCAGAAAATCGAAAAGCAGGCGAATAATGACTTCCTGACAGGGCTTTATAACCGGATGCGTTGCGAGCAGGATTTGGAGCGCTGCATCCGTCAGTCAAAGGAGCGCGGGAGCGAAGGAGCGCTGCTTTACATTGATCTGGATGATTTTAAGCATATTAATGACGGGCTCGGACATCAGTACGGCGATATTCTGCTGAAAAATATTTCCGGAAGCTTAAAGCAGATTCCCGGTGTGGAAAATAACTGCTACCGCATGGGAGGGGATGAATTTATCATCATCCTTACGCATCAAAGCGTGACGCTGTTGCAGCAGATTCTGGACGAAATCAAGTCGCTGTTTACGAGACCGTGGATGTTAAAGGGTGCGGATTATTACTGTACGATGAGTATGGGTGTCGTCCGCTTTCCGACGGACGGCGATACCGTCGAGGAGCTGATCAGAAAAGCGGATATCGCGCTTTATACGGCAAAATGCGCCGGAAAAAACAGGATTGAATTTTACGATGATAATGTGGAATCCACCTCCTATAAGCGCCTGGATCTGGAAAAAAATATGAGAAATGCAACGCAGCGCTCCTTTGAGGAATTTGAAGTGTATTTCCAGCCGATTGTGGATATATCAAAGGAAGGAAGCCCCTGTGCCGGGGCGGAGGCGCTGGTGCGCTGGAATTCCGGGGAGCTCGGGCTGATCCCGCCGACGGATTTCATTCCGCTGGCGGAGTATCTGGGGCTGATCAATCCTATCGGAGATTATGTCTTGCAGCAGGCGTGCAGGCATTGCAGATACTGGAATGATATGGGCCACCCGGAGTATAAGGTCAACGTAAATCTTTCGGTTGTCCAGCTTTTGCAGAACGACATTGTGGAGCGGATTCGAAAGGCTCTGGAGGACACCGGAATGATTCCGCAGAATCTGACGCTGGAGGTGACGGAGAGCCTCGCCATCAACGATATGAACCGTATGAAGAATATACTGGCTGAGATCAGAAAGCTTGGTGTGCGGGTGGCGCTCGATGATTTCGGAACCGGATATTCTTCGCTCAATCACATCAGGGAGATGCCGATTGACGTCATCAAGATTGACCGGTGCTTTATCATTGACATCGGCAAGGACGACTTTTCCAATGCCTTCGTAAAGATGGTGGCCGAGCTGGCAAACGCCATTCACGTAAATGTGTGTGTCGAGGGTGTAGAGACGAAGGAGCAGCTTGAGGCGCTGATGGGAAACAGGATACAGCTTATCCAGGGCTATTATTTCGGAAAGCCGGTAAAAGCTGAAATATTTGAAAAGCAATATCTTTAAAAACAGAAACGGGAGACGGGCAGATGAAAGGGCGCAGACAAAAACAAATTCCATATAAGCGGAGACGTATTCGACAGCATATGTATCTGAATATAGCGGCCTTTATTTTGTTTGCGGTTCTCGCGGCGGTGGGAATGCGGATTGTCCATCATACGTTGCTGGAAAACGCCCAGAATGCGGGCGTTGCCATCGCGCGCAGCTATGCCTCGGAGGAGAGCAGCAATCTTGCCGTATATGAGACACTGATTTCCTTCGGTGCTGCTTCTATGGAGAAGCAGATTTCCCAGGGCAGAACGGACGAGGAACTGCTGGAATGGATGGAGGTGTATTTCCGGCAGCTCAATACGGTTTTGGGAGACGGCGTCGTGGATCCGTATGCCGTCATAGAAGGCGCGCTCCTTGCGGCAAATCCGTGGGAGGGGGATACCGGCTATGACGTTTCTTCGACCGAATGGTACCGGAAGGCCGTGGAGGCGGACGGGGAGGTCATTTTTACGGATGTCTACACGGATGCGATTTATGATAAGCCTGTGATTACCGTGGCGCAGAAGTGCAGTGAGGCGGATGCCGTGCTGGCGTTTGATATTTTTCCCCAAAATTTCAGCTTTCAGCTTGATTTGCAGAAGCTCACGGAAGGACAGTCCCTGTTCTTCTGTGACAGCGCGGGAACCATCATTTACAGACAGACGGATTTGAATGTGCCGGAAGAGGAAATTCAGGCGTATGTGAACGGGCTGCTAGAGAAGATAGACGCCGGGGAACTCTCGGCTTACGATGATTTCATTGTGGATATGGACGGTGAACGCCGGGCGGTCTATTATTCGGAGTTGGACAACGGATGGTTTTCGATTGTCACGGTTCCGTATGCCGGACTTCTCAGGAGCTTTAGCTGGCTGACTATTTTCTTTGGAGTGATTTTTGCGGCGTTTTTGCTGGCATTTGGTGTAATGACCTGGAGAGATATGCGTCTCGGCGACCGCATGCGGCGTGCGGATGAGACGGTGCGGGTGCTTGGCAATTCGTATTATGCGTTGTACCGTATTCGTTATGAGCAGGGAATCTATGAGATGATTAAGGGCTCCGATTATGTGAAAAAACGAATTCCGCCCATCGGTGAGTACAGGGAATTGCTGCGCGTGTTCGGCGAGGTTGCCGAGCCGGAGGCATATAAGGAATTTTTGGAGAGCTTTTCCACCGAGAACATCCGGCGGCTGGTATCGGGGCGTGTCCGGGATTTCGGGGGAGATTTCCGCCGCAGATTCGGGGAGGAATACCGGTGGGTGAATGTGCGGGTTTTGTTTGACGAATCCCTGCCGCCGGAGGAGGCGGTGCTTTGCTTCCGTGATGTGGAGCAGGAGAAGCAGAGACAGCTCAAGGAGCGTAACTTTTTAAAGGAAGCGCTGAACAGCTCCCGGCAGAACGAGAGAGCAAAGCAGAACTTTTTCAGTAATATGTCCCATGATATGCGCACGCCTCTTAATGCGATTATCGGGCTGTCCGAGCTTGCGGTCCGGTGCGTGGACGAGCCGCGGAAGGTTTCGGATTATCTGGAAAAAATTCAGACCTCCAGCCGTCAGCTTTTGGGGCTGATTAATGATATTCTGGATATGTCGCGGCTCGAGCAGGGAAAGGTAAGCTTAAACAACAGGGAATTTGAGCTTGGCGTGTGTCTGGACGAATGTCTCGGGGCTTTTGATTTTCAGGCGGAAACAGAGCATAAGACCTTCCGGAAAGAGATTCACGTGAAAAATATCAGGCTGCTTGGGGATTCCTTTCGTGTTACGCAGATTCTCAATAATTTTCTTTCCAACGCGTTTAAGTTTACGGGGGAGGGCGATGAGATTCGGGTATCCGTCACACAGCTGAATGAGGGAGAGCACGCGAAGTTTCAATTTGTGGTTTCGGATACCGGAATCGGCATGTCGACGGATTTTATGGAGCACCTGTTTGAGCCGTATGCCCGTGAAATCCGGTTTGGCGTCCGGCAGACGGTCGGCAGCGGTCTTGGTATGCCGATTACCAAAAATCTCATTGAGCAGATGAACGGTGAAATCTATGTGGAGAGCGAGCCGGATAAGGGAAGTACGTTTACGGTGATTCTTCCGTTTACCGTGATTGAGGAAAAGACGCCGTCAGCCGTCGGCAGCCAGCCGGAGGAACAACCAGGGGATTTCCTGAAGGGAAAGAAGCTTTTGCTGGCGGAGGACAATGAGCTGAATATGGAAATTGCGACAGAGCTTCTTACGATGGCCGGTGCGCTTGTCATCCCGGCCTGGGACGGGACGGAGGCAGTAGAGCAATTTGAAAAATCGGCTCCCTATGAGTTTGACGCTGTTTTGATGGATATGAAGATGCCGCAGATGGATGGCTGTGAGGCGGCAAGGAGGATTCGGAGCCTTCCGCGTCCGGATGCCGGAGACGTTCCCATCATAGCCGTGACTGCCAATGCTTTTGAGGATGATATGGCAGCGGCTGCGGCGGCGGGAATGGACGCGCACATCGCCAAGCCCATCGACTTTAAGCTTCTCGGGAAAACATTAAAGCAGCTGCTCAAAAGAAGAGACGGAAAGAAAATTGAAAAAATATAAAATTACCCATTGACATTTTTTGCACCGTTTGTTATTATTAACAAGTCGTCACGAGAG
Organism: uncultured Roseburia sp.; assembly: GCA_944380515.1. Lineage (GTDB taxonomy): Bacteria > Bacillota > Clostridia > Lachnospirales > Lachnospiraceae > Roseburia. The sequence continues at coordinate 55,742 of CALWHT010000025.1, forward strand.
AGTGATTTGCGGAAGTGTCGGAACTGGCAGACGAGCAAGACTAAGGATCTTGTGGGCATTGCGCTCGTGTGGGTTCAAGTCCCATCTTCCGCATTTGGATTTTCTTGTATGACGGGTTCGCAGGAGTGGCGGAATTGGCAGACGCGCAGGCTTCAGGTGCCTGTGGTAGCAATATCGTGTGGGTTCAAGTCCCATCTCCTGCATCTTCGGAAAAAGGAAGCTTTGAAAAGAGCTTCCTTTTTTTCTGTCGGGATTTTTTTGAAGGGAAATCCTACGGGAAACAGGTTCTGTGATAAAAATAAAGGAAATAAAGACGAAGTGCGGAATATATATATTGTAATCACTGTGTGACAGGTTGTCCAAAAGAGGAGATGAAACATGTCGATACGGGAAGAAATCGAAAGAATGGAGTGCGAGACGTTAAGTCCCTATGCGGCCCTGAGCGTGAATTCCAGAGGAAGGGACGTCTGTGAGGAGCAGTGTGACATCCGTCCGGTCTTTCAGAGGGACCGGGACAGAATCCTCCACAGCAAGGCGTTTCGCAGGTTAAAGAATAAAACACAGGTTTTTTTGACGCCAAGAGGCGACCATTACCGGACCAGGTTATCCCACACACTGGAGGTTTCCCAGAATGCGCGCACCATTGCAAAGGCGCTGCGTCTCAACGAGGATTTGGTGGAGGCCATTGCGCTGGGGCATGATTTGGGACATACTCCCTTTGGCCATGCGGGTGAATTTGCACTCAACGAGGTCTGCTCCGACGGCTTTAAGCACAATGAGCAGAGTGTGCGGATCGTGGAAAAGCTGGAAAAGGACGGACAGGGGTTGAATTTGACCTGGGAGGTGCGGGACGGTATTTTAAATCATCAGTCGAGACTGATGCCGCATACGCTGGAAGGGAAAATTGTGCGGCTTTCCGATAAGATTGCCTATATCAATCATGACATTGACGATGCCATCCGGGCGCAGGTGCTCAAAGAGGAGGATATTCCGCTGGAACTGAAAAAAACGCTCGGCTTTACTACGCGCCAGCGGCTGAACACGCTGATCCATAATATTATTATGAACAGCATGGGCAAGGATGACATTATCATGTCGCCGGAGGTTGAGGAAGCGATGATAGAGCTGCGCAGATTCATGTTTCAGAATGTCTACGAGAATCCCGTGGCAAAGGGCGAGGAAGTCAAGGCAAAGGCAATGCTCAAGCAGCTGTTTTACTATTATATGGAGCATATTGAACTGCTGCCTGAGAAATTCCTGCGCATGCGCGGCGAGGGGGAAAAGGATGAACGTATTGTCTGCGACTATATTTCCGGTATGACGGATCAGTATGCCATTGCCAAGTTTTCCGAGTATTTCCTGCCTCAGGCCTGGCAGGTAGATGGCTATTGATGGTTGATGATTGATTTCGGAAAGGAGGAAGAGATGCCGTATTATTCAGATGACATCATAGAGGAAGTACGTTCGCGCAATGACATTGTCGATGTGATTTCACAATACGTGCGCCTGCAAAAGAAGGGCAGTACATATTTCGGTTTGTGTCCGTTTCACAATGAAAAGACCGGCTCCTTTTCCGTATCCCCCAATAAGCAGATGTATTACTGTTTCGGCTGCGGGGCCGGTGGAAACGTATTTACATTTCTGATGGAATACGAGAATTTTACATTTCCCGAGGCGATGGAGGCGCTGGCGGAGCGGGCGGGCGTAGAGCTGCCGAAGCAGGAGTACAGCGAGTCGCAGCGCAGGGAGGCGGATAAGCGGGCAAGACTGCTTGCGGTTCAGAAGGAGGCGGCGAAATATTTTTATACGCTGCTGCGGAGCAGCCGGGGCGCGCGTGCGCTTGATTATTTCCGGAAAAGAGGCCTTTCTGACGAGACAATGCATAAGTTCGGGCTTGGCTATTCGGATCAGTACAGCGACGATCTTTACCGGTATCTGCGGGCAAAGGGCTATGAGGATGAGCTTTTAAAGGAATCCGGCCTTGTCAGTATAGACGAGAAGCGGGGCGGGCATGATAAGTTCTGGAATCGTGCGATGTTCCCGATTATGGACGTACATAACAAGGTGATCGGTTTCGGCGGCAGGGTCATGGGCGACGGTGAGCCGAAATATTTAAACTCGCCGGAAACAAAAATTTTTGATAAGAGCCGGAATCTGTATGGTCTGAATTTTGCACGGAGCACCAAAAAGCCGCAGCTTCTTCTGTGCGAGGGGTATATGGATGTCATTGCCCTGCATCAGGCAGGCTTTGACAATGCCGTCGCCTCTTTGGGCACGGCGCTCACCGAAGGCCACGCCAATCTGCTGAAGCGTTATACAAAAGAGGTGTACCTGACCTACGACAGCGACGGCGCCGGGGTTCGGGCGGCTCTGCGGGCAATCCCGATTTTAAAGGAGGCGGGAATCACCGCGAAGGTCATCGACATGAAGCCTTATAAGGACCCGGATGAATTTATCAAGGCTCTGGGGGCTGAGGCGTATCAGGAGCGAATTGACCGTGCCGAGAACAGCTTTCTGTTCGAGATACGCATGCTCGAGCGGCAGTACGACATGGCAGACCCGGAGAGTAAAACGGAGTTTTACAATGAGACGGCAAAGCGGCTGTGCGGTTTCCCTGAGAAGCTTGAGCGCGACAATTATATCGACGCGGTTGCATCCAGGTACATGATCGCGGTGGAGGATTTGCGCAGGCTTGTCAATGAGTACGGCGCAAGGCTCGGAGGAGTCGGCAGGATGTCTCCGGGGCGGGAGCCCGAAAAGCGGAAGACCGGTATCCGTGAGAAGAAAAAAGATGATGGAATGAAGCAGTCCCAGAAGCTGCTGCTTACGTGGCTCATCGAGCATACCGGCTTATTCCGCAAGGTAGAGAAATACATTTCCCCGGAGGACTTTACCGAGGAACTCTATCACAAGGCGGCGGAAATTCTGTTTTCTCAGTTCCATGAGACAGGAACCGTAAATCCGGCAAAAATTGTCAGCATGTTTCCCGCGGAGGAGGAACAGCGCGAGATTGCGGCGCTTTTTAACGCCACAATCCCCGGCGGTTTTACAGAAGAAGACAAAGAATCCGTCCGGGACGGCTCACAGCTTTCGAAGGATTCCTTTGAAAAAGCACTGAAAGAGACCATTGTCCGGGTCAAGAAAAACAGTATTGAATACCGTTTAAAAACCATGCCGCCTGCCGATATGGCGGCGCTGCAAAAATCCGTGGCGGATAAGCGGGCGCTGGAAGAATTGGAGAAAGTGCATATTTCCATTGATTAAGGACAAAATACTAGAAAACCTGAGAGGATGAAACAAAATGGCAAAAAAGAAAGAAAATAACGGGAATAATGGTATTTCCGGGGAGAATTTAGAGGCGGTAAAAAACGGCGCTGATAAAAATGCGGCGGATTTGGAGGCCGAAAGAGCGAAATTCCAGGAAAAACTAAAAGAACTTTTAAATTTGGCCAAAAAGAAAAAGAACATGTTAGAATATCAGGAAATCAGCGATTTCTTTGCCGATATGCAGCTTGATTCGGAAAAATTTGAAAAAATCCTGGATTTTCTGGAGGCGAACAACATTGATGTACTCAGAATTACCGATGATGACGTAGACGACGATATTCTGCTGGATGTGGACGACGAGGAGGAAATCGAGGTCGAAAAAATTGACCTTTCCGTGCCGGACGGCGTCTCCATCGAGGACCCGGTGCGCATGTACTTAAAAGAAATCGGAAAGGTTCCGCTGCTTTCCGCAGAGGAGGAGATTGAGCTTGCAAAGCGCATGGAGCTGGGCGACCAGGAGGCGAAAAAACGCCTTGCGGAGGCAAACCTGCGTCTGGTAGTCAGCATTGCCAAAAGATATGTAGGGCGCGGCATGCTGTTTTTGGATTTGATCCAGGAGGGAAATCTCGGCCTGATTAAGGCGGTGGAGAAGTTCGATTACCGCAAGGGCTATAAATTTTCCACCTATGCAACCTGGTGGATTCGCCAGGCAATTACAAGGGCGATTGCCGACCAGGCAAGAACCATCCGTATTCCGGTGCATATGGTGGAGACCATCAACAAGCTCATCCGCGTCAGCAGACAGCTGCTGCAGGAGCTTGGCAGGGAGCCGTCCCCCGAGGAGATTGCCGTTGAGATGAATATGCCGGTGGAGCGTGTGCGTGAGATTTTAAAAATTTCGCAGGAGCCGGTGTCCCTGGAAACGCCGATTGGCGAAGAGGAGGACAGCCATCTGGGCGATTTCATTCAGGATGACAATGTTCCGGTTCCGGCCGACGCGGCGGCGTTTACCCTGTTAAAGGAGCAGCTTGAGGAGGTGCTCGGAACGCTTACCGAGCGCGAGCAGAAGGTGCTTACCCTACGTTTCGGGCTGGAGGACGGCCGCGCGAGAACCCTCGAGGAGGTCGGAAAAGAATTTAATGTCACCAGAGAGCGTATCCGCCAGATTGAGGCGAAGGCGCTCCGGAAGCTTCGTCACCCGAGCAGAAGCCGTAAGCTGAAGGATTATCTGGAGTAGGCATGATAAAAATATCAGAGAGATTAATGACGGTTGCATCCCTTGTAAGCAGAGATCATGTGCTTGCGGACGTCGGCACCGACCACGGTTATGTACCGATTTATCTGATTTTGCAGGGAAAAATAAAAAAGGCAATCGCGATGGATATTAACCGTGGGCCGCTTGAGCGGGCAAGGGAGCATATCAGTCTTTACGGCATGGGTGATTACATAGAAACCAGGCTTTCGGACGGCGTGGAAGCGCTTGCTTTGGGAGAGGCGGATTCCATTCTGATTGCGGGTATGGGGGGAGGCCTTGTCATCCGTATCTTAGAGCAGGGCAGAGAGGTGTGCCATGCTGCAAAAGAGCTGGTGCTTCAGCCCCAGTCCGAGCTGCCCCGCGTCAGGGAGTTCCTGTTTTGGGAGGGCTATGTGACGGATGCGGAGGAAATGGTTTTTGAGGACGGAAAATATTATCCCATGATGCGGGTCCGTTACGACGCGCAGATAAAAAAGGAGCGCTGCGCACAAAAACAGGAGCCGCGGACGTTTCTGCGGGAGCTTGGATTTTTCTATGGAGAAGGGTTGTTAGAGCAGCGGCATCCGGTTCTTCTGCAGTATCTTAAGAAGGAGCGGAGCGTGTATGGGGAGATTTCAGCCAGCCTTAAGCGTCAGCCGGATTCGGAAAAAATCAGGGACAGAAGGGCGGCGCTCGCGGCGGAGATTTCCAGGAATGAGAGGGCGATTGCCTGTTATGGAGATGACTATGGGAGAGAAGAACATTACTTTAAAGATTGACGGAGAAGAAAAAAGCTACCCTGCGGGAATCAGCTTCTTAAAGATTGCGGAGGAATACCGGGAGAAGTATCAGGATGATATCGTGCTGGTGATGCATAATAATCGTTTAAGGGAGCTGAGCAAAAAGGCGAATAAAGACGGCGACGTGGCCTTTTTAACGACTGCCGACAAGGCCGGGCGCAAGGCATATCGCAGGAGCGTTACGCTTTTAATGCAAAAGGCCGTTTTCAATCTGTGGGGAGATATCGGAATCGGCGTACATGTCATGTATTCCATCGGGCAGGGCTACTATTGTGAGCTGGTGCAGGCCGGGGGTACTGCCGGGGTGACGGAGGAGATGCTCACGGATTTGAAACGGGAAATGTACCGTCTGGTCGTTGCCGATTTGCCGATTGAGAAGCGGAGCATGAATACCGACGACGCGGTGGCGCTGTTTCGTGAGCTTGGCATGACGGATAAGGAAAAGCTGTTCCGCTACCGCCGCAGCTCCCGGGTCAATATCTATGTGCTGGACCATTATAAAGATTACTTTTACGGCTTTATGGTGCCCTCCACCGGGTATTTAAGATATTATGACGTACAGAAATATGAGGACGGCTTTATGCTTTTGTTCCCCGACAAAAATACGAAGGAGACGGCGGAGTTTCGCCCTTCGCAGAAGCTGTTTTCGACGCTGAAATATTCCAGGGAATGGGGGAAAATGCTGGAAATCGACACGATCGGGGCGTTAAACGACGCCATATCCCACGGCAAAACCCAGGAGCTGATATTGACGCAGGAAGCGCTGTTTGAGGAGCGCATCGGAAAGCTGGCAGAGAGCATCATAAAATCGGGACACAAAAAGTTTATCGTGATTGCCGGCCCGTCCTCGTCCGGGAAGACGACGTTTTCCCACCGTCTGTCGGTGCAGCTTTCCGCCAAGGGCTTAAAGCCGCATCCGTTCCCGCTGGACGATTATTATATCAGCCGTGACAAATGCCCGCGGGATGAGAACGGCGAACTGGATTTGGAATGTCTGGAGGCCCTTGACGTGGAGCTGTTTAACCATGATATGTGCGAGCTTTTGGCAGGAAAGCGGGTGGAGCTTCCGATTTTTAATTTTAAGACCGGAAAGCGGGAATACAGAAACAGGTTTATGCAGCTGGGGGATGACGATGTGCTTGTCATTGAGGGAATCCACGGGCTGAACGATAAACTGTCGTATTCTCTGCCAATCGAAAGCAAGTTTAAAATTTATATCAGTGCGCTCACGCAGCTCAATATCGATGAGCACAATTATCTGCCGACAACGGACGGCAGGATGATCCGGCGTATCGTGAGGGATGCAAGGACAAGAGGCACATCGGCGAGAGAGACGATAGCGATGTGGGACTCGGTACGGCGGGGCGAGGAAAAATATATTTTCCCGTTCCAGGAAGGCGCGGATGTGATGTTTAATTCCGCACTGATTTACGAGCTCGCGGTGCTGAAAATATATGCCGAGCCGCTGCTGTTTGCCATTGACAAGGATTGCCCGGAATATATGGAGGCGAAACGCCTTTTGAAATTTCTGGATTATTTTCTCCCGATGCCGGGCGACGGAATCAATCAGAATTCCATTATCCGTGAGTTTATCGGCGGTTCCTGTTTCCATGTGTAGATGTCTTTGGGTGTATCGAAATGGAAACTCAGGGAAAAACCCGCTTGCTTAATTTCAAAAAACAGTGTATAGTAACCAAGTGTGAATTTTAAGTAGGACAAATAATCGCGGCCCGAATTTCGGGGTGAGGAAAGTCCGGGCTTCACAGGGCAGGATGCCGGATAACGTCCGGCGGAGGCGACTCCAGGGACAGTGCAACAGAAATATACCGCCCCGCGTTTCGGCGCGGGGTAAGGGTGGAAGGGCAGTGTAAGAGACTACCGCCTCTCTGGCAACAGAGGGGGCACATGTAAACCCCATCCGAAGCAAGACCGAACGAAAGCGTTGACGCGGCCCGCCAGCTTTGGGTAGGTTGCTTGAGGCGGCTGGCGACAGTCGTCCTAGATAGATGATTATTCCGGCTGCGGATTTCCGCAGCCAAGACATAACCCGGCTTATCGTCCTGCTTAAAATTTCCACATAAATAATTTCATTTTTGTCATTTATTGAATGGATTTTCCGAGTTCAAAGGCCTTTTGAATTTCAGGTTTCCCTTCAATGTCACCGATATCTTCGTTACCTCCGGCAAGAACATGTCCGAGGTTTTTCCAACGTAAATGCTCCATCAGATGATCGTAATAGAGAAGAACATCATCAAAGCCATGACCTTCCGCAGCCATCAAAAGAGCGGAGGTTCTGTCGTGTCCTCTGAGGAGATTTCCATCACCTTCTTCCAATGCAAACAGGCGGTCAATAGCGGTTCTGATTTGTCCGCTCATGTTCCAGTAATACAGGGGCGTGGCGAGCACGATCACATCGCATTCTTTCACTGCGGGATAGATTTTGTCCATGTCGTCTTTCTGAACACAGGGATATTCTTTGCTGCTGTGTCCTCCAAAGCATCCCTTACAGCCATGGATGTTCATGCTGTCAAGAAAAAACTCAATCACAGAATTGCCTGCGCTTTTGGCACCTTTGGTAAATGCCTTGACAAGTGCTGAGGTATTCCCGGTTTTCCGGGGACTTCCGTTCAGTATCACAATTTTCTTACTCATAAGATATTCCTCCGTTTTCTGAGGGATTGCCTTTTCCCTCTGCTGATATTATAATCATAGCGAGAATGAAACAAAAAACAAGTACGTACCTTAAAGTACAATACTTACAGGTAAGTTAAATACTTACGTAAAGGAGAGTGTAATATGAGCAATCGATGTATAACCAACGAATGCCTGAGCAATACCGGTTTTAGCTACACGCTGTCGTTGATTAACGGAAAATACAAAATGACCATTCTTTATACTTTGATGGAGTTCGGGGTAGTGCGTTTCAATGAGATGAAAAAATACATCGGAGGAATTTCCTATAAAACGCTCAGCTCCACATTAAAGGAATTGGAAGCGGACCGCCTCGTTCATCGGGAAGAATACCCTCAGATTCCGCCCAAAGTGGAATACAGTCTGACAGAGAGGGGAAAATCCCTGATTCCGATTCTCGACGGTATGTGTGAGTGGGGTGATAAAAACAGGTTATAGAGGATTGCCAAAAGGGAAAATAACGGGTATAGTTAAGAGTAGAATATTTGCTGTGTAATGGAGGAAAAAATGGAACAGACATGCTTTGACCGGCTTGCGGAGCTGCTTGGGACGGCACAGAGTCGGAGGGCGTCCGATGTACGCCTTGTCGGAGGGCAGCAGACCACGATTTGGGTGGACGGCAGAGTAAGAATGTTAGACGGAAGGTCTTTTACCGCGGCGGAATTATCAGAGCTGCTGGAGGTTATGCTTGACGAAGAAAGACGGAGCAGGCTTGAAACAGAGGGCGAGGTCGAATTCTCCTGCGACGTGGAGGGTGTCTGCAGAGTGCGCGGACATGCGTTTCATCAGCAGGGGGGTTATGCGCTCGCGCTGCGTCTGATTCCTTTTGCGGTTCCGGAGGCGGGAAGCCTTTTCCTGCCGCAGAGCGTGCAGAAGCTTGCGTCATGCGGTCATGGGCTTGTCATTGCGGGAGGAATGGCGGGCAGCGGAGTTACTACCACAATGGCATCCCTGGCCGCTTCCGTGCTGCGGGAGGGGACAAGGACGGTTCTGACGCTGGAGCGTCCTGTCGAATACCGTTTTCCCGAGAGCGGTGCTCTGGTCATTCAAAGAGAAATCGGGACGGACTGCGTATCCTATGCGGCCGCGCTCTCGGCAGCCGTGCGCCAGAAAGCGGATGTAATCATGGTCGGTGAAATTGAGGACGCGGAAACGCTTTTAGCTGCCATTGCGGCGGCGGAGAGCGGCTGCCTCGTGTTCGGTGCGGCGCGCGGAGAGAATGCGGTTTCGGTATTGGAGCGTCTTATGGCATTTGTTCCGCCCGCGTCCGCGCGGCAGATTGGCGGGCGGCTTGCGGCGGTATTGCGCGCGACGGTTGCGCAGCGGCTCCTTCCGGGTGCGGACGGAGACGGGCGTATCGCGGCGTTTGAGGTGCTGCCGGCGACAGATGCGGTCTGCCGTCTTATACGGGAAGAAAAATTCCAGCAGCTTGCTTCCGTGCTCGAAGCGGGGAAGGAGCCGGGGCTTTTGTCGATGGACGACGCTGTTTTTGAACTGTACATGAAAAGCAGAATTACCGCGGAGACTGCGGTTGCCTTTGCGTGCAGTCCGGATGAGATGAAGGAAAAAATCCGGTTATTTTAAAATCTTACCAAAATATAAAATGTTTCTTAAAAGACAATAGAAGTGTTGACGTTCCGGTTTTTGGGGCTTACCATAGTTGCATGGACGGAAAAACGGTGCTTGTTTTGGGTGCCGTTTTTTGTATCACAGGACAGAAAGCGAAAGGAAACGGCGGTTATGAGGGAAAAGTTTCAGCATTTTATGACGGGAAGATACGGAGCGGATGATCTGTCAAGGGTCTATATCATTGCGACACTGGTGATATTTGTCATCTCGCTGATTTCGGGCTGGGGTATTTTGTATTGGATTGGACTGGCTCTGATGATTTATGCCTATTGGAGGATGCTTTCACGCAACGTCTCAAAGAGGTATGAGGAAAATCAGAAATATTTGAATGCCAGATATCAGGTTGCCGTGAAATGGAACGGCATGAAAAAACGCTGGGCGCAGCGGGGAACATACCGCTTTTACAAATGTCCGCAGTGCAGGCAGATGGTCCGGGTGCCGCGGGGCAAGGGTAAAATCTGTATTACCTGCCCGAAATGCAGGACAGAATTTATAAAGAAAAGCTGATAAAGGAGACTTTTTTGTGTTTGGTTATATCAATATCAATCAAAAAGAGCTTTCGGAAGAAAACAGAAAGGCATATCAGGCATATTACTGCGGCCTTTGCCGCCGTTTAAAGAAAAATTGCGGGGCAAAGGGACAGATGCTTTTGAATTACGATATGACATTTCTCGTGGTGCTTTTGACCGGACTGTATGAGCTTTCCAATGAGGAATCGGAGTTTACCTGTGCGATTCACCCGACAAAAAAGCAGCGGGCCTGGATAAACGAGGCGACCGATTATGCGGCGGACATGAATCTGGTGCTCGCCTATCATAATCTGATTGATGATTGGAAGGATGAGAAAGCATATTCCAAAAAGGCATTTGCAAAAATGCTCGATAAAGATTATACTCGTATCATGTCAAAATATCCCAGACAGGTAAAAGCCGTCGAAGAGTTTATGCAAAAAACGGCGGAGGCGGAGCAGCGGCTTGAGACGAACCTGGATTTAGTTGCCGGTCTTTCCGGGGAGATGCTCGGGGAAGTGTTCTGCTGGAAGGAGGACGAGTGGTCCAGAGAGCTCAAGACTCTCGGCTTTTACATGGGAAAGTTCATTTTTTTGATGGATGCCTATGAAGACTATGAGGAAGATCTTCGAAAGAATGCATATAATCCGCTCATTTTTATCAGGGAGGAGCAGGCGCAGGATTTAGACACCTGGTGCAGGCTGCTTTTGACCAGTATGATGTCTGAATGTGCAAAGTCCTTTGAGCGGCTGCCGATTCTTCTGCATGCGGATATTCTCAGAAATATCCTGTATTCCGGCGTATGGTCCAAATATGAATACCTGCAGTTGAAGAAGCGCAGGGCGGAAGAAAAGGCAAAGAGAAAATTACGTAAGTAATGAGGTTTGATTTATTATGATGGATCCCTATCAGGTGCTCGGCGTGTCGCCGAACGCCTCCGATGAAGAAATAAAAAAAGCATATCGTACGCTGAGCAGAAAATATCATCCGGATGCCAATGTGAATAATCCGAACAAGGCGCAGGCGGAAGAAAAATTTAAAGAAGTGCAGCAGGCGTACGACCAGATTATGAAAGAAAAGCAGCAGGGAGGAAGCTACAGCGGAGGCTACGGCTACAACCACACCTCCGGAGGCGGTTATGGTTATGGCGGCAGCCGCGGCTACAGCCAGAGTGCGGATTCCCCGCAGCTTCAGGCGGCGGCAAATTATATTGCGAACCGCTGCTATGCGGAGGCCTTGAATGTATTAAACAGTATTCCTTTCGGGGAACGACGCGCGAGATGGTATTATTACAGCGCCCTTGCCAATCAGGGAGCAGGAAATAATATTATTGCAAGAGAGCATGCGGCCCGGGCGGTGGAGATGGAGCCCAGCAATATGGAATATCGCCAGTTCCTTCAGCATCTGGAATATGGCGGCACCTGGTATACCAATATGGGAAGCAGCTATGACCGTCCGTATTCCAGCGCCGGGAGCTGGTGCTTGAGCATGCTGTTTTTGAATATGCTTTGTAATTGCTGCTGCTTAAGGCCCTTCTAAATGCATGTCCGCCGTGCGGGCGGGACAATGCGAGGGGCTTACCGCCGGTTGGGGTTGGTGTATTTCTCCTCACAGTATTTGCAGCGGTACACCTCTTTCCGGGGGTCGGTCAGAATGAAAATCTGGTCGAGCTCCTGCTCAATGGAGGTGATACAGCGGGGATTTTTGCATTTGATGACATTCTTCACCTGCTTCGGAAGCTGCAGTTCTTTTTTTGCCACAATCTTATCGTTTTTGATTACGTTGACGGTGATATTGTGGTCGATAAAGCCAAGGATATCAAGGTCGAGCGCCTCAATCGGGCATTCGACCTTTAAAATATCCTTTTTTCCCATCTTATTGCTTTTGGCATTTTTAATGATGGCAACCGTGCAGTCGAGACGGTCCAATTTTAAGTCATGGTAAATCTGCAGGCTCATTCCGGCCTGAATATGATCCAATACGAATCCTTCGTGAATTCCACTGATATTTAACATAACGGCATCCTTTCTGTAAACATGTTTCAATCCGGTATTATTCCACGGAAATTCCAAGCAGAGTCAGAATCAGCGCCATCCTGACATATACGCCGTACTGTGCCTGCTTGAAGTAGACAGCCCTGGGGTCATCGTCTACCTCGACGGAAATTTCGTTGACGCGCGGAAGCGGATGGAGCACCAGCATGTCCTCTTTGGCGAGTGAAAGCTTTTCCCGGGTCAGGATATAAAAATCCTTCAAACGGACATAATCCTCCTCGTTGAAAAAGCGCTCTTTCTGCACACGGGTCATGTAGAGTACGTCAAGCTCCGGAATTGCGTCCTCAAGCCGCTCCACCTCAGTGAAGGGAATTTGTTTTGCCTTTAATACATCCTCGCGGATATAGCTTGGAATCTTAAGCTCCTCCGGTGAAATCAGTACGAATCGGATGCCGGGGTAGCGGATTAAGGCGTTGATCAGCGAATGGACGGTACGTCCGAATTTTAAATCGCCGCAGAGCCCGATCGTCATATTGTCAAGGCGCCCTTTTAAAGAGCGGATCGTCAGCAAATCCGTTAACGTCTGTGTCGGATGCTGATGGCCGCCGTCGCCTGCATTGATGACTGGAATACGTGATTTTTGGGAAGCTACAAGAGGCGCGCCCTCTTTTGGATGGCGCATAGCACAGATATCTGCGTAGCAGGAAATAATTCGAATCGTATCGGAAACACTTTCACCTTTTGCTGCGGAACTGGAATCCGCGCTGGCAAATCCCAAAACAGAACCGCCGAGATTTAACATGGCGGCTTCAAAGCTGAGTCTGGTTCGTGTACTTGGTTCGTAGAAACAGGTGGCAAGTTTTTTGCCGTCACACGCATGTGCGTATTTCTCCGGGTGTTTTTCAATGTCGTTGGCGAGATTTAAAAGCTCGTCCAACTCGTCGACGGAGAGGTCCAACGGGCTCATTAGATGACGCATATGATTCCTCCTTCATGTATCGCCGCGCGGCCGCCGTCGCGGCCTGACCCGGCATTTTTTCTATCATATAATAATCGCCGGGCAATTTCAAGACGAAAATACGCTAGAGGGAATCTCTGCGGACGAGGATGCGCTCGAACAAAAGACCGGCGGCCATCCAGAAAGGCGCATAATCCAGGCGGATGACGCCGTCAATATTGGTTTTCGCATCGCTGTAGTCCCAGGGACATAAGCCGCGCTTTTTTAAAAAAGAACCGCTTAAATATTCAAAGGAGAAGATACCGAGCGTGTATATTCCGCCGCGCACCAGGGTGGGCAATTCCTTGATTTTTTTATATACGGGGGCGATGACGGCCGCCATTCCGTAAATCGGGAACATCCATATGGAGGTACGGCCAATCATCCGTTTGTCGTGTTTTAAAAGGGAGCCGGTGGAGGTGAACAGTATTTCCATACACCAGCCGGTCAGGCCGCAAATGAAAAAATCCTTTCCGTACATTCCTTTTTTCCTTTCTCAAACGCGGGTAAAAAGCTTTCGCGCGTGTTTTTTCTTATCCTAAGATTCCCCAAAAACACCGAAAAATATGTATTTTTTCTAAAATAAAAGGGGGATAACTTGTAAAAAACAAGCATCTGTCATATAATAAAAACAAGTGTATTCTAAGGGAGCAGAATGCAGTTAAGCAGATTACTTGGGCAAATTTCATACGAAAGCGTGCAGGGGAGCCACGACCTTATCATAACGGATATCTGTTACCATTCCGGAAAAGTAAAGCGGGGTTCCCTGTTTGTCTGTATAAGGGGTCAGGAGTCCGATGGACATGATTATATCTGGGATGCGGTAAAGACCGGAGCGTTCGCGGTGGTGGTGGAAGCGTCCGCCGTGGTGGAGACGAGAAATGAAAAGCTCATTTACACCGATGCCGGTCGCATCAGAATCAATGAGCTTGTACATAATTACGGGGTGTCCGTGATTGTGGTAAAGGATACCAGGACGGCACTGTATGAGCTTTCATCGGCGTTTTTTGACTATCCGGCGGAAAAGCTTACCATGATAGGAATTACCGGGACAAAGGGAAAGACTACGACGGCCTTTCTGACAGCCGGAATATTGCGGGAGGCGGGCTACCGCGCCGGGGTCATCGGCACGATTTGGATTGATACCGGGAGGGATATCATCACTGCCTCCCATACAACGCCGGAATCCTATGATATTCAGAAATACCTGGCGAAGATGGTGGAGAGCGGTTGTGACTGCTGTGTGATGGAGGTTTCCTCGCAGGGCCTTAAGATGCAGCGTACGGCCGGTATTTTATTTGACATTGGAGTATTTTTAAATATCGAACCGGATCACATCGGAAAAGGAGAGCACGCGTCTTTTTCGGAATACCTGTACTGTAAAAGCCGGCTGATGCGCCAGTGCCGCATCGGCATTGTCAACAGGGATGACTCCAATGTGGATAAAATATTAAAGGGACATACCTGCAGGGTGGAAACCTTTTCCGCAAAAGAAGGGGAGGTATTGACGTATCCGGCGGATGTCACGGCGGAAAAGCTGTCGTATTATATGATAAAGGGAAAGCTGTACAGCTGTTTTGAAGTCCGCTGGAACAACTGCCTTCCGGGGGAGGCCGGAACCTGGAACGGAAGAACCCTTTCTCTTCAGATGCAGCTTCCCGGGGCCTTTAACGTATCGAATGCGCTGGCTGCCGTTTCCATCGCGAGTCATTTCCATGTGACGGAGGGACAGATCAAGCGGGCGCTGCGGAGGCAGGCGGTGCCCGGGCGCTGTGAAAACGTGGGGATATCCGATGATTATGTATTTTTGATTGATTACGCGCACAATGAGATGAGTCTTCGGAACCTTCTTATGACGCTGAGGGAATTTCATCCCGCCCGGCTTGTCGTAATTTTCGGATGCGGCGGAAACCGTTCGCCCTTAAGGCGTCAGAGGATGGGAGAGACGGCGGGACGCATGGCGGATTTTACCATACTGACCTCCGATAATCCAAGATGGGAGAACCCTGAGCGGATTCTTGACGACATCGAGGCGGGCATCCGTGGCACTTCGGGGCGCTATGTGCGGATTGCAGACCGCAGGGAGGCGGTGGCCTATGCCGTTTCCAACGCAAAGCCGGGAGATATCATCGTACTGGCGGGCAAGGGGCATGAGGGTTATCAGGAAATACGCGGCGTGAAATATCCCATGAGCGAGCAGGAACTGGTGGAGGACGCGTTAAAAAAGAAGAGGAATCACACATACGGATGAGGTGGCAACGTGGCGGAATATGCAAATGTTATTGTAGACATATCACTGGAAAAACTGGATAAGACCTTTCAATACCGCATACCGGAACGCCTGTCGGGCGTGATTGGGGTTGGGATGCCGGTGACGGTACCCTTCGGTGCCCGCCGTATGCGGGGATATGTCGTGGAGCTGACCGACACTGCCGAATATGATCCTGAGAAAATGAAGGAAATCCTCTCGGTGGAAGAACGGGGGATTGCCATAGAATCCCAGCTGATTGCGCTCGCTGCGTGGATGAAAAAAAATTACGGCGGTACGATGAACCACGCGTTAAAGACGGTGATGCCGATTAAGCAAAAGAAAAAAAGCGTGGAGCGCCGCACGGTCTGCCTTGCCTTACAGCCCTCCGAGGCAGAAAAAAAGCTTGCGGAATATGAGCGGAAACACAGTACCGCGCGGGCGCGCCTGCTTTCGGAGCTTTTAAAGGAAGGGGAGCTGGAATGGAGCCTGGTTACACAGAAATTAAATGTGGCGGGCACTGCCGTTAAGGCAATGGAGGCTGACGGCGTGGTACGCATTGTGAGCGAGACGAAGTACCGCAATCCGGTGGAACGCTTCATGCCGAGGGAGGGAATAAAGGAGCTGAATGAGGAGCAGCAGAAGGCCGTGTGTTCTGTCACGGAGGATTATGATGCCGGAATACGGGGAACGTATCTGCTGAAGGGAGTGACGGGAAGCGGCAAGACGGAGGTATATATGGCGCTGATTGCGCATGTGTTAGAGCAGGGGCGTCAGGCAATTGTGCTGATTCCGGAGATTGCACTGACCTATCAGACGGTCCTGCGGTTTTACAGCCGTTTTGGGAGCCGTGTTTCCATCATGAATTCCAGGCTTTCCCCCGGAGAAAAATACGACCAGTTCGAGCGGGCAAAAAAAGGCGATATTGATATTATGATTGGGCCGAGGTCGGCGCTGTTTACGCCCTTCCCGGATTTGGGCATCATTATTATCGACGAGGAGCATGAGCCCTCCTATAAAAGCGAGACGCTTCCGCGTTACCATGCGAGGGAGACGGCAATCCGGAGGGCCAAAATGGCGGGGGCAAGCGTTGTGCTCGGCTCTGCGACACCCTCTGTGGAGAGCTATTACCGGGCAATGCGGGGAGAATACCGTCTTTTGGAATTAAGGCGGCGCGTGCTGGAAAAGCCGCTGCCCGTCTGCGAGATTATTGATTTGCGCGAGGAGCTTTTCCGGGGCAACCGTTCCATTTTAAGCGACCGCCTGTCGGAGCTGATGGAGGACCGCCTGCGAAAGGGAGAACAGACGATGCTTTTCCTCAACCGGCGGGGGATGTCCGGCTTTGTCTCTTGCAGAGCCTGCGGTCATGTGATAAAATGTCCGCATTGCGATGTGTCTTTAAGCCAGCACGGCGGCGCGCAGGAGGGCAGGCTCGTCTGCCATTATTGCGGCTATGAAGAGCCGGTTCCGAAGACCTGCCCGGCCTGCGGATCAAGATACATCAGCGGCTTTAAGGCGGGAACGCAGAAAATCGAGCTGATTGTAAAGCAGCGTTTTCCCGGAGCCCGGGTGCTGCGCATGGATATGGACACGACGCGGAGCAAGGAGGGGCACGAGCAGATTTTATCGGCCTTTGCCAATCGGGAAGCGGATATTTTAATCGGGACGCAGATGATTGTAAAGGGACATGATTTTCCCGATGTGACGCTGGTTGGCGTGCTTGCGGCGGACTTGTCGCTGAATGTCGGGGACTATCGCGCGCCGGAGCGGACCTTTCAGCTTCTGACGCAGGCGGCGGGACGCGCCGGGAGAGGAGAGCGGCCCGGAAATGTCGTGATACAGACCTACACGCCGGAGCATTACAGCATCGTAACCGCAAAAGAACAGGATTACGAGGCGTTTTACAGACAGGAAATCGAATACCGCAGGCTGCTTCGATATCCGCCGGTGTGGAATCTGCTTTTAATACTTGTCACATCCGCAGAGGAGGCGGCGGCTGCACGGGCGGCAGAGGCGCTGGCGGATAAAATAAAGAGCGGCGGGAATTTGCTTCCAATCGGCCCTGCGGACGCGCCTGTTGCAAAGATTTCGGATATATACCGCAAGGTAATCTATATAAAAACAGAAGACTACCGGACACTGGTGGAAGTGAAGGATGTGCTTGAGGATGACATCAGAGAGAACGGCCTTTTTAAGGAGGTGTCGGTTCAGTTTGATTTCAATCCCCTGTGAGGCTTTTTAAGAATGGAGGAAAATAAAATGGCACTTAGGACAATCAGATTGCAGGGAGACCCCGTGCTGACAAAAACATGCAGGGAAATTAAAGAGATGACGCCGAAAATCAAAGAATTGATAGAAGATATGCTCGATACGATGTACGAAGCGAACGGCGTCGGCCTTGCAGGACCGCAGGTGGGGGTTTTAAAAAGAATCGTGGTGATCGACATCGGCGAAGGGCCGGTTGTCATGATTAATCCGATGATTCTCGAAAGCTCCGGGGAGCAGACCGGAGACGAGGGCTGCTTAAGCCTTCCGGGGAAAGCCGGTGTTGTCACGAGACCGGATTATGTAAAGGCAAAGGCGCTCAATGAAGATATGGAGGAATATATCATCGAGGGTACCGGGCTGATGGCGCGTGCCATCTGCCATGAGCTGGATCATCTGGACGGTCATATGTATACCGAAAAGGTGGAAGGTTCGCTGCACGACGTCACCTATGAGGAAGCGGAGTAACGTGAAAAATAAGTCGGACGACTTATTTTTGACACAGCATATTTGTGCCGGAGCGTCACAAATATGCGCCAAAGGCATTCCGTTGCGCTGAACGCTCCAGAATGGAGAATCGTATCATGAGAGTCATTTTTATGGGAACACCGGATTTTGCGGTGGAGACGTTGGAGGAAATCATAAAAGCGGGACATGAGGTGGTGCTTGTGGTATCGCAGCCTGATAAGGCGGTGGGCAGAAGCAGGGCCTTAAAATATACGCCGGTGAAGGCGTGCGCTGTTTCCCATGGAATCGAAGTGTTTCAGCCGGAAAAAATAAGGGATGCCTCCAGTGTTGCGTATCTGCAAAAATATCCCGCGGACATTATGATTGTGGTGGCATTTGGGCAGATTATTTCCAGGGAAATTCTTCAGATGACAAAATACGGCTGCGTCAATGTACATGCATCTCTGCTGCCGAAATACCGCGGCGCGGCCCCGATCCAGTGGGCGGTCATCAACGGTGATGCGGTGACGGGCGTCACGACGCAGCGCATGGATGAGGGCATTGATACCGGGGATATCATTTTAAAGGAAGAGGTTGAAATCCGTCCAGACGAGACGGGAGGAAGCCTTTTCGAACGTCTTTCCACGGTTGGGGCAAAGCTGTGCGTACGCACGATGAAAGCCATCGAGGAAGGTACGGCGGTCTATACGCCGCAGAATCCCGCGGAGGCGACGCATACAGGAAAAATTCACAAGGAGCTGGGAAACATTGACTGGTCGGATGACGCCGGCCGGATTGAATGTCTGATTCGGGGCTTAAATCCCTGGCCCAGCGCCTATACGAGGCTGGATAACAAGACGCTGAAAATCTGGAGGGCACAGGTGGTTTCCGACGAGAAGACAGCGGAGCCGGGGTGCATCGTAAAGGTCACAAAGGATGCCATCTGGGTACAGGCGGGCAGCGGGGTGCTCTCGCTCCTTGAAGTGCAGCTGGAAGGAAAGAAACGAATGACGGCGGAGGCGTTTTTGAACGGCTATGCCGTGGAAGAAGGAACTTATTTGAAACGTGGATAGGAGGAATGGCGATGCCTTATTTTTATTATTATTGGGACCCGACTTACATTCTAGTGGTAATTGGCGCGGTGATCTGTCTGCTTGCTTCCGCGAGAGTGAAGTCCACCTATAACAAATACGCACAGTACCGGAGCATGAGCGGCATGACCGGAGCGCAGGCCGCGGAGCGCATCCTGCATTCGGCGGGGATTTATGATGTGACCGTGCGCCATATATCGGGAAACCTGACGGACAATTACAATCCGTCACAGAAAACGCTGAATTTATCGGATGCGGTATATGCGGACACTTCGGTGGCGGCAATCGGCGTGGCGGCGCATGAGTGCGGACATGCCATCCAGCATCAGCAGGGCTATGTGCCGCTGACGCTGCGCACGGCGATCGTTCCGGTGGCAAATATCGGCTCCATGCTGGCGTGGCCGCTGATTATCATCGGCCTGCTTTTTACCCGTTCCACCGGGGACGTTCTCATCCATATCGGGATTATCTGTTTTTCACTGGCGGTGCTGTTTCAGCTCGTGACGCTTCCGGTAGAGTATAACGCTTCCAGCCGGGCGCTTAAGATTCTGGGACAGCAGGGAATATTGGGTGAGAGTGAGCTGCCTTATACGAAAAAGGTATTGAGCGCGGCGGCGCTGACCTATGTGGCAAGCGCGGCGGCGGCGATTTTACAGCTGCTGCGTCTGGTGCTTCTGTTTGGAGGACGAAGACGTGATGACTGATACGGCCAATACCAGAGAACTGGTGCTTGGGATTCTGCTCGCGGTGGAGCGGGAGGAGGCTTACAGTCATCTCGTTATCCGCTCCGTGCTGGAGAAATACCAGTATTTAGAAAAGCAGGAGCGGGCGTTTATTACCAGGCTTGCCGAGGGTACCATACAGCGGAGGATTGAGCTGGACTATATCATAAACCGGTTTTCCAGGGTGCAAACAGCAAAGATGAAGCCGGTCATCCGAAATCTGTTGCGGATGAGTGTCTTTCAAATGAAGTATATGGATTCCGTACCGGATTCCGCTGCCTGCAACGAGGCGGTTGCGCTTGCCAAAAAGAAAGGCTTCGGCTCTCTTGCCGGTTTTGTCAACGGCGTGCTCAGAAATATCGCAAGAAATCTTTCGGACATCTCCTATCCGGACGAAAAGAAAAGTCCCGTGGAGGCGCTTTCCGTCCGGTATTCCATGCCGGAGTGGATTGTGCGCCAGTGGCAGGAGGCTTACGGAACAGACCGGACGAAGGAAATGCTGCATGCTTTTTTGCAGGAGGCCCCGCTGACGGTGCGTACAAACCTTGCCAAAACAACGCCGAAGGAGCTTAAGGAGCGCTTTCAGAAGGAAGGCGTGACGGCGGAGCCGTTGGACGAAACAAAATATCCCGGTTTATCCTATGCGTTTGCGCTCTCTTCGTACGATTATCTGGGGGCGCTGCCGTCCTTTCGGGAAGGACTGTTTTATGTGCAGGATATAAGCTCCATGATGGTGGCCGAGCTTGCCGCTCCGAAGGAAGGAGACAGCATAATAGATGTCTGTGCGGCACCGGGCGGTAAAAGTCTTCATCTGGCGGAGAAAATGAGGGGAACCGGGTGTATCGAGGCGCGGGACCTTACGCCGGATAAAACGGCGTTAATCGAAGAAAACATACAAAGGTGCGGGGCAGGGAATGTCGTGGTACGGCAATGGGATGCGACGGTGCGAAAGGATGATTCCGTGGAAACTGCGGACCTTGTGATTGCGGATTTGCCCTGCTCGGGACTCGGCGTTTTGCGTAAAAAGTCGGACATCAAGTACCGCATGAGCGAGGAACAGCAGGCAGAGCTGGCGGCGCTTCAGCGTAAAATTCTCGATACGGTGTACTGTTATGTAAAGCACGGCGGAGCGCTGATTTATTCCACCTGTACCATCAATCCGCAGGAGAACGAGGAAAATGTGCGCTGGTTTCTGGAACGTCACCGGGACTTTCTGCTGGAGGATATGAAGCAGATCTTTCCGGGAGAGCATCTGGGCGACGGATTTTTCCTGGCAAGGTTAAACCGGCGTTAAAGAAGCAGGCAGCGGTGTAAAGCAGTGTGAAAGAAACGGAGAGACATATGCAGCAGAACAAAGTTGACATCAAATCCATGAGCCTGCCGGAACTTACGGCTTACATGGAAGCGATCGGGGAGAAACGCTTTCGGGCAAAGCAGCTATATGAGTGGATGCATAAGAAACAGGCAGCTTCCTTTGATGATATGACGAATATTCCAAAGGTGCTGATCCAGAAGCTGAAAGAAGACTGCGAGCTGGTGTGCTTAAAGCAGGAGGCGGCACAGGTGTCGGCAATCGACGGCACTCGGAAATATTTATTTGCGCTTCCGGACGGCAATGTGATAGAAAGCGTGCTGATGCGCTATAAGCACGGCTGCTCCGTCTGCATTTCCTCACAGGTGGGGTGCCGGATGGGCTGCCGCTTCTGCGCCTCCACGCTCGACGGTCTGGTGCGGGGACTTGCTCCTTCCGAAATGCTCGATCAGATTTACCGCATCGGGCAGGATATCGGGGAGCGGATTTCCAATGTGGTTGTCATGGGAACCGGGGAGCCGCTGGATAATTTTGACAATCTGCTGCGGTTTCTCACCATTTTGACGGACGAGAACGGGCTTCATATCAGCCAGCGGGGCGTCACGGTTTCCACCTGCGGAATCGTTCCGAAAATGCGGGAGCTCGCGGACAAAAAGCTTCAGATTACACTGGCGCTTTCCCTGCATGCATCCTCACAGGAGCGGCGGCGTGAGCTGATGCCTGTGGCGAACCGCTACGAAATCCATGAGGTTGTGGAAGCGTGCAGATATTATTTTGCGCAGACAGGCAGGAGAGTCACGTTTGAATACAGTCTGGTGGGCGGTGTCAACGACACGGATGAGGATGCCGTGCGTCTGGCGGAGCTGATTGCAGGGCTGAACTGCCATGTCAATCTCATTCCGGTCAATCCGATTCGGGAAAGAGACTACGTGCAGCCCGAGCGGCGCGCCATCCTCAATTTTAAAAATAAACTTGAAAAAAACGGAATTAATGTTACCACCAGACGTACCCTTGGCTCAGATATAGATGCGTCTTGCGGACAGTTGAGAAAGAAATTTATGGATAATCAAAAATAGACTTTGTACCTGTTTCATGTTATAATTTTTATGTAATCAAAAGGAGTGTGACGGTATGACAGATAATGAATTGTTACAAGCTATTTATCATGATACACAAGAGCTGAATAAACGTGTTAGTAATATCGAAAATAATATTGCTGATTTGAAACTTACCCTTGAAAATGAAATCCGTGTCAATATCCAGCGAGTAGCCGAAGGGCATCTTGACTTATCAAGAAATCTGCATGAAGCCATGAAGCCAAGCAACGAAGTTGAGATGCTGGCAATTAAAGTCAGGGCATTAGAATCTGAAATAAGGGAACTAAAGCGTAAAATATCATAATAAAGAATGTAAAGTCCATTGTACCATCACAATAAATAAACTGTAAAAGGATAAGTAGTAGTGATAGGCTTGTCCTTTTTTTTATGTTGTGCTAAAATAGGCAAGGTGTATTATACACTCCTCCATTTATTATAGCGTGTTGTATTTTTAGGGGAGAGAAGAGGTACAGAAGGAACGGACGCTTCCCCGATGAGGGAGACGGGCCTAAGAAACATACAGAAAGGCAGGAAGTGGATGAGATGAAGACGTTTTCCATGACGCATGTCGGACAGCGGCGGGAAATGAATCAGGATTATATGTATACGTCGGAAACTGCGGTCGGAAATCTGCCGAATCTTTTCCTGGTGGCTGACGGCATGGGCGGTCATGCCGCCGGAGATTATGCTTCCAGATTTACCGTTGAAAAGCTCGTAGAATTGATTTCCCGTTCTGCCCAAAAGGAACCCGTGGCAGTGATGAAGGAAGCGGTGGCGGAAGTGAACCGCCTGCTGCTGGCGGAGGCGGACGCGGACGCGTCAAAGGCCGGGATGGGGACTACGATTGTTGCGGCTACGGTGCAGGGACACAGCCTGATTGCGGCGAATGTCGGGGACAGCCGTTTATATGTGATTAATAGTGAGGGCATTACTCAGATTACGAGGGATCATTCCCTCGTGGAGGAGATGGTGCGTCTGGGGGAGATGAATAAGGAGGACGCCAAAGACCATCCGGATAAGAATATTATTACCCGGGCGATCGGCGTGTTTCCGGAGGTCTCCGCCGATTTCTTTGAAATCGGTTTAAATCCGGGAGACATCATACTGATGTGCTCCGACGGTCTCACCAACATGATTGAGGACGAGGAGATTCGGCGCATTGTGCTCGGTCAGAGGGATATTGTGGAGAAAGCAGAAAAATTAGTGGAAGCTGCCAATCGAAATGGTGGTAAGGATAATATTACAGTGGTATTGATAGAACCATTTTCTGATGAGGTGAAAGAATGTTGACAGAAGGAATGTGCATAGCGGACCGCTATGAAATCATAGGAAAAGTAGGCGCCGGCGGAATGTCAGACGTGTATAAGGCAAAGGACCTGATACTCGGCAGATTCGTCGCGGTCAAGGTGTTAAAGCCGGAGTTTTCCGAGGACATCAATTTTGTTACAAAGTTCCGTACGGAGGCGCAGTCGGCCGCGGGACTGGAACATTCAAACATCGTGAACATCTATGACGTAGGCAGCGAAAACGGCATACATTACATTGTCATGGAGTATGTAGAGGGAATTACGTTAAAGACCTATATTGAGAAAAAGGGGCAGCTCTCCTACAAGGAGGCGGTCAGCATTGCGATTCAGGTCGGAAGGGGCATTGAGGCAGCCCACAACAAGAATATTGTACATCGTGACATTAAACCGCAGAACATTATGATTTCCACGGAGGGAAAGGTGAAGGTCACGGATTTCGGCATTGCCAGAGCCGCTACCTCCAATACGATTAGCTCCGACGTTATGGGCTCGGTGCACTATTCCTCACCGGAACAGGCGAGAAACGGATTTGTGGACGGAAAGAGCGACATCTATTCGCTGGGTATTGTAATGTATGAGATGGTGACGGGGCGTGTGCCGTTTGACGGAGATACCACGGTGGCTGTTGCCATTCAGCATCTGCAGGAGGAGATGGTGCCGCCCAGCGCCTATGCGCCGAATCTTCCGATCAGCATGGAAAAAATCATCTTAAAGTGTACGCAGAAAAACCCGGACCGCAGATATGAGTCTATGACGGCGCTTTTGGCAGATTTAAGAAAAGCCCTGATCAGCCCCAACGAGGATTTTGTGGTGATGGTTCCGCTGACGAATCAGGATAAGACCAGAGTCATCGGTCAGGATGACTTAAATCAGATTAAAAAAGAGGCGGAGCATGTTTACTTCAAAAAGGAAACGTTAAAGGAGCCGGATCTCGAGGATGATGAGGATGACGAGATGGATGACGAGGATGACGACGGAGACATTAATCCGAGGATGGAGAAGGCAATTACCATCATGGGAATTGCAGCGGCAGTCGTTATTGTCATCATTATCATTTATCTTTTAGTGAGCTTGTTCGGCGGTGTCGGTTTTGGCGGGAACAGCTCCACCGAAACTGAGAGTACGCAGACGGAGTCACAGTCGGATGAGGATTCCGATGTGACGGACGGCGTACCGGTTCCCAGCGTTGTGGGGAAGACCTACGACGAGGCGATGGAGGAGCTTTCCAATGTATCGCTCGGTATTAAGCAGGTGGGAACGGCATCCTCGGATACTGTGGAGGAAGGACAGATTGTGAGCCAGAATCCGGAAGCGGATGAGACGGTGGAGAAGAATACGACCATTGAGGTGATCATCAGCAGCGGAAAGGGCAGTGTGGATATTCCGAATGTGGTAGGTCAGAGTGAGGCGGATGCGGTTTCCGCGCTTACGGCGGAGGGGTTTGTCAGCAATAAGACCTATTCCTACAGCTCTACCGTGGCGAGCGGTTACGTTATTTCCCAGTCGCCGGAGGGTGATTCACAGGGCAAGAAGGGGGATACCATTACGATTGAAATCAGTCAGGGACCCGAGACTGTGACGGTGCCGGACGTTACGACGACCTATAAGTCGGAGGAGCAGGCGAGGGAGCTGTTGACGGATTTTAATGTTTCTACGAATTCTCAGTACAGTGATATGCCGGCGGGAATTGTAATCGGACAGTCACTTGATGCGGGAACACAGGCGGAGAAGGGCGCATCGATTACGATTACGGTAAGCCTGGGACCGGAGCCTGCCGATGTTGTGACTCCGACAACCTACAGACTGAATATCAGCTTGCAGCTTCCGTCCGATACCTCAAATATTTCGGGGGCCGACATCGTGCTCTATGACGACGAGGGAAATGTGCTTGAGACGTGGGAAGGCAGGACAATCGAGGACTTCGGGACGGACGGACTGGTGCTCACCAAATCAGGAATTCTTGCGGAAAGAGGTAAAATAGTCGTAACCTGGCTGGATTTGAACGGGGAAGACTTAAATGATCAGACCTTTGATGTGGAATTCAGAAAAGAATCATAGCGGGATACGGTTTGCAATATGCAGGGGAAGATTATCAAGGGAATTTCCGGATTTTACTACGTTCATGTGGTGGAATCCGGAATTTATGAGTGTAAGGCCAAGGGGGTGTTCCGCAGCCGGAACATCAAGCCCTTAGTGGGTGACAACGTAGAGATAGCGGTGCTGGACGAAGAGCATAAAAAAGGCAATATCGAAGCGATTCTGCCAAGGAGCAATGAACTGGTACGCCCGGCGGTGGCGAATATCGATTTGGCGCTCATTATTTTTGCGGCGGCAAAGCCAAAACCGAATTTCAATCTGCTGGACCGGTTTTTAATCCTGATGGAGTATCAGGAGGTTCCGGTGGCAATCTGTTTTAACAAGACGGATTTGGTTTCGGAGGAGCAGCTTCATTCCTTTGCCGATATTTACGCGGCCTGCGGCTATCGTGTACTGCTTGCCAGCGCTGCCAGGGAAGACGGTATTGAGGAGGTGCTTGCGCTTCTTCGGGGAAAGACCACGGCGGTAGCGGGACCCTCCGGCGTGGGAAAATCCACGCTTGCAAATTGCTTACAGCCGAACGTGCGCATGGAGACGGGGGCAATCAGCAGAAAGATTGAGCGCGGCCGGCACACTACACGCCATTCGGAAATTATACCGATTTGCGGCAATACCTATATTATGGATACACCCGGTTTTTCCACGCTGGATATTCCCGGCTTTGAAAAAGAGGATTTGCAGCGGTTTTATCCCGAATTTGCGGCGTACGAGCCGTATTGCAGGTTCCAGGGCTGCAGCCACATCAGCGAGCCGGACTGCGGGGTAAAGCAGGCACTTGCCGACGGCAAGATCAGCGGGCTGCGTTACGGGAATTATAAATTGCTGTACGAGGAATTAAAATCAGTAAAAAAATATTAAGACACGACATGCAGGAGGAGCAGGATGAATTGTTTATCGCCGTCAATCCTGTCTGCGGATTTTTGCAGACTCGGGGAACAGGTACGGGAACTGGACGAAGCGGGAGCGCAGTATGTACACATTGACGTGATGGATGGGAGCTTCGTGCCGAGCATTTCCTTTGGGATGCCGGTTATCAGGTCGATCCGTGAATGTACGGAACGCATTTTTGACGTGCACCTGATGATAGAGGAGCCGGGGCGCTATATTTCCGAGTTTGCGGACGCCGGGGCGGATTTGATCACGGTGCATGCCGAGGCATGCCGTCATCTGGACCGGACCGTCGGACAGATTAAGGAAAAAGGGCTTCTTGCGGGCGTGGCGCTGAATCCGGCGACACCGCTTTCGGCCATTGACTATATTTTGCCGGCAGTGGATATGGTGCTGATCATGACGGTCAATCCCGGCTTTGGCGGACAGAAGCTGATTCCGTATACCATACAGAAAGTCCGTGATTTAAAGAAAAAAATTGACGGGCAGGGTCTTAAGACAGATATCGAAGTGGACGGCGGCATTACGCTTGAGAATGTAGCCGGGGTCATGGATGCCGGAGCCAATATCATCGTGGCGGGAAGCGCGGTGTTTTCCGGGGACGTGACAGAGAATACGGTCCGTTTCCTGAACATTATCAATTCTTAGGGAAGGCGGCAGAGGTGAGATGAATCATTTTTTTGTCATAGCCGGAGGCAGCATTGACGACAAATTTGCGCTGGGCTGTATAAAGCGGGCCTCGGGTGCAAAAATCATAGCTGCGGATGCCGGTATGGAATTTCTTTACCGGAACAGGATTGTGCCCGATGTGATTGTGGGCGACTTTGATTCGGTGGACGGCGAGGCGTTTTCCTGGTTTGACGGTCAGGAGGGCATCGACTGGCGCCGGTTAAATCCCCAAAAGGATGACACGGACACCGAGGCCGCCGTGCACGCGGCAATGGAGCTGGGAGCAGAGCGGGTTACGATTTTAGGCGGAACGGGCAGCCGGCTGGATCATGTGCTCGGAAATATCGAGCTGCTGGGCATCGGCCTGAAACAGGGCGTGCCGATGGAGCTTGTAGACGCAAATAACCGCATCCGCATGGCAGATAAAAGCCTGACAATCCGCAGGGAAGAACAGTTCGGGCATTACATCTCGCTGATTCCCTATACCGTGCAGGTGGAGCATGTGACGCTGCGCGGTATGAAATATCCGCTTTCCGATTACTGTCTGAAGGGCTTTTGCACGATTGGCATCAGCAATGAGATTACGGGACCGGAGGCCGAGATTCTCTTTGACGGCGGCATCCTGCTTGTGGTGGAGTCGCGGGATGCAGAGCCGGCGTGAGGGAAGCGGTGCGCGGCGCGGAAATAAGGAATCGTAAGGGCCGGGACGGCCCATAGAGAAAGGAATTCTTAGGAGGAAAAACGGAAATGAAATTAGGAATCGTTGGACTCCCCAACGTGGGAAAGAGTACATTGTTTAATTCGCTGACAAAGGCCGGAGCGGAGTCGGCAAACTATCCGTTCTGTACGATTGACCCGAATGTGGGGATTGTGGCGGTGCCGGACGAGCGGCTCAAAAAGCTTGGGGATATGTACCACTCTAAAAAGGTGACGCCGGCAGTGATTGAGTTTGTCGATATTGCGGGACTTGTAAAGGGAGCCAGCAAGGGCGAGGGACTCGGCAACCAGTTTCTTGCGAATATCCGGGAGGTGGATGCCATCGTTCATGTGGTACGGTGCTTTGAGGATACCAATGTGGTTCATGTGGACGGGAGTGTTGACCCTGCAAGGGATATCGAGACCATCAATCTGGAGCTGATTTTTTCCGACATCGAAATTTTGGAGCGCAGGATTGCAAAGGTGGCAAAGCAGGCGCGCATGGATAAGACCTTCGCAAAGGAGCTGGAACTTCTGGAGGCCGTAAGAGCGCACCTCGAAGGAGGAAACCTTGCCAAAACATTTGAGGTGCCCGACGATGAGGACGACGAGGAGTGGTTTAAATCCTACAACCTTTTGACGGCAAAGCCTGTCATCTACGCGGCGAATGTGGCCGAGTCCGACCTTGCGGACGACGGTGCGTCCAATCCGCACGTGGCGGCGGTACGGGAGCGCGCGGCAGCGGAAAACAGCGAGGTCTTTGTGATTTGCGCGCAGATAGAGCAGGAAATCGCGGAGCTTGACGATGACGAGAAGGCCATGTTTCTGGAGGAACTCGGGTTAAAGGAATCCGGACTGGAAAAGCTGATAAAGGCAAGCTACAGCCTTTTGGGATTAATCAGCTATCTGACCGCCGGGGAAGATGAGACCCGTGCATGGACGATAAAAAAAGGCACAAAGGCACCGCAGGCGGCGGGAAAAATCCATTCCGATTTCGAGCGGGGCTTTATCCGCGCCGAGGTTGTCAATTATCAGGACCTTCTGGACTGCGGAAGCCTTTCTGCCGCAAAGGAGAAGGGAATTGTCGGCCTGGAAGGAAAAGAATATGTCGTTAAGGACGGAGATGTGATTTTGTTCCGATTTAATGTATAAAACGGGGAGGTGACGCATATAGTTTCCCAAGCGAAAGTTTTGGGAAGCTGTATGCGTTTTTGTGATTTTCAGAGAAAAGAAGTCATCAATGTTACGGACTGCAAATGCCTCGGTAATGTGAGGGATTTGGAATTTGACGAAAAAAACGGCTGTATTCTTGCAATCATAGTGCCAGGTCCCGCAAAGTTTTTCGGCTGTGTGGGGCGGGAATTTGAAATATTTATTCCCTGGTGCAAGATTGTGAGAATCGGACCTGATATAATACTTGTCGATATCGACGAGAAGGAATGTAAACACAAAGTGCAGTAAATTTATGATGAATCGGCACGATTTTGTGAATTTAAGGCGGAAACAGCTCAAATAGTGGAAAATCTGCGGTTGACATTTCGGAGAATGACAGATATACTGGTTAATAAGAATGTTTAAGCGGGGAGGCAATGTATGAAATGTCCATTTTGCAGCAGTGATAGCACAAGAGTCATTGATTCAAGACCGGCAGACGACAATAATTCGATTCGCCGCCGTCGGCTTTGCGATGACTGTGGGAAGCGTTTTACGACCTATGAAAAGGTAGAGACGATCCCGCTCATTGTCATCAAAAAGGACAATAACAGAGAGCAGTACGACCGCTCCAAGATTGAAGCGGGCGTTTTGCGTGCCTGCCACAAACGTCCGATTTCCATTAACCAGATTAATCAGTTGGTGGACGAGGTAGAGACGGAAATTTTTAACCTTGAGGAAAAAGAGATTCCAAGCTCCCTCATTGGAGAGCTTGTTATGGATAAGCTGAAGGATTTGGAGGCAGTGGCATATGTGAGATTTGCCTCTGTTTACCGTGAATTTAAAGATGTCAACACCTTTATGAGTGAATTAAAAAAAATGTTGGATAAGTAATCGCAGATTCTCCTGTCATGCCGCTTGTGCCGTGGACGGGCGGATTTGCGGTGAACGGGAGTTGTTGTATGAATATATCAGGAATCCGCACGTTGGCGGGATTTTATGATTACAATATCAAAGAAAGAGAAGATGCGCAGCAGATAGAGGAGGCGCAGAAAAGTCTGTCGGTTCGGGAGGCTTTGGAGGAATCGGAGCAGGAAGCGGAGCCGGAGAAAATCGTACCCGGTGAGGCCGCTTGGATTTGGCCGGAGGCGAAGCGGGGGCTTGCGGGAGCCGGAAGCAACATTATCGGTCTGGATGTCAAGCGCGCGCTTTCCGATGTCAAAAAGGATGAGATACTTCAGCAGTATCAGTATTTTATCGGTGAGGACGGAGCCGGATATGATTCGGCACGGACAAACGGCAATGAGGATTTTCCGCTGGAGGAATAAGAATGTATGGGGAACCGCCTGAGAGCGGTTCTTTTTTGACGGTTATCTGAAAGTATGCCTCAGGTGATTTATTGACAGGAAAAGCATAGGATGCGAAAATAGGAGAGAATAAAAATTTACGCGACGGGAGGACAGTATGAAATGAAGGAAAAAACAAAAATGATTACATTTCTAATCATTGCGTATGGAATCACTTATGTGATGGGAATTTTTATGTGGTACGGAAACAGGAAAGGATATGATTTGTCTGTATTTCCATCCGCACAAATGCTTTATCCGGCGGCAGGTGTGGCGCTTGGAGTTTTATTGACAAACAAAGGGGAGAAGAAAATTCCCAAGGGATTTTTCATAACGCTGCTTGTCACAACCTTAATTTTAATATTATTGTCACTTGCTTCTGTAGCTGCCCCGATGGAAAATCTTGTGGTACAGGGAACCTCTGTTTCTGTATACAATCTTGTATCTCAGTATGTCCTCATTATTGGAAGCATAGTATTCTGGATTTTTCTGATTGCCGCGGGAAAAGAGAAAAGAAAGGAAGCGGGGCTGTTTTGGAAAAACGGCAAGGCATCGGCAGTTGTTGTAATTTTATTTGTTTTTCTGTATTTTCTCAGAACGCTCTTTTCCGGCTTGCTGTCGGGACTGTTAAGCGGCACAGGGGTACAGTATGTAACAGAGTGGCTTCAAATTTTTAACGAGCCGATCCTATGGATAAGTGTTGTTGTGCTGCCAATAAACTTTTTCTTTGTCGTGATCGCATTTTTCGGAGAAGAATACGGGTGGAGATATTACTTACAGCCCCTTCTTCAGAAAAAATTCGGTCTCAGATGGGGCGTCATTATCCTTGGCGTTGTATGGGGATTATGGCATGTGCCGATAGATTTATTTTATTATACGCAGACATCGGGAATACAGATGATTTTTGCACAGCAGATCACGTGTATTACACTTGGCATTTTCTTTGCCTATGCCTATATGAAGACAGAAAATATATGGGTCCCGGTCTGCCTTCATTATTTGAATAATAATCTGATTCCGATTTTTACCGCTACATTTTCCGGGGATGTACTGGAGAATCAGGTTGTAAGCTGGGGTGATCTGCCGCTCTCACTTTTGATAAACGGAATATGCTTCGGATTTTTCCTGCTTTCGGATGTATTTAAAAGAAGGGTGGATATTTTGGAGTAAATGTAGTAATCTATTCAGGTATGGACAGGAGGAAGTCAATGAGAATTTTACCGGAAGATTCCTGCGGTATTGTAATTGATTATCAGGAAAAACTGCTGCCCGCAATCGCGGAGAATAAAGAACTGCTGTTTCGCACAACGGAGCTTTTGGAAGGACTTTCGGTTCTCGGGGTTCCGCTGCTTGTGACGACGCAGTATGAAAAAGGACTTGGAGCGACCGTGCCCGAAATTGAAAAAGCGGCGGGGAGAGCGGAGCACTTTGATAAAATCAGCTTCAGCGCATACGGGGATGAGGCGGTCAGGACAGCGCTTTCGGGCCTTGGGACGGAGCCGGGCAGACCGAGAAAAAATGTTATTATCTGCGGTATCGAAGCCGATATCTGTGTGCTTCAGACTGTGCTGGATTTGCGTGAGGCGGGCTGCTGTCCGGTTCTGGTTGAGGACTGTGTAAGCTCCAGACAGCTTCACGATAAAAAAATCGCGGTGATGCGGGCATATCAGGAGGGGGCCGTTGTGACCACCTGTGAATCGCTTTTGTTCGAGCTTGCGGGCAGGGCGGGGACGCCGCAGTTTAAGCAAATTTCCGCATTGATAAAAGCAAAGGAAAAAAGTAGGCTATGCTAGAAAAGTTTTATCCGAATGAATATATGGATTCAACCTATGACATCAATTTTGACAGGCTTTATAAAGAGGGTTACCGCGGAGTGATCTTTGACATTGACAATACGCTGGTTCCCCACGGGGCACCCGCGGACGCGCGTGCCCGTGCGCTGTTTTTGCATTTAAAGGAGCTGGGCTTTTCCTGTATCCTCCTTTCCAATAATAAAGAACCGAGAGTGAAAATGTTCAACGATGCGGTTTCGGTTTCCTACATCCACCGTGCGGGCAAACCGAATCCGGCGAATTACCGCAGGGCAATGGAGACAATGGGGACGGATGAAAAGAATACCATCTTTGTCGGGGATCAGATTTTTACGGATATCTACGGGGCGAACCGCACCGGAATCCGCACAATTCTCGTAAAACCGATTCATCCGAAGGAGGAAATCCAGATTGTTTTAAAACGGTATCTGGAAAAGATTGTCCTGTTTTTTTACCGGCGGTACCGCAAAAAGCAGGAAACAGATACACATGGAGACAAAGAGTAATTATGGCTTTGCGCAAAGCAGCGCAGAAATGAGGTAGAAGATGAAAATTGCAGTTGGAAATGACCATGCAGCCACTGAGCTGAAATTTGTGATCGTGGATTATTTAAAGGAACTGGGACACGAGGTTGTGAATTTTGGAACGAACGGAAGCGAGAGCTGCCATTATCCCGAATTTGGGGAAAAGGTAGGACTGGCGGTCGCCGCAGGTGAGGTCGACTGCGGAATCTTAATCTGCGGAACGGGAGTCGGCATCTCGATTGCGGCAAACAAGGTGCCGGGCGTGCGCGCGGCGGTCTGCTCCGACTGTGCGACCGCAAGGCTTGTAAAGCAGCACAACAATGCAAATATTATCGCGTTCGGCGCAAGAATTGTCGGGAGCGAGCTGGCTAAGGACATTGTGAAGGCTTATCTGGACGCGGAGTTTTTGGGCGGCAGACACCAGACAAGAATCGACATGATTCACGAAATTGAAATGAGAAATCAAAAGTAGGATTGGGCGATATATGGCGGCTTACGGAAAAAAAGCTTGAAATGTACAGGCATTTATTATAAAATATAGAAATCAGAGAGTCCAAAATTCGGGCACAATTTAAGGAGGAAGTTTACATGATTTCAGCAGGAGATTTCAAAAATGGGATTACCATCGAATTAGAGGGTAATATTTACCAGATTATTGAATTCCAGCACGTGAAACCCGGTAAGGGCGCAGCGTTTGTAAGAACGAAGTTAAAAAATATCAAGAGCGGCGGCGTAGTGGAGAAAACATTCCGTCCCACGGAGAAATGTCCGCAGGCCCGCATCGACAGAAAAGACTATCAGTACCTGTATGCGGATGG
Organism: uncultured Roseburia sp.; assembly: GCA_944380515.1. GTDB lineage: Bacteria > Bacillota > Clostridia > Lachnospirales > Lachnospiraceae > Roseburia. The sequence continues at coordinate 89,353 of CALWHT010000025.1, forward strand.
CGATTTATACTATTTTATGGACGTTGAGACATACGACCAGATTGCATTGTCTCAGGAAGCAATCGGAGACGCATTAAAGTTTGTAAAAGAAAATGAAATGGTAAAGATGTGCTCCCATAACGGAAGCGTGTTTGCTGTGGAGCCGCCGTTGTTCGTTGAGTTAAAGATCACCGAGACGGAGCCGGGCTTTAAGGGAGATACGGCTACAGGCGCTACCAAGCCGGCAGTTGTGGAGACTGGCGCTACGGTAAGTGTGCCGCTGTTTGTTGAGCAGGACGACGTAATTAAAATTGATACGAGAACAGGCGAGTATTTATCACGCGTATAAAGAACGCCGCAGAATGGGACAGGTATTGCAGGCTGCAGTACCTGTTTTTTGCTTTATGGGAAATTGCACGGGCCGGTCGGCGCTTTTTATAGGATTCGGGGGTGGGAAGGTATGAAGCTGGAAAATCCTGTCGTAAGGCAGATACTTGAGGTGTATGACAGTCTTACGGCTGTGGAAAAGAGTATTGCGGACTTTTTTACCGCAAATCATGAGCAGGAGGATTTCTCGTCGAAGGCCATCGCAAACAGGCTGTTTGTTTCCGAGGCTTCCCTTTCGAGGTTTGCCAAAAAATGCGGGTATAAGGGGTTTCGGGAATTTATTTATGAATACGAGCGGGTATTGGGGGAGAACCAGAATGAAATCGGGTTTTATGCGGGGCGTGTCATAGAGACCTACGAGGAGCTGCTGAAAAAGAGCCGTGAACTGATAGATGACGGCAGAATGCAGCGTGTGGAGAAGATGCTCACCGAATGTAAACGGGTGCGGGTGTACGGAAAGGGCAGCAGCGGTTATGCCGCACAGGAGTTTTCCATCCGTTTTATGAGAATGGGGATGGACATCGAAGCGATTACGGATAACCACATTATGAAGATGAGTTCAGCCCTTGCGGACAGCGACACCCTGATTATGGCGATTTCTCTGAGCGGGACTACCGGGGAGGTGCTTTCTGCGGTCAGGCGTGCCAGAAAGAACGGAGCCAAAATTGTGATGATTACGTCAAACCGTTCTGCGGAGCTGCTGACGCTCTGCGATGAGGTGATTCCGATTGCGGGCATCAAAAATATGGCTGCCGGAACAATGATTTCTCCGCAGTTCCCCATACAGATTATGATAGATATTCTTTTCACTTATTTTTTCCAGACAGATTTCGGAAACAGACTGAATCTGTACAATGAGACGCTTGCCGCCCTTTATGACAATCAATAGGGCAAAAGTACTAATTTGACTGAAAGTAGTTTCAGAAAAATATATAGACAATTAAATTATTTGAAAGAAGAATCAAAAGCGCTGAATTGATTGAAATTTAGCGCTTTTTGCTTGAATTTTTTTGACGAACAAGGTAGACTATGCACATAGACAGGTCATGACAGTCTGAAAGGAAATTTTGAGAAAGCCAATCTTATGGGGTATCCAAGGAGGAAAAAGAATGAAAAACATGAAAAAGTTTTTGGCACTCGCTATGGCAGCGTGTATGACGGTGGGGATGGCAGCCTGCGGCGGAAATAATACCGCTGATACGACGGGCAATACAACGGGTACGAATACAAACGCAAATACAGATACGGCAGACGAGGCCGGAGATGCACAGGAGCAGGAGAGCGGCGGAGCAACGGAAATTACGCTCTGGACTTTCCCGGTCGGCGATTGGGGCGGCGCTTATGTGGATGAGGTAATTGCCGCATTTAATGAAAGCTATCCGGATGTGAGCGTAAACGTGGAATATCTGGATTATACCTCCGGCGATGATCAGCTTACGGCAGCAATCGAGGCGGGTACTGCTCCCGATATTCTTCTGGCGGAGCCGCAGAGACTCGTAAAATTCGGAAAGAACGGCCGTATGGTAGCGCTTGATGATATGTTTACGGATGAACTGAAAACGGATGTCGGAAATGAGTCTATTATTGCGGCATGCTCCGATGGTACGAATTACTGGATGTATCCGCTTTCGATCACGGCTCACTTTATGGCGATCAACTATGAGGCATGGGAGTCAAGCGGAGCGCTTGAATATGTAAATCAGGAGGGCGACCGTACCTGGACGACCGAGGATTTCCAGAATGCGCTTGCAAAATTAAAAGAGGCGGGGCTTACCTCCGGCGTTGTATACTGCGGCGGTCAGGGAGGCGACCAGGGAACCAGAGCGCTGGTGACCAATCTCTACAGTGCGGACTTTACCAATGCTGAGCATACAGAGTGGACGATTAACAGCGAGAACGGTATCCAGGGACTGACCCTGTTAAAAGACCTCTGTGACCAGGGACTTTTAAGCTATGACGCAGGTATTCAGGCTTCCGATGAACTGCAGCTGTTTTCCAACGGCACGGTACAGATGTCCTTCTGCTGGAACGCGGCAAACGCAAAGAACTATGCAAGCTCCGTAACCTTTACGCCGTATGCGCTTCCGTTCCCGTCCGATGACGGCGTTCCGGTATTGGAGTCCGGTTTGTACGGCTTCGGTATTTTTGATAACGGTGATGCAGCAAAACAGCAGGCAGCGAGAGACTTTATCACCTTTGTGTGCGACGATGCAGAGTGGGGTCCCAAGAGTGTAGAGGCGACCGGCTTCTTCCCGGTAAGAGGTTCCTTCGAAGTTTATGCGGACAGTGATGATCCGAATATGGAATTCTACAATGCAATGCTTGCTTATGTAGGCGACAACTTTACGGCAATGGACGGCTTCACCGAACAGCGTGCAGAGTGGTGGACAATGCTTCAGTATGTATTTACCGGTGAAAAATCCGTGCAGGAGGCAGCCGATACATATGTATCCAACAGCAATGCCTACACGGCATCCTATTCCGAATAACAAATAGCGGATGGCGTTTTCCCAGGCCGGGGTTTTCTTGCAAAAACGGCGGGAAAACGCCATTTTTAAAAATAACAGGTAGGAGGATATACGAATGGCAAAGAACGCTGCTCCTGCAAGAAGCCATGTTCTGGCAAGAAGGGAAACTTTCGTTTCCTATATGTTTTTACTGCCGTGCCTGGTTTTCTTTGTAGGTTTTGTGATCGTTCCGATGTTCATGTGTCTGTTCACAAGTTTTTTTGACTATACGATGACAGACTTTAACTTTATCGGATTTCAGAATTATGTTGAAATTTTTCAGGATGAAACCTTCCTGATCGCGTTAAGAAATACCGTATTAATTGTAGTAGTTTCCGTTCCGACTGTCTGCATCTTTTCTCTTTGGGTTGCGTCTGCAATTTACAACAGAAAAGGAGCGGTTACCTCTTTTTTCCGCTGTGTATTTTATCTTCCGGTAGTAACGGGTACCGTGGCGGTAACGGTAGTTTGGAAATGGATGTTCAACCAATACTACGGATTGTTTAACTATGTGCTGTCGTCAACGAATGTCATTGACCAGAATATCAGCTGGCTTGGCGATAAGCGGTTTGCAATCTGGTGTATCATTATGATTCTGTTTACGACTTCTATCGGGCAGCCGATCGTGCTTTATGTTTCAGCGCTCGGAAATGTAGACACCTCTTTGGTTGAGGCGGCTGAGGTGGACGGCGCGACAAGCTTCCAGTGTTTCTGGAAAATCAAATGGCCCAATATCATGCCTACGACGCTTTACATTCTGGTAATTACTACGATCAACAGCTTCCAGTGCTTTGCGCTGATTCAGTTATTGACCTCGGGCGGACCGATGAATTCTACGAATACGATTATGTACTACATTTATGACACGGCGTTTAAGACAAATCAGTATGGTTATGCGAACGCTATGGGAATCATCCTGGCAATCATTATTGCGGTATTTTCGGCGCTGCAGTTTAAGGTGACCGGGTCAAGCAAGAAAGACTAAGGGGAGGGTATTATGGAAACACAGGTTAAAAAAACAACAGCTTATGACGTTGTTGCACTGATTGTTCTGATCGTGCTCGCATTCCTGTTTATTTTCCCGCTTTATTGGATTGTCACGGGTTCCTTTAAGGATGCGATCGCGATTAACTCCGCCACGCCGCAGTGGTTTCCGCTTGAGCCGACGATGGATAATTTTGTCCGTTTGTTTGACAGACCGGCATTGCGTTGGCTTTTGAATACGGTGATCATGGCGGTCGCTGCCATGGTCCTGACCTGTATCACGGCATCGATGGCAGGATATGTGCTTGCAAAAAAGCGCTTTTTCGGGCAGAAGATATTATTTTCTTTGTTTGTCTGTGCAATGGCGCTTCCAAAACAGGTTATTTTAATTCCGCTTCTGAAGGAAATGTCTTTTTTGGGACTGCATGATACACTGTGGGCGGTGATCCTGCCGACCGTAGGCTGGCCGTTTGGCGTATTTTTGATGAAGCAGTTTTCCGAGGGGATTCCGACAGAGCTTTTGGAGGCGGTCAGGATTGACGGCGCAGGAGAGATCAAGACCTTTACCCAGATTGTACTGCCAATTATTAAGCCGGGTATCGGCGCGCTGGCAATTTTTACTTTCATCAATTCCTGGAATGATTATTTCCTGCAGTTGATTATGTTAAATTCTCAGGAAGTGCTGACGATTTCTCTTGGTATCGCCAAGCTGCAGACAGAAATGTCGAATGACTTCGGTCTTATTATGGCTGGTGCGGCGCTTGGTTCTATTCCGATTATCGTTATTTTCCTGATGTTCCAGAAGTATTTCACGCAGGGGATTACGATGGGTGCAGTGAAGGGCTGAAAAAGGAAATACAGTCAAAGCCGCCTCAGGGCGGCAGAATGGAGAGAACAATGTCAAAATATGATATCAGCAAGTTTCGAAATGTAACTGTGGCGCTCAACACGCCATTTGATAAAAACGGAGATTTGGATACCGCAGCTGCTAAGCGGGTAGTGCGCTATTTCTGCAATAAAGGAGTGAAAAGCCTGTATGTCTGCGGAAGCACGGGAGAGGGCTTTCTTTTAACGGACGACGAGCGGAAACGTCTGGTAGAGGCAGTCACCGATGAGGTGGGCGGTGAAATGAACATTATCGTGCATGTCGGCTGCGCTTCCACCAGACAGTCGGTAGAACTGGCAAGGCATGCCGAGCAGGCAGGAGCGGATGCGACCTCGGCGGTTCCCTGTGTTTATTATCGGCCGAGTGAGGAAGGTGTGTACCGTCACTGGACGGCGATTACCGAAGCGGCGGATTTACCGTTTTTTATCTATAACATTCCGCAGCTCACCGGTTTTAACCTTTCGATGGAGCTGTTCTATCGGATGCTTGAAAATGAGCGGGTGGCGGGCGTAAAATGTTCCTCGGACCCTGCACATGATATCCTTCGCTTTAAACAGGCCGGGGGAGAGGATTTTATCGTATTTAACGGGCCGGATGAGCAGTACCTTGCGGGGCGTATCATGGGAGCGGATGCGGGAATCGGCGGAACGTACGGTGCGATGCCCGAATTATACCTGCATCTGGAGGATGCCATTCGGGCAAAGGATTATGATAAGGCACAGAAAATTCAAAATATTATTACACCGCTGATTTATAAACTTTGTTCCTTCGCGTCGTTATATGGCGCCGCGAAAGCAATCATCGCTCTGGACGGCTGTCCGATTGGGGAGCCGAGGCTGCCGTTTTTGCCGGTGAGCACCGAAGACCCGAAACTGGTGGAGCTGTATCATGAGATTAGAGCGGCTGTCAGAGAAACCGAGTAGACGGCAGGCAAACGGAAAAGGAGATAACTATGAGGAATAATGAGCAGACAATCAGTCAAATCAGGGGCGGATTAATTGTGTCCTGTCAGGCGTTGGAAAATGAGCCGCTTCATAGTTCTTATATCATGTCAAGAATGGCGTATGCGGCGGCGCTTGGCGGCGCCGTCGGAATCCGGGCAAACACGGTGGAGGATATTACGGAAATCAGAAAAACCGTAGACCTCCCCATTATCGGAATTATCAAAATGAACTATGATGCGTGCGACGTCTATATCACGCCGACCATGAAGGAGGTAGACGCCCTGTGTGACTGCGGAGTGGAGATTATCGCCATTGACGCGACGAAGCGTCCGCGGCCGGACGGAAGCAGTATTCAGGAATTTTTTGCGAAAGTCCGTGAAAAATATCCGAACCAGCTTTTTATGGCAGACTGCTCCTGTTATGAGGAGGGAATGGCGGCGGCACAAGCGGGCTTTGATTTTATCGGGACGACCATGAGCGGCTACACCTCTTATACCCAGGGTACCGTACTGCCGAATTTTGATATGATGCGGCGGCTTTCGGCGGAGTGTGGGAAGCTGGTGATTGCCGAGGGCGGAATTTGGAGCCCGGGACAGCTGAAGGAAGCGCTGGCGACCGGTGCACATGCCGCGGTGGTCGGTTCGGCTATCACAAGGCCTTATGAGATTACAAAGCGTTATGTGAACGCAATCAGCGAAGCAAAAGGATGAGGTTATGATTTTCGATACAATACGAAATGCGGGACGGTACCTTGGCATCAGTCCGTATTTGGATACGGCGCTGACGTGGCTGATGAATACCGATCTCTCTGCACTGGAGAACGGAAGCTTTCCGATTGACGGAGAGCGGGTGTTCATCAACGTTATGGATGCGCAGACGAATCCCGAGAGGGAACGTGATTACGAGTTCCATAAATATCACTACGATATTCAGCTGGACCTCTGCGGCAGCGAGGACGTGCTGTTTGGGACGGAGTATGAGGAAATGACAAAGGAGTGGCAGGAGGATGTCGGCTTCGGACGCTGCAGCTGTGCGGCGGAGGTACATCTTGGAGCGGGGCGGTTTGTTATTTGTGAGCCGATGGAGCCTCACCTTCCGGGAGTTGCTGCGGGCGGGAAGCAGGAGAACATCCGCAAGGCGGTTATAAAGGTGCTGCACAGGTAGCGCAGAGTACGGCGGCAGACAGAGAAAACAGACAGGCATGGAGGGAAGCATGAGGATAGCGGTAGCAGACATCGGAGGAACGAATATCAAAGCGGGCATCTGGGAAAATGATGTCATTACGGAGGTGGCGGAGCTGCCGACGGAAGCGAAGCGGGGCGGAACGCATGTAGTGAATCAGGTAAAAAAACTGCTGCATGGTTTCGGAAGCTTTGACGCCATCGGGATCAGTACGGCAGGGCAGGTGGATTCCAAAAGAGGCGTTATCATCTATGCAAATGAAAATATTCCGGGCTATACCGGTACACCGCTCAAGGAAATTCTGGAGGCGGAGTTTGCCGTACCGGTTGCCGTATTAAATGACGTCAATGCGGCGGCAATCGGGGAGGCATATTACGGTGCGGGAAAGGACAGCAATGATTTCCTGTGTCTGACGTACGGAACCGGCGTGGGTGGAGCGATTGTGATGAACGGCAGGGTTTACACGGGGGCAGGCTTTTCCGCCGGGGAATTTGGAGCAATGGTCATTCACCCCGAGGACCGGAACGCCGCGGAAGACATGTTCAGCGGCTGCTATGAAAGATATGCCTCTACAACGGCGCTTGTTCAAAGGGCACAGTGGAAATATCCCGGACTTCGAAACGGCAGGGAAATTTTTGCGCATTTTGATGAGCCGGGGGTGCGCAGGCTTGTTTCCTGCTGGGCCGATGAGGTGGTCTGCGGTCTTGTCACGCTGATTCACATTTTCAATCCCTCCACGGTCATTTTGGGCGGCGGGATTATGGAGCGCCCGGAGGTTTTGGCCCTGATTCGGGAAAAGCTATATCCCAATATTATGGAATCCTTCCGGGGTGTGAAGCTTGTTGCTGCGGAGCTTGGAAACCGCGCCGGAATGCTCGGCGCCTCACAGGAGGCGTTGGAGGAATATCACGAGAGCTGTAAGGGAAAAACATGAAAAACAGAGGGTGTCCGCGGACACCCTCTGTTTAAGTCAGCTTGCGGTAAAGGATGAGGATTGCCAGCACTGCGACCACAATCTGGCTTGCCAGAATCCCCCACAGATAGCTTTTGATTCCAAAAACCGGAACAGCCAGCAGGACAAACAAAATCCGTACCGTACAGGCGATGAGATTTAACTCGAAGGTAATGCCGGGGTAGCCCAGCCCGTGCAGGATGCTGCTTAAGGTGGAGCTTAAATAAAGAAACGGACAGATCCAGCCGAGGGTGGTGATAAAGGCTCCCGCAAGTGCATTGCCAAACAGGAAATTTCCCATAAAATTGCCGCTTATCAAAAATGCGGCGGTGCATAAAAAGCCGAGCAGCAGGCAGGATTGGATGGTTTTTCGTACCGTTTTATGGATCAGCGTGCGGTTTCCGGATGCCTGCGCCTCCGAAATAGTGGGCAGCAGCAGGACGGAAATAGAATTTGTCACAACCGAAGGGAACATAATAACCGACATTGCCATTCCGGTCAGAATACCGTATACGCCAAGGGCTTCCGAGTTTGTATAGCCAAAGGCGCGCAGGCGGTTCGGAATCATAATATTTTCAAAGCTGGAGAACAGATTTAAAACCACACGGTTTGCCGTCAGGGGGAGCGCCATAGAGGTCAGGTTGCGGGCGCAGGAAAGAAACTGCATTTTATGAGGACTTCGGGAGGTTTTTGCCGTTTGGCGGAAAACGCTGACGGAAACAAGCGTGCTGGCGACCTCACCCAATACAAGCCCCCAGATTGTCATGGGGAGTGTCAGGGTTTTTCCGTGGCTTAAGCTCACCTGATACATCAGGTAAACGCTTCCGACCCGTGCGAGCTGTTCCGCGAGCTGGCAGAGAGAGGGAACCGCTGTTTTTTTTAAGCCGTAATAATAACCGTTAATGCAGGCGTGGATGCAGCTTGGCACAAAGGAAAAAGAAAGCACCGTAAGCAGAGGCGCGCAGCGTGAATCACCAAGCCAGGCGGACGCGATAAAATCGGCATTGCGGTAGATGATGACGCCGGTGAGCACGGAGAGCGCCAGTGAGAGAACAAGCCCGACGGACAGGTAAGTACCTGCACCGGCGGGATTTTTTCTGCCCATTTCCATGGAGACAAATTTTGAGATGGATGTCTGGATTCCGGCGGCGGTGATGGCAAAACCGAGCGCCATGACTGGGGAAATCAGCTGGTAAATTCCCAGCCCCTCTGCACCAATCGTGCGCGACAGGAATATTCTATAGAAGAAACCTATAATGCGGGTGAGAACTCCGGCTAAGGTGAGCAGCAAGGTTCCGGTAATAAAGGTACTTTTCGTCATGGAAAAATGTTTCAATACTGACCTCCGAAGTCTGCCGGAGAATCCGGTCTTATTTCTATGATTTTAATATATGAAAGAAGTGGAGAGAAAATGAACAATTCAAAATATAAAGAACGTGCAGTCTATCTGGACAATGCGGCCACAACGAGGATGTCAGATGAGGTAAAGGCGGCGATGGAACCGTATTTGAAGGAAAATTTCGGAAATGCATCTACCATTTACGGCTATGGGGAAACTGCAAAGGAGGCGCTTCGGAACGCGCGGGAGACGATCGCGGAGACGCTGGAGGCTAAGCCCTCGGAAATTTTTTTTACTTCGGGCGGCTCCGAATCCGACAACTGGGCGGTCAAGTGTATTGCGGGAGAGTATAAGCACAAAGGGACTCATATCATCACCAGTAAAATCGAGCACCATGCGATTTTAAATTCCTGCGCCTATCTCGAACAGCTCGGCTATGAGGTAACTTATCTGGATGTGGATGAGTACGGCCTTGTTTCTCCCGAAGCGGTTTTTAATGCCATCCGGGACGATACAACGCTGATTACGATTATGTTTGGGAACAATGAAATCGGAACGATTGAGCCGATTCTGCCAATCGGGAGGATTGCACGGGAGAAGGGCGTGCTGTTCCACACGGATGCGGTACAGGCGTACGCGCAGATTCCGATTTCGGTACACTGCTATCCGGTGGACCTTTTAAGCGCCAGCGCGCATAAATTCCATGGCCCGAAGGGAACGGGCTTTCTGTATATCCGAGAGGGCGTAAAAATTCCGTCTTTTATTCACGGAGGAGCCCAGGAAAGCGGAAAACGCGCGGGGACGGAAAACATTCCGGGCATTGTCGGGATGGCAAAGGCGGCTGAGATTGCTGCGCGCGGAATGCGCAGACGGATTCAGCGGGAGACGATGCTCAGGAATTATCTGCTGGAGAAAGTGACGCACGAAATTTCCGGTGTACGTATCAACGGACACCGCACAAGGCGTCTGCCCGGAAATGCGAACTTCAGCATCCGCGGCGTGGACGGCGCCTCACTTTTAATTTTGCTTGACGAGGACGGCATCTGTGTCTCCGGGGGGTCCGCCTGCAATACGGGGGAGAGCAGGATTTCCTATGTAATCCGGGAGCTTAAGGTTCCGGAGGAATATGCGGCGGGAACCATCCGCATGACGCTTTCCGGGGATACCACGAGAGCCGATATCGACGCGGCGGTAGCGTCGCTGAAACAGAATGTGGCGAGACTCCGGGATGAGCCGTGCACTCCGGGATGAGTGCTCCTGCTGCCAGAAAGTTTTTTCTGCCGGAAAGGTATGCTATAATGGAAGAAAAAGAAAAGAGGACATAAGATGTATTATTTCATGGACCTTGACGGGACCGTTACGGACTCGAAGGAAGGAATTACAAAATCGGTAGCGTATGCGCTCCGGCGGTTCGGAATCAGTGTTGACAATTTAGATACGCTGGAGGTATTTATCGGGCCGCCGCTTGCCGATTCTTTTCGGGAGTATTACGGCTTTGACGAGGAGCAGGCTGCGGCTGCGGTCGAGGCATACAGGGAGTATTTCAGGGCGCAGGGGATTTTTGAAAACGTCCTGTATGACGGGATGCGGGAGCTTTTGGAACATGTAACGGAGCGCGGAGTGAAGGTGGTGCTGGCAACTTCAAAGCCGGAGCCGTTTGCAAAACAGATTCTGGAATATTTTGACTTGCTGAAATATTTTTCTTTTGTGGCGGGCAGCACGCTGGATGGAAAACGCAGCAGAAAAGGGGATGTGATACGCTATGCGCTGGAGTCGATTGGCATCGCGCCGCAGGAGGCGGTGATGATCGGGGACAGGAAACATGATGTGATTGGCGCCAAAGAAAACAAAATGAAATCTGTCGGGGTGCTCTATGGCTACGGAGACCGGGCGGAGTTAGAAGCCGCGGGTGCGGACTGGCTGGCAGAGGACGTGCGCGGACTGGAGGTACTGCTGCAAAATCTGGCAAAGTAAAAATAAGTTGAAGTGAAGTACATATTAAAAAAGATGTCCCCAACTATGAATGTTGAAATTCATAGTTTGGAACATCCTTTTTGCTTTGCAGGAACATGGACAAGCCGGGCGGCGCTTTTCAGTTATCATTCTCATCGTCCGAGGACATATTGTAAACCTGGCGTTTTCTTGCCATCTCATCATTTTCAAGATATTCATCGTAGGTGGAAACCTTATCGATAAACGTTCCGTCCGGCAGAAACTCGATAATTCTGTTCGCCGTCGTCTGTACGACCTGATGGTCGCGGGATGCAAACAGGATAACGCCCGGGAATTTAATCAGTCCGTTGTTTAACGCCGTGATGGATTCCATATCCAGATGGTCGGTAGGCTCATCTAAAATCAGGACATTGCTCGCCATAATCATCATGCGGGAGAGCAGTACGCGTACCTTTTCGCCTCCGGAGAGCACGCGCATTTTCTTTGTTCCGTCCTCTCCGGCAAAGAGCATGCGCCCCAGAAAGCCGCGGACATAGGTGGCGTCTTTGATTTCCGAGAACTGGGTCAGCCAGTCTACGATAACCATATCCGTGTCAAAAATTTCGGTGTTATCCTTCGGGAAATAGGACTGGCTGGTGGTAACGCCCCACTTGTAGGAGCCGGAATCCGGTTCCATCTCCCCGGTAAGAATCTTAAAGAGCGTTGTCTTTGCCAGTTCGTTTCCGCCCACAAATGCAATCTTATCATCATGGCCTACGATAAAAGATACATTGTCGAGCACCTTTACGCCGTCAATCGTCTTTGTAATTCCCTCGACGGTGAGCACCTCATTTCCGATTTCACGGCTGGGGCGGAAATCGATATAGGGATATTTTCGGCTGGAAGGACGGATTTCATCGAGCTGAATTTTTTCCAGCGCACGCTTCCTCGAGGTCGCCTGCTTGGATTTGGAGGCGTTTGCCGAGAAGCGGGAAATGAACTCCTGCAGCTCTTTGATTTTTTCTTCCTTTTTCTTGTTTGCTTCCTTCATCTGTTTTACAAGAAGCTGACTGGATTCATACCAGAAATCATAGTTTCCGGCGTAGAGCTGAATTTTTCCGTAATCAATGTCCGCGATATTGGTGCAGACCTTATTGAGAAAATAACGGTCATGGGAAACCACGATGACGGTGTTCTCGAAATTAATTAAAAATTCCTCCAGCCAGTTGATCGCGTCGAGGTCCAGATGGTTGGTAGGCTCATCCAAAAGCAGAATGTCCGGATTGCCGAACAGCGCCTGGGCGAGCAGCACCTTGACCTTTAAGGCGCCCGGCAAATCCGCCATGAGGGTGTAATGCTCCTCGGTAGGGATTCCGAGACCGTTTAAAAGCGTGGCGGCATCGGATTCCGCGTTCCAGCCGTCCATGTCGGCAAACTCAGCCTCCAGCTCGCTGGCGCGGATCCCGTCCTCGTCCGTGAAGTCTTCCTTCATATAAATGGCGTCTTTTTCCTTCATAATATCATAAAGACGCTTATTTCCCATAATGACGGTATCAAGAACCGTGTATTGGTCATATTTAAAATGATCCTGCTGTAAGAAAGAGAGACGCTGTCCCGGCGTAATTACGACGTCGCCGTTCGTCGGCTCAAGCTGACCGGATAAAATCTTTAAAAAGGTAGACTTTCCGGCGCCGTTTGCACCAATCAGACCGTAGCAGTTCCCCTCCGTAAATTTGATATTTACATCCTCAAACAGGGCTTTTTTTCCGATACGCAGTGTAACGTTATTTGCACTAATCATAACTGTCGTTCTCCTGATTCCTTTTTATTTCAGTGTTTTCTGTGATTACATCAACTCGTATCATACTAGAAAAGTGAAAAGATTGCAACTGAAACTTCCTATTAAGAGTGTGATTTGCTATAATAAAGATTACAGGGGTAAACGGCACAAGGAGATAATTGCTATGGAGAGAGAAGAATTTGAGCAGTTTGCGGCAGAACTGCCGGTGGGGATTGTAGTTCTGAAGGGCGGAAGGAGTCTGAGGGCGGATACCGCAAATGAAGAATTTCTGCGGATGACTGGATATCCGCGGGAGCTTTTAGGCTCCGGAAAAGATTTTATAGAATGTGTCTGGCCGGCGGATGCGGGAGCTTTTGAAGATGCCATTGAGAAGTGCAGGGAGCAAAAGGGTACGCAGGAATTTGAGGCGCGGATTCTTTCGGCAGACGGGCAGCTGCGATGGCTGATGTTTCAGTGCCGTCTGTATTATTATAAGGACGCGGTGCCCTACTATATGCTGGTAAGCTGGGATATCAGCGCGCGCAAGGAGCTGGAGGATGAGCTGCGGCTGTTAAACGAGCAGTATGAAATGCTGGAGGAAGTGGCAGACGATTTTCCGTTTGTGTTTGATGTACAGCAGCAGAGATTCCGTGTTCCCTATAAATATCACAGAAGCGGCAAGGTTTTGGACCCGGAGCAGAAATATATGAGCCTGGAGCAGGGGCTTGGCGATATCCATGAGGAGGAGCGGGAGGCTTACCGGAACATGATTTGCATAGCATCGGAGCGGGAAGTCTCGGGTTCTATCGACTATCGCATGAATGTGGCGCCGGAGGGAAGGACGCCTGTCTATACCTGGTATCGGACGGTATACCGGAGTATTCAGGGCGCAAACGGCAAAATTCTGCGCATCATCGGAAGGAGTTACGACATCAGCTCCGACAGAAGGATTCAGGAGCGCCTTACGGAGGAGGTAAGGCTTGACCCGTTGACACGGCTGCTGAATAAGGTGGAAACGGGAGAGGAGGTACGCCGGTACATTTCCGCGGCTCCGGCCGGAACGCACGTCCTGTTCCTGATTGATATTGATAATTTTAAACGGATTAATGATACCTTCGGTCATACGGTCGGCGATATGGTGATTGCCGATATCGCGCAGATGATAAAGGAGCGGTTCCGCAGCAGCGATATTGTAGGCAGGGTTGGCGGAGACGAATTTCTTGTTTTTATGAAAAATACGACGCTTGAAGACGCGGTGGAAAAAGCCCATCAGCTTTGCAGCAGCGGTGATAAGCAGCTTGTGGGGGACGATACGGTCATCAGTGTTACCATGAGCGTAGGCCTCGCGGTTTACGGGGTGGACGGGGATGATTACGCAGAGCTGTTTGAAATGGCGGACCGTGCCATGTACCAGATTAAAAAAAGCGGCAAGAGCAATTATTCGTTTGCCGGTGACGGGGAGCACGGCGGATTTGACGGAGACCGAAAGGAACGGTTGATAGAGGCGGATTTTGAGCGCCGGCAGGAGGCAGACAAAGAGTTTTTGAACGTAGCGTTTTCCCTGCTGTCCCATGCCAGGGACATCAACGGCTCGCTGAATGTACTGCTGGAGCAGATTGGGAAAAAATATCATATGGATATGGTGGCGGTGTTCGAGCACGGGCAGGACGGAAAGCAGCCGACACTCACAAATTATTGGAACAGCAGCGGGCTGCTTGCGGATAAAAAGGCATTAAAACGGGCTGTTATGGAGCTTGAGGATGCTGCTGTCGGCGAACTGGAGATTTTGGGAGCGGCCGGGACAGAGAGCGGCCGGGTTGTTCTGGAAGACCGCGGGAGCGGGGAAAATAATATCCGCCGGCTTGCGGGGATCAAATTTGAGTATGCCGGAAGCGGAGTGGGAGGGCTTTACCTTGGAACCGGAAAGACCGGGGAGTTTCTGCGCAAATCGGACCGGATGACGCTCTGCGAGCTCGGCAGGGTTGTGGCGGTTTTTGTGTCTCTGCGGAATAAGCTGCGGGACGACCAGAAGGAAATACGTCATTTACAGGATCGTGATAAGCTGACGGGACTCTATAATCTGGAGGCCTTTCGGCTTCGGGTGGAGCGGATTTTAAGCAAAGAGAGGAAAAACGGCAGCGGAGAGACAAAATACGCTCTGGTGCATGTAGACATCAACAAATTTTCCTACGTCAACGAGAATTTCGGTCAGCAGGTGGGCGACAACATTTTAAAGGAATTTGCGCACGTGCTTGGGGAAGCGGCAAATATAGCGGCTGCCTGCCGGATGTATTCCGATTACTTTGTTGTGCTTGCCTCGGGCAAAAGCAGGGAGGAGCTTGCGGCAAAGGTCGCGGAGGGAAACAATCTGTTTGAAAAGAGGCTGAAAATCAAATATCCTGCCGGAAGCCTAAGGCTGTCAACCGGCATCTATTTTATCGAGGATTACGCGGAAAACTTTGACGCTATCTTAGAGAGCGCCAATCTGGCGCGCAAGCATATGAAGGAGCAGGGAAACGGCGGTATTGCCATATATAAAGACGAGATGCGCAAAAAGCGCGACAACGAGATTCAGATTACCGGAAGATTCTACGGGGCGCTTCAGAAGGGAGAGCTTGAGCTTTTCCTTCAGCCGAAATTCCTGTTGCATGAGAGAAAAATGTACGGCGCCGAGGCGCTTGCAAGGTGGCGCCTGAAATCGGGAGAGCTGATGCTGCCGGCCCAGTTTATACCGGCGCTGGAAAACATGGGCTACATCGTTGATCTGGATTTTTACATCTTTGAGCAGCTTCTGCGCGTGATGCGCAAATGGAAAAAGGCCGGCAGAGAATTATTTACCATTTCGACCAATTTTTCCAGACGGAATTTTGAGGACGGCGGGCAGGGCTTTCTGGAACGGCTGCTCGAGCTGACGGAGCGTTATCAGGCGTCGCCGGGGCAGATTGAAATTGAAGTGACGGAGAGCGTGGTCGCGGAAAATCTCCGCAGCTTAAAGGAGGTTCTAACCCGACTTGGGGAGCTGGGCTATCGGATTGCCATTGATGATTTCGGAACGGGCTATTCTTCCTTAAGCGTTCTGTTGGAAATCCCGGCGGATGTGGTTAAAATAGATAAAAGCTTTACGGAGCGGATTAATGTCGAAGAACAGCGCGCTTTCGTTTCACAGATGGGGCAGTTTATCCATTCCGCAAAGGAAGCTGTCATTTTTGAGGGGATTGAGACGGAGGAGCAGCTTAAATTCCTCCGGGACTGCGGTTTCCTGTACGGCCAGGGCTATCTGTTCGACAAACCGCTTCCGGTGGAAGAGTTTGAAAGAAAATATATCTGAGGATTGCACTTGTTTTTGTACAGACGAAAGCCTTTTCATTTCCAAAATTATATGCTAAAATGTGACTTAGGTCGATAAATTGTACCCTTTTGCGTTTTTCACACAGGAGTGCGGCGGGGTGCGGTATGACATTCTATTTTTTTAAGAATAAGGAGGAATAAGTAATGTCCAGAGCAAAACAGTCAATGGACGGTAATACAGCAGCAGCGCATGTGGCCTATGCGTTTACTGATGTTGCGGCTATTTACCCAATTACACCATCCAGTCCGATGGCAGATACGGTAGACCAGTGGTCTGCAGCAGGACAGGAAAATATTTTCGGCAATCAGGTGAAAGTAGTAGAGATGGAGTCTGAGGCCGGCGCAGCGGGTGCTGTTCACGGTTCCCTTGCGGCAGGTGCACTGACCACTACCTTTACGGCTTCCCAGGGACTTCTGTTGATGATCCCCAATATGTATAAGATTGCAGGCGAGCAGCTTCCGTGCGTATTTGATGTATCCGCACGTACCGTAGCGACTCAGTCCTTAAATATTTTCGGTGACCACAGTGACGTGTATGCCTGCCGTCAGACAGGTTTCGCAATGTTATGTGAGACCAACCCACAGGAAGTTATGGACTTAAGCCCGGTTGCGCATCTTGCATCCATCGAGGGCAAGGTTCCGTTCATCAACTTCTTTGACGGATTCCGTACCTCCCATGAGATTCAGAAGATTGAGAAGTGGGATTACGCAGACTTAAAGGAAATGTGCAACATGGATGCGGTGAAAGCATTCCGCGCGCATGCGTTGAATCCGGAGCATCCGGCTATGCGCGGTTCTCACGAGAACGGAGACGTTTTCTTCCAGCATCGTGAGGCATGCAACACTGTATACAATGAGCTTCCGGCTATCGTAGAGAAGTACATGGCAAAGATTAACGAGAAGCTCGGAACCAACTACGATCTGTTCAACTACTACGGAGCAGAGGATGCGGACCGCGTTATCGTAGCGATGGGTTCCGTAAATGACGTTGCGGAAGAAGTGATCGATTACCTGACCGCAAGAGGTGAGAAGGTCGGCTTGATCAAGGTTCGTCTGTACCGTCCGTGGGTATCTGAGGCATTCTTAAAGGTGCTTCCGAAGACGGTAAAGAAGGTTGCTGTTCTTGACAGAACAAAAGAGCCGGGCGCACTTGGCGATCCGTTATACCTGGACGTTGCCGCTACGCTCCGCGAGGCTGGTCTTGACGCAATCGTACTGACCGGCGGACGTTACGGACTCGGTTCCAAGGATACGCCGCCTTCCAGCTTGTTCGCAGTATATAAGGAGCTGGAGAAAGACGCTCCGAAAGCACGTTTCACCATCGGTATCGTGGATGACGTGACAAACTTAAGCCTTCCGGAGGTAAAACCTGCACCGATTACGGCTGCTGAGGGAACCGTAGAGTGTAAGTTCTGGGGTCTCGGCGGAGACGGTACCGTAGGTGCAAACAAGAACTCCACGAAGATTATCGGTGACCATACCGACAAATATATCCAGGCATACTTCCAGTATGACTCCAAGAAGACCGGCGGTATCACGATTTCTCACTTAAGATTCGGTGATAAGCCGATCAGAAGCCCGTATTACATCAACCAGGCTGACTTTGTTGCCTGCCATAACCCGTCCTATGTGACCAAGGGCTTTAAGATGGTTCAGGATGTAAAGCCGGGCGGAGTATTTATGATCAACTGCCAGTGGTCGGATGAGGAATTAGAGCATCATCTGAATGCCGCTGCGAAGAAATACATTGCAGACAACAACATTCAGTTATATACCATCAATGCGATCGACAAGGCAATCGAGATCGGTATGGGCAAACGTACCAACACCATCTTACAGTCCGCATTCTTCAAATTGGCGAACGTAATGCCGATCGATGAGGCGGTTGATTACATGAAGCAGGCTGCAAAGAAGTCCTACGGCAAGAAGGGCGATGCAGTCGTAGAGATGAACTACAAGGCAATCGACGCAGGTGTGGATGCTGTACATAAGGTAGAGGTTCCGGCTTCCTGGTCCAACCCGGCAGCAGATCCGGCTCCGGCAAAATTAACCGGTCGTCCTGAGACGGTTAAGATGGTAGAGGAGTTAATGAACCCGATTTCCCTGATGGACGGCGATTCCCTTCCGGTTTCCGCATTCATGGGCAATCCGGACGGACAGTTCGAGCACGGTGCGGCTGCATACGAGAAACGCGGTACTGCGGTAACCGTTCCTACCTGGGACGCTTCCAAGTGTATTCAGTGTAACCAGTGTGCGTTCGTATGTTCCCATGCGACCATTCGTCCGTTTATGTTAAGCGAGGACGAGGTAAAGGCAGCTCCGGAGAACATCAAGCTTGCTGATACAAAACCGAAGGCGAGCGAGTACAAATATACCATGAGCGTATCTCCGTTAGACTGTATGGGATGCGGCGAGTGTATCACCGTATGTCCGGTGGGCGCAATCGAGATGGTTCCGCAGGAATCCCAGGCAGCAGAGCAGCCGGTATTCGATTATCTGGTGGCAAATGTTGGCAAGAAGCCTGGCATGCCGGCAGACAATACCGTAAAGGGCTCTCAGTTCAACCAGCCGCTGCTTGAGTTCTCCGGATCCTGTGCAGGATGTGCAGAGACCTCTTACGCACGCCTGATCACACAGCTGTTTGGTGAGCATATGTACATCAGCAACGCAACGGGATGTTCCTCTATCTGGGGCGGACCGGCTGCTACTTCACCGTATACGGTAAACAAGGACAGCAAGAAAGGACCGGCATGGGCGAACTCCTTATTCGAGGATAACGCGCAGCATGGTCTTGGTATGCAGATTGGTCAGGAGGTACTGCGTGAGCAGGCAATCGCAAGCGCTGAGAAGTGTGCTTCCTCCGACAAGGCAAGCGCTGAGTTAAAGGCAGCGTTTGACAAGTTCATTGAGACAAAGAATGATACAAAGGCAAATACGCCTGCAACCGAGGCTCTTGTGGCAGAGCTGGAGAAAGCTGCGGCGGCAGGATGCCCGGATGCGGCAGCTGCACTTGATAAGAAAGATTATCTTGCAAAGAAATCCATCTGGATCTTCGGCGGTGACGGCTGGGCATACGATATTGGTTTCGGTGGTCTGGATCATGTCCTTGCTTCCGGCAATAACGTAAATGTCATGGTATTCGATACGGAGATGTACTCCAATACGGGCGGTCAGGCTTCCAAGGCTTCCAACCTCGGTGAGGTTTGCCAGTTTGCGGCATCCGGTAAAGAGGTAGGAAAGAAGAGCCTTGCGGAAATCGCGATGAGCTACGGTTATGTGTATGTAGCACAGATTGCACTTGGAGCAAACATGGCTCATGCAGTGAAGGTAATTGCGGAAGCAGAAGCTTACAACGGACCTTCTCTGATTATCGGCTACGCTCCGTGTGAGCTGCACGGTGTGAAGGGCGGAATGAACCACTGCCAGGATGAGATGAAGAAAGCAGTAGCTTCCGGTTACTGGAACCTGTTCTCCTTCAATCCGGCACTGAAGGCAGAGGGCAAGAATCCGTTTACCCTGACCTCCAAACCGGGCGACGGAACCTATCAGGACTTCTTAAACAACGAGACACGTTACAGCCGTCTGACCAGAGCATTCCCGGAGAGAGCAGAGAGACTGTTCAAGGCATCCGAGGAGGCTGCAAAGGAGCGCTACGAGCACTTACAGAGACTGGTAGAGCTGTACAAATAAGTAAATATCGGACCCTTGTATCTGATGACGAAAAGAGTCGGTTTTCGGCGAAGCTGCCGGAAACCGGCTCTTGTCGTTTTAAAGGATATTTTTACTGCTTTACAAAAAAAAACGATAATGATAGAATATTCCTAGACATTTTGCTTTGGGAGGAGGAAGCGCATTGTCATGGCAAATTTATTTCAGGCTTTGTTAGCGGATTTTTCCTCCGGCAGGGGAAGAACGGTACAGACACGGAGAAGAACGAGGATGCATGAGGTAACGGAGACGCAGGGGAAGGCGCAGGCTGTTTTGCAGGAGGAGGGACAGACCGGGGCAGAACAGGAAAGGGTACAGGAGAACGTGGAAAAAGAAGATTTATTATTAAGCCAGATTGACGAATTCCGGGAGAAGGCAAAGCAGCTTCAGATGCTGCTGGCCTCCAAGGAGAGCAAGGTACAGGAATTGCAGTCGCTTGTCAACGAGAGACAGGATAAGGCGCAGGAATTGGAGCAGATTTTAACGGAGCGTCAGGAAGAGGCGACAAGGATTGAGACCGACTTTAATATAAAGGTGGATCAGCTGGTGCGCAAGGTTACGGACAAGCTGACAGAAATAGAAAGAGGCATTTCCGGCCAGGTGGCGGAGGTCCGCCAGATGAGTGAACAGCAGTTTGCGTCAAACCGACAGTTCGGTGAGGAGCAGGCGGCGGCAGGCAGAAAGCTTCATCAGGAACAGATCGCCGAGGTGAAAAAGCTGAGCGAGGAACAGCTTGCAACGAATAAGCAGTTTCTTGAGGAGCAGGCAATCGCGAATAAAAAGCTGAGCGAGGGGCAGATCGCCGAGGTGAAGGAGCTGCTCGAAAGCGCAACGGCACAGCTGGAATCCATCAAGACAGACCTTTCCGAGAAGGTACATACCGAAAATGTCAAGTGTTACCGGAATATTCAGGATTTGTTTAACGAGTTTGATTCGAAAATCGAAAAGATGGATGAAATGGAATCGGGCGTCGGCTCGGTCAAGGGCTATGTGAAATGCCTGACATGGTTTTCCATTCTGAATTTTGTCGTGTTGATTGGATTTATTTTATATTCCGTAGTTTTTGCATAAATGTTTTATGTTGTAAAAGGAGGACGCGGGCAGTTGCCGGCGTCTGTTTTTTCCGGGAGAGTGAGAGGGAGCATATGAGCACAGGGACAAAGAAAGTTTGGGTCGTCGGCCATAAGAATCCGGATACGGATTCGATTTGCGCGGCGATTTCCTACGCGTATCTGAAAAATCAGGCAAAGGACGGAAAAACCTATGTGGCGAAGCGTGCCGGCGCCATCAATGCCGAGACGCAGTATGTGTTAAAGTGCTTCGGAGAGAAAGAACCGGAACTCGTAACATACGCGGGGGCACAGCTTAAGGACATCAGCATCCGAAAGACAGCCGGTGTCAGCAGCCAGATTTCTTTAAAGCGCGCATGGGAGTTGATGAAAAAGCTGGAGGTCGTGACGCTTCCGGTGACGAACCGCTCCGGGAAGCTGGAGGGAGTGATCGTGACGAAGGATATCGCAACCTCCTACATGGATGTGTTTGATAATCACGTGCTTTCCAAAGCTCGCACGCAGTATAAAAATATTGCCGAGACGCTTGAAGGGACGATTCTCGTCGGAAATGAGCATGCCTATTTTGTGCGCGGCAAGGTTGTGGTCGCAACCTCGAATCCCGAGTATATGGCGGATTATATCGAGCCGGATGACCTGGTCATCCTGGGGGATCGCGAGGAGGCGCAGCTTCAGGCAATCCGCTCCGACGCGAGCTGCATCATCATCGGAGGCGGGCTTGAGGTCGCGGAGGAGGTAAGACAGCTTGCCGCAAAGCGCGACTGTGTTGTGATAACGACACCCTTTGATACGTTTTCGGTGGCAAGGCTGATTAACCAGAGTATGCCGATCAAGCAGTTTATGACGAAAAAAAATCTGATTACCTTTGATATCGAGGATTACGTGGATGAGGTCAGGGAGACGATGTCGAAAATCAGGCACCGCGATTTTCCGATTTTGAATCAAAACGGTAATTATGTCGGCATGATTTCACGCCGGAATCTTATGAACATGCAGAAAAAACAGGTGATCCTGGTGGATCACAACGAGAAGGCGCAGGCGGTGGACGGCATAGAGGAAGCCGATATTCTCGAAATCATCGACCATCACCGCCTCGGGAGCCTGGAGACGGTCTCGCCGGTTTATTTCCGCAATCAGCCGCTGGGCTGCACATCGACGATTATCTATCAGATGTACCGGGAACAGGGGATAGAGGTGCCGGCACAGATTGCGGGACTGCTGCTTTCCGCGATTCTTTCGGATACGCTTATGTTCCGTTCGCCGACCTGCACGCAGCTTGACAAGGCGGCGGCACAGGAGCTTTCAGGCATTGCCGGGGTCGAGATGGAGGCTCATGCCAAAAACATGTTCCAGGCGGGAAGTGATTTTTCCGGGAAAACGACGGAAGAAATTTTTTATCAGGATTTTAAGGTCTTTCATACCGATAACTGTGAGTTCGGCGTGGCGCAGATCAGTGCGATGAGCCGGGAAGAGCTGGATAAGCTGGGAGAGCGTCTCCGCCCCTTCATGGGTCAGGCGCTCGGAGAGAAAAAGCTGGATATGGTATATGTCATGCTGACCGATATTTTGGAGGAATCCTCGAGAATTATTTACGAGGGAGACGGTGCGGGAAGAATTCTGGCGGATGCCTTTCATCGGAAGGAGGACGGCTCGGCAGGGATTCTGCTGGAGGGAATCGTATCCCGGAAAAAGCAGCTCATACCGACGCTGATGAATGAGATGGCGGAGCGCCTGTAGCGCCCCGCGCCGCGGCGGATTTTGCCGCATACGTCCGGCGCAGAAGCAGCGGACGTCAGTTTTTTAAGCTTTGGAGAAAGTCCCGCGGGGATTCTCCGAAGCTTTTTTTGTAGGCGCGGGAAAAGGTCGAATAATTTTTAAAGCCGCAGGCATAACAGACCTCCGTAATCGGTGTGCCCTCCGCAATCAGCTCTTTTGCCAGAAGCAGCCGTTTCGTGGAGAGATAGCCGCCGATGGTATAGCCGGTCTGTTCTTTAAAGGTGTGCATCAGATAGTAGCGGCTCAAAAAGAAGCGGGCGGACAAATCGTCGATGGAAATATCCTCGGTGAGATGCTCGCTCAGATAATTTAAGACGGCTATGATTTTTTCATCGGAGGGAGAATTTTCAATGAAGGCCAGCCCATTGTGCAGCGCCGCTCGGTTGAGCTGTATCATAAATTCCAGAAACAGGAGCCTGTGGTGCAGCGCACCGGCATAGTCCTCATCCGTGAGGGAACCGTCCAGAAGCTTGATGGCTGAGGCAAGCTTTGCCGCCTTGGAGCCGTGCAGCCGCAGCACATGGGACTGTTCCTTTGCCGCTTGCTTTAAACAGAAGCCGAGGTCGCCGTCCGTGTCCGAAAACGATTCGAGATACTCCGGGGAGACATAAATGATAATGCGCTCGTAGGTGGCGTCGGAACGGATAATGGGGCGGTGCACCTCACCCGCATGGATCAGTACGATATCATTTGGCAAAAGCTCATAGGAGCGCCCCTCGACGCAGTAGGTAATATCGCCGCTTAAAAGAATCAGAATTTTGTGAAAGTCGTGGTAATGATAGGAAAAATCCGTCCGGCTCTGCTCTTTTAAATGAAACATTTTAAAGCTGGCGGTCAGATAACCGATTTTTTTGTATTCTGGCATATAATTTCTCCATTCATGTTCGGTACCGGCAAAAAAATGCCGCCGCCCCGCCGGGAAGGAAGAGCAGCGGCAGCATGCCGGGAAAACCGATTACAGGCGGTCCGGGTTATCGACGATGAAACGGTATTCCGCCACGGAGCGGTCAAAGCCCTTGATGTGGGTATAGAGCCATTCGATGACATTTTTCTGTACCTGTGCGACAAAGGCGTCCGACGGTCCTTCCTCCTCCTCAAGCATTCTGGTAAGGTCCGCAACCACCTTGCGCAGCTCGTCATGCTTCTGCCGGTGCTCCTTAATGCCGGGGTAATTGATTTCCTCCTGCAATTTTTCCTCCGCGGAAAAATGAAATTCCGTATAATCCGCGAGATAGTCCATCATTTTAATAGCGGCAAGCTTATCGTTGCCGTTTTCGCAGCTCTCCAGAAGCTGATTGATGCGGTCGATCAGCTCACGGTGCTGGGTGTCGATCATTTCATTTCCCGTAATCAGGGTATCGTCAAATTCTGCTCTCATCATGCTATCTTCTCCTGTTCTTTTAAAATATACCTGTCGGTACTGATTCTACTATAATACATTTGAAACGGAAATACTAGTATTTTTCCGCAAACAAGAGAGCACAATATGCAATGTTTTGAGCACCGGACGAGTATATATTTTAAAAAGTGTTCTATATAATAGAAGCATATGAGACAGGTGTCCGCGGAGGAAAAGCCGCGGGCATACGGCGATTAAGAGGCGGGGCGTCCGCAGAATGTGAGGGTATGATGAAGAACTTCAGCAATTACAATGATTACAGTACAAAAGAGGAATTACATTTTGAATCCAAGGCCGTGCACGGTGCGCTTGGAACGGAGCCTTTGACCGGGGCGGTCAGCATGCCGATTTTTCAGGCTGCAACCTTCCGGCATCCGGAGCTGGGACAGTCCACCGGCTTTGCGTACAGCCGTCTGGAGAATCCGACCAGACAGGAGCTGGAGCGCACGATGGCGATTTTGGAGGGCGGCATCAAGGGCTTTGCCTTTTCGAGCGGACAGGCGGCGAATATGGCGGTATTTTCCCTGTTAAATCCGGGGGAGCATGTCATTTTATCAGATGACATTTACGGAGGGACATTCCGTATTATCGGCGATGTATTCGGAAGATACGGAATTGAGCATACGTATGTGGACATGTCGGATCTTGCGGAGGTAAAGGCGGCTGTCCGGCCGAATACAAAGATGCTGTTTGTGGAGACGCCGACGAATCCGATGATGAAGGTGGCGGATATCCATGCCGTTTCCGAGATCGCGAAGGGTATCGGCGCGCTGACGGTTGTGGATAATACGTTTCTGACACCGTATTTCCAGAAACCCCTGCAGCTCGGCGCGGATATTGTAACCCACAGCTCCACAAAATATCTGGGAGGACATAACGATACGATTTCCGGCATTGTGGTCGTAAAAGATAATCAGGAAATCGCGGACAAAATCCATATCCATATCAAATCCCACGGAAGTCAGCTCGCACCGCTTGACAGCTGGCTGGTGCTGCGCGGGATCAAGACGCTTGCCGTGCGTATGGACCGCCACAATGAAAATGCGGCACGCGTCGCCGGGTGGCTTCGTACACAGCCGAAGGTAAAGCAGGTCTATTATGTCGGCTTTCCGGATCACAAGGATTATGAGATTACGAAAAAGCAGACGACGGGCTTCGGCGGGATGATCTCCTTTACCGTTGACAGCTTTGAGACGGTGAAGAAGATTTTAAAGGGCGTGGATATGATTATGTTTGCGGAGAGCCTCGGCGGCACCGAGACCTTGATCACTTATCCGACGACGCAGACACACGAGGACACGCCGCTTGACATCAAAGAGAAGCTCGGCATTACGGACTGTTTCCTGCGCATGTCGGTCGGCATTGAAAACGCGGAGGATATTATTGCGGATTTGGACCGCGCAATGAACGCTTAGGAGAAAGGCGCACAGAGAAGATGAAATTTACAAAAATGCAGGCCTATGGCAATGATTATGTTTATATTGACGCAATTCACCAGAAGCTTTCCCATCTGCCGGAGCTGGCAAGGTTTGTCAGCGACCGGCATTTTGCCGTGGGTTCCGACGGCATGGTATTAATCTGTCCTTCCGAGCGCGGGGATTTTCGGATGCGGATGTTTAACCCGGACGGGACGGAGGGGGAAATGTGCGGAAACGCGCTGCGTTCCGTGGGAAAATATGTCTACGACCACAGGCTGACGGATAAGACGGAGCTTGTCATTGAGACGCTCGGCGGTATGCAGCATCTGACGCTCACGGTGACGGACGGGCTGGTTTCCAATATCCGGGCGGATATCGGCAGGCCGCGGCTGTCTGCGGGGGTGATTCCCGTAGTCACAGAGCTTCCTGAGTTTGTGGAGCAGCCGGTACAGGTGCTTGACCGCACGTTTCGGATTACCGCCGTTTCCTGGGGAAATCCGCACTGCGTGATGTATGTGGATTCGGTGGCGGAGCTTGACGTGGAGCGTTACGGGAAAGAAATTGAGCATATGACCTCGCTGTTTCCCAATAAAACCAATGTGACCTTTGCAGAGTTTGTCAGCAGGGATTACATCAAAATCCGTGAATGGGAGCGGGGAACCGGGGAGACGATCGGTTGCGGCACCGGCTGCGCGACGGCTGTTGTCGCCGGTGTTTTGACCGGGAGGACAGATCGCAGAGTGACGGTGGAGCAGATCGGCGGTCCGCTTTTGATTGAGTGGGACGAAAACACGGATCATCTGTATATGACAGGACCCTCTCACACGGTGTTTGAGGCGGAGCTTGACGCCTCACATATTCTGGAAAAATAAATACAAAAGCAGTGCAAAAGTGAGGAAAACATGAAATTAAATCAAATTTGTAACGGATTGGAATATACCTGCCTGCAGGGCAGCATGGAGGCCGAGGTGCGGGACATTGTCTACGATTCCAGGAAGCTTGCGAAGGAAACGATGTTTGTCTGTATGGCGGGAGCCGTGACGGACGGACATCGCTACATTCCCGATGCCGTGGAAAAGGGCGCGTCCGTCATTGTGGTGGAGCGCCGCAAAGAGGCGGAAGGGATCCCCGGGGAAATCACGGTGCTGCTTGTGGCGTCCACGCGCCGCGCGCTCGCACTCATGTCGGCGGCGCTCTTCGGCTACCCGGCAAAAAAGCTTGTGACGATCGGCGTGACCGGAACGAAGGGAAAGACGACGACAACCTATATGATGAAAAATGTGCTGGAGCTCGCCGGCAAAAAGGTCGGCCTCATCGGAACCATCGGCGTGATGATTGGGGATGAGGAGCTTCCCTCGAAAAATACGACGCCGGAATCCTATGAGCTGCACCGCATGTTTGCCGCAATGGTCGAGGCCGGCTGTGAGTACGTGGTGATGGAGGTTTCCTCGCAGGGGCTGAAAATGGACCGCACGGCGGGGATTTTATTCGATTACGGCGTATTTACCAATCTTTCCCCCGACCATATCGGGCCGACGGAGCACGCTTCATTTGAGGAATATCTGGAGTGTAAAAGCCTGCTGTTCCGTCAGTGCCGGGTGGGGATCATCAATGCGGACGACGCCCACAGCGAAGCGATTGCGGCGGGGCATACCTGTGAAATCCACAGCTTCGGAGTTTTGGACGCATCGGAGGGAGCGGAGAAGCAGTTCCTCGGGAAACCGGTGGATTTACTCGCCTCAGATAGCGGCTTTTTGAAAGAGGACGGAAAGCTCGGCATGCATTTTACAGTGAAGGGCTGTATGGACTGCGCCGTTAAGCTTCACATCCCAGGCAGGTTTTCGGTGTACAATGCACTTGTCACGATGCTGGTCTGCCATATGGCGGGCATTCCGCAGCAGGCGATTTTAGAGGGACTTTCGCGGGTTCAGGTCAAGGGGCGCGTTGAAATGCTGCCGGTATCGAAGAATTACTATCTGATTATTGATTATGCCCACAATGAGGTCAGCACAAGGAGTGTTCTGACGACGCTGCTCGAATATCATCCGAAGCGGCTGATTTGTGTTTACGGGGGCGGCGGCAACCGTTCGAAGCTGCGCCGGTACGACATGGGAGAGGTCACGGGTGAGATGGCGGATTTATGCGTCCTGACCTGCGATAATCCAAGGGATGAGGAAATCCGCGATATTAACGCCGATATTAAAGTGGGACTTGCAAAGAGCGGCGGAAAGTATATTGAGATTGACGACAGAAAGGAAGCGATTGCCTACTGCATGACCCATGCAAAGCCCGGGGATATGATTGTCCTGCTGGGAAAGGGGCATGAAAA
Organism: uncultured Roseburia sp.; assembly: GCA_944380515.1. GTDB lineage: Bacteria > Bacillota > Clostridia > Lachnospirales > Lachnospiraceae > Roseburia. Next base: position 117,273 of record CALWHT010000025.1, read on the forward strand.
TTACCAGGAAATCAAGGGCGTCAAATACCATTTTGACGAGCGGGAGGCCGTTGCCGAAATATTGGAGGAGCTTAAGGAGGGAAAACGCCGGCGCGTACAGGCCGAGTGAAAAGCCTTTATATCAGAAAAAGAAACAGAAGCAAAATAAAATTCCCTGCCCGGCGTTTGCAGCCGTCGGGCAGGGAATTTTGTATTAAGAAGGGGGTTTTGGTCAACTGACGGAAACCCATGCTGTTAAAGATTTAACAGCATATATATATTATGAACCAAAAAACGCCAAAAATCCAGTGAACATATTGTGAATTTTCAGGGAGGGCTGTCAGTTGCCACGGCCGGGCGTTGTACTTGACGTTTGCTTTTGTTTTCACGTATAATATATGGGCATGATTCGCCAGGCGGTATCAGCCGCCTGGCATTGCGGCGCAGAAATCAGGAGGAAACGCAGATGTCAGTTGACCAGAGCAAAATCAGGAATTTTTGTATTATTGCACATATCGACCACGGCAAGTCAACGCTTGCCGACCGTATTATAGAGAGTACCGGAACGCTTACCAGCCGTGAGATGCAGGCGCAGGTGCTTGACAACATGGATTTGGAGCGGGAGCGGGGGATTACGATTAAGTCCCAGGCGGTCCGCATTATTTACCGGGCGAAGGACGGGGAGGAGTATATTTTCAATCTTATCGACACGCCGGGACACGTGGATTTCAATTACGAGGTATCCAGAAGCCTTGCCGCCTGCGACGGCGCAATCCTTGTCGTAGATGCCGCACAGGGGGTGGAGGCGCAGACGCTCGCAAATGTCTATCTCGCGCTTGACCATGATCTGGACGTGATGCCGGTCATCAATAAGGTGGATCTGCCCAGCGCCCAGCCGGACGAGGTGGTAAAGGAGATTGAGGACGTCATCGGAATCGAGGCGGAGGATGCCCCGCGGATTTCGGCAAAGACAGGCTTAAATATCGATCAGGTGTTAGAGCAGATTGTCGAGAAGATTCCGGCGCCGGGCGGCGATCCGGGGGCGCCGCTGCAGGCGCTTATTTTTGACGCACTCTACGATTCCTATAAGGGCGTGATTGTATTCTGCCGGATTAAGGAGGGAACCGTCAGGGTCGGTGACCCGGTAAAGATGATGGCGACGGGGGCACAGTCCGAGGTGACGGAGGTCGGTTATTTCGGCGCCGGACAGTTTATCCCCTGCGACGAGCTTTCGGCGGGCATGGTCGGCTATCTTTGTGCGAGTATCAAAAATGTCCGTGACACCCGTGTCGGAGATACGGTGACGAACGCGAAACATCCCTGTGCCGAGCCGCTCCCGGGCTATAAGAAGGTCAATCCGATGGTATACTGCGGCATGTATCCGGCGGACAGCGCGAAGTACCCCGATTTGCGGGATGCGCTCGAAAAGCTTCAGATTAATGACGCGTCGCTGCAATATGAGCCGGAGACGTCCTTAGCGCTCGGCTTCGGTTTCCGCTGCGGTTTCCTGGGGCTGCTTCATCTGGAGATCATACAGGAGCGCTTAGAGCGCGAATTCAACCTGGATTTGGTGACGACGGCGCCGGGGGTTATCTACAAGGTACACAAGACAAACGGCGAGGTCATTGACCTGACGAACCCCTCGAATCTGCCCGACCCCTCGGAGATTGATTACATGGAGGAGCCGGTGGTGGCGGCGGAAATCATGGTGACGAGCGATTATGTCGGGGCGATCATGACGCTCTGCCAGGAGCGCCGGGGCGTGTATATCAGCATGGAATACCTCGAGGAGACACGTGCGCTCATTAAATATGATTTGCCGTTAAACGAAATTATCTATGACTTTTTTGACGCGTTAAAATCGCGTTCGCGGGGCTATGCGTCGTTCGATTACGAGCTGAAGGGCTATGTGCGCTCCGAGCTTGTGAAGCTTGACATCCTGATCAACAAGGAGCAGGTGGACGCGCTTTCGTTTATTGTCTTTAAGGACAGCGCCTACGAGCGGGGCAGAAAGATGTGCGAGAAGCTAAAGGGGGAGATTCCGAGGCATCTGTTTGAAATTCCGATTCAGGCGGCGGTCGGCGGAAAGGTCATTGCGAGAGAGACGGTAAAGGCACTGCGCAAGGACGTGCTTGCAAAATGCTACGGCGGCGATATTTCCCGGAAGAAGAAGCTGCTTGAGAAGCAGAAGGAGGGAAAGAAGCGGATGCGCCAGATTGGAAATGTGGAGATTCCGCAGGAGGCCTTTATGAGCGTGCTCAAGCTGGATGAGGATTAGATATGGCAAAAAAAGAGTTGGAGCTTTATATCCACATTCCGTTTTGCATGAAAAAATGCAATTACTGTGATTTTTTATCCTTCACTGCCGACGAGGATACACAGCGGCGGTACATTGAGGCGTTAAACAGGGAAATCGCCTTTTACGGAAAGCACTGCAAAGATTATGTGCTTTCCACCGTCTATATCGGGGGCGGAACGCCCTCCTGGCTTGGGGAGGAGGAAATCGCCGCGGTGATGGAGACGGTGTACGCCGCCTTTTCGGTGAAGGAGGACGCAGAGGTTTCGCTGGAATGCAATCCCGGGACGGTCACTGCCCGCAAGCTTTCGGTGTACCGGCAGAGCGGGATCAACCGCTTAAGCATCGGGCTGCAATCGACGGATAACCGGGAATTAAAGATGCTGGGGCGCGTTCATACCTTTGAGCAGTTTTTAAAAACCTACGAGCTGGCGCGGGAGGCGGGGTTTGCCAATATCAATGTGGATTTGATGAACTCCCTGCCGGGACAGACGACGGATTCCTTTTTGGCAACACTGCAGAAGGTATGCAGGCTTCGGCCGGAGCATGTCTCCGCGTATTCTCTGATCATCGAAAAAGGCACGCCGTTTTACGATTTATATAAATTTGACGCGGTAAAGCAGGCGGCCGGCATGCAGACGGATGCCCTCCCGACGGAGGAGGAGGTCTGCGCGATGACGAAAATGACGGAACGCGTACTGGCGGAGCACGGCTATGTGCATTATGAAGTGTCAAATTTTGCGCTCCCCGGTTATGCGTGCCGCCATAATATCGGCTACTGGAAACGGGCGGAATATCTCGGTGTGGGGCTGGGAGCGGCTTCTCTGCTGTCAAATATCCGCTACACCAATACGGGGGAGCTGTACGCTTATCTGGAGGGGTCAGCGTGCCTTCGTCCGGGATTGTGGGAGAATCCAAAGGAGGACGGACAGACGGAGGAGCTTCCGGCGGTCAATCTCCATGTATCTGTCGAGCGGATTGACCGCCGCGGACAGATGGAGGAATTTATGTTTCTGGGACTTCGGATGATGGATGGTATTTCCAGACAGGAGTTTGAGGAGTGCTTCGGCGTACCGATTGAGGCGGTCTATCAGGAGACGATGGCACATCTGCAGGAGGAGGGGCTGTTGATCAAGCGCGCGGGAAGAATTTATCTGAGCGAGCGGGGACAGGAGGTAAGCAACTACGCACTTGCGCAGTTCCTTTCTTAATCTTAAGAAAATGTTTCGTGGCATTTTTCGGTGCGTTAGGGTACAATGAATACCAGAGTAATCATGGATGGTAAAACTATGGATTGGAATATGCAAAGGCGAAGGAAAAAGCGTTTAAGGAATCTGGTATGCATTGTCTATTGTATGATACAGCTTGCTGTGGTGCTGGGGGCATTTTGGGGCATGGATAAGCTGCTCGCGCGCATTGTTCCCGCGAGCATCGATTTGTCGGCGATTGAGGGCAGTATCGTGGTGCTGGACGGCGACGGGGATTCCCTGGATGAGGACAAGCTCACCGTATGTGTGGATGCGGGCCATGGCGGAAAGGATAACGGCTCTGATTACCGGCTTCGCTATGAGAAAAACGACAATTTAAAAATAGCGCAGGCCGTCGCCTCGTATCTGACAGGACAGGGCGTGCAGGTGATTATGACGCGGACGGACGACACCTTTTTATCGTTGGAGGAACGAACCGAATTTGCCAATCAGAACGGGGCGGATTATCTGATTTCTCTCCACCGCAATACGGGTGACGGGAACGGTGTGGAAACCTGGATATACAGCAATGCGGATGAGGAGACGAACGCGCTGGCGGCCAATATCATGGACAATCTGGATGCAGCGGGAATTCAGCGGAACCGGGGCGTAAAGCAGGGAACGCAGAACAGTGATTCCGGGGACTATTACATAAATCTCCATTCGGACATGCCGTCCTGTATTGTGGAGCTTGGCTTTATGAACAGTACGGCGGATAATCAGCTTTTTGACGCGAATCTGAGCGATTACGCAAAGGCAATCGGCGACGCGGTCCTGACGACTTATGAGGCATACGGGGAGAGCGGAGCGCAGGCGGACACAGAGGCTGCCACGGAAACCGGGGGCACGGAGCAGACGGGCGGAGCCGGGAATGCCAATATGGGACAGGTGCTGCAAAATACTGTCATAGAGAATGTTGACGCGCTGGATGCTTCCGGTAAGGAATGGGGACAGGGAACAAATGTGGACGAGAAAAACCGTCCGACCGGAGCGCTGTTGTATCAGGAGCAGTACGGCAAATATAATGCGTATTTTATCGGTGAGGAGAGCCGGAATATTTACCTCACGTTTGATGAGGGGTACGAATACGGGCAGACGGAAAGTATTTTAAATACGTTAAAGGAAAAAGGCGTTTCGGCGACTTTTTTTATTACGGAGCCTTACGCAAAGTCAAATCCTGAGCTGGTGCGCCGGATGATTGACGAGGGGCATGTGGTAGGAAATCACAGCGTGACGCATCCGGCGGCAGGACTGCCGTCCCTGTCGGCGGAGCAGCAGAAAAATGAAGTGACCGGGAATCACGCCTATGTCAAGGAGAATTTCGGCTATGACATGTATCTGTTCCGCTATCCGACCGGACGCTTCAGTGAGCAGTCCCTGGCAATCGTGAATAACTGTAATTATAAGAGTATTTTCTGGAGCTTTGCGTATCTGGATTATGACGTGGAAAATCAGCCGGATGAGGCGGAGAGTCTTGGGAAGCTTAAGGACAGGCTGCATCCGGGGGCAATCTATCTGCTCCATGCGGAGTCTGAGACGAACGCTGCAATTTTGGGTGATTTTATCGATGCAGTCCGTGCGGCGGGGTACGGATTTTTGAATTTTTAAAAACACCGATTGACAGAAGCACTGAAAAATTATAAGATAATGGCAGTCAGAAAGGCGGGTGAAAGGATGATTATTATTTCCTGTTAATCAAACGAACTGAAAAGCATATCAAAAAAGAGTGTCCGATGCGGGCACAGGTTTGGTATGTCTCGTTTTAACAGGAAATCTGATATCTTTTCACGGCTGCCGTATTGCGGAAAGAACAGCAAAGTGTGCGATTGTAAAAAAGATGTGAGGAAGACCTTGCATCTTTTTTCGTGTTGTGTCGGAAATAAACCTGTTACATCACGGGGCATGCCGTCGATGCGTAAGGAGTGTGATGGAAATGTCCAGAATAGATGTGAGCCATTTGACGTTTTATTATGACGGAAGTTATGAAAATGTGTTTGAGGATGTGTCGTTTCAGATTGACACCGATTGGAAGCTGGGATTTATCGGGAGAAACGGCAGGGGAAAAACGACGTTTTTAAAGCTTCTGCTCGGTGAGTATGAATATCGGGGGACGATTTCTTCCGATGTCGTGTTTGACTATTTTCCGTGCAGGGTGAGCGATAAGACGAAGCAGACCATCGAGGTTGTGGAGGAGCTTGCCCCGGACTATGAGTTTTGGGAGCTGTGCCGGGAGTGGTCTTATTTAAAGGGGGCAGACGATGTGTGGTTCCGCCCGTTTGAGACGCTAAGCAACGGAGAGCAGACGAAACTGCTGCTTGCCGTGCTGTTTTTGCGGCAGGAGCATTTTCTTTTGATTGACGAGCCGACGAATCATCTGGATATGGAGACAAGGCAGGTGGTGTGTGAGTATCTGCGGCGGAAAAAGGGATTTATCCTGGTATCTCATGACCGGGCGTTTTTAGACGGCTGTATCGACCATGTACTCTCGATAAACAGGCAGGGAATTGAGGTCGTGCAGGGGAATTTTTCGAGCTGGTGGGAAAATAAAGAGCGGCAGGACGCCTATGAACTGGCGGAGCATGAAAAGCTGAAAAAGGACATTAAGCGTCTTTCGGCTGCGGCCAGACAGGCGAAAGGCTGGGCGGATGCCGTGGAAGCCACCAAAATCGGAAAAAAATCCTTTGAAAATGGTGAAAAGGTCGGACTGCGCGATTATATCGGGGAAAAATCAAGGCGGATGCAGAAGCGCCGCAAAAACCTGGAACGGCGGCGGGAAAAGGAGCTCGAAGAAAAGTCGAAGCTTTTAAAAAATGTGGAATCCCAGGAAGAACTCCGGCTTATAACTGCCTCCTATCACAAGGATTTGCTGGTGGAGGCCAAAGCGGTTTCTCTGTCTTACCTCATGGAAGATGGCGCGGGACAAAAGGAGGTATGCAGCGGTCTTTCATTTGAACTGCGGCAGGGGGACTGTCTGGTGTTAAAGGGGCCAAACGGCTGTGGAAAGTCAACCGTGCTGCAGGCGGTGCTTGCCGCCGCGGGGGCAGTGCCGGCGTATGCAAAGCAAACGGGGGCCTGCCGAAAGCCGCAGATCGAAAAAGGGAACCTTACCGTTTCTTCGGGGCTTAAGATATCCTATGTCTCCCAGGACGCATCCTGGTTATGCGGGAGGCTTGCGGATTATATCGCAGAGGAAAAAATAGATGAAACTCTGTTTAAGCAGTTTCTGCGGAAATTGGATTTTTCCCGTTCCCAGTTTGAAAAGCGCATGGAGGAATTTTCCGAGGGACAGAAAAAGAAGGTATTGCTCGCAAGGAGCCTCTGTGACGCGGCGCATGTGTATATCTGGGATGAACCGCTGAACTTTATCGATATTTTCTCGCGCATGCAGCTCGAGGAGCTCATTTTGGCGTATCGTCCGACGATGCTTATGGTAGAGCATGATAAGAGCTTTGTGGAGCGCGTGGGCACAAAGGTTGTGGAGCTTTCACAGGCTTGCAATTCAAAGAAAAGCATGTTACCATAGAAACAGCTTCACAGAGAGCAGGGGTTCCGTCAGTGGTATTCCTCCTTTCTGCGGAAGAAAACAGATACACGAGTACAAAAATATGGCACTGACGCCAAAATCACCGATGACGGCGATTGAGGGGAAAGGTATGGCAAATCATAAGGATATTTCGGCGGCGCAGAGACTGCGGCGCCGTCAGAAGGCTGTACCTGAAAACGGGTGCGGCCTTTTTTTCTTTTTACAGGTTATGGAGGATTTTATGGAGACAAGAGTAGCGTTAATCGGAATTATTGTGGAAAATACGGATTCCACGCCGCAGTTAAATCAGCTTTTGCATGAGTACGGCGATTTTATCATCGGCAGGATGGGGATTCCGTACCGGGAGCGCGGCGTGCATGTCATCAGCGTGGTGATTGACGCGCCGCAGGATGCCATCAATGCGCTGTCGGGAAAAATCGGGCGGCTCTCCGGAATTACGGCAAAGACTGTTTATTCCAATGTGGCGGGAAAGGCGGAAAAAAATGCTGCAGAATAAAAGAAATACAGGCTCTGCGCTCATAGAAAAAATCGCCGAAACCAAAGACATCACAAGGGAGGAGCTTTCGTACCTGCTTTCTGGGGAGGATGAGGAAATCATTCAGGAGCTTAACCGAAAGGCAAGGGAAACGGCGGATGAGATTTACGGGAAAAAGGTATTTATCCGAGGGCTGATTGAATTTACCAATTATTGTAAAAATGACTGTCTTTACTGCGGCATCCGAAAGAGTAACCGCAGGGCGGAGCGTTACCGTCTGACGGAGGAGGAAATTTTATCCTGCTGTGAGAGCGGCTATGATCTGGGTTTTCGCACCTTCGTGCTGCAGGGCGGGGAGGATGCTTTTTTTACCGACGAAAAAATCTGCGGCATTGTAAAACAAATCAAGTCCCGCTATCCCGACTGTGCCGTGACGCTTTCCATAGGAGAAAAATCAAGGGAGAGCTATCAGGCGTATTTTGACGCGGGGGCAGACCGGTATCTGCTGCGCCATGAGACGGCGGACGCGGCGCACTACGGGAGCCTTCACCCGAAGGAAATGTCATGGGAAAACAGAATCCGCTGCCTTTGGGATTTAAAGGCCATCGGCTATCAGACCGGCTGCGGGTTTATGGTAGGTTCCCCGCATCAGACGGTGGATACGCTGTATGAGGATTTGCAGTTTATCCGTAAATTGCAGCCGCAGATGGTCGGGATTGGGCCGTTTATCCCGCAGAAGGACACACCCTTTGGGGGCGAGGCTGCGGGGACGATGGAAATGACGCTGCGGCTTCTTTCCATTATCCGGCTGCTGCATCCTCCCGTGCTGCTTCCGGCGACGACGGCGCTTGGGACCATTCACCCGAAAGGGAGGGAACTCGGCATTTTGGCGGGCGCAAACGTGGTAATGCCGAACCTTTCCCCCGTGGGGGTGAGGGAGAAATATAAGCTGTACGACAATAAAATCTGTACCGGAGACGAGGCTGCGGAGTGCCGCTTTTGCATGGAAAACCGGATGAAGGGCATCGGGTACGAGGTAGCGGTGGACCGGGGAGATTTTCGTGGCTGAAAAGCTCTGGAAAAGACCGGAGCGGTTCATAAATCAGAAAGGAAGGAAGATGTGTATGTACGATGTAAAATCAATGAGGGCGGAGGAATTTATCTCCGACGAGGAAATCAGAGAAACGCTTGCCTATGCGGACGCCAACAAGGATAATGAGGCGCTGATTGATGAGATTATTGAAAAGGCAAAGCAGAGGAAGGGCTTAAACCACCGGGAGGCATCCGTATTATTGGCCTGTGAAATTCCGGAAAAGGTGGAAGAGGTATACCGCCTGGCGGAGCAGATCAAAAAAGATTTTTACGGCAACCGGATTGTGCTGTTCGCTCCGCTGTATCTGTCAAATTACTGTGTGAACGGCTGTGTTTACTGTCCGTATCACCTGAAAAACAAGCATATTGCGAGAAAGAAGCTGACACAGGAGGAAATCGTAAAAGAGGTGACCGCGCTTCAGGATATGGGGCATAAGCGCCTTGCCATCGAGGCGGGGGAGGACCCGGTCAACAATCCGATTGAATATATTCTGGAATGTATCGACACGATTTACAGCATTAAACATAAAAACGGCGCAATCCGCCGCGTCAATGTCAATATTGCGGCGACTACCGTGGAGAACTACCGCAAATTAAAGGACGCGGGTATCGGAACCTACATTTTATTCCAGGAGACCTACCACAAGGAAAGCTATGAGAAGCTTCATCCGACGGGACCAAAGCATGATTATGCATATCACACGGAGGCGATGGACCGCGCCATGGAGGGCGGCATTGACGATGTCGGACTCGGCGTGCTGTTCGGACTGGATTTATATCGTTATGAGTTTGCGGGACTTTTGATGCACGCGGAGCACTTAGAGGCCGTACACGGCGTCGGGCCGCACACCATCAGCGTGCCGCGCGTGAAGCATGCGGACGATATTGACCCGGCGGCGTTTGACAACGGGATTTCGGACGATACCTTTGCGAAAATCTGTGCCCTGATTCGTGTTTCCGTGCCCTATACAGGCATGATTATCTCTACCAGAGAGAGCCAGGAGGTCCGTGAGCGGGTATTGCCTCTGGGTGTCTCCCAGATCAGCGGCGCGTCCAAAACAAGTGTCGGCGGCTATGCCGAGCCCGAGAAAGAGGAGGAGGTTACCAGCGAGCAGTTTGATGTCAGCGACCAGCGGACGCTCGATGAGGTGGTCAACTGGCTGATGAAGCTTGGCTATATCCCGAGCTTCTGCACCGCCTGCTACCGGGAGGGAAGAACCGGGGACCGCTTTATGGCGCTCTGCAAAAATATGCAGATTTTAAATTGCTGCCATCCCAACGCGCTGATGACGTTAAAGGAATATCTGGAGGATTATGCGAGCGAGGAAACCAGAAAAATCGGTATGGAGCTGATTGACCGGGAACTGGAGAAGATTCCCAATCCGAAGGTAAAGCAGACTGCCTATGAGCATATTCACGATATCGCGGAAGGAAAACGTGATTTCCGGTTTTAGGGAGGAACGATTATGGCAGGAACTTTGAACGAGACGCCGGGCAGCAATCGTCTGCACATCGGCATTTTCGGAAAAACCAACAGCGGGAAGTCTTCTTTTATCAATGCGTTTACAAAGCAGGAGGTTTCCATCGTCGCGGACGTGGCGGGCACAACGACCGACCCGGTCTATAAGCCGATGGAGATTTATCCGCTCGGTCCCTGCGTCATCATCGACACGGCAGGCTTTGACGACGAGAGCGCTCTTGGGGAGCGCCGTGTGGAAAAGACAAGGCTTGCGGCGGAAAAAACGGATATCGCGGTCATTCTTGTCTCAGATTTGAGACAAAACGTCGAGCTGGAGTGGTACCGCTTTTTTAAGGAGAAGAATACCCCGGTTTTATTTGTAATCAGCAAGGCCGATGTCCTTGCCGATGCGGATGTGATCGCGGCGGAAATCAGACGCGAAACAGGGGAGGACGCCCTTCTCATAAGCGCCAGGACGGGAGAGGGCATGGAGCGTGTCAGGGAGGCGCTGGCGCGCCTTGTGCCGGAAAATTTCGGCTCCCGGCTGATTACCGGGGAGCTTGTATCGGAAAATGACCTTGTGCTGCTCGTGATGCCGCAGGATATTCAGGCACCAAAGGGACGGCTTATTCTGCCGCAGGTACAGACGCTGCGGGAATTGCTGGATAAGAAATGCCTGGTGATGAGTGTGACGACCGATAAGCTGCTCTCGGCCCTTGCCGCCTTAAAGCATCCGCCGAAGCTTATCATTACGGATTCGCAGGTGTTCGGCTATGTCTATGAACACAAGCCGAAGGAGAGCATGCTGACCTCGTTTTCGGTGCTGTTTGCGGCTTATAAGGGGGATTTGCCCTACTATGTGGAGGGAGCGGCGATGCTTGACGCATTGACGCCGCAGTCGCGGGTGCTCATAGCGGAGTGCTGCACCCACGCGCCGCTGGCGGAGGATATCGGCCGTGAGAAAATCCCGAATCTGCTGCGCAGACGCGTGGGAGAGGGCATTACCGTAGAGGTGGTGAGCGGCACGGATTTCCCGCAGGATTTATCGGGGTACGACCTGGTGATCCAGTGCGGCGCCTGTATGTTCAACCGTAAGTATGTGATGTCCCGGATTGACCGGGCGAGGGTGCAGGGAGTCGCGATGACCAACTATGGTGTGGCAATCGCGCATCTTAGCGGGATTCTGGATAAAATCAGTATGCCGTGAAGGAAAAGTTTAAGGACAGCTGCAGCGGCTGTCCTTTTTCTATAGCATATTTTTTCATTACACAAAAATGTGCAAATGCACAAAAAATAGTAATGAATATTGCGGAAATCAGAATTTATCCGCTGTCCTTTGCAGAGTTTTATAATGTATATGATGGAGATTATGATGACGCATGGAATGAATATATGACATATGGCGGACTTCCACAGGTGGTACAGTTTTCCGGGGAACAGCAGAAAGCGGAGTATTTAAAAAATATGTTTGCGAATGTTTATATCAGGGATGTAGTGGAACGCAATAAGATTCAGAATGTTGATGAGATTGGAACGTTGGTGGATATTCTTGCATCAGCAATAGGAGCGCTTACGAATCCAACGAAAATATCGAATACTTTTAGAAGTGAACGTGGCAGCAATTACAGCAATAAAACCATATCGAATCATATTGATTATCTGGCGGAAGCATTTTTGATTTCCAAAGCGAACCGATATGATATTAAGGGCAGAAAATATGTGGGTGCAAACCTGAAATATTATTTTACGGATGTGGGACTTAGAAATGCCAGGTTGAATTTCAGGCAGCAGGAATCCACCCATATCATGGAAAATATTGTTTATAATGAATTGCTGGTGCGGGGCTACAATGTGGATGTGGGGATTGTGGATGCATTTGCAAAGAATAAAGAAGGAAAGAGAGTCCATAAGCAGTTAGAGGTTGATTTTGTAGTAAATCAGGGCAGCCAAAGGTATTACATTCAGGTAGCCTGTGATATGACGTCAGAAGAAAAGCAGACACAGGAGCTTTATTCCCTGAGAAATATTCCGGATTCATTTAAGAAGATTGTTATCGTAGATGGAACAGCAAAACCCTGGAGAAATGACGAAGGGTTTGTGATCATGGGGATGAAATATTTTCTGCTTCATGCAGACAGTTTGGAATTTTAGAAAACATAACATTTATCTCCGCTTGCGTGCAGCTTGCGCCCAAAATCCGGCAGCTTGGGAAAATGTCCTTGTATCGGACGCCGGAATCTGTTACCCTCAGGGTACGAAACACGGAACAGACCAAAAGAAGGGGTGGCAATGTGAAAATAAAAATAAATACGGACAACGCAGCGGAGGAGATAGAAATATCCATCACTTGCCGCAGCCTGACGCCGGATATCGAAAAAATCATTGCAATGCTGCGGATGATGGACTTAAAGCTGACCGGGACAAGGGACGGGGAAACCTGGCTTTTGGATGCAGCGGAGGTGCTTTATATCGATACGGCGGATAAGAAAACCTTTTTTTATACACAAAGTGACGTATATGAGACCAGCCTTCATTTATATGAGCTGGAGGAGCAGCTTTCGGAGTGCGGTTTTTTGCGGATTGGAAAGTCCTGCATTGTGAATTTAAAGCATATTGTGTCCTTAAAGGCCGAATTTGACAGGAAAATCGGCGTAACGTTAAGCAACGGGGAAAGGCTTGTAATTTCCAGACAGTATGCGGAAAGCTTTAAGAAAAAACTGGGGGTCTAGTGTAAAAAATAAGCTCGATAGCTTATTTTTTACACGGCTATTTGTGCCGGAGCGTCACAAATAAGCCTTGTTGGCAGACGCAAATTTAATATTTGCGTCGCCCCGTCGCGTAAAACGCTCCGGAATGGAGGAAAAATGGAAGAAAGAAAGACATTTTTGGATTATCTGGCGCAGGTATTGATTTGTTTTGGGTTTTCCATGCTCTGCATGCTGGTGTTTACCGTGCTGTTCGGTGAGAGTGCGAAGGAGCTGTCCGCTTTTTTCGTGCTGGGTAAGGAGGGGATTCCCGTTGCGGTTATGGCGGAGTTTCTGGTGTTGGATGCTTTGATTATATTTTTGCGTTACATCTTCTTTACCGACAGGCTGATAAAGCGCATGGGAATTGCGGCAAGGACGGCTTGTATGCTGGCGCTTACCGTGGCTGTGATCGCATTGTTTATTGTTTTGTTTGACTGGTTCCCGGTGGATATGTGGGTGCCGTGGGCCATGTTTTTCCTCTGCTTCCTCGTTTGTTTTGCCGTAAGCCTCGGCGTCTCGGTACTAAAGGGCAGACTGGAAAACAGGAGGCTGGAGGAGGCATTGGAAAAAAAGAGAAGGGAGATGGAACAATGAGCGGAAAGGCGGCTTGTATCAGGGCGGAGAATATCTCGATGTCCTTCGGGAAAAAGGAAGTTTTGCAGTCTGTCAGCTTAAATATCGCGGAGGGAGAAATTTTCGGACTGCTCGGGCCCTCCGGGGCGGGCAAAACGACTTTGCTTAAAATACTGACCGGGCAGCTTCGACAGACAGGCGGCAGGGCATTTCTGTTTGGGCTTGACACGGAGCGTCTGCCGAGGGATGCTTACGAAAATATCGGTCTGGTGCTCGACAATACCGGTTTATATGAGCGTCTCTCCTGCTATGATAACCTTTTGCTGTTCGCGGAGATTTACGGAACGGGTAGGGAAAAGATTATGGAGGCGCTCCGGCGGACGGGTTTGGCGGAGGCTAAGAAAAGACCCGTTTCCAGGCTTTCCAAGGGGATGAGGCAGCGCCTGGCGCTGGCACGCGCAATCCTGCATGAACCGGGGCTGCTGATTTTGGATGAGCCGACAGCGGGGCTCGACCCGGCGACGGCGGCCGAAATTCACGCACTGATCAGGGAGGAGCGGGAACGGGGGACGGCAGTGCTTTTGACGACGCATAATATGGAGGAGGCTACAAAGCTGTGCGGCCATGTGGCTCTGTTACATCTTGGGAATATTGTTGAGTACGGCAGTCCGGCAGAGGTGTGCAGACGATATGATCACTTAAATGCGATTTGCCTGACTTTAAAGGACGGGGAGAGCATTACCGTCGAAAATACGCCGCTGTCTGCCAAGCTGGTGGCGGATTATCTGCAATCCGGGCAAATTGAAAGCATTCATTCTACGGAGCCGAATCTGGAAACCGTATTTATGGAATTGACGGGAAGGGGGTTTGCTTCATGAGACTTCGAATCATAGGGGCAATCTGGAAAAAACAGTGGAAGGATACGCTGAAAAACAAGGCTGTGTTTATACAATTTATCATGCTGCCCGCGCTTGGGGTGTTTATGAAGCATATGGTGTCTGTGGAAGGGCTGCCGCCGAATTATTTCATCACAATGTTTGCGGCCATGTATGTCGGTATGGCTCCGATGGTGAGTATGGCGTCCATCCTCGCGGAGGAAAAAGAAAAGCATACGCTGCGTATGCTTTTGATGTCGAATGTGAAGGCGGGGGAGTATCTGTTTGGGGTGGGAGCCTATGTGTTTCTGCTGTGCATGGCCGGGGCCGCCGTGTTTGCGTTCGCAGGCGGATATACGGGCGCGGGCCTGGCGCAGTTCCTCGGCGCGATGGCGGCCGGTGTGGCAGCCTCGCTTCTGATTGGAGCTGCCATCGGTACGTGGAGCAGAAATGAGATGGCGGCAAACTCACTGACGGTTCCGCTGATGCTGGTGTGCTCTTTTCTGCCGATGCTTTCCATGTTTAATGAAAAAATCGCTTCCGCCGCGCGGTTTGTTTATTCCTGCCAGGTTCAGACAATGCTGAAAACAGCAGGCGCCGAAGGAATTGACCCCTTCGGCGCTGCGGTGATAGCTGTAAATATTCTGTGTGCAATTGTGATTTTTCGGTTTGTGTACCGAAGGAGCAGACTGGATTAAGGGCTGTTATTTTGCAAGCAGCATCATGATCCGGTTGCTTCGCTCCACAAACTTTGTCATCGCGTCCACGGACAACGGCTGGTTGGAGAGCATTGCAAGGTCGTAGAGCTGTTCGCAGAACATCGGCACATGCTCGGAATCCTTGTACTCAAAAATGTATTTTACCAGTTCGTTTCCGGCATTTAAGGTCAGCGTCTGGTCGGCTGCAAACATATTCGGATCCATGCCGCCCATACCGCCCATCGCGTACATCTTCATCATATCCTGCATGCGTCTGCCTTCCTCGGAGAGGGTGATGACGGAGGCGATATCCGGGTTCTTTAATTTTTCTACCTTAACGGTCAGTTTATCGTTATTTAAGGCTTTTTTGAATACCTCGGTCAGCGTGTCCGTCTCTTCCTTCAAATCATCCGCAGAGCTTTCGTCCTTTAAGGAATCGGTCACGTCGGCGTCGATACGCATGAATTTATAGTGCTCATTGCGCTGCTCGAGCTGGGAGATAAATGAGGTGTCGATGTTGTGGTCAAGAATCACGGCATCCATGTTCTGCTCCTTAAACATCTTGATATACTGACCCTGCTGGAGCCTGTCGGTTACGTAATAGATGACCTTGCGCTCGTCTTTTTCCTCAGCGTTGTCCTCTGCGGGCTTGCCGTCGGCGTCCACAACCTCGGCGTCCTCCGCGGGCTTGCTGTCGGCATCGGAAGCGTCTCCTTCCGTCTTTTCTTCCTCCTTGACAAGAAGCTCCGGAAGGGTTAAGTATTTGTCATCCAGATTCTTAAACAGGATGTAGTCGTTCATCTTGTCACAGAATTTCGTATCTTTCAGGCAGCCGAATTTGATAAACGGGCTGATATCATCCCAGTATTTTTCGTAGCTTTCCTTGTCGGTTTTGCACATGCCAATCAGCTTGTCGGCAACCTTCTTTGTGATGTACTCGGAAATCTTTTTCACAAAGCCGTCGTTCTGCAGGGCGCTTCTGGAAACATTCAGCGGCAAATCCGGACAGTCAATGACACCTTTTAAGAGCATTAAAAACTCCGGGATGACCTCCTTGATATTGTCCGCGATAAATACCTGGTTGTTGTATAATTTGATGGTGCCCTCAATGGAATCATATTCCGTATTGATTTTCGGGAAATAGAGGATTCCCTTCAGGTTGAACGGATAATCCATATTCAGGTGAATCCAGAATAAAGGCTCCTTGTAATCCAAAAAGACCTTGCGGTAGAAAGCCTTGTATTCCTCGTCGGTACATTCGTTCGGATTTTTTGCCCACAGCGGGTTTGTATCGTTTAACGGAACGGGACGTTTTACGATTTTTAACTTGTCCTTTGCCGGGGAAATCTCAACGACCTCTTTTTCTCCGTTTTCATTTTCCTTTTCCTCGGTCTTTGCTTCCTCGTGAATCGTCTCTACCACGGTGTCGGTATCAAGCTTGTCAGCGGCGTCAATCGTCTCGTATTCCGTCTCGGCATTTGCCTTGCGCAGGAAAATCGGAATCGGCATGAAAGAACAGTATTTTTCGATGACCTCCCTTGCGCGGTATTCGTTTGCAAATTCCACGGAATCCTCGTTTAAATAGAGGGTAATCTCGGTGCCCGGCGTTTCTTTCGTGCCGTCGGTCATATCAAACTCCGTACCGCCGTCGCAGGACCAGTGAACCGGAGCAGCCCCTTCGCGGTAGGACAGGGAGTCAATCGTGACGCGGTCTGCCACCATGAAGGCGGAATAGAAGCCGAGTCCGAAATGGCCGATAATCTGGTCGTCGTTTGCCTTATCCTTATATTTCTCAATGAAATCCGTCGCACCGGAAAAGGCAATCTGGTTGATGTATTCCTCGACCTCGTCGGCGGTCATACCAAGACCGTTATCAATCACCTTTATGGTTTTATCTTCGGAACTTACTACAATTTCAATTTTCGGCTGATAGTCGGACGGCAGGGTACATTCTCCCATCATCTCAAGCTTTTTGAGCTTTGTGATGGCGTCGCTGCCGTTGCTGATCAATTCACGATAAAAAATATCGTGGTCGGAATATAACCATTTTTTTATAATCGGAAAAAGGTTATCACTGTTGATTGAAAGATTTCCATGCTTTTCTGCCATGTTAAAACACTCCTTTTTACTTCTTTACAAATTCGGCTTATGGAATACGAGGCATTCGCGTATTCCCGATAAATCTAATATTATAACCGTCATTCTAAAAAGTCAATAGAAAATTAGCACTCTTTTACAGTGAGTGCTGACAGAAAAAGAAAAATGGCAGTAATCCTGCGGCTCGGAGGAATTCTTAAAAGTTTATAAACTGCCGGAGAGCGTCAGTTTACACACTGTCAGAGCCATGTTATAATGAAAAAATACGAATAAGAGGTGAGTTTTGTGATAGTATTGAGAGCAAATCAGGAATTGAAAATGACATTCGAAAGACTGATTCAGACAATGGGAGCCAATGTTCAGTGGAACGGTCTTTTTGTAGTGATGAATAATTTTATTATTTTGCAGGGAGAAGTGCGCTCCCTGTTTTTTCATTTTGACAGCAGGAAAGCGGCGGAAAATATTATCGACGTGAATGTAAAGGAGGAGGATATTAAGGACACGGCAGGGGAACCGCAGGTGCAGGATGTTGTGAATATGATCCTCTACGCTTTCGGAAAATGGGGTTCGATTAAAGGCCTTCGGGTAGAAAAAAATTATGAGCAGCTCGGCAGTCTGTTTGGCGCGATTTTAAAGGGCATTTCCGTTGAGCCGGAGTACACGCCCGAATATTTCCGTTTCTATAAAAACGGAATCCGGATTACCTATGAGGAGGTCGTCGAAGCGGCTCTGGAGGCGAGGGAGGCTGTTTTGGAGGAAGAAGCGCCGGAGGAGACACCGGGACTCTGGCATAAGGTTGTGTGGCAGCAGGCTGTGGCTGCGTTTGAGCGTGTGGATATGACGGCGGAAGAGAGAAACGGCGGCAGGCTCGGCAATAATTTTTACCGCGTCGGTTATCTTTGCCCCGGGTGCGGGGAAAAGCTTCATATGACAGTCTACCCGCAGGGAAAGGAATTTCGGATTGAGACACCCGAGGGAATCGTGCTTTTGGCGAGGGCGTATACCTGTGCCTCCTGCAACTGTTTTTATACGCCGCGGCCATATAAGATGCTTTCCGAGGGAGATATTTACCGGATGGATTTCGGGGAGGATCAAAAGGCGTACGAGGATTATCTGGAGCTGCTCGGGAAAAACGGGGAGCGTACGGCGAGCTACCGTTATAATGAATACGAGGACGGGCGGCTGCCGCAAGGCGGGGCGGCTATTCCTGCCGACGGGGAAAGCCTGGAAGAACTGTGCGAAAACCTGCCGGAATATACTGACCCCGAGTTCGAGGAGCTTATGGGCAGAATCGAGGAAGGCTTCTTTCCAGAGAAAAGCGTCGCCGCATGTGAAAAAACGATACGGGCGGAAAAAAGAAAAAGGGAGAAAAGGCGGCGAAAGGAATCACGCGGCGGGGAGGTCTCTGCGCGGGAGAGGGAAGAACGTGCCGGGCAAACTGCCGTGCAAGCCACTCGTCAAGCTGTCCATCAAACCGCCCGTGAAGCTGCCCGGCAAACCGCCCGTCAAGCTGCCCGGCAAACCGCCCGTCAAGATGACGTAGAGCCATCTGCGGGGAAGAGGGAGCAGCATGCCCGTCAAACTGTCCGTCAAACTGCCCGTCAAGATGACCGGCAAAGTGCCCGTCAAGATGACCGGCAAAGTGCCGTGCAGACAGCCCGGCATACGCAGAAAGCGGCGGGAGAAAACCGGCCGCAGCAAACAGAGGCGGCGGATCCGCCTGAGACTGAGGCCACCCGGAGGCATGCCGGGGAAGTGCGGAAAAAATATGAGGCAAGGCTTGGCGTGCTGGAGCGGATGTCGGAAAACCAGCTTGGGGAGCTGCGGCGTCAGCTTGAGGGAGAAAGGTATCTGCCCGCCGAGGACAGGCAGCGCTATATCGGACAGGTAGAGCAGGCGCGGCAGCAGCAGAAGCTTGGACGCCTGACCCGGAAGGTAGAAACCTGCCTGGATAAAAATTACGCCGCGATGAAACGGGTTCGGGATGAGGTGCGCAGGGAAAAACTGCCGGAAGCAATGAAAGAGGACCTTCTTTTGCGGCTTCAGGAGCGCATGGACGGGCAGGCTAAGCGGGAGGTAAAGCAGATGATGGAGCATATGCCGGCCCGTATGGACCAAGCCCGTTACAATGCCTTTACAGATAAGTTAAAAGAATATGAGGGGGTGGATTTATCACCCTATGAAAGCAGCTTAAAGGAGCGGAGAAAAGAAGCGGAGCAGCAGGAAATTGCGGGAATGGTCAGGCGTGCGAGAAAAAACACCAGAGAGGATGTCACGGAGCTGATGGAGCGGCTGCGGGTGCAGAATTTTTCGCAGGAGTTTGTGCTGCCGTATCTGAATAAACTTGAGGACAGGATCAGAGAGTTGGACGAGGATGCGATTGCCAATCTGTTGGGTGATACGGCACATATGTCCTTCGAGGACGGATTAGAAGCCTATGAGACCATAGAAAACGGGGACTTTCTGCCGGATTTAAAAGCAAATGCGCTGGAGATGCTCGGAAAGCGGCTTGCGAAAATCAAAACGGACGAGTCGGAGCTTTTGGTGGGCAAGCTGCGGGAGGAATTGGAAAAGGCAGGGATTGCGGAGAACCCGAGGCATCATTTCTATCCGGCAAGAAAGGTGCTGTTGCAGCAGGCATCCCCCGAGGAGGTGGAGGTGATTGATTTTGCCGTTGCGTCCTACGCTGCGGGGAGAGGAAGCTTTGAATATCCGATTCTGGTGGTGGATACCTCCAGGAACCGTAGCGGCGGTGAGGGGATGATTCTGACGCCGGAGCACCTGTATTACAGCACGCTTTTGACCTCTTACGGAATCCCTGTCACGGATATTGAGCGGATAACGGTTTCCACAGGCCTCTTAAACCGTGGGATTTATGTCCGGCGGAGAAATGGTCAGAAGATAAAGCAGCCCTATGCGGTGGAGGCAAAAGAGCTGTCTGCCTACGCCCGGGTGCTGGATGAATTTGTCCGGTATTTGCAGGAAAAACCGGATTCCAGAAAGGTTTCCTATCTTGCGAGGGAAAAGCATGAAAATATCTGCTGTTTCCGCTGCGGCTATGTGTATCGGGGCGGGAGCGTGTGCCCGAAGTGCGGTTTTAAAAATAATGTGTAGATTTTGTAAAAATTGTATAAAAAAGCTTCTTTTTCCGGGGTGGATGTGATAGAATATGACTATATTCTCAGGTACACAAGTTTGAAAAATGACAGGACAGTACCATAAGAAAAACAGGCGGTTTTCATCGAAAAGATGCAGAGGTCTGTAGAAAAAAATTGCCGCAGAGCTGCGGCGGATTGGAGGGAACATGGCTAGATTTACGTTACCACGGGATTTGTATCATGGAAAGGGCGCGCTGGAAGCGTTAAAGTCCTTTGAGGGGAAGAAGGCGATGATTTGCGTAGGCGGCGGCTCCATGAAGCGTTTTGGATTTTTGGAGCGCGCGCAGAAGTATCTGGAAGAAGCAGGAATGGAAGTACGGCTGTTTGAGGGAATCGAGCCGGATCCGTCGGTTGAGACGGTTATGAAGGGCGCGGCGGCGATGGAAGAATTCCAGCCCGACTGGATTGTTGCCATCGGCGGAGGTTCTCCGATTGACGCGGCGAAAGCGATGTGGATTAAATATGAATATCCCGATATTACGTTTGAGGATATGTGCAAGGTATTCGGTATTCCGAAGCTTCGCCGGAAAGCGCATTTCTGCGCGATTTCTTCCACGTCGGGAACGGCGACGGAGGTTACCGCGTTTTCCATTATTACCGATTATCAGAAGGGCATTAAATATCCGATTGCCGATTTTGAGATTACGCCGGATGTTGCGATTGTGGATCCGGAGCTTGCGGAGACCATGCCGCAGAAGCTGGTTGCGCATACCGGAATGGACGCGATGACCCATGCGATAGAGGCTTACGTTTCGACGGCAAACTGTGATTTTACGGATCCGCTGGCGCTGCATGCCATCAAGATGATTCAGCGCGATTTGGTTGGCTCCTACAACGGAGATATGGAAAAGAGAGATTCCATGCACAATGCGCAGTGCCTCGCCGGAATGGCATTTTCCAACGCGCTGCTTGGTATTGTACATTCCATGGCGCATAAGACAGGTGCGGCTTTTGCGGATTACGGCGCTCATATTATCCACGGGGCGGCGAACGCCATGTATCTGCCGAAGGTGATTGCCTTTAACGCAAAGGATGAGACGGCAAAGGCACGCTACGGTGAGATTGCGGATTTCATGGGACTCGGCGGAAATACGCTTGATGAGAAGGTTTCGCTTCTGATTACATATCTGCGGGGTATGAATGACGATTTGAATATTCCGCACTGCATTAAGAATTACGGTGCGGACAGCTATCCGACGGAGCAGGGCTTTGTTCCGGAGGAGGTATTCCTTGAGAGACTTCCCGAGATTGCGGCAAACGCGCTGTTGGATGCATGTACGGGATCCAATCCGCGTCAGCCAAGCCAGGAGGAGATGGAGAAATTATTAAAGTGCTGCTATTATGATACGGAAGTAGATTTCTAAAATATCATATCTTTTTTGGAAAACGGCGTAGCTTCGGCTATGCCGTTTTTTAGTGCTTTAGAGCAAGCAGCACTTTTCATTCATAATGTCTTCTACATTCCGACCGCCATAAAAGATACGGACAATGGTAACGGTATGCTTTTCTGCGTTTGTCAGATAATATACTGTATAGTTGTCGATGGGCATTTTCCTCATACCCATACTGGACCATGGTTCCCAATCAACATGTGCGTGGCGGTTAGGAAACAGTCTTAATTCTTTAATGCCCTGACGGATACGGTTGGTCTGGTTCGTTGCAGTTTCTGGTGCTTTCAGTTCAAAAGAGATGTAAGCATAGATAGCTGTAATGTCTTCTACTGCAACGGGAGAATAAATAACGTTGTATTCTTCTGTCATATGCCAAACTCCTTGGACAGGATGGCATCCACTTCCTCTGTGGAATAGGTTTTGCCGGATTTCATGGATTCAATTCCATGTGCAAGCTGTTCGTCCAGTTCTGCCCTGGTTATGCCGCCAATAGCTGTGGGCTTGGCACTTGGCAGCTTCAAATCAAAAGGAATTCCTTTGGTGAGGACAATCTGGCTATAGAGCATCTGGATTGCACTGGAAGGGGAAATTCCCAGCCTGGCGAGGATATCTTCCGCATTTTCTTTTAAATTTGTATCAATACGTGCATAGATTACAGATGTATTTGACATTTTTATCACACTCCTTTTTCATAGTATAGCCATTTTTGATAATAAATGCAAGCATTTGCAAGCAAATATTTATTTTGCGTGCAAATGCTTGTCTTGCTGCAAATGCTTGTCTTGCAGCAAATGCTTGTCTTGCATGCAATCAGGGCAGAAGTACAAGAGATTTTTTTATGCCCTGGTCGTTTTGGAACGGCGTGTTCGAAGTAAAAACAATTGCAAAAAAGAAAGTTCAGATGGAAGCTTATGCAGCTTAGGCAGGCAAAAGTGCAGAATGTGTCAGAGGTACTTGAAAGTAAAGAAGAAAATACTTCATAATAGGGCACAGGAAAGGAAGGAAATATGAAGGTCAATTATTATTGGGATGAGACGGTGAGAGAAAACCGTGTTGATATTTATTGCCGGGTCAGGGACCGGGAGATGGATAATCTGATAGAATTTCTGAAAGAGGATTTTTGTTTATACGGAAAAGAGGGAGGCGCGATGCGCCAGATTTATCTGAATGAGATTTATTATGTGGAAGTAGTGGAGCGTCGTTGCTTTGCCTATTTAGAGCGGGCGGTTTATGAGCTGGATTGCAGTCTGAAGGTATTTTTGGAGCGGTATGAGGAACGGGGTTTTTGGCAGATTGGGAAATCCACGGTGGTTAATGTAAAGCGCATTGAAAAAATTGTTCCCGACATTAATATGAGAATGCACCTGGTGATGGAAAACGGTGAAAAACTGATTTGTAACCGGGCGTTCAAAAAAGATTTTATGAAAAGACTGAAGGAGAAAAAGGAGGATTTACATGAAAATCATTGATAAAAAATCATTTTTTCCGGTGGTTTGCGTTGTGTATACCTGTCTGTCTGTTGGAAAAATTGTGCTGGAAACGGCGATGGGTGTGGAATTTGGAAATTATCAGCAAAATCTTATTTTTATGCTGTTATTGTCTGTGCTGGCGACCTTAGTGCTGTCGCAGCATTACCGTCTGAACCGCTTGCCGCTTGCGCTTGTGATATTGCTGCAGTATGCGGTATTGATCGGGGCGGTAATGCTGCTGACCTGGATGATAAGTTTTTTTGATGAGATGCATCCCGATGGGTACCGAGATATGTTTTGGTCGTTTACGATTCCCTATGTGATAGGAGCGGTGATTTATTATGTGTCGCTGTTTTTGGAAATCAAAAAGGCAAACCGACTGTTGCAGGACATGAAAAAGGAGGGAAAATAGATGCAATTTCTACTTTTAGCACTGGTTGCATTCGGCGGACTCGGATTGGAGGCGTTGCTGGCATATTGTCTGGAGCCGCTGCTTTACGGGTGTGGAATGCAGGATTGGAATACGGGACAGATGATCGTACACTGGATTTTAACATGTATAAGTTGGGGACTGGTGGCCTGCTATGCGGTTCGTGATGCCAAAAAGAGCTGCGGTTTTGATTTGTTTGCGGAAAAGCGGCCGATGCGGCATTTACAGTGGGCAGGAATCGCATTCAGCATTGCCGTTGCTGTCATTGTACATTATCTTGACTGGGGCGGATTAAAAATTGTGGAAGAATTTGAAAAAAAGGGTGCCCTGCTTTTTACGTTTCAGCATATTTATTACGCATTCGAGACGGTGCTGTTTCTGTTGATTATCGTGTTTGCACAGAAGGCCTTTGAAACGTGGTTCCGCCATCCGGACATTCCATACGGTGGTATTATCTGCGGGCTGACCTGGGGCTTTGCCCATACATTCACGAAGGGAAGCCTGTCGGCAGGCATGGAAGGGATTTTGTTTGGTTTTTTGATGGGAGCGGCGTATCTGTTTGCCGGCAGAGATGTGCGGAAAGCCTATGTGGTGCTGCTTGTAATGTTTATTCTATAAAAAGCAGTGTACGCGCAGCCCCTTTATGAAAATAAGAGAGGGCACTGTTCTATAGGCATTCAGAAAATCCACTCTGTATTTTGGGGCGGCAATATGGTAGAATAATTTCATCAAAAAACAAGGAGCGATTTTCTGTGAAGAATGAACAACTGATCCGGCGTTTCCAGATTGAGCGCAAAAAATTTGACCGCTCCGGGATTTACGCCTATACCCAGCGGACGCTGGCTTATAACTCCAATAAAATCGAAGGCTCCACGCTGAACGAGGAGCAGACCGCTTCTCTTTTTGATACCGGGATGCTGCCGGTCAGCGACGATTATTACCGGGCCAAAGATGTGGAGGAGATGAACGGACATTTCCTGATGTTCAATAAGATGATCGACACTCTGGAGGAGCCTCTGAGCGAAGCGCTCATCAAAGCATTTCATTACGAACTGAAAAGCGGTGTGTTTGAAGACCGGGCCAATGGGTATGCGATTGGAGATTATAAAAAACGCCCTAATATGATTGGTATGTACGAAACTGCCCTCCCCAAAGAGGTGCCGGAGAAAATGCAGACGCTTCTCACCTGGTATCATGAAATTCCGGTCAAAACCCTTGCGGTTATGGCAGAGTTTCATGCCCGGTACGAGTCCCTGCATCCCTTCCAGGACGGCAATGGCAGGACAGGCAGGCTTATTCTGTTCCGGGAATGCTTAAAAGCGGATATGATTCCGGTGGTCATTGAAGATCAATACCGGACAAAGTATATCGAAGGATTGAAAGAATATCGGAAAAACGGAGAAACGACACTTCTTCAGGAACTATTTGCAGCAGAACAAAAGAAATATGCCAGAAAGATTTCCTACTTTCTTGGCGAAGATGCTTAAAATGCTATGAAAGCCTCACGGACTGCTTCCTTTTCAGTCAGCAGCTTCCGCGGGGCTTTCATAGCATAGCAAAAATCACGAATCCTCTTCCGGCAGAACTACGGTACTGCCCGTTTCTTCTTTTTTCATTATAGCACGCTATCTTCCCTTTAGACAGGAAAGCCCCTGAGGCGGGCTTATTCCTCCGGGGTTGTAAGAGCGTGGTACAGGATGTCGATAAATTCACTGTTTGTAGGCTTTGCCGTCAGCGGATAGCCTGCAAGCTCAATTAAGAGCTGTCGGTTTCCGCGCTCCCAGCAGCTTGTGATCACCGTGCGCAGACACCGCTCAATATTGTTTCGGTTGGTGTGAAATCTGGCGGCGACATCTGCATATAAATTTTTGTAGACGGTAAGCAAATAATCTTCATTTTCGGCACAAAGCTCCAGCGCATAACAAAGATAATGAAATCCGTTGTAGGTGGAGCGGATTCCAAGTGATAAAAGCAAATGTGTAATTTTGTTCTTCATACATGTACCTCCTGAGTATATACTATAATTGTAGTATATAAAATACAAAAACAGATAAATACAGATAAAAATTGATAAAATTCTATAAAAAAAGAAATAAATCGACATATTAATCTGGTAGGGATCAGATGCAAAAACCTGTGGGTATATACTGGAAAACTTATTGGTTCTTCTGTATGAAGCGGAGCTATTTTACAATATTCCATGAAGATTTCGAAACAGGAAAGAAGGCATATATGTAAACATGAAAAAAGAAGTATCAGAAAAGGAGCTGTTTGAAACTATGCCGGTGCCAAGGGCGGTTGCAGCGCTGGCAATCCCTACGATAATCAGCCAGGTGGTGACTATGATTTACAACCTGGCCGACACATTTTTTGTCGGACAGATAGGAAATCCCTATATGGTGGCGGCGGTATCACTTGTATCTCCCTGGTTCAACCTGCTTACGGCACTGGGAAATCTTTTCGGCCTTGGCGGCGGGAGTCTGATTTCCAGGATGCTTGGAAGGAATAACCACGGAGATATTAAAAATGTGTCCGCTTTCAGTGTGTGGGGAGGAGGGGTGGTCACCATTGTATTTTCTCTTTTGACTTTTTTGTTCCGGGAACCGCTGTTGTCTTTTCTGGGTGCCAGCCCGGATACATATGATTACGCAGAAAGTTATCTGCTCTGGATTGTTGTGCTGGGGGGTCTGCCTACGATGCTCAGTCTGACGCTGGGCCATCTTTTAAGAAGTGAGGGTCATGCCAGACAGGCGAGTATCGGGATGATGTTCGGCGGCATCCTGAATGTTGTGCTTGATCCGGTGCTGATTTTCGGCTTCCATCTGGATGTTGCGGGAGCTGCTGTCGCGACAGCATTTTCGAATCTGGCTTCTGTGCTTTTCTTTGTGCTCATGTATGTACGTCTTGGAAACCATACCGCGGTTTCCCTGTCTCCAAAACATTTTACCCTGCGTTTCCTGCGGCCGGTTTTCTCGGTCGGCTTGGCGTCCGCTCTTGCAACGACGCTGGGAAATGCCTCCAATATGGTCATCATAAAGCTGTCTGCCGGCTATGGGGACATTCCGGTGGCTGCTTACGGTATCGTAAAACGAATTGACCAGTTTCCGCTGAACGTTTCCATGGGTCTGTGTCAGGGATTTATGCCTCTGGTCGGATATAATTATGCATCGGGGAATTATAAACGTATGCGCTCGGTTTCCTTTTTCTCGTGGAAGACGGCGCTCATCATGTCAGCCTGCTTTGTGGCTTGCTTTGCCGTGTTTGCGCCCCAGATTATGCATCTGTTCATCCCGGAGCAACAGACCAGCACACTGGGAGCCGGTTTCCTTCGGATTGCATGTCTGGCGGTGCCGCTCACCTCGGTGAATTTTCTGATCAGCTATACCCTGCAGGCCATGGGCAAAGGAACCCAATCTGCGGTTCTTACCTTCAGCAGGCAGGGGCTACTAAACATTCCGCTTCTGATTCTGATGAATATGACGGTGGGGCTGTACGGGATGATCTGGACCCAGCTTTTGGTAGAGGTGATTATGCTGCCGGTTTCCTTTGGAATGTATATGCATACATGGAGAGGCCTAAAGCAGCCACAGGCGCGAAGCAGAGAATGAAAAGAGTTTTTTAAAGCAGTAAGGAAGGATTTGTGATATATGAAAAAACGGTATATACTTTAGGCTTTGCACTGGATAACAAATGGAAAATTCTCAGGAACTCGCTTTTCAGATATACTATAGGCGTAAACAAAATACAACAAAACAGATTGTTTAAAAAGGAGAATGATGACTATGAAAATAAGAAAATTACTCTCGATGATTTTGATTGGCGCGACGGCGGTAAGTCTGCTGGCAGGCTGCGGCTCTGATACAGCGGGCAGTCAGCAAAACAGTACAGGCAATAGCGCCCAGAGCGGCGTTAGGGAGGATACGGCGCAGACAGAAGAAGAAAGCAGCGTTACGGAAGAAGTGGCGCAGACAGAAGAAGAAAGCGTCGTTATGGAGGACACGGCTCAGACAGAAGAACAGAGTGGTGACGCGTCAGGAAATGTACTTGTCGTTTATTTTTCGGCGACAGGGAATACGGAAGAGGTCGCAAATGTCATTGCCGAGACGACAGGGGGAGAGCTTTTTGAAATCGAGCCCGCAGAGCCATATTCGGATGCGGATTTAAACTGGTCGGATGACAACAGCCGTGTTTCCCAGGAATATGCCAACGAGAGCTTAAGAGATGTGGAGCTTGCGGCTGACACGGTGGAAAACTGGGATTCCTATGACACCGTATTTATCGGATATCCTAAAATGGAGCAGGGTTATATCTGTGTATAGCGGTGTATTGCGTAGAGGAAGGAGGGCGAATAGGTACAGAAAGCACAGCAGAAAGAAAAAAGTGTGTATAGAGTAAGGTAGGAACGACCATGAAAGTGGTCGCTTTTTTTATGCCCTCCTACCGGGCAGAAGGGAAATCAGATTTCAGAATGGAGATGTAGACGATGAATGAATGGGAACGCCTGCACCAGCAGGCCAAGCGGTACCAGGCAGAGTATCCTCCCGGTACCCGAATCATGTTACTGAGCATGGGCAGAGATCCCTGTCCTGTCGAGGATCAGACAAGAGGCACTGTCAAAGTAGTGGATGATATCGGAACACTGCACTGCTCGTTTGACAATGGAAGATCTCTCGGCGTTGTGCCTGGTGAGGACTCATTTCGCAAGCTGACGGAGGAAGAACTGGCAGAGGAACAGGAATCCGGCATGA